>JADJBB010000021.1:720447-1440895 GCA_016703965.1 Acidobacteriota bacterium
TTTCATTGCGTTTTTCATCGAAACGTCGAGCAGGGCTTTCCCGCTGTTCGCCATGCTCTCCTCGAGCTTTTTCTTCGTGTCCGCGCTCACCTGAAATCCCATAGCACCTTTAATGCCGTCAAACTTTGCCTTCAGGCTCGCTTTTTTCCCATCAAACGCCTTTTGGGCTTCGTCCATCCCGGCAGCCGTGGGGTTGGCATCGATCTTGGCGACGATCTCTTTCGTCGCGGCGTCAAAGTCTGTGATAAACGCATTTATCTCCGCGTCTTTGCTGCAGCCTGTGAGGCCGATGCAAAATAGTACAACCAAAAATAGTGAAATATTCTTCATGTAATCTTCTCCTATGATCTAAAAATCTAGTTTCGTTAAAAACTATGTTGTCTGAACGGTCAGTTGTCGTGGAAATTGCGGTAATCTTATAGGAAATCTATGGAACACTCAAATGAATTCTTAATACTGGTAAATGACGTTATGCCGAACGTGCGCGAGATTTCGGTGGACGAAACGAAGGAACGCGTGGCGAATGGGGCGACTCTGATAGACGTTCGCGAGGACAATGAGTACGCCTCGGCCCACGCTACCGGTGCGAGACACATGGGCCGCGGCGTCATCGAACGCGATATCGTTCAGACGATCCCCGACAAGGATGCCGAGATCATCCTCTACTGCGGCGGCGGCTTTCGCTCAGCACTTGCGACCGATAATTTGCAAAAAATGGGCTATACGAACGTCTGGTCGATGACCGGCGGCTGGCACGCTTGGGAGGAATCAGGCTCACCAACTGAGTAAAATTACTCGTTTTCGGATGTTAATTTTGGTCTCGAGCATCGTGAGATTCGCGTGAACTTTTTTGTAATTTTTAGTTTTCGCGAATTTTTACCAAAAATCCGACCGAAAAAGTGTGAATCGATTCACACTTTTTTGTGAATCGACGCCCTACCCTCGATAAACAGCCACTTCCAGCGATGCCCTTACCGTCCGCGACAGCCGAAAACGTCATCGAATTGGTAGAGGTAGATCACCACATTCGTGTCAAAATTCCCCGGATTGGTAGAGGTAAATGCTGGATTGGTCGAATGTGTTTTCTGCCTCCAAAATGCCCATTTTCGATCCGTTTCGGTCAGATGAAGCCTTAGCTGCCGATATTTTGAGATGGGTGCCGAGATGGGCCCGAAATGCCGCGGAGATCGGACCAAGATGGGATGCGTTCATGACAGAAGTGATCGCGCTTGTCACCGCCGCATCAGGCTCTCGTTTCAGTTCAGCGTTATCTCAATGGTATAAGCGGCTCTGCTCATGGTGTTTTCGGACGCGTCGTAGACCTGAACGCTGTATTCGCCGCCCACGGGAAGCTGGCCGGTCCATTCGATGGAACGCTTGTCGTTTGGCAAGATCGCGTCCTCGTCCGGGCCGAGGGTTTTTGTTTCATACACTGCTACGTAAGCGTCGCTGTCGGCTGTGATCAGTTTTACGGTGATATAGCGTCCCTTTTTAGCCGAGAAAACGTACGCATCGTAATCGAACTCACGCGGCAGCTTGCCTCGAAAGGTCATCTTGCCTTTTCCTTTCGGAAACAAAACGCGTTTTTCGACCGTCGCCCCATAGATCTCCTGCGGAAAGATCGTTGTTAAGGCCAGCGACATGATCAGTAGGATTTTCGTGATGATATCTCGCATAATTCTTACTCCTTTCCGGCGTATAAAGCCTCTCAGGTAGAAAGGCGTGAACTCGAGGCGTAAAGTATCAATAGAGGTTTGTATGAATTCTGAAGATGAGCTCGTGCCCGATCCGCGTGCGAGAACGCGGGAGTTACAGGAAGAATTTGCAAAACGCGGCGATGTGACCGGCTGGTTTGAGGCTCTTTACAAGGAATCAGCTGGGAATAACGATCTGATCCCGTGGGCAGATCTGACGCCGAACAAGTATTTCAGAGCGTGGGCTGAATCGACCGCGTTAGCGGGCAATGGAAGAACGGCGTTGGTCGTCGGCTGCGGGCTGGGCGACGATGCCCGATATTTGCTCGATCTGGGATTCAAGGTGACGGCCTTCGACATCTCGCCGACCGCGATCGAGTGGGCGAAAAAGCTGCACGGCGACACTGATATCGTTTTCGAAACATGCGATCTGTTCGAGCCATTTCGCGGCTGGCTCGGGGCTTTTGAATTTGTGCTGGAGATCTACACCATCCAGCCGCTGCCGCTCGAAATGCGGCCGCAGGTGGTCGATGCGATCGCGGGATTTGTTGCGCAAAACGGAAAACTAGTTGTTGTCACGCGCGGCCGCGAAGACGACGTCGAGCCAGATATTCTTCCGTGGCCGATGTCGCGCAGAGATCTTTCGCGTTTCAAACACAACGGGTTGACACAAACTGATTTTGTCGAAATGCCGGGGGAGGAAGGTGAGCCGCCGCGATTCATTATCGAATATGTTCGCAATGGATAAAATATTCAGCCGAAAATCGAACTTCTTGCCAAAAATCGCTCTTTCAAACTGCAGCAAACCAGATCGCAAAGCTCAAAAATGGATTCATCCGCGATCCTATAATATACCGTGTTTCCTTGCTGGCGTTTCGCAACAAGGCCCTCGTTCTGTAGGATCCTTAAGTGTTTGCTCACGTTCGGTTGGGTCGACTCTACAGCTTTCGTGACATCTGTCACGCTCGCCTCACCGTTTTCCAGATATTGTAGTATCTCGAGGCGAATGGGTTCGGCGAGAACCTTAAATCTAGCGGCCACCAACCCTACCGTTTCACCTTTCATTTTTTGATGATCCTTCATTTTTTCTTTTGACAATATAACGATATAGTTATATGCTCATATATGAAGTGAGTATATTACTTAATACGAGGAATTTCAACAATAATGATCAAACAGGCCACTGTACAGGAAATAAATGAGCTCTTGGACACCGGCGGCGAATGCCAAGTGATAGATGTACGCGAGTTTTCGGAGTTCAACAGCGAGCGGATCGCCGATGCTCAGTTCATGCCGCTCTCAAATTTTGAGAAGCATGAGGCGGAGATCGATCATACGAAACCGGTCTATCTGATGTGCCGTTCCGGCAATCGAGCCAACCAAGCCGCCGAAAGGTTGATGAAGAAGGGGTTTACGGACATTCATGTCATACAGGGTGGTATGACGGCCTGGTCGGGAGCAAACCTGCCTATCGTAAAGGGCGGATCGACGGTATGGTCGCTAGAACGTCAAGTGCGATTTGCTGCGGGTCTATTTGTGGTGGCGGGTATTCTTCTGAGTGTTTTCCTTTCGCCGTACGTGATCGTCGTTTCGGCTCTCGTTGGAGCCGGCCTGATGTTCTCGGCAGCCACGGATACATGCGCTATGGGAATGATCCTCGCGAGAATGCCATGGAACAGGGCTCCTGCTGCGTGTGAAGCTCCAGCCCAGGCGAAATAGGAATTAGAATGTCTGCATTATTTATCATTGGATTAATATTGAGCGCGGTCATCGGCTTGTCGCTCGGCCTGATAGGCGGTGGCGGATCGATCTTGACGGTTCCGATACTGGTTTACCTTCTTGGTGTCGGCCCGCATGAGGCGGTTGGAATGTCGCTTGCCGTGGTGGGCGCGACGAGTATCCTTGGCTCGTATCTGCATTGGCGGAGGGATAACGTAGACCTTTCAAGCGGGCTGCTATTCGGTCTCTCGGGAATTGTCGGAGCGTTCATCGGTTCGCCTTTAACAAAGCTTGTTTCAGCGGAGGTTTTGCTCTTGATCTTTGGACTCTTGATGTTTGTCGTAGCCATATCGATGATTTGGCGGCGAAATCACGCGATCAGCGACAAACCGCATAAGGCGCATCCATTTCAGGGGATCTTTGCCGGATTGGGCGTCGGCGTATTGACCGGGTTTCTCGGGGTTGGCGGCGGATTTTTGATCGTCCCGGCACTGGTTTTTTTCGGCGGGCTGGATATGAAAAAGGCGATAGGAACATCGCTGTTCGTTATTTTCCTGAATTGCGCCGCGGGACTTATCGGCCATATGAGTCAGAGCGTTTTTGATTGGACGATCACTATAGAAGTGATGGCTCTAGCGGTTGGCGGAGCGTTCGTCGGCACGATGCTGTCGCATCGGATCCCGGCCGCTCGTCTGCAGAGTATGTTCGCAGTCCTCGTTTTGGGAGTGGCCGCTTTTCTGGTGGTCAAAAACTACTCTGTAATCTTTTAGAATTGATAAGATAGGAATATTGGAGAAAGAGTTATGTATTTTAAGCAATTTTATTTAGGTTGTCTCTCGCACGCTTCTTACTATATTGGCTCCGGCACGGAAGCCGCGATCATCGATCCACAGCGTGACGTGCAGCAGTATATTGAAGAAGCCGCGTCACACGGCCAACAGATCAAATATATAATCGAGACGCATTCGCACGCTGATTTTGTAAGCGGACACGTCGAACTTGCGGCGAAGACCGGAGCAGAGATCGTTTATGGTCAGCGGGCGAATACGCAATTTCCAACCCATAAGGTCAGCGATGGTGATGAATTGCATGTCGGAGCTATCGCTCTGAAATTCCTTGAGACGCCCGGCCATACGCCGGAAGGTATAACGATCGTCGCGACCGACACCGAAGATCCGTCCGCACCGCAGAAGATGTTTACCGGCGATACGCTCTTTATCGGCGATGTGGGCCGCCCTGATCTGATCGGATCGAAGGGCTTTACGGCGGAGCAGATGGGCGGGATGCTCTATGATTCGCTCCACGAAAAGATCCTGACGTTACCGGACGAAACCGAGGTCTATCCGGCCCACGGAGCCGGAAGCCTTTGCGGCAAATCGCTCTCGAAAGAAACATGGTCGACCCTCGGCAATCAGCGCAAGTTCAACTACGCTTTGCAGCCGATGACGAAAGAGCAGTTCGTAAAGATCGTCGCCGCCGACCAACCGGAGGTTCCCGCGTATTTTCCAAAAAGTGCAGCTAAAAATCTCGAAGGTTCAGCTCCGCTGACGGATCTGGCGAAACCGCAAGAATTTTCAACCGAGGAAATACAGGCTTTTGACGGTGTCGTGATCGACATTCGGCAGAATCTCGAATACGGCGAAAAGCACATCCCGAATTCTATAAATATAGGCCTCGGCGGCCAATTTGCGTCGTGGGCCGGAACGCTCGTGCCGATCGGAACGCCGATCGCGATCGTTGCCGACAACGAAACTCAGGTCGATGAGGCCTGCACGCGGCTCGCCCGCGTCGGGCATGAAACGGTGACCGGCTTCATCCTGCTCCACAATTACAAAGGCGAGACGAAAAGCATCGAACAAGTGTCGGTAAACGAGGTCAGCGAACTGACGCAAACCGAGAAATATCTCCAATTCGTCGACGTCCGCCGCCCGGCCGAGCACGCCGCCGGGCATGCTGACAGGACCATTAATATACCGCTTGACCGGCTGGCGGTGGATTTTGACAAACTCGATCCGAACACACCGACTTACGTGATCTGCCAGGGCGGATATCGTTCAAGTCTCGGGACAAGCATTTTGGAAAATGCCGGGTTTCGAAAAATATTTAACGTAACCGGCGGAACCGCCGCGTGGATCGAGGCTGGACTCGAAACAAAGATCTCGGCGACCGCCTGCGCCAACTCTAAGTAGGAGAGCTTATGAAGTACTTACTAGTTATTACTTTTGCCATACTTTTCGTTACGGGCTGTGACAAAGCCTCGACAAAAAATACTGATTCCGGCGTTCCAAATGTCGCGACCGAAATAAAAGAGATCTCGCCGGCCGCCGCTCAAACCGCTGTTTCGAAGGCTTACTCGCAGTTCATTGATGTTAGGACCTCTGAGGAATATGGGGGCGGTCACGCCGCTCGAGCCGAAAATATCCCACTCGATACGCTTACCGCCAGTTTCGACAAACTCGAAAAAAACGAGCCAGTGTACCTGATCTGTCAGACAGGAAACCGGTCAAAGAAGGCGGCTGAAATTCTGAAGGATGCAGGATTTAATAACGTCCTCAACGTCACCGGCGGAACGGTAGCATGGCAGGCCGCCGGCTTGCCGATGGAGACAAGGCCGCCTCACAATATACCGCCGCCAAAATAGACGTTGGAAATATTTTACCTGTTTGTCAGTTCGTAAAAGGTCTGGTGCGCAGCCGGAAAAAACCATGAGAAGTAGTTTCTGGCGGGATTATAGGCCGGCGACAAAGTCAGAATTCACCCTTTCAGGACGATCATATGAGTACAAACTTTGACCCCAGCAACGCAATACAAGATTTTCTGGTGTTTGGTGAGTTTGGTGACGTAAACCCGTCGATCACCGATTCGTCTACTTTTACTTTCATGACCCCGGACCGCATGGAAGAGCTTTTCGACCATGAGATCGAAGGGTGTTTTCTGTATTCGCGGCACTGGAACCCGACGAACAAGTTTCTCTCCGACGCACTTGCCCGGATGGAAGACAGCGAATCGGCACAGGCAAAGGCCTCCGGAATGGCTGCGATCTCGTCCACTATCGTGCAATTATGCGACAGCGGTGACGAGATCATCTCATCCAGAACGATATACGGCGGAACCTACGCGTTATTCAAGAATTTCCTTCCCCGATTCCGTATTACGACCCATTTCACCGATCTCGCTGACCTCGAAAAGGTTCGCTCACTCATAACCGACAAGACCAGGGTGATCTATTGCGAATCGATGAGCAACCCGCTGCTCGAGGTGGCTGATATCCCTTCTCTGTCGGCACTTTGTAAGAAGCACGGCATTAAACTCGTGGTCGATAACACCTTTAGCCCGATGATACTTTCGCCGATACGGCACGGGGCGGATGTCGTCGTCCACAGCCTGACGAAATACATCAACGGTACTAGTGACTGTGTCGCCGGTGCAGTCTGCGCGAGCGATGAGTTTATTCATCGGTTAACGGATATCAATTCGGGAGCTTCCATGCTGCTGGGCGCCGTTCTCGACAGCACCAGGGCGGCGAGCATCTTAAAAAACATGCATTCGCTGCATTTGCGCATGCGCCAGCATAGTGTGAACGCGATGTTCCTGGCAGAAAGTCTGCGGGCTCTCGGCCTGAATGTCTATTACCCGGGTTTGCCGGAACATCCGCAGCATGAGCTTCTGACACGCCTAATGAATCCCGGATACGGTTATGGCGGAATGCTTGCTGTTGATGTAGGCACGCTTGGCAGTGCAAACGATCTAATGACCCGAATGCAGCAGGAAAAGGTCGGATATCTCGCCGTGAGCCTCGGGTATTTTAAGACCCTTTTCAGCGCTCCCGGGCACAGCACATCCTCTGAAATACCGATCGAGGAACGCGAAGCGATGGGCCTGAGCGAGGGGCTTGTGCGGTTTTCGGTCGGACTCGATAACAATATCGGCCTTTCGTTCGAACGTATCAAACGCTGCCTTACGGATATCGGCGTCATTTAGTATTAGTAAAAGGATTCAAGTATGTATTCTTCGGTTTTGACGTCCGATCATCTTTTTTCATTCACAAAACTGATATAAAATCAGGTTGTGTCTCGAAATCAAATTTATGTCAGAAGCAACAGAAAAAGCAGTTGGAACACGTATTGAGACTGACTCGATGGGTGAGATCGAGGTGCCGAATTCGGCGTATTGGGGAGCTCAGACGCAGCGGTCGCTGAAGCATTTCGATATCGGGTTCGATGTCATGCCGCGTGAGGTGATCAGGGCTCTCGGAATTCTGAAAAAAGCCGCCGCGATCGTGAACAACGACCTCGGGAAATTGCCCGATGACAAGCTCGCTCTCATTATTCAGGCCGCGGACGAGGTGATCGAGGGTAAGCTCGACGCGCATTTTCCGCTTCGGGTTTGGCAGACAGGTTCGGGAACGCAGACGAACATGAACGCCAACGAGGTCATCTCGAACCGCGCGATCGAGATCGCCGGCGGCGTGATGGGCTCGAAAAAGCCGGTACATCCGAATGACGACGTGAACAAATCGCAATCGTCGAATGATACCTTCCCAACGGCGATGTACATCGCGGCAGCGGAACGTCTGACTGCATTGATCCCTGAGGTTCAAAAGGTTCAGGACGCGATCGAGGCAAAAGCACATGAATTCGAGGGCGTCGTTAAGATCGGTCGAACGCATCTGCAGGACGCGACGCCGGTGACGGTCAGCCAGGAATTCGGCGGTTGGGCAAATCTTGTCAAGCGCGACATCGAACGGCTCGGGATGGTTTTGCCCGGCCTGATGGATCTCGCGATCGGCGGAACGGCGGTCGGAACGGGGCTGAATGCTCATCCGGAATTCGCAGAACGCGCAGCGGCAAAGATCGCCGAACTTACAGGTCTGCCGTTCAAATCGCATCCTGACAAATTTGCTGCTTTGTCGGCACACGACGAGGTCGTGTTTGCTTCGGGCGGGTTGAAAACTCTCGCCGGTTCGCTGATGAAGATCGCGAACGACATCCGTTGGCTCGCGTCCGGCCCGCGTTGCGGCATCGGCGAGATCTCGCTGCCGGAGAACGAGCCCGGAAGTTCGATCATGCCAGGCAAGGTCAATCCGACGCAGAGCGAGGCGATGACGATGGTCGCCGTTCAGGTGTTTGGAAATGATGCTGCTATCGGATTTGCGGGTTCACAGGGGAATTTTGAACTCAATGTTTTTAAGCCCGTGATGATCCACAATTTCCTGCATTCCGTCAGGCTGATACACGACGCTTGCCACGGATTTGTTGATTACTGCATAAAGGGCATCGAGCTGAATCGCGAGCAGATCGACCACTACCTTAGAGATTCGCTTATGCTCGTGACGGCGCTCAATCAGCATATCGGCTATGACAACGCGGCCAAACTTGCCAAAAATGCTCACAAGAAAGGCATCTCTCTCAAAGAGTCTGCCGTCCAACTTGAGCTTCTGACCGCTGAACGTTTTGATGAACTCGTCAAGGCTGAAGACATGACGCATCCGTAGTTTAAGTCGCCAGTTACGACAGTTGTAGTAAACCTAGATTATGAAGGGATTGGTGGTCGCACTTGTTCTCGTGTTTAGTACGTCGGCGTTCGTTCAAACGACGTTCGACGTGAAGAACGCCTCGAAATATTTCGATATCAAGGTAAAGGTCGAGAAATGTGATGACGGTTATTGCACCGGCAAAGCGTCGTTCTCGTTTTTCAAGAAGAACGGGTCGAAACCTTATCAGGTCATCGAACTAGACGATACGCAGATCCAACTTTCTCAGGCGGGACAGCCGCTGACCAATATTTCACTGCTTTATGACGACCAGAGCGTTGTAAATGTTGGTGACTTCAATTTTGACGGCATGGAAGACGTGGCAATCTGCAACGGGGCAAACGGTTCATACGGCGGGCCTTCATACAATGTTTACTTGTCATCGCGGGCGGCGGGGAAGTTTGTTTACAGCAAGGAGTTTTCAGCTCTCGGTGAGCATCTCGGAATGTTCGAGGTCGATAAGAAACGGAAACGCTTGAGCACGCTCGATAAAAGCGGTTGCTGCTATCACATTGCCGAGGAATTTATCGTGGTCAACAACAAGCCGTTTAAGATACGCTCGGTCGAAGAAGACGCGACCGCCTCGGACGACCGAATGACCACGATCACTACAAAAACCTGGGTCGGCGGGAAATGGAAGACTACAGTTACGCACGGAAAGCGTGAAGAATAGCTAGAACGTCGTGTTTGCAGGCGTGTAATAGAATAGATAGTAAATCAAGATCGCAACGACCATTAGAACCGCAAACGTCGTGAAGCCGACCAACATCAACATGCTTTTTGCACATCCGCCGGCTGATTTCGTTTGCTTTTCGGAGGTCCGAACGGTTGGGCTAGCGAGTTCATCGTCAACAGGCGCGACCGGGTATTCTCTCGTTTCTTCTTCGGCTTCAGCGTCTGGCGTTTCCGTATCTATCTCTTCCTGATCGATAGGCTCAGTATCAAATTCATCCGTATCTGCTTCAGAAAACTCCGGAGCTTCCGTATCGATATCATCAGGGTCTACGTACTTCTTGGCAGACTTCGGCGTCTTTCCCGCAGAGGACCGAAATATCGGATCTGGCATTTGCCATTCGCCGTTGTTTGAATTGGATCCGTTGCTCATCGTTCTAGCCCAACAGCACAAACCCGCTTATTTTTGAATATCCAAAACGTCAGACCGAGTGATTATAGCAGTAATTCGCTTAAAATCTTCGATCAAAACTGCCGGATATTTTTTTAGTTTCGCCTTGATCTGAACCAGGCTTGCGTCGGCCTCGAGGACCGGAAAACTCTCGTCCATGACATCGCCGACCTTGCCGTCGAGCAGTTCACGGTTTTCGAGAAGCTTGGCGAGTACGTGGCTTTCGCGAATGCTGCCGACTGATCTATGCTCTTCCAAAACCGGCATTTGGGTCACTCCATTCTCGCTCATCAGGCTCAGAGCGGAGCTTAGAGTCTGATCTGGTGAGACTGAAATAAGGACCGGCGGCGAACCCGAGTTCTTGGTTTCTGCGATCAATCCCGCAGTGATCCGCTGCGGCTCTAGCATCAGTTTTTCCTTCATCCACTCGTCTGAGTAGAACTTAGATAGATAATGCTCACCCGTATCGCAGACGATGAATACCAGGATATCGTCCTCGCTAAGATCCTTAGCGACTTTTAGAGCGGCAGCGAAGATCGTTCCCGCTGATCCACCGCTAAAAATACCTTCGCGGCGAGCCATTTCTCGTGCGGAGTTGAAGGACTCGCGGTCGGTGATATTGATGATCTCATCGATGATCCCGACGTCGGCGTTTCCAACCGGCAAATTTTGCCCGATCCCCTCTACTAAATAGGGAGTTGCTTCGGGAACGAAACCGGATTCTTTATACGTCTTAAAGATCGAACCGTACGGGTCAGCGCCGATGACCTTGATATTCGGGTTCATCTCCTTAAGATAACGGGCCGTGCCGCTGATGGTGCCTCCGGTACCGATGCTTGCGACAAAATGCGTTATCTTGCCGTCAGTATCGTTCCAGATCTCAGGTCCGGTCGTGCGGTAATGGGCTGCCGGATTCTCAGGATGATTGTACTGGTCCGGATAGAAGGAATTCGGGGTTTCCTCGGAGATCCGTTTCGCCGTCGCCACGTAATGGTCGGGCGTTCCGGGCTTTGCCGCGGCCGGACACACCACGATGTCGGCACCTAAACCTTTAAGATAGCGGACCTTTTCGGTCGAGGCTTTTTCAGTAAGCACGAAAATACATTTGTATCCGCGAACCGCTGCAACTAGGGCCAGGCCGATGCCAGTGTTACCCGACGTCGCCTCGATGATCGTCCCACCTTTCTTGAGCACGCCTTCGCGCTCGGCCCAGTCGATCATGGAGATTCCGATCCTATCCTTGACGGAATACCCCGGATTCAGGCTCTCCATTTTGGCGTAAACCTGAGCCTTGATCTTGTGCTCTCTGGTGATGTTATTGATACGCACGAGGGGCGTATTGCCGATTAGACTGAGGATGTCGCTATAAGTTTTCATGACAAAAATACCAGTTATGTATACATAACCAGTTTAGGCTCAAAGCGGATCTGAGGCAACGGTCAGTCTGTCGCTTTCGTTCCCTTGGCAGAACATGTGTCGCCCTCGGGGATGCAAACGTCACCGCATTGCTTTGTACCAGGGCCGCATCCGCCGGGCTGCGGGCGAAGCGGGCTGTCGGCGGGCGGCGGAGTCTCTTCAAATCTATTTACGTTGATCGCTGTAGGACACCCGACGTCCCGCACGAGATCCATCAGACGCTGGTAATTCTTCGAGTTATCGGTCCAGCCCTGCAGCTTTACAAACTTGTTCACCGACCCAACGACGATATGCGAAAGCTGCGGCGCGAGCACGCTGTCGGCTTTGATCGCGTCGACGATAGCGACGACGGTCTCTTCGTCGGTCTTCGGACAGGTTTGTGCTTGAACAGTATTCGAGCCGGCGGTTGCGAAAAAAGCTATGGCAAATACCGAAACGGAAAGTAATGAACGGAGTAAATTAAATGACCTCATACTTTAACCTCGTGTTTTTGACCTAAGGGAGCTATTTCAATACTGGGCGACCCTTAGGTTAGGGAGCCTTGTTACCGGGCACCGTCGTAGCCGTGATCTTTTTGCAAGTCTCCCCTTTTATGTTGCATTGATCGCCGTTTGGAATACATATATCCCCACAGGGTTTGTAACCGTCCGGACATGCGCAAGATCCGGGAATAGGCTTCGAAGTAGTTGTTGTATTTGGGTAGAACTTGTCAGTTATTACTTTGGAAACGCCCTTGGTATCCTCTGCGGCAAGGATCGCCTGTTGACGAATACTCGCGCTGCTTACGCCGCCGTAAAGGGTGACTACGCAGCCTTTCGAGAAGTAATTAAAATACATGGAATCGGCAGCAAAAGGTGGCGACGAATAGGTCTTTTCCAGGAGACTCGTTATCTCAGCATCATCGCAGGTGGGCGTCGTTTGCAGGACCGGAGTGTTCGACTTGTTAGTTGACGCGGTGTTCTTGTTCTGGTCCGATGGTGCACTGCAACCGGTCGTAATGACGGCAGCAACTATAAGAAAAAGAGCAAACTTTGCAAGTGATTTCTTCATAATTATCTCCCTTATTCCGAATTCGAAAAGTTCATTGACGATAGCACGCTGAATCGCGTTTGCTTACCGAATACGATCGAACTACCGTCAGGTACCCACGCGAGTTTTGAGAAATACGATCCTGAATCGTTGTTATTCGTCAGCCTCCGCGGCGTTCCTCCTGCCGTCGCGAGAACCCAGATATTGTCCAGGTTCTGATCGCGCGCGGCGTACGCCAGCTGCTTTCTGTCTTTAGACAGGAAAATATTATAGAAATATATGTTCTTAAGACTCGTGACCAGACTCTCGGCACCGCCTGAAATAGCGATTCGGATAACTTTCGTTTCGGGCGGCAGCCCACTAAATTCTTTGCTCGGTTCGACTATAATCACCCCATTCTCGTCGGATGTCCAGCCAATAAGGCGGAAGATGCGGTCGGTTTCAAAAACCTGAGTTATCTGCCCGCTTGAAATATCAACGACCTTCAATCCACGCTTGGCTTTTCCGTTTTCGTCGCGGTTCTTGTATTGATACGAAAATACTATTCGCTTGCCGTCCGACGACCACTCCGGAGCGTTTAAAACAACCCCAGGTTCACTAAAATTTGTGAGCTTCGTCTCGGCTCCATCTCGACGTGACACTAAATAGAGGTTCGCGATCTTGTCTTGTTCACGGACAAAGGCTATCGAGGAACTATCGGGAGCCCAATCATAGTAACGGCTCTCGACCTGATTGTATGGGGAGATCGAATAGCCAACACGTGAAATACCGGTCGCCGCAAGCAGGCGCTCGCCGCCACCGCTAGCGTTCACGAGATAGAGTTCGTGTTCTTGCCCGTTGATCTTGCGATATGCCACGGCGGAGCCGTCGGGCGACCAAGCAGGAAGAAAACCGTTCTCAGCAATCGTTGTTGGTCGCTCACTGTCGGTTGCCGGTTTTAGCGACTTTACGACGATGTTGGATCTCAGAAGCCTGTTACCTGAGCTAAGGCCCTTTACGGATTGGAAAACGACTCGCTGGCCGTCAGGCGAGACATCGGGCCAGAGTTTCGCATTGAGGTCGCGGGAGACTGGATTCTCAGCCCCACCCGCAACTGGAACGCCCCAGAGGTTTGATTCCTCTTTCGCCGAACTCAAAATGATGGAGCGGCCGTCAGGCGCGGCGTCAACGATGCTGCTTTCCGATTCCGGGGTCGCGATCCGTTCATTCACTCCCGATCCCGATGTCGTGGCGAACATTTGCTGGACCTCATCCGCCGTGGTGCTGAAAAAAAGCTGACCCTTCTCAGGCAGCCACGCGATGTACTTATCGAGCTTGCCCTTTCCTTTAGCGATCTGAGTCACTTTTTTGGTTGCCAGATCGCTCGAGAATATTTCCCAATCGGTGTCTGTGCCGGTCGCATAGGCGATCGTTTTTTCGTCGGCCGAAATGTCTGTCCATTTCGCCTTGTTGTCGCCGAACGATGTGACCTTCTGAGTGGTTCCGCTGGCTATTTCGACAGCGTAGAGTTCACCGTTCAGCTCGTAATAGATCTTTCCGGTGGAGGTCCAGCGGCGAAGCTGACTGCTGCCGTCAGTGAACGCGGCGATAGACCGCGGCGTACCGCCGAGGGCACCAACACGCCAAATACCTATGGTTGGTGAGCCATCCGCTCCTGGCCGCTGCGATACAAATGCGATCTCATCGCCCTTTGGCGACCAGATCGGATCGGTATTTGGGAACGCATCGTTCGTGACCTGGATCGCATCCGTTGAGTTAGTCTGCGTTACCCATATGCCTTTGGTGCCTGAACGCGTCGAGGCGAAAGCGACTAGTTTCCCATCAGGCGAGATACTTGCCGTTCCGAACAGTTCCCCCGGTGCACTCGTCCAACTGGCGACCTCCGTAGTTTTATAGACTGCCGTGATTGCATTTGACCCGCTCGCGGGCCGGAAATACCAGACGGAGCCAACGATCGAAGCCGTCAAAAGTACAAAGACCAGAGCATGTAGCACTGTGAACCTTCGGGTTTTTGAGATGCTGGTTGTAAGAGCAGAGCGTAGTTTGCTTTGCGTATTCAGCAGGCTGTCCTGATTCGTTTCGTGGATCGCTCGTTCGAGGGTCGGATGAACGCTCTTGTTGAGTTTTGCCTCAAATTTCAATTCGTCTCTGAGGTCTTCTATGTCTATATGCAGATCTCTGACGCTTTGATACCTATGGTCGCGGTCTTTCCTAAGCGTTTTATCGACGATACGTTCGAGTTGCCGCGGCAGATCAGGTACGACCTGGCGAAGTGCGGGCGGATCGTCTTTAAGGATAGAACTGATCAGATCAAGATGGCTTTCACCTTCGAATGGCCGCTTGCCGGCGAACATCTCAAATAGCACGATCCCAAGGCTAAAAATGTCGCTTCTCGGGTCGATCGGCCTTCCCCTAGCCTGTTCGGGCGACATGTACGCGACCGTACCGACGATCATTCCCGGCTTTGTATTGAGGTGCGGCAGAGTCGTTTCGATGCTCTGGGCGCTGTTAGGCAAAAGCTTTGCTAGTCCGAAATCAAGCACCTTCACCAGGCCATCCTGCCGGATCATGATATTTTCCGGTTTGATATCACGATGAATGATCCCGGCTTCGTGAGCCGCGCCAAGTGCGGCGGTTATCTGCAGTGCGATGTCGAGTGAAGCGATCAGACTGATCGGCTCGCTCCTTATGTGGTCGCGGAGCGTAAAGCCCTTTATCAACTCGGTCGCGATGTATTGCGACCCCTCGTAATTTCCGATCTCGAAAACCGTGAGGATATTCGGATGATTAAGAGCTGACGCGGCCTTAGCTTCCTGAACGAATCGATTGACCCGATCTTTATCTCCGGAAACCTCGCTCAGCAGAACTTTAAGCGCGACCTGACGGCCGAGCTTTGAGTCCTCGGCAAGATAGACCTCGCCCATTCCGCCCGCTCCGATCGCGGAAACGATCTTATAGTGCGAGAGTATTTCGCCTGAATTCAACACTTAAGTTCCAATGGATAGTAAAGACTTTGTTCGCATAATTATAGCCATATTTGGGATTTGCTGCATCAAAAAAGAAATATTGTTGGAAACGGAAGCGAAACCGTTTTACAGGGACTGGCGTAATAAAAGGAAAAACTTGTAACCGAGCGGTATTCATTGCTAAACTTAGTTAAATTTAGATCATTTTTGACCTGGAGGAATTTCAAATGAAAAGAGTTATTTTTCTATTCACTATAGTGCTCGCTTTAGCGATCGCGGGCAGAGCACAGGGAATCGCGGTTGGAGTCACGATGGATGACTTTACTCTTTCCGGCACAGACGGTGGTACGCATAGCCTTAACAGCCTGAAGGGTAAAAATGGTACGGTGGTGATGTTCTTGTCGGCACAGTGCCCGGTTGTAAAGGGATATATCGAACGCATAAACGCGGTTGCCGCAGATTATAAGGCGAAAGGCATAACTTTTATCGGGATAAATTCCAATTCGACTGAAGATTTTAACTGGGTTAAGACTGACGCCGATCAGAATTTCAAGTTCCCAATGCTTATCGACAAAGGCAATAAACTCGCCGACAAACTCGGAGCCAGCGTGACGCCTGAGGCATACTACGTGGATGCCAAAAATGTGCTTCTATATCACGGTGCGATCGACAACGACCGTTCGGGCAAGGCCATCACAGAGCAGTACCTTAGAACAGCTTTCGATCAATCGCTCGCCGGTCAGAAGGTTGTAAATACACGCAAGAACGCATTTGGCTGCACGATAAAGAAGATCGCGGCTCAGTAGAAAGATCTTATGTCTAATAAGCTTGTTTTTTTCGCAAAGACGGCGCTCTGCGCCGTCTTCATGTTTACGGTCGCTTTACCGGTTTTTTCGCAAGTGAAAAAGCCCAAAACGCCTGCCAAGAACGCCGCGGCTTCCGTGCCGAACGTTACCCAGATCGATATCGAAGGGCTCAAGGCATTGATAAAGCCGAAAGGAAAGCCGTTGCTTATAAATTTTTGGGCGACGTGGTGCGACCCATGCCGCGAAGAGTTTCCCGATCTCGTAAAGATCGATACCGCGTACAAAGGTAAGATCGATCTTGTGACGGTTTCGCTCGATGACCTCGCCGATATCAAGACGCTTGTCCCTAAATTTCTCACCGAGGTAAAAGCCGAAATGCCGGCTTATCTACTCAAAACGGCTGATGAAAGCGCAGCGATCACAATGGTCGCCAAGGACTGGAGCGGTAACCTTCCGCTAACCATTCTTTTCGCGCCTTCGGGCGAGACGGCGTATATTCGGATGGGCAAGGTTAAATACGAGACGGTGACGGCAGAGATCGATAAGATCCTTATGCCATAGAATGCAAATATTATGTTCGGAACAATAGAAGATTTTCGAACTGCCTGGGACTACGAGGCGGAAATGACAGGCAAGGTGTTGCTCAACCTGACCGACGAATCGCTAGGTCAGAAGGTCAATGACGAAGGGCGAACGCTCGGCTATCTGGCGTGGCATCTGGCGATAACACTGCACGAAATGCTCGGGCTCGTTGGCCTCAACATCGACGCTCCGGCCCCGGATAGTGAATGCCCGACAAGTGCGGCCGAGATCGCCCGCATATACGGTATTGGCGGCAAATCGGTTGGTGATGAGGTTTCAAAAAACTGGACCGCAGAAACGCTTCTGATCGAAGACGACATGTACGGTGAAACTTGGTCGCGCGGAATGACGCTTTTTTATCTGATCGCTCACCAGGCCCATCATCGAGGACGAATGACAGTTCTGATGCGTCAAGCTGGACTCAAAGTTCCCGGCATCTATGGCCCCGCGAGAGAGGAATGGGCGGCTTTTGGAGCACCGGCGGCTCCGTGACGATTGATATCACAGTCCGATTAACACAGAGTTTATGCGTGCAGGTTTGATAATAACATCCGAAACGCATAAACTCTTTTGTTTATTTTAGGTGGCATTTTCGCTCTATATAAACGATGACCAGTATCACGCCCGAGATAGTCGAACAGCACGGCCTCAAACCTGACGAGTACCAAAAGATCATAGAATTAATGGGCCGCGAGCCCAATATTACGGAGCTCGGCGTCTTTAGTGTGATGTGGTCAGAGCACTGTTCTTACAAGTCATCGCGCGTACATCTCAAGCGTCTGCCCGTCACCGGCCCGCGTGTGATCGTACCGCCCGGCGAGAATGCCGGCGTGGTCGATATCGGCGACGACTGGTGCGTGGCGTTCAAGGTTGAATCGCACAATCACCCAAGCTTCATCGAGCCATTCCAAGGGGCCGCAACCGGCGTCGGCGGAATCCTGCGAGACGTTTTCACAATGGGAGCAAGGCCGATCGCAGCGATGAATTCGCTTAGATTCGGTCCGCTCGGGTCAGAACCGGGAGCCGTGGTGACTGGATCCGACGAAAAGGTCCAAGCCCGCAACCGCTCCATCCTCAAAGGCTGCGTCGAAGGCATCGGCCATTACGGCAACTGCTTCGGCGTGCCAACCGTCGGCGGCGAGGTCGTTTTTGACGAATCGTATAGTCTAAATCCGCTCGTGAACGCCTTCGCTCTAGGCATCGTCCGCAAAGACCAGATCTTTTTCGGCAAGGCTGAAGGTATCGGCAATCCAGTTTTGTACGCAGGAGCAAAAACCGGACGTGACGGTATTCACGGAGCGACGATGGCGTCGGCGGAGTTTGATGAGGAAGCCCTCGAAAAACGCCCAACGGTCCAGGTCGGCGATCCGTTCCTTGAAAAGCTCCTTCTCGAAGCCTGTCTCGAAGCCATGCGCAGCGGAGCGATCGAAGGCATCCAGGACATGGGCGCTGCGGGGCTCACGAGTTCGTCCGTCGAAATGGCTGCCCGTGCAGGCAACGGCCTCGAGCTAGATCTGACGCTCGTTCCGCAGCGTGAAACCGGTATGACCGCATACGAAATGCTGCTCTCCGAATCGCAGGAGCGAATGCTTATCGTCGCCCGCAAGGGTCGCGAAAAAGAGGTCGTCGAGATCTTTAACAAGTGGGACCTCGACTGCGTGACCATCGGCCGAGTGGTCGAAGGCGACCGCCTCAAGATCGTCCACAATGGCGAGCTGATGGCCGATCTGCCGGTCATGGCACTGACAGACGAAGCTCCGAAATACAATCGGCCGATGACAGCGCCACAAAAGGCAGAACCACCTGCGTTAGCGGGTGGGTTCCGGCAAACGCCAAGGACCGAAGACCCAAACGAAGCATTAAAAATGCTTCTCTTGTCGTCCAACATCTGCTCCAAACGCTGGGTTTACGAGCAGTACGACACGATGGTTCGCACGAACACGGTGATCACGCCGGGAGCTGACGCGGCGGTCATTCGCGTCAAGGAAACCCGCCGCGCGATCGCGATGTGTTTGGACGGGAACGGCAAATTCACCGCGATCGACCCCAAAAACGGTGCAAAACTCGCGGTTGCTGAGGCTGCGCGAAACGTCGTTTGTGTCGGGGCAACCCCGATCGCGGTCACGAACTGCCTTAATTTCGCTTCGCCCGAGCGGCCTGAGGTGATGTGGAGTTTCTCTGAGGTTATCGATGGCATTGCCGACGCGTGTAATGCGTTCGACACGCCGATCGTTTCAGGCAACGTCTCGTTCTACAACGAAACGGACGGAAAAGGAATTCTGCCGACGCCGACGATCGGCATGGTCGGCCTGATCGATGACACGCGAAAGATCATCACCCACGGCTTCAAAAACGAAGGCGACATCATCGCCGTCCTCGGCGAAACAAAAGACGACCTCGCTGCCAGCGAATACAGCCAAACCATTCTCGGCTACACGACCGACGAACTGATAGCGAACGGCAAAGTTCCGCAGATCGATCTCGAAGCCGAAAAGCTGGTCCAGGACACGCTGCTTAGACTCGCCGACCAGATGCTTCTGTCCTCGGCCCACGATTGCTCGGACGGCGGCATCGCCGTCGCGATCGCGGAAAGCTGCTTTTCGTCACTCGGACGCCATACGACGGGAGCTACTGTCGATATTAGCTCCAATGGCCTGGCGATCGATCCTCTTCTATTTGGCGAAAGTCCTTCTCGTATTGTCGTTAGCTTTGCTCCCGAGGTGCTTGAAAAGGTTAAGGCCGTTGTGGGAACCTGCCCATTTCAGATTATTGGCGAGGTTGGTGCCTCCGTACTCGATATCTCTGTCGACGGTACCAGGGCTGTTTCGCTGCCGGCTGACGACCTTGAGCGTGCTTGGTCGGATGGCCTTGAAAACCGATTAAGCAACTAACCAAAATTGAGATCCCGTTCCACTAAGCTTGATTTCTTATAATCCTTACTTTATCGTAAGGATTAACCCGTGTCGCGATTTCGCTGCGGTCTCCTAGCTAAATCAACAAGTTCGTACATTTCCGTCCACACCTTTGGGCTGGATATTACTACGTGAGATCTACTGAAAACGGAGAATTTGAAACATGACGACTGCTGCAAAATCATCGCCAGAATTCGGATTTCTTGGCCGGTTACTGAACCGGATCGAGAAGGTCGGAAACGCTATACCTAATCCGGCCCTTCTTTTCGTTGGGTTTGCCGTTGTAACTTTGATCTTGTCCGCCATCGTTTCCTGGTCCGGCCTTTCCGTAGTTCATCCTGGAACCGGCGAGACCGTAAAAGCGGTAAATCTGTTAAGCGTGGATGGATTGCACCGGATCCTAACCGGCTTGGTCACAAACTTCACGGGTTTCGCTCCACTTGGAGTCGTTCTTGTGGGGATAATGGGAATCGCCGTGGCTGAGGCAAGCGGCCTTATCTCGGCTGTTTTGCGAGCTTTGGTGCTGTCCGCTCCTCGTCGGCTTCTCACGGTGGTCGTTATTTTCGCCGGGGTCATGTCGAATATGGCCAGCGATATCGGTTACGTTGTTTTGATCCCGCTTTCCGCAATGATCTTCCTGGCGGTTGGGAGGCATCCGCTGGTCGGACTAGCGGCTGCATTTGCCGGCGTTTCCGGCGGCTTTAGCGCGAATTTGCTGCTCGGCCCTACCGATGCTCTACTGGCCGGGCTTACGCAAGAGGCAGCCCGGATCATCGAGACAGCGTACGTCGTTACTCCCGCTTCAAATTTCTACTTCATGGCCGCGTCGACATTTCTTATTACCGTCTTGGGAGCCTGGATGACGGAACGCGTGATAGCTCCCCGTCTCGGTGAATACCAGGGTGAGGCTAAGGCTAACAGTTTAGAAAAGCTTTTACCTGTCGAGAAACGAGCTCTTTTATGGACTGCGGTGGCTGCTGCTGTTTTTGTGGGCCTCATACTTTGGGGAACGATCCCGCCCAGTGGATTTCTTCGCGATCCTAAAACCGGCAGCTTGCTGAAATCACCATTTCTATCCGGGATCATTGCATTTATTTTCTTTGGCGGAGTCTTACTCGGACTGGTTTATGGCTTCGCTTCGCGAACTTTTAAAAAGGTAGAAGAAGTGATCGCCGCGATGGAAAACTCGATGAAGACCATGGCGGTCTATCTTGTTTTGGCATTCTTTGCCTCGCAATTTGTCGCATTTTTTAACTGGTCCAATCTGGGATTGATACTTGCGGTTGAAGGTGCGGAACTGCTCAAGGGGCTTCAGCTTAGCGGCATCACGCTGATCATCGCGTTTGTCGTCCTGTCCATACTCCTTGATCTGTTTATTGGTTCTGCCTCAGCCAAGTGGGCCGTGATGGCACCGGTCTTTGTTCCGATGCTCATGCTGCTCGGTTACTCGCCCGAGCTCGCTCAGGCTTCGTACCGTATCGGCGACAGCGTTTGCAACATTATTACGCCTCTGATGTCATATTTCCCGCTGATCGTAGCCTTTGCTCAGAAATACGATCCTAAAGCTGGTATTGGTACGATAATGTCGCTCATGATGCCATATTCATTGGTCTTCTTTATTGGATGGACAGTTTTCTTGATCGTGTGGTTCACATTTGGGTTGCCTTTGGGCCCCGGAGCGGGTTTGTACTATCAACCTGAGATGGTTCCTGAGAGATAGCCGTTTTAGAGGCTTGCGTCATTTGATAAAGGGGACGAGCGCCGGCACTTTTGCCTCCCACTTCGTGAACTCCTCGCCAAAGGCTTCACGAAGGAGGGCTTCTTCAAGATCTGTCCGGATCTTTGTTCCAATCACGAAGATAACGACGGCGGCAGGAATCGCTATCCAATTACTAAAAATAATTCCGGTTGCTACCATGATCCCGAACATTGCAGTGTAAATAGGGTGTCGAACGATACCGTATACTCCTGATGTTATTAGCTTATGGCCCTCGGTCAGTCGTGCTGCGAGGCTCCACTGTTTGCCAAGTTCATTGATCGCCGATACAGCAAGCCAGATGCTCGCGACCGCAAGCACAACAGCGACGATCTGAAGGACGATGTTCACGGCGAATTGACCGTTTATCAACGGTGATCCAAAAGGAACGCGGTATAACGCCCAGACGAGACCAAACCCAACCCCTTGGAGAATGAGTCCGGCCCAGGATCTGGGTGCGCGTTTCGTATCTGGTGCCGAAGTTGGTTTCTTGCGAATCAGGAAGGTCCAGCCGAAAATAAACCAGAGCATTACGACCAAGCCGAAGGAGCCAGCGTTTACGTAATACGATATTTGTTCAGTGTTCATCTTTTGCTAAACGCCTCCACGCCATAGAATAGTCGTTATGCCCGCCGGAATCTATCTCCACATCCCATTCTGCAAGTCGCGTTGCTCCTATTGCGATTTCGCGACCGACATCTATCGAAGCAATGATGCGGTCGAGCGGTATGTTTATGCGATCTGCCAAGAGGTCAGAACCACCTGCGTAATCGGGCGGAACGAACTTGGAATGCGATCTAGCTCGATTCCCACGGCACTTTCGCCCGCTTATACAGGCGGTTCTGACATCGACACTATCTACTTCGGCGGCGGCACGCCGTCTTTGCTGAAGCCGGATCAACTCGAACGAATCCTAGATGCCGTCCACTCGAAATTCAGCGTTGACCCCGCAGCCGAGATCACAATGGAGATGAATCCCGCGACCGTCACACCGGAAACGCTGCAGGCATTCCGTTCGTTGGGGATAAATCGCGCGAGTTTCGGCGTGCAGACCTTCGACGAACGCTCGCTCAGACTGCTCGCCCGTGGGCATGATGCCAATGACGCACGGCAGACGTTCAGGATGCTTCGCGAGGCTGGTTTTGACAACGTCAGCTTTGACCTGATCGCCGGTTTGCCCGGCCAGACCCTAGCAGATTGGGAACGCAACCTCGACGAAGCGATCCAAATGAACCCCGAACATCTCTCGCTCTATCTGCTCGAGATCCACGAGGGCACGCCGCTCGCTGAGCAGGTTCGCAGCCGCCGCCAGCCCGACCCTGACCCCGAACTCGCCGCCGAGATGTACGAACTAATGCTCGACCGCCTCGCCGCCGCCGGATACGAGCAATACGAGATCTCAAACTTTGCCCGCCCCGGCTTTGAGTCGCGGCACAACAGTAAGTACTGGACGCTCGATCCCGTTCTTGGCTTTGGCGTCTCAGCCCATTCGTTTGATGGAGGCCAGCGATACGCTAACGAACGCGACACAGCGAAATACGTCTCGATGATCGAGGAAAACAAAACTGCCGAAGTGATGCGTGAGGACATCGAGATCGCTTCCGAGTTCATATTTCTCGGTCTGCGGCTCGAATCCGGGATCGATCAACACGCGTTTTACCGGCGATTTGGTTTTGATCTGGTGGAAAAGTATCATCGTGCACTCGACGATCTTGCTGAGAATGGATTGATCGATCTTGGCGGTTCTAACTTGAAATTGACTAGAAAGGGCAAGCTGTTTTCGAATGAGGTCTTCGCTGTGTTTGTTTGATCGCGACTGGAGGGTGGCATCCTGCTCTCCCATGGTTTTCTCGCAACTGCAGCGAAATACCAGGCGTTTAAGGGCGAGCAGGATGCTCACCCTCCAGTCGAAAAGTCGGAAAATACAACAATGTGAGCAAGTATGTATAGCAATCTTGGAATGCTTCTATTCCTCATTCTGAACTCAATGATCTGCGTCGCCGCCCAGCCGTTGCCGCAGATCGATCGTGAATTCCGTGCGGTTTGGGTCGCGACGGTGGATAACATCGATTTTCCCACAAAGAAAAATCTGCCGATCGCTGAACAAAAGGCCGAGCTGATCGCGATCCTCGATCTCGCGAAAAAGCTGCGTCTCAATGCGGTGGTGTTTCAGGTGCGGCCGATGGCGGATGCCTTGTACCGGTCAAGGCTTGAGCCTTGGTCTGAGTTTTTGACGGGACAGATGGGACGCTCTCAAGCGTTCGACCCGCTGGAGTTCATGGTTGCTGAGGCTCACAAACGCGGCATTCTAGTTCACGCGTGGTTCAATCCGTATCGTGCGTATCATCCATCGGCGAAAACGATGTCGGACGATCATGTTTCCAAAAAACAGCCGTCGATAGTTCGCCAATACGGCAGGTCGATGTGGCTCGACCCGACCGATCCGCGAGCAAAGGCACATTCGCTTAAGGTGATCAAGGATGTGGTTCGCCGCTATGATATCGACGGCGTTCACTTTGACGATTATTTCTACCCGTACGCCGAGACTGACGCCGAAGGCAAGAAGATCGAGTTTCCGGATGAACAAAATTGGCGGGACTATCTGTACGTTATCAATCAGATGGCTCCCGGCGGGATCGAAAAGAAACCGCCGAGTCGTGCCGATTGGCGTCGTTCGCATGTAAACGAATTCATCGAATCAGTGGGACGCGAGATCAAACGAATCAAACCCGAGGTCGTTTACGGCATCTCGCCATTCGGAATCTGGCAGCCGATACCGGATAAAGATATCGCAGGCTTCAACGCCTACGCCGAGCTTTACGCCGATGCCCGCAAATGGCTGCAGGACGGAACGGTCGACTATCTGGCCCCGCAGCTATATTGGGAAACTGCGAGAAAAGGGCTGAGTTTTCCGAATCTGCTCGATTGGTGGAAATCTCAAAATGTGAAAAAGCGTCATATCTGGCCGGGAATTCCTGTGTACAGAATCGGCGAAACGCCGACCTTCACCGCAGGCGAGATCGCGTCACAGATCGCAGCGACGCACCAGGACGAGCTGACCCACGGAGCGATCTTCTTCAGCCAAAGGTCGTTGAGAAAAGACATGGGCGGCATCCAAAACAAACTCGCGGGCGAGGTCTACAAACGCGACGCGGTCATACCCGCATTCCCATGGATCACCACCAAACGCCCTGCGTCACCAACAGTTAAGATAAAACGCGGCCAAGATCGCGTCACTGTTTCCTGGACCGAAAAAGGCAGCCGAAAAGCGTTCTGGTTCGTCGTCTACGCTAAAGACAAAAACGGCTGGAGCAGCTCGGTCCTACCAGCAAGCGAGCGGTCGATCGTACTATCAGCTGATCGACAGATCGAGAGGGTGATTGTGAAAAGTGTGGATCGGCTGGGGAATGAGAGTAGATAGGCTTTTCATTGCGGCCCTGCTATATCTTTTGCGACTTTGCGGGAAATGTCTTGCTGGTTTCCCGCAAAGCCGCAAAGTGCGAACGCAAAGTCGCCAAGGAAGAGATCAGATCCTAGTTCACTCTCACGATTCGCCCTTCAACAACCGGCGAGATGGTCGAGTTTTGAGCGTTTCGGATCGCGGCTTCGAAGGCGTCGGAATCTTTTGGAGCGTTGGCGGCTGATGAGACGACCTTGGCGTCCTTGAACATTGTGTAGCCGTCGCCGCCGCGCGATACGAGAAAGTCTGATGTTGCGAGTGTGTAGGTGTTCGTTTCATCGAGTGGCGAGCCGCCAACCGTCACGGCGACGACGCGGCTGCCTGCAGGTTTTTTTGGATCATATGAGAATTTCAGGCCCGAAACCTGCGGGAATCTGCCCGGTTCTCCATCTTCGCCCGGGCCGCTGCGGGCGACGCTGTGTTCGAGGATCTGTTTTAGGAGTTTGCCGGTCAGCTCGACCTTTACGATCGGGTTGTTGAACGGCAGGATCGACAGCACGTCGCGTTTTGTCAGTACGCCGGGCTCGTAGACAAGGTCAGCACGGATCGAGCCGCCGTTGACAAAACCGATATCAGCTTGGCCCGCGTTGCGGTATGAATCGGCGATGAAGTTGCCAATATTCGTTTCCATGGTTCGCGACGAGATGGAAAGGGCGTCGAGCCGTTCGGTCGTGGCTCCGACCCGCTCGGCGAGTTTTTCGAGCAAGCCGCGATATTTCTCCATCACCGGAGCAAACTCCGGTGCGTCGGCGATCCTGTCTGTTACGGGTATTATTTCCCAATCGAAGCTCTCAAGCCGCTTCGTTTTCGCGTCAAAATTCAAGTTAAATTTGCCGAGTTCGCGGGAGTCAGCCGTCATTTTGAATATCGGCGTTCCGTTCGATGATGACTGGAGCAGAGTATGCTCGTGGCCGCCGAGGATAAGGTCAAAATCGGCACATTTGGCGAGATTTTTGTCCTGGGCCATGGAAAGATGCGTCAGGCCGACAACCGCGTTTACCTTCGCTTTTTTACGCATTTCCTTGACAATTATTTTCGCAGTCGAGCAGTAATCGGTGACGGTCAGCGTTTCATCCATCGACGATGTTTGCTTGGTCTCTGGCAGCAGCAGGCCGACGAAACCGATCTTGATGCCGCCAAATTCGCGGACGACATACGGCGGTGTATCGGCGAAGATCTTTTTGGTTTTCACGTCGATCACGTTTGCACCGAGCCACGTGAATTTCGATTCCTTCATCCGAGCGAGAAGTTCAGCGGTTTTGACGTCGAACTCATGATTTCCAAAAACCGCGAGGTCGAGCCCAACCGCATTCCAGGCATCGATCATCTGTGCCCCGCGATACGTGCGGGTCTCGACCGACGGCGAGAGCGTATCGCCGCCAAGCGTGAATATCGTGTTCGGGTTTTCAGCCATCGCGGCTTTTTTGAGCGTCATAAGGCGAGCCAATCCGCCGCGTTTTCCACCTTCGACGGGTGCAAACTGATAGACGTCGTTAACGTGCAGGATCGTTATGCGGACGTTCTGACCGAAGGCGGCGCCCACTAGAAGCAGGATAAGAGCAAGCGAAAAGTATCTTTTGAACATGGCGTTATGCAAGTGGTGCGATCTTTAAGTGGGTTCGGGCTTCCCATATCTCAGGGAAGAATTTTTTCGAGAGCGTGGTCATGAGATAGCCAACACCGTCTGAGCCGCCCGTACCCCGTTTCATGCCGAGCATTCTCTCGACCATGAGAATGTGGTTGTGGCGCCAAGAGACGATCAGTTCGTCGTGCTCGATGAGCAGGTCCTGCATGTTATAAAGTTCGGCGTTCTTTTCAGGATCTTTGAGGATCTGGACGGTTGCGGCAACTCGGTCATCGTGGGTTTGGACCGTTAAGCCACTTCGGGCGCAGAGTTCCCAAAAGGTATCGGCGAGCGTTGGTTCGCCAAATCTGCGGGTCAGGCGTTCGAAGGCAAATTCATCGTTCTTAAACGAAGCGAGGATCTTCTCGTCCTTTGCTCCTGAAACGAATTCAAGCTCGCGAAACTGCATTGATTGAAAACCGCTCGCCGGATTGAGCTTGTCGCGAAATTCGAGGAAACCGATCGGTGCCATCGATTCCAGAATGTGGATCTGCGTTACCAGGATCCGCTCTATCGAGACCACACCGCGAAGGCTGTGATTCGCCCGGAACATACGGCCTTCACCGAGCCATTTTATGGTTGCGTCGATCTCGTGAAGGATCTGTTTGAACCACAATTCGTAGGTTTGGTGGATGATGATGAACAGTAACTCATCGTGGCTCGTTGGGTCCGAAAGCGTTCGCTGCTGCTCGAGCAGCGACGGAACTTTCAGGTATTCGTTGTAAGTAAGCAGTGCGTTTTGACCGTATTCAGATGACATGGTTGGAGGCTCTTTAGTCCGCAAATATTGGCTTTATCTTGCGGTATCGGCATATTTATGTCAATTTTCCCCGAAATGGGGAAAAATCCCTTGACAGAAGTTCGAGATTTGGTTAAATTTCCATTCGTCTATTAACACAACCCAAGCAAAATACAACTAAGATCTTGCATTTTAAGGTCTCGATTTATTTGTAATGAGACGTGCGAAGTAGAACTTTTTCCGCACCGGAAGCCGTGCCGTTTTTGGCGCAGTGTGTGGGGCGGTTTGTTTTCTGCCATGATCCCGATAAAGGTGGGCAGAAAAATTATATGAGGAACTAGAAGTTTTAGGAGGATTTACAGAGTGATGTCAAAAGCTATCGGCAAGGTCAAATGGTTTAACAACGCAAAGGGCTACGGATTTATTGAGCAGCCCGGCGAACAGGATATTTTCGTTCATTACAGCGCCATTGGCGGTGACGGGTACAAAACCCTGATCCAGGGCCAGGAAGTTGAGTTCGAAGTAACCGACGGTCCAAAAGGGCCTCAGGCCGAGAACGTGATGAAAGTCGCGTAGGGGCAACTCCCAAGTAAAATCAGAAAAAAGGCAGTCGGGCAAGGCTGCCTTTTTTCGTCTTTTTTGGAGAGGAGTTTTCATGCAAAAGTCTCAGTCACGAAAATGCTATAAGAGACACAAAAAGACACAAGTTTTTTGTGTCTTTTTTGTGTTATTTCGTGGTTACTTCTTTTCTCTTACGTCATTTCCTCGCCCTTGGCTTTCAAAGTTCGCCGCCAGAGTTCGCGGTACGAGGTGAATCGGGAGACGAGCGTATTGAGGTAATATCGCTGGGCAAAGCTCATGGTCCGGTGATCGGCGAGGCGTTTTATGGTTGATTCAAGCCGGGCGCGAGCCTCGAGCGGAGCACGTTTTGTGGCACCATTAAAATAGATGTCAAAATCGATCTTCAGCTTGCGGATGTCGTCCTCAAGCCGGCTTAGTTTTTGATCGAATTCGACCTCTTCCTGTTTGCGCGTTAGTTGGTTGCCGTATTGTTTTCCTAGAGCCATGATCTTGATTTTCCTTTGGGTGAGAAGCGGGCGCGGGGAGCCGCTATTTAAATAATAGCTATAACACGGCAGGAATTCCATGTTTTTCTTCAACTACTTCGGATAAGATAAAAATATGCCATCAGCCTCAGCTCCAAATTCCGTGCTTCGTAATCTGCCCTCCGTCGATGAGGTGCTGCGTTCAGAGACCGGTTCCGCGATCATCTCGGCCGCCGGCGAGAGACATGCCGCAGTGCTTGCCCGTGCTGTGATCGCGGAACTGCGGAGCGAAATTTCGTCAGATCCAAGCTCGGAGCTTTCAAAATACGACCTTCTTTGCAATGCGGAGAGCAAATTATCAGAAGCCTGGAGACTTGAACGGTTGGCCGGCAGCCATCGTGTTATTAACGCCACAGGTGTCGTCATTCACACCAATCTCGGCCGTGCTCCGCTCTCGGAGAACGCACGTATGGCGATCGCCGATGCCGCCGGTTACTGCACGCTCGAATATGACATCAATACCGGCAAACGCGGCAGACGCGGCCAGCGGGCTGAGGAATTGCTGGCTGAACTGACCGGAGCCGAGAGCGTTTTGATCGTCAATAATTGTGCCGCAGCGGCGTTTTTTGTGCTGACAGGGTTCGGTTTCGGCGGCGAGGTGATCATCTCGCGGGGGGAAATGGTCGAGATCGGCGGTGATTTCCGCGTGCCGGATGTTCTCACCCAATCCGGAGCGGTTCTTCGCGAGGTCGGGACGACAAATCGCACAAAACTTGCTGATTACGAAAAGGCGATCAATGAGCAGACTCGCGTGATCCTCCGGGTTCATCCGTCGAATTACCGCATTGTCGGATTCACCTCAATGCCGGGCCTGGACGAACTCGCCGATCTGGCACATCGATCCGGGATCGTGCTGTACGAAGACATTGGATCGGGAGCGTTGATCGACCTCAGCGGCCTCGGGCTGACAGACGAGCCGCAGGTGAATGTCTCGATCGCGGCGGGTGTCGATATCGTTACATTCAGCGGCGACAAACTCCTCGGCGGCCCACAATCCGGCATCATTGCCGGTAAGGCTGAATATATTGAACGCTTACGAAAACATCCGCTGTACAGGGCATTGCGGGTCGATAAACTGACCTACGCGGCGCTCGAAGCAACGCTCGAGGTATATCGCAGAGGCTCCGAGGCCGATGACGTTCCGGTGTTGCGGATGCTGTCGATGACCAAGGCCGAAATTCGGGAAAGAGCAGAGCGATTCGTCAACTCGGCTGTCGCTGCTTCTGAAGATCCGCGGGATTCGGCATCTCAAATTTCAGATCTGAAATTTGAAATTGTCGATGGCGTTTCCGCCGTCGGCGGCGGAGCTGCGCCAAATGTGACGCCGGAAACCGCTTTGATAGCTGTTAGTCATACTCATTTGTCCGCTTCGCGATTGGAATTCGCACTGCGTAATGCTCCTACACCGATCATTACCCGAATTGTTGACGACCGCGTGATGATCGACCTCCGGACGGTGGGCGAAGGTGAGGAAGCGGAGCTGGCAGCGGCCTTACTAAGCGTGTGAAAAACGCGCCGATAGGGATGCAATGTGGTTTTAATCCGAATCGCCGTTACGCCGGAGGAACCGGCGTTGGCAAGCAGGACGCTTGCGCTCCAGTCTTTATCCGTTCTTTTGGGCGAAATCCTGCATAAAATCGACCAATGCCGTGACGCCTTCTCTCGGGAAGGCGTTGTAGATCGAGGCTCGGATACCGCCGAGTGAGCGGTGGCCGCGTAGGCCGTCGAGGCCATTTTGTTCGGCTTCGGCGCAGAATTTTTCGTCGAGTTCCGGGGTCGGCAGTTTGAATGTTACGTTCATCATGGAACGTACATCGTGGTTCGCGTGGCCGGTGAAATAACCGTCGCTGGTGTCGAGCGCGTTATACAGCAGACCGGCCTTTTCGATGTTTCGCTTTTGCATCGCTGCGAGGCCGCCTTGCTCTTTGAGCCAATCGCACACGAGGCCGACAATGTAGATGGCCCAGGTGTTCGGCGTATTCGCCATCGAATCATTGGCAGCAACATTACGGTAATCGAGCAGCGAATGCAGGCCTTGCGGGATGATCTCGAGCATATCTTCGCGGATGAAAACGACAGCGATACCGCTCGGGCCGATATTCTTTTGGGCGCCGTTGTAAACCATCGCGAATTTATCGAAATCTACCGGTTTCGACATGATATTTGACGACATATCGCAGATGACCGGAATGCCGGCGCCCTCGATGTCGTATTGAAACTCAACTCCCTCGATGGTCTCGTTCGCGACGTAATGGACGTAGCGTGCATCCGGACTGAAATTCAGCTCGGCCTGACCCGGCGTCGTACGATAGCCGCTTTCGGCGGAGGTGTAGATCACGTTGACGTTGCCGCAACGCTGGGCCTCGACAAGGGCTTTGCGGCCCCAGAAACCGGTGATGACGTAATCGGCTGTTTGGTCCGCACCCAGAAAATTGATCGGTATCATCGAGAACTGCATCGACGCCCCACCCTGCATAAACAAAATGCGGAAATTGTCGGGCACGTTCAGAACGTCGCGAAGGCCTTGTTCGGCTCCCGCGAGGATGGCTTCGAACTGCGTCGAGCGGTGGCTGATCTCCATCACGCTCATTCCGATGCCGTTGACTGAAAGAAGCTCGGCCTGTGCCCGTTCTAGAACTGGAAGCGGTATCGCCGCCGGGCCGGCACTGAAATTGAAAACTCTGTAGGTCATGTATCTCACGTGGGAGCTGTGACGCTCCAAAAATTTAATTGAGTAGATTATCACAGGGCTCGGCCCACCGCGATGTGCGGCAAGTCACAAGAGTTAGTTACATCGCTTTTTGAACGCGGACCAAAGCGGAAGTATTTAGGAAGATCGGTGGTCATCCGCTTGATCCTTTCTATCTGTCTTCAAAAACTAGGGCAATGTTCCCACTTCGGATCGCTGCAAGTTTTCGGTATATCAGATTTTTAGCGGTAAACTTATTAGGCGGCCCGCTCTTGCTTCGGAATTTCGTGGAAATTGGTTTAGAATAGAGGGAATTATTACAAACCCTCGATAAGGTTCGCGCATCTTACGAGTCGCCAATATCGGTCGTTTGTTAATATCGGAGGACGTATATGTTTCGCAAGTCATTAATTTCATTCATTTTTGCCGGCATCGTTATTTTTGTCGGCGGTGTCGCCATTTTTGCCCAGAATGCCCCGGTAACCGGCACCGTCGAAATGCTAAAGGCCGATGGTACGCGAGTTCCGGTTGAGGGAGCATTGGTTGAGGTTTTTAGAACCGACATCAAGGCGAGTTCGCCGCCCGCAAAGACGAATAAGCGTGGTGAATTCAACTTCGCCGGCCTTCAGCTCGGCTGGACGTTCATTCTATCCGTCTCGGCACCGGGTGCGGCACCGACCTATCTGACGAACGTCAAAGCCGGACAGGAACGCCTCCTGATCACAATGAATCCCGGTGACGGCAGCAAGATGGCTGAGGCTGATGTAAGGGCCCAGGCAGCTAAGCCGAAGGTGGCGGCCGGAAGTCCGGAAGCGGTTCAGAACACCGAGGAAATGAAGAAGGCTCAGGCTGAATACGAGTCCAAAAAGAAAGAGGTCGAGGAAAAGAACAAGAAAGCCCAGCAGACCAACGAGATCGTTACCGCTGCTCTCAAGGCCGGCAACGAAGCTTTCTCCGCCAAGAACATGGACCTTGCGATCACGAAGTATGATGAAGGCATCGCAGCCGATCCGCTTTACGTCGGCAGCGCACCGATCTTTTACAACAACCGCGGCATCGCCCTGAGAACCAGAGGCGTTGACAGCTACAACGTCGGCATCAAAGCCGGATCTGATGTAACTGCCAAGGTCGAAGCATTTAACAAAGCTAAGAAAGATTTTGCGGACGCGGCGGCCGGATACTTGAACTCGTGGAAGGTTCTCAAGGATGCACCGGCTACCGATATTACCGACAAAGCGAACTACGACAGCAATAAGATGGGAACGCTCCGCGGCTCTGTCGAGGTATTCCAGATGGCGGTACGCACCGAGCAGGTCGATCCAAGTGTGATCGAAGTAGCTAAGGTCATGATCCCGGAATATCAGGCGAATGAGCCGGATGCCGCAAAAAAGGCCGCTGCGAGCCTGGCTCTTGCAGACCTTTATCGCGTAGTCGGCGATTCGGACAATGCTATCGTCGCCTACAAGGCTATCCTGGAAACAACGCCGGATAACCCTGATGCACTTGTCGGAGCGGGATTGAGCCTCGTCAACATTGGCTATATCAACAACGATAAGACCAAGCTGCAGGAAGGATCAAATCTCCTCCAGAAATTCGTCGGCATCGCGCCGGACACGAACAAATTCAAAGCCGACGCGGTTGCTTTGATCGAAACGCTGAAGAAAGAACAGAACGTCACGCCGCAGAAGGTAACGACGCCGGCAAAGAAAAAGCCATAGTTTTGTTTTTGTAATTTTGAACGAAGGGCTGTCCGGTAAAATGGACAGCCCTTTTGGCAGAACCGGCTGCGTAAGTGTGCTTATAGTTTGGGTTGGTGCAAGGCTAGGTAGTTGTTTGGAATTGATCTTTGTTCCGCCCGCTTACGCAGGCGGTTCTGACCTGTATGACTTTAACGATTCGAAAAATGGAACCCGGCGACATTCCGGGCGTTTTGGAGCTTCTAAAGGAATTTGCCGAGTACGAAAAGCTGAGCGAGTATTGCACGGCAACGGCGGAACGGTTTTACGCCGCCTTGTTTGGAGCCGATGCGATGGTTGAGGGCTTGGTCGCCCGGAGTGGCGATATGCTGGCAGGCTACGCACTTTTCTATCCAAATTTCTCCAGCTTTCGCGGTGAACGCGGGATGCATCTCGAGGATATCTATCTAAAGCCGGAATTCCAGGGCGGTGGAAACGGGAAGGCGATGCTGAAGGAGATCGCCCGTATTACTGCTGATCGCGGCTTTGATCGCATCGATTTTCAGGTTTTGGATTGGAATACGCCGGCGATCGAGTTTTATAAGAAACTCGGGGCGGTCAGCAATGATGAGGAAACGCACTTTAAGTTCGCGGGTGAGGCGTTTACAGCCCTTGGAACTTAGGAGCCCTGGCCTGCAAAGCCGGTTCCTCCGGTGTGACCTTGATCAGAATTGTTCACCTTGATCGATTACTGCATACTTTAGCACACTCGAAGCAGGACGCTTGCGGGCGAGGGCGCCTGCGTTCCCGGGTTTAAGAAGGCAGTTCGATCCTGAAGGTCGTTCCAGAGCCGAGTGTTGATGTCACCGCGACCTCGCCGCCGTGCAGACGGGCAAGGTGTTTGACGATCGCGAGGCCAAGGCCGGTGCCGCCGATCTCGCGCGAACGGGCTCGGTCCGCCCGATAAAATCTCTCAAAGATCCTTTGTGCATGTTCCGGCAAAATGCCTTCGCCGGTATCCTCGACAGATATTACGTCACGGCCATCTGCCTGGTCAAAATCGACCGTAACTGAGCCGCTGTGACGATTAAATTTGATCGCGTTGTCGATCAGATTCGTTAGCATTTGTTCGAGCCGAACGGAATCCGCGAATATCACCGCTTGCTCCGGCACCAGATTTCGGAGGGCGATCTCGCGTTCTTTCGCCTTTGCCGAGAGGGTATTCATCACGTCCTGCACGGCAGTGTGCAGCCGAATTTCGCGGATATTGACGGCGACATTGCCTGATTCGATCAGCGAAAGCTCGAGGATATCAGCGATCAAGCTGTGCATCCGCTCGGCGTTCCGACGGATGACGTTGAGGAAATGGAGGTTATTCTCTTTGTCGTCGATACCGCCGTCCTCGAGCGTTTCGACAAAGGCGAGGATCGAGGTAAGCGGCGTTCGCAGCTCGTGCGAGATGTTTGAAAGAAATTCCTGACGGACCATCTCGAGCCGGTCGATCTGGGTGGTTTCGTAAAAGAATCCGATCGAAAAATTCTCGCCGCTGAGCTCGATCGGTGCAATGTGAACGTCAAATTTTCGCTTTTCGGCGGTCGGCAATTCGAGGCGGACATCGCTCGATATTTGAGAGACTATCGCTTTGCGAAAAGCTTCGTGCAGGTCCAGGTCGCGGATCACCTCGCTGAGGCGTTTTGTCTCAAGTTCCAGCCCGCCGTCACGGGCAAACGCCACCGCCGCCGGTACGTTACAGTGAGCGATCCGCATTGTAGAGTCGACCACGATCACGCCTTCGCGTGTCGTGTCGAGTATTTTTTGCAGTATCTGGTTCGAGGTCTGCGTTGCAGGCAGCTCGATCACGGCGGCATTCATATTTGAGAGCAGATATTACTTACATCCGATAAAACGATAACCCACGCCGACTACGGTTTCAATACATGAGCCGCATTCATCCAGCTTTTGCCGGAGGCGCCGGATGTGGACGTCGAGCGTACGGGTGTCGCCGAAATAGCTGTAGCCCCAGACGTTGTCGAGCAGCTGCTGACGCGAGGCAACGCGGCCGGAGTTTTGGATCAAATGCTCGAGCAGGGCAAATTCTTTTCGCGTGAGCTTAACCGCACGATCCGTGCACGTGACCCGCATGTCAGCAAAGTCGACGGTCAACTGAGGGTCAGAGTAGGTTGGCGAAGTTTCCGTGTCGACCCGCCGCAGAACGGAACGTACGCGGGCTATCACTTCTTTGATCGAGAACGGTTTGATGATGTAATCATCGGCTCCGGTATCGAGGCCAAGGATCTTGTCTCCTTCGGCTGCTTTGGCGGTAAGCATGATGACTGGCGTTTTTTCGGTGAGGGATTCGCGGCGAAGACGGCGGCAGAGTTCCATGCCGCTCATTCCGGGAAGCATCAGATCGAGCAGGATCAGCGAAGGCCGGTTCTTTTCGTCGAGAGCGAGACGCAAACCCTTCTCACCTGACTCGGCGATCAATGTGCGAAAACCCTCGCGCTTGAGGTTGTACTGCAACCCTTCAGCTATGTCCGCATCATCTTCGATGATCAGAATTGTATGCTGCATATCGATTGTCTGATTGTATGAAATTTCTACTGCGTAATCGACAGTCTAGGCGGACTGACTTAATAGCGTATGAACGGGATGTTACAAAAACATTAAATTTTAGAAATTAGTAAGGCGGCTTGATCGGTCATTCAGCGGCGTGTTGACGAGAAATCATTGTTACCTCGGTCTAAAACGCCTATAATTCCGAAAGCAGCAATGAGTTCGCGTCCACTCAGATCAATACTCCTCTTTTTCGTGCTTTTCGCGTGTTTCGCGGGAACAGCCAACGCGCAGGACTTCTTGCCGGAGCTCGTCAAGCGGATAAAGCCGTCTGCCGTCGCGATCGAGACGTTCGATGCAAAGGATGTTACCCTTTCGCGCGGGAGCGGTTTCTTTATCGCCGGCGATCGCATAATTACGAACCGGCACGTCATCGAAAGAGCCTCCCGCGTCGAGATCCATTTGCTCGACGGCAAGAAATACACTGTAAAGGGAGTTTTAGCGATCGATGGCGAAGGCGACCTCGCCTTGCTCTCGGTCGATGTGCCAAAAGGCTCGGCGAACCCGTTGCCTATCGTCAAGGCGGTGCCGTTGGAAGGGGAATCGGTAGTTGTCGTCGGCAACCCGTACGGGCTCGAGGGCAGTGTTTCGAACGGAATCGTCTCTGCCGTACGCGAGATCGGCGGTTATGGAAAGATCATTCAGATAACTGCGCCCATATCGCCGGGTTCCTCGGGTTCGCCCGTGGTAAATATGGCGGGGCAGGTGATCGGCGTTGCGACGCTTCAGGCAGCCGAGGGCCAAAGCCTGAATTTTGCCGTGCCTGCCGAACGAATTTCGCAGCTCAAGGTTACCGAGCTCCAAACCTTCTCGTCACTAAATTCAGAAACGCAAAAGAATAAGCGATCGGCTGCCGAGCGTCTGTATTCGCAAGGCCTGGCTCAACTTTCGCGGGATGATTATGCTCGTGCAGTTCCATATTTTGAAAAGGCGGCGGACACTGACCCAACGTATGCCGAGGCATGGTATCAGACGGGTTATTGCTACGGCATTCTAGAAAAACATACCGACGCCTTGCGGGCATCCCGGCAGGCGGCAAAGATCCGGCCTGATTGGGCGGCGGTTAATGTCAATATTGGAGCATCGAGCTACGCTTTGGGCCAGTATAAGGAAGCGGTCGATGCCTTCCGCCAGGCGATCCGGCTCGATGACGGTAATGCGGAAACACAGTATTCGCTCGGTTTGGCGCTCGGAAAACTGACCCGCACTGACGAAGAGATCCTGGCCTATCGCCGGGCGATCGCGATCAAACCAGATCACGCGAACGCCATGGACAAGCTCGGCCTTGCGCTGTTCAGGCTTAAGCGATATGCGGACGCAGCCGCTATATTCGAATCCTTAAAGATATATCGCCCTGACGCCAAAACCTACGGGAATCTCGGCGAAAGCCTGCTCGAAGCCGGCAAGGCTGAGGAAAGCGTAGAACCTCTGAACACAGCGATCAACTATAATCAGGATTTCGAAAAGGCCCGCTATAACCTCGGCCGCGCGTACATCAAATTAGGCAAAACAGAAATGGCACAGGCCCAATACGAGATATTGAGAAGTGCGAAGTCTGATTGGGCCGATCGGTTGTTCGTCCTGCTGAACCCCTAAGGCTGCATAGCCTTCTCCACAACCAAGGCGCTGAGAAAGCTGTCTTGGATCGCCTGAGCTAGAAAGAGTTTTGTATGCGTGCCGCAGGCGAAGAATGATAACGCAAAGGCTATATTCTCGATCACCGGGCCTCCATTGACACTTGTTTCACTTAGCAATGAGCGCTGCGTTACGCGGCCGTCACCGATGGCATATATAGCGGCCTTAACTGCATCCTTCTTAATTTCTTTTCCGCCCGTTCCCTTAAAATTCTTAGGTTCAACGATCGTTTCCCACCGATTGTTCTTTTCGTCGCGGACGATGACCACAGCATCGAGTGTTTCGGAGCAGTTCCCGCCGTAGGCGAAGATCCGGATCGGCGTCGAAGGTGAAGGGGCATCGAGTGCGGCCTGAAAGCGTTTTGCGCGGGTGAGTGCGGAAATAAAATACGAGCGAACCTGAGCATATGTGGTTTTTTCAACAAGCAGATCGTCGTAGCTCCGTCCGTTGGTGGGCTCAGACATATTCGTCTTCTTAACCACGTCCCCGGTTTGCGGTGCCCCTTTCAGCTTGCTCAGAAACTTTGGATCCGCGATAGCACCCCAACCGTATTTGATCCAGGTGTCGATATTGTAGATATCAACATTCATGGGCTGGAGGTTCTCATCAAGGAATCGGGCCGAATTTTGGTGCGGCAGCAGTTGAAAGCCCGACGGATTGCTCATAACGTCTTCGGGCCGCAGGTCATCAATGAACGGCAGTTTCCGGTCGGCGACGATCGGATAGCCATTGATGAGCGAGTTCAGCGAATCCATCGCGCCTTCGTTCGGTGTGCCGAACATCATCAATTTGTCGATGTGAATGGCTCCGGCCCACGTTGGCTTGGGCGAAGCGGTTGCGGGCGGTTCTGCCTTGCCGTACATCGCGGCGTAACGTGCGATCAGGCCGCCCATCGAGTGGGCGAGGATGTCAAATTTAAGTTTCGGTCGTTTGAGCAAGCGTTTTGTCTTTTCGATCCTTTGAAAAAGCAGACGGGCGGTCTCGACGTTGTCACGCCGCCAGTCGTAAGGAAACACATAGAAGACATCCGACGCCTCAGGCTTGTCCCAATTTCCTTCGGTGTAGCCGCGGCTCTTGAGGGCGTCGATGAGCGATTGATAGACCTCGACATCCGGCAGAACCGATAGTTCGACCTTGCGGATAATATCTTTGGGAACCAAACTGTCGCGGTTTGCACTAAGTACCGGCGACCTCATCGGCAGCCGCAAGTCATCTTCCTTATCGCGTTTCAGGCTGAACCAGACAGTCTTGCCGGTCTTAGGATTTACCAGGTCGGAACCTGTTATGCCCGGAATTATGATAACGGGCGATTTACCCGTCGATTGTGCGAACGCGGCAAAGGCCGAGAGAAAGATAAGGGTTAGTAGCGGGATCGTTTTGTATCTCGACATAATGTTTCGCAGATGTGATGCCTGAAAGCTGTCTGGCGAAAGCCATCAAATAAAGGGTAGGCAGCTAATTGGATAACTTTAGCCTAGATTTGGTTGCAATTGTAACTGTGCCGAGCTCTGACGGAGCTTTCTGACTTTGTTAGTTTCTCGTACACCGCTAAACTCATAGTTGGCCTGATATGGAAATTACACTTGCGATCACCGGTGCCTCGGGCACTATCTATGCACAACGAACCCTGCAGCTGCTCGCAGCGAGCGGCGTTGTGGAGACCATCAATCTCATCATGTCCGGCACGGCCGCGACCGTCGCCCAGGTCGAAATGGGCGTTAATCTAAAAGATCCTGACGCCGCGAAGATCAATGCGTGGCTCGGCCTCGAGGCCGGATCAAAGATCATCCGGTTCTGGCGGCTCGATAATTTTGCGGCGAAGCCTTCCTCCGGGTCGAATAAACAGGCCGGAATGATCATTGTGCCGTGTTCAATGGGAACGATAGGTTCGATCGCCTCGGGAGCCGGTACGAACCTCGTCCATCGGGCGGCGGATGTATGCCTAAAGGAACGGCGCAGGCTCGTCCTCGTCCCGCGTGAAACGCCCTACAATGCGATCCATCTCGAAAATATGCTCAAGCTCACGCACGCCGGAGCCAGCATTCTGCCTGCAAGTCCCGGCTTTTATCACCGGCCTAAGACAATCGACGACCTTGTAGAGCATCTATGCTTTCGCATCCTGGATCAGTTCGATATACCACATTCGAAGAGATCGCAGTGGACGGGCGAGGAAGTTAAGGAGGAGATCCCGTGAAAAGATCCGTTTCAATTTTGTTTGTGCTGTCAATTCTTACTATTTGTAATGCTGCCCAGGAAAGGTACGTAAAACCGGTAGATGAGGCGGCGAAAGACTCTTCGTTTCTGGCTTTCCGCACCAAACTGATCGCCGCCACGGAGCGGCGTGACGCGAAGTATGTCCTTTCGATCGTCGATCCAAAGATACAACTTGGCTTCGGCGGCGTTGACGGTATCGCAAACTTCAAACGCGACTGGAAGTTAACGTCTAAGAACAGCAGGTTCTGGAAGGAATTCTTGACGGTTCTCAAGAACGGCGGAACGTTCGAAAAAGGTGGAACGACGACATTCATGGCACCATATACTTTTACGACTTGGCCTGAGGATCTTGACGCTTTTGACTATCAGGTCATCTTTGGCAACAACGTGAATCTTCGCAAACAGCCCAACATGAATGCCGAGGTGATCGGCAAACTCTCGTACAATATCGTTCAGATCGAGCCTGAAACCATTCCTAAGAGCGGCAAGTCGGAATATCCCGAGTGGTGGGAGATTAAAACCCTGGGCGGGCAAAAGGGTTATGTGAAAAACGAATTTGTCCGCAGCAGCATTGATTACCGCGCCGGATTTACCAAGAAACGAGGTGTCTGGAAGATGGGCTTTTTCCTCGCGGGGGACTAAAATGACCGATTCCGTCGAAAGATTTTCTAACCGCGTTGCCAACTACATAAAATATCGTCCGCACTATCCGGCGGCGATCATCGGCTATTTGGCGGAAAAGTGTGGCCTGACGTTAGATTCGGTCATCGCCGATATCGGTTGTGGAACCGGCATTTCATCCAGGATATTCCTCGAAAACGGGAACCGCGTTATCGGAATTGAGCCAAACGCCGCGATGCGTGAGGCGGCTGTCGAATATCTCGCTGGCTTTCCTGAATTCGAGCTTGTCGACGCAAACTCGACGGACACATCGCTTCCAGAAAACTCGGTCGACCTCGTCGTTGCGGCCCAGGCATTTCACTGGTTCGAGCCGGAGAAAACTCGCACCGAATTTAACCGAATTCTCAAACCCGGCGGCCATATCGTGCTGATCTGGAACGAGCGGCAGCTCGATTCCACCCCATTTTTGGTGGACTACGAGGCATTCCTCATCAAATACGCTTACGATTACGGCAATGTTCGTCACGAGAATATCGCTGGAGATCAATTATCGGATTTCTTTCGAACGGAATACGCCGCCACGACATTTCCAAATCATCAGGATTTCGATTTCGATGGAATTAAAGGCCGTATGCTGTCGTCTTCCTACATGCCGAACGAGTCCGATGCTGTTTTCGACGAGATGGTCAAAGAGTTAGACGGCCTATTTGCCAAACACGCTGAAAACGGTAGAATAAGGGTTTTGTACGACACCAATGTGTACACCTCCCAGGTTTAGAAGTATGCCAGTAAACGCTAACGAAACTCCCGGAAAACGGACCATCACTGTTGCTCATTCGCCCGATTCGGATGATGCTTTCATGTTTTATGGGCTTGCTACAAACAAGCTTGAGACCCCAGGCCTGAAGTTTGAGCACACGCTCAAGGATATTCAAACGCTCAACGAAGATGCCAAAAACGGCGTCTTTGATGTGACGGCCGTTTCCTTCCACGCTTACGCGTACATCGCGGACAAATACGCACTGTTGCCGCACGGAGCAAGCATCGGTGATAAATATGGCCCGATCGTTGTGTCGAAAGAACCCAAAAAAGCCGAAGACATCGGCAAAATGAAGATCGCGGTTCCCGGTGAACTGACGAGTGCATATCTCGCGCTCAAGATCTATAACGCCGATTTTGAACACGTCGTCGTCCCGTTTGACGAGATCATCGACACAGTTTTGAAGGGCGATGTCGACGCAGGTTTGCTCATCCACGAAGGCCAGCTTTTCTATCATCAGTTGGGCTTGTATAAGGTTCTCGATCTCGGCGAATGGTGGCATGAGAAAACTTCGCTGCCGCTCCCAATGGGCGGTAACGTCATCCGCCGCGACCTTGGTCCGGAATTGATGAAAGAAGTTTCGAAATACCTGCACGCCAGCATTGCCTACTCGATGGAGAACCGCGAGGACGCGCTTGCATATGCGATGCAGTTCGCACGCGATATGCAGCCGGAGCTTGCCGATCGATTCGTCGCGATGTGGGTCAATGACCTGACGCTCGACTACGGCGACCGCGGCCGCGAGGCCGTCCGGCTATTGCTCGATGAGGGCCACAAGGCAGGCATCATTCCTCACAGAGTGCAGATCGACTTTGTTGATTAAAAATAAATTTCTAATTCTCACTAAAAACGGGCTTTCGAGCCCGTTTTTGTTTTGTGCGTATGATAGCTGCCAAAAGTGCCCTCGTTCAATGAACTGCTTTTCGCCTGTCAACTATTTCGCTTCGTCTGGCATCTATGCTTTTAGCTCGTGTAAGATAATCTAAACAGAATGAAAAAGAACCTTGTCTTATTACTTCTCCTCGCGGCTGTCTCGATGATCGCCTCGGCGCAGGTTGCTGATAACATAACGCGGAAAGAGCTCAGCCAGGCGGAGATCGATCGAATAATTAAAAAGGTCACTGAGAATGAGGGTGATTTTCGCGTCGCACTGCGAAGTTACGCGTTCAAGCGGTATGCCACGGTCAACGAGATCGGGCTGGGCGGCCAGATCGCGGGCACCTACCGGCGTGATTCATACATGACCTTCAATTCTGAGGGCGTTCGATTTGAGAAGATACTTTTCGCTCCGATCGCAACGACTCCACCCGGAATGGTTACGCCGGAGGATCTTGAGGATCTCGGCGGCGTCAATCCGTTCGCGCTCGAGCCATCGATGGTCTCGCAATACAAGTTTTCATACGTCGGTATGCAGAAGATCGATGAGCTGAATTTGTACGTATTTGACGTTGCGCCAAAGGTCATGCCGGACGCGAGCAAGACAAAGCAGAGATATTTTATGGGCCGGATCTGGGTCGATGTCGATGACCTGATGATCGTAAAATCCCGCGGCAAAGGCCTGCCTGAGACCAAGAAAAATAAATTCCCGATCGTCGAAACCACGAGGGAGCAGATCGACGGCAAATATTGGTTCCCGTCAGATGCCCGGGCTGATGATGAACTTGTTTTTGATGACGGAGCCGTTCTTCGAATCAGGATGCGCGTAAGGTACACAGAGTACTCGGTCGGCCGATCGGAGGTCAGGATCCTCGACGACGACCCAACGCCAACGCCGACGCCAACCCCTAAACCGACGGCGAAGAAGCCGGAGTAGCTAATAGTTAAAATTGCAAAGTTAAAAGTAAAGAGCAGAGCGCGTAATTATCGCGTCTCTGCTCTTTTTATTTTTCACTATCTCCCAGTTCCTCGGCGATAGCAAGCCTCGTTTCCTTGAGCAGATCCATCAGGTCCTCAGCGGTTTTCCGCTCGGTCTCGATCGGCTTGAGGAGTACCATTTCGATCTCACCGCTGAAAGCCACGCCCGTTCGCTTACCCATCATCCAATCAGAATTTTTTATCGCCACGGGCACGATCGCCGAACCGGTCTGAAGTGCGAGGTGAAATGCTCCTTTCTTGAAGGGCAGCAGTTCGCCCGGCATTCCGCGCGTTCCCTCGACAAAGACGCCGAACGAATAGCCATCGTCCATCACCTCGCGAGCTTTTTTCATCGAGGCGACAGCGCGTTCGGGGTTGCTGCGGTCGATGGCGATGATATTCACGAAGCCCATGCCCTGGCCGAGAACCGGAGCTTTCAGCAGCTCAGCTTTTGCAACTAAACCCATCTTCTGTCCGGCATAGAAAAACAAGGTTGCGGTATCGAGGTACGAACGGTGATTCGAAGCAAAAACGTAGCTGCGGTTCGGGTCTATATTCTCCTGCCCGGTCACCTTAACCGTTGCACCGCACGCATGAAGCCATGTTCTCGCTCCCCATTGCGCCAGCGGATAAAGCCACATTCGGCGGTTAATTATCCAAAGAAATAACAGTGCGGGCGTCGCAATGAAGAGCAAAAGCGAACAGGCTACAAACCAACTCCACCAATACCGTATTTTCCCGGCAAGGCTCGATTTGTTAGACTTCTGAACAGGAAAAGTCAGTTTCTGATTTTGCTCTACCGCTTCAAGATATTCGTTCGCCATATTTGGTTTTTACCGCAGAGTCGCAAAGACGCTGAGGGTAGGATTTTAAGATTATGAACATTTCTACTCGATTTCGTAAGTTCAACATTAGTGAATTTGCCCATTCTTTCTCCGCGGCCCTGCGGATCTGCGGTTTAATAACATTCTTTAGCCTCGCTATCGCCGCTCAAGTTCCGAGCCCGAAATCAGTTCTTGGATTTAATCCGACGGATGACAAGACGATCGCTGACTGGAAACAGATCAACGATTACTTTACGAAGCTCGATAAAGCCAGCAACAAGGTCGCGGTCAAGGAGATCGGAAAAACGACGAATGGAAATCCGCTGATCGTTTCATTCATTTCGTCGCCGGACAACATCAAGAATCTTGAGAAATACCGTCAGATCTCAGCAAAACTCGCCGACCCGCGAACCGTAAAGGACGAAAAAGAACTTGCCGACCTGATCAAGAACGGTAAAACGATCGTCTCGATCTCATGTTCGATCCATTCGACAGAGATCGTTGCGTCGCAGATGTCGATGAATCTTGCCTACGAACTTGCGACAGCGAATGATAGCGAAACCAAAGAGATCCTCGACAACACGATCCTGCTCCTGATCCCGTCGTCCAACCCTGACGGTATCGACATTGTGGCGAACTGGTACCGCAAAACGCTCGGCACTAAGAGCGAAGGCACCTCGCCGCCTGAACTCTATCATCACTATGCGGGCCACGACGACAACCGTGACTGGTTCATGCTCAACCTCGTCGAGACTCAGACGATCACAAAGTTCTTTTGGCAGCAGTGGTTTCCGCAGTTCGTTTACGACGTTCACCAACAAGGGCAGAATAACTCGCGGTTCATTATCCCGCCATTCTTTGATCCGATTAATCCCAGAATCTCGCCATCTATTCTGCGAGAGGTCGGACTGATCGGATACAAAATGGCCGCCGATCTACAGGCAAAGAATATAGCAGGCGTTGCAACTAATTCGACGTACGACACATGGTGGCATGGCGGCTTTCGCTCCGCTCCTTACTATCACAATTCGATCGGTATTCTGTCCGAAGCTGCCAGCACGAATCTGATGTCGCCGGTCACGATCAAGAAAGAAGACCTGGCGAGAAACCGTGCGACCCGCGGCCTTTCGAATCTGCTCGAGCCTGCGACCAACTATCCCGACACTTGGGAAGGCGGCCTTTGGAGGCCGGTGGACATCGCGAATATCGAGATGTCCGCGTCGCGAAGCCTACTTCAAATGGCGGCAAAATTCCGCCCGCGATATCTCCAGAATTTCTATGATCTTGGTAAAGCAAATCTGTCTCCAACAGGCGAAGATCCAGTCGCGTTCATCGTGCCCGCAGGGCAGCCGAATGCAGGTACAGTATCGCGTTTTCTCGAGATCTTGATGGCTCAGGGGATGGAAGTTTACCAGATGACACAGGAGCTTTACGTTAAGCACGAAAAGGCGACCCAGGTCTTTCACGAAATGCCCCTCGGCAGCTTTCTTGTCTTCGTGAATCAGCCGCAGAAGAATAACGTCCTCAGCCTGTTTGAGAAGCAGGTCTATCCCGACCGCCGCAATGCCAATGGAGAGGCTGAGGTACCGTACGATGTCGCCGGCTGGACGCTGCCGCTTCAGATGGGTGTCGAGGCCGAAACCGTATGGCAGATCCGTGACCTGGAAAAAGACAGATCGACGCTCAAAAAGGTTGAGAACATCGATCAGGCACGAGCCGTGATGAACCTTGGGCCGCAGGGAACGCCGTTCGCAAAACAACCGAATCCGCTGAAGACGAATCCTAAGATCGGTCTTTACAAGAGTTACTCAGGATCGATGGACGAGGGCTGGACGCGGCTCGTCTTCGATACGTTTCAAATACCGTATCGTTCGATCACCGACAAAGACATTCGCGGTGGTGAGCTAAAAGTCGATGCTCTGATACTTCCTGCCGACGGCGAAAACACGATCGTAAAGGGCTTAAGCGCGGATCGATATCCAGCCGAACTCGCGGGTGGTATCGGCGAGCCCGGAGTCGAAAATCTCAAGAAATTTGTCTCCGATGGCGGCACACTGATCTGCTTTGACGATTCCTGCGAAATGGCGATAAAGCGATTTAACCTGCCGATCAAGAACGTGGTCACCGGCCTGAAACGCAGTGAATTCTATAATCCCGGTTCGGTCGTAAAGCTCGAAGTTGAAACAAACGACCCGCTCGCAAAAGGCCTGCGGGCGGACACGGCCGCATATTTCACGAACAGCTCGGCTTTTGACGTAACCGATGATAAGAAGGTCAGGACGATCGCACGTTACGCAAAAAAAGATGCGTTATTGTCCGGCTGGATGCTGGGTGAAAAATTCGTGAACGGTAAAACAGCTCTCGCTGAGGCTTCGTACGGAAAAGGCAGGATCATCCTGTTCGCTTTCCGCCCGCAGCATCGCGGACAAAGTTGGGGGACATTTCCGTTCATATTCAATGCTCTAGAAAAATAGCCGGCATTCAAGCATTTACTCGAATTTCGGCAGTTCTTCCGGCCGCGCGTAAGGAAATTGAGCTTTCTTCTGCACCGTGTAGTAGCTGTTGAGCCCTGAGATGCCGACCGTGTTAGATCTCTCGAGGTCGAGGTGTCCGTCGTTATTTGCCTCGTCCGGAACCGACGCGACCTGAATGCTGCCGATGATTAGCGAAGTTCCGTTTCGTTCGATCGGTATCTCTTCTTCGAACTTCAAACCTATTTTGATAGAGCTTTCCTGAACGAACGGAGCTGCGAAGCCATCCAAATACTCCTCCGTCAAACCGCACGCGTCGAACTCTGATATATCACGCGGAAATTTTGCCGATGTGTAATGAGCTCGCTCGATGATCGCCGGTGTAACGTGGTTTATTGTGTAAACGCCGGACTCAATGATGTTCTCATACGTGTGGCGACGAACTTCACCCGCCGGGCGAAGGATCATTCCGATGATCGCCGGATCGCTGCCGAGATGGACGACTGAGCTGAATATAGCAAGGTTTGTCCGCCCATCAGCCGAGATCGTGCCGATCAGGTTTGCAGGTTTGATACCGGTGATCGCATTGATCAGATTTAGGCGGTAGATACGGTCGAGTTCGGTGATCTCATTATAATTAATAAGCATAAGAAGTTAATTAAGCTGACGCTCGCATTTTTTCCAGAATGAGAAAAACGACGAAAAATACCCACGCACGTCGAACATCCAATCACGGCTCTCCTCGGTGCCAACGTAATGACCGTTCAGAGGATGTTCCTTATACCTGATGTCTGCGGGCCCGTAATTTCTTAATAGATCTCCGAATTCGCCGACGAACATCTGAATGCCCTCGACGTTTTGAGCAACAGCCAGTATGAAGTCCATTACCTTGGACGAGACCGGATAGCGCAGGAAATGCGACGGTTCGAGTAGAAGGACGCGGTTTGCTGTAAGATCTGCATTCCAATTCGGGTCGAGGTTGTAGCTGTTGTAGATCAGCGTCGGGATCGACTTATCGATCTCGAGCTGTTTTGTTTCGGGCAGATATGTAGTCATAACCGGCGAGGTTGTTTCCGATAGTTCCGCCGGAATATTCATTGAATCAAAATCGGCATAGTCAACGTCCAAAAAAGTGCCGGTCTGACGCGTGTGACAATAGCGGTTGATGTTCTCTTGATTCGCAAAGTATTTCTTACTGCTCGCCGTTCCCGCGACCCATTGCCAACTGATCGCGTTGCTCGCCCAGTCTCCGTCGAGCAGGTGGTAGTACATCCAGCGGGCGGGTGTACGCCAATGGCTGCGGCCAATGTTGCAGGCGATCGCCGCGGTATACATTCGGACGTGGTTGTGTAGATAGCCCGTTTCGTAAAATTCCTTGATCGCCGAATCGACCGCCTCGATCCCGGTAACTGCGTTAACTATCGAGGAGGCGATCTGTGAATTCGCGACACCTTCCTGCGGCTGCCTCAGATCGCGGTCGATCATCTCTTCTTTTACCTGCCACGTTCGCTGGTAAAACTCACGCCAGGCGAGTTCCTGGATAAACTTTTCGACCTTTCGCGGCTCGAACCCGCGAGCAAGGGTTCGCTTCAACACGTATTTCGTCGATATAACGCCACGCGAGATGTACGGCGATAGATAAGTTACATCGCCGTCGATAAAATTCCTCGTACGGGCGTATCGAATCGGGTCGACCGTCTCAACCCGTTCGAGTACCGTTGCGAGATCAGTTGTAAATTCCGGCTGCGTTCTTCCCATAGGTTTAAAAATGGCATTCGTCCGCTGCGTCAATTAAGTTTCGTGCTCTGGAAGAAGTTCTCGGGAAAAGAGCTCATCTGCAAAGAATTAATTTGATATCATTAAAAGATGGCAATTCGACGTTGGATCTCGGTATTTGCTCTCGTTATCTTGATCGTCGGTACGATCTCGGCGGACACTATTGAATTCACGAGGCTTGCTTCTGAGCCGATGATCAGGATCGGGCTCTCGACGAACTCGAGCTCTGTATCGATCACCACAACCGATTCATCGCTGGTTGCGGTGAGCCCGGACGAGCCGTCCAAATTGCTGGCGACCACCCGGGTGACGGTTTCGGCGAGGGCTTATCGGCCGCCCGAGATCGAGAATTACCGCATTGAATTTCAGAACCTGCCGTCACAAAATGATGCGAACACGATGGCTTACGAGATCCGGGAGGCCACCGGCGAAACGGCACTAACGAGCCTCGACACTGCATCGAACACCTGGAAGATCTGGGTCGGTTCAGTCAAGGAATCTAGTATTGAAGCGGACGAACTAAAGGCAAGACTTGCGGAAAAGGGGTTTGATGATGCTGTCGTGGTCGTTGAGAAAAAGACGGTTGTTTCTGAAGACGCCATCGCTTTGTCGCAGCAGCTCAAGGCCGGCGGCCCATCAGAGGTTCGCAGCCTGATCAAACCAACGGGTTCGACGCAACCCAATGTGACGGGAACGGTCGCCGCCAACCTGCGTGAGGTTATTGTCAACGGCCCGAGCGAGCCTGCCAGATATTCATCGTTAAAATCGATCGCCTTTGGGTCCGTCAACGAGCGGTCAAATCCCGTTCGCCTCAATGGAAAAGCCTACCGCGGCAAGATCGAGGTCTTTGTTAACGCTCGCGGCTCACTCACCGTCGTCAATGTAGTTCCGCTCGAAGATTACCTGCTTGGCGTTGTTCCGGCGGAACTCGGCTTGCCTCAGCTCGAGGCTCAAAAGGCGCAGGCCGTCGCCGCTCGAACCTATGCGATCGCGAATATCGGCGGATACGGGAAACAGGGTTTCGACATGGTGCCGACGATCTGGTCGCAGGTTTATAAGGGCGTTTCGATCGAGACGAAAATGGGAACCCAGGCGGTTCAAGCAACCCGGGGAATGGTTGCAACGTACCAAGGCAAGCCGATCATGGCATATTTCACGTCGACCTGCGGCGGACGAACCGAGGACGGCGAAAATATCTTTGACAAGAGCGAGCCGTACCTGAAAGGCGTCGAATGCTCGCTCGAAGGCCGTCGCCATTTCGAGCCGTTCTTTGTAAAGACCTCACGAATTCCTGCCAAACTCCGCGACGAGGGAAATCTCGAGCTCGTCCGGCTGATGTCCGTGCTTGCTTCGAACGGCTTTCAACTTTCGACGACGCAGATGACGGATGATTGGTTTGAGGACGTTCCGACTGAAAGCGAAATGTCGAACTGGCTAAATAATCTCGCAGGCCGCTTCGGCAAAACCTATCCGAACGTCGATAAAAACACGGCTAAGCCGACCGAACTCGCCCGCATCATTTCCAGCTTCATCTACGCGCCGGGTTACGCGGACACGATGCTGACCGATTCTGACATTAACTATCAGCTTTCCTTCGATGATGCCGCAGAGATCCCAAAGGAAAGGCGTGCTGACTTTGCTCTGCTGCTCCGCGACGGATATTTCGCGATCCATCCCGACCTGACGCTAAAGCCGAACCGGCCATTCTCAAGAGCCAGGATGCTGCGCCTGATCCGCCAGATCTACGAAAAGAAAAAGTGGATGACCGAGACTTTGACCGCAACTACGAAAGCTTCGATCGATGGCAAACTCGTATTGAGAACCGGAAAGACAGAAAAGCAGCTCGTGATACGGCCCGACGTGTTTCTGTTCCGTGAATTCGGAGCGACGATGTATCCGGTCAAGGAAGCTGCCCTCGTTGGCGGGGAGACGGTCAATTATCAGCTCGATGCCCTCGGCGCGGTCAAATATCTTGAGATCAAACCGACCGATACGCCAACCACGGCTGAAAACCTGTCGCCCTTCGTCCTTTGGAACAAATCTCTCGGGGCCGGCGATGTACAGTCGCGGCTCTCACGCTATGTTCGCGGCATCGGCACGCTCTATGATCTGAATGTTAAGAAAGTTGGATATTCGCGACGGGCAGTAGAGCTTGAGATAGTTGGCTCCAACGGTACCAAGATCCTCAAGGGCGGCAAGATCCGTTCGGCCTTGCGTCTCAACGAACAGCTTTTTGTCATCAATAAACGCTACAGCGGGTCGACGGTTGCCAGCTATACCTTTACGGGCCGCGGTTGGGGCCACGGCGTCGGGATGTGCCAGTACGGAGCGTTCGGCCTCGCTAAAATGGGCGTGAAATATGACGAGATCATCAAACATTATTACACTGGCGTCGATGTGACGAAGATGTACTAAAGATCTTTTCTCTCCTGAAAAACAAAACTATTGACGGCAGTTTGAACATTGTTGTTTAATAATATTTGGCGTTATCGATACGCTCTCCGTTTTTGTCCCTCTTCCTCCACATTTCCTCGCTAACGTGCTCTCCTAATGAATCTCCAACGAAAGTTATTGATCGGTTTTTGCCTAATAGTTGGCCTGGCTGCGTCATTCCGCGTTCTCGGCCAATATCGTTTCGATTCCTGGACGACCGATAACGGCCTGCCGCAAAATGGCGTTCGCCAGGTAACGCAGACGCCGGATGGTTACCTCTGGTTTACCACGTTCGACGGGCTCGTTAGGTTTGACGGCTTACGGTTCACGACATTCAATAAGGGAAATACAAAAGGCATCGCAAACAACCGTTTTACGGGCATTTATGCCGACAAGGACGGTACCATCTACGCCACGACGATGGAGGACGGCATTTTGACGATCTATCGAAATGGCGTTTTTACAACGCTTTCGTCAGATCAGGTTCCGGGCCACTATATCGGAAAGATCGAGGCGGAGCCCGACGGCCAACTGCGCTTTCTGAGCGAAGACGAGGACCGTACGGGCCGCAGTTGGTATCACCTAAACGATGGCAAATTTGAGTTTGTCGAGAAACAGATACCGTACGAAGCCGATCAGATCGTTAACGGTAAGTTCGGTATCCGCTGGACCGTTACGCGCAACGGTGTTTTTGAGGAGCGTGAAGGCCAGAGTAATTTCATCCCGATCGATTTCACGGATCTCAAATTCCGTCCTAACATCTTTGAGGACCGCGACGGGTCGCTTTGGCTGGGTGAAAATTCGGTCCACCGCATCACGAACGGCGTTCTTAAGACCTTTAGTGACAAGGACGGACTTCCATCAAACTCGATCTATCATTCATTCTGGCAGGAAGCGGACGGCAGCGTCTGGCTTTCGAGCGGCGGCGCGTCCAGCACCGGTGTCGGGTTGGTCCAGTTCAATGGCGACGCTCTGAGTATATGGGGCACTAGCTACGGTTTGAAGAGTACGTCGATCGTGGACCTGTTCAACGACCGCGAGGGCACGACGTGGCTCGCCACGGACAAAGGATTGATCCGCCGACGAAAACAGGTCATTCAGGGTTACAGTACGGCCGATGGGATCGATCATTCCGAGATCTATCCCATGCTTCGTGACCACGAGGACAATATCTGGATCGGCTCGACAAAAGGCCTGAGCATCTATCGCAACGGAAAGTTCGAGGCTCTTGATATCAGGCCCGTCGATACGACGGTTCCAGAGAACAAGCAGTGGCACACCGGGCGTATGTCGGTGCAGTCATTATATGAGGACGCGAACGGCAAGATGTGGGTCGGCCTGAACGGCGGCGGCATTTTTGTCGTCTCAAACGGCAAAGCGGAATCTATTTTCGACGGCTCGCACGTTTTCGCGATCAAAAATGACAGCCAGGGCAATGTCTGGGCCGCAACGAATAAGGGCTTGATCCAGTTTCGCGACTATCGCCAGGTCGCAAGATACAACACATCAGACGGTTTGCCCAACGAGTTCATGACCTTTATCCACGAGGACGCAAAAGGTGTTCTGTGGTTTGGCGGCTACGGCGGCCTAAGCAGGTTCGAGAACGGACAGTTCACCAACTATACAAAAAGAGAAGGCCTCGCCGGCAACTACGTGCGCACGATCTATGAGGACAAGGCCGGTACGTTCTGGATCGGTACTTACGACGAAGGCATGAGCCGGTTCAAGGACGGCGAGTTCGTGAATTACAAGGAATCGAACGGCCTCTATAGCAGCGGTGTATTTGCGATCGAGGAGGATGGAGCCGGGTACTTCTGGATCAGCTCAAATCGGGGCATCTATCGCGTTAAAAAACAGGAGCTCAACGACCTTGCCGATGGCCACATCACAAACATTAACAGCGTGGGCTATGGAAAAGAGGACGGAATGCTCTCGAACGAATGTAACGGCGGCCGTCAGCCGGCAAGTTTGAGAGACAAGGACGGAAAGATATGGTTCCCGACGCAAGAGGGAGTTTCGATAGTAGATCCGGCCGCCGAAACGCCAAATCCCCAGCCGCCGAATGTCGTGGTCGAAGACGTCTTGTCTGAGCGGCGATCCATCGGATTTCTGGGCGGTGCTTCTATAGAGCCGGGCCATCAGGACCTTGAGATCCGCTACACGGGTATCAGTACGATCAAGCCGGAACAGATAAAATTCCAATATAAAATGGAAGGCCACGACGAAGAATGGATCGAAGCCGGAACGCGTCGAGTTGCAAACTACTCGTATCTGCCGCCCGGAAATTACTCGTTCCGCGTTAGGGCGTCCAATAGCGACGGCGTGTGGAGCGAGCATGATGCGACCGTAAAACTGGACCTCTGGCCCTATTTTTACCAGACCTGGGCCTTTATTTTCCTTTGTGTTTTGATCGCGGCACTCGGACTTCTGCTTATCTGGAAGATCAGCGTTCACCAACTCGAAGCCCGTGAGCGAAAGCTCACACGGCTCGTCGCCGAGCGCACCGCCGAACTCGCCCAGGCAAACGAGAATCTACAAAATCTCGCCAATTCCGACGGCCTTACCAAGATCGGTAACCGTCGAAGATTTGAAGCATTTCTGGCTGACGAATGGCACCGGGCTGTGCGTTTTAAGACAGAGATATCGCTCATCATGATCGATATCGATCATTTCAAGCTTTACAACGACACGTACGGCCACCACGCCGGCGATGATTGTTTGCAGCGAGTTGCCGAGGCGTTTGCCGGAACTATTCACCGTCCGACCGACCTCGTGGCAAGATTTGGCGGCGAAGAATTTGCCATGGTCCTCGGCGGAACCGATGCCGCCGGTGCTCTGCAGATCGCCGAAGAGGCGGTCGAAAGTATCCGTCAAATGCAGATTCGTCACAGCGAATCTCTGACCAGCGAATTCCTGACCGTAAGCGCCGGGATAGCTACTGTTTTTGCTAATTTTGATATGACCGAGGCAGACCTTATCAAACTAGCCGATGCCGCCCTATATCAGGCAAAACGCGAAGGCCGCGATCGCATTTTCGTTTATGATCAGGTGACACGCGGTTCGCTAAACGCTGACATTCTGGCACGCGATATATTGATCGCCAGCTAACGGGTGTACCAATACGCCCACGCGATCAGTAGGCCCTGCAACGGCAATCTCAGCCAAAGCCCAATGACGGGAATGTTCGGATAAAGCTCAGGGTGCATGGTCATGTGGATATTCGCCGGGAAAACCGCGATCAGCAGCAGGATCAATCCCCAGGCCGAATAGACGCTGGCCTTCGGTATCAGAAGCCCGATCCCAAGCACAACTTCGGCGATGCCGCTGATGATCACCAGTGCATAGTGCCACGGCAAATACGGCGGCATGATCGCCTCGTAAAATTTTGGATCGCGAAAATGATTAGCTCCGGCCGCGATAAAAAGCAGGCCGAAAATGACTTTTGTAACTAACTTGATATCCGGCATATGTAGCTTGCAAGTATAAACCTATGCCGAACGACCGGCTATTACTTTGGGCATCAGTGCAGATGCAGCAAAATAAGTGCGATGAGCGCCGGTAGTGCTTGAATGAAAAATATCTTTCGGCTGACCGTGACCGCGCCGAAAATTCCGGCAACGATCACGCAGGTGAGGAAAAAGATCTTTATGTGAAAACCGTCGTGAGCTCCGGCGACGATGCCAAAGATCAACCCGGCGGCAAGAAACCCGTTGTATAGGCCTTGATTTGCAGCCAGCTTTTTCGTGATCGCAGCGTGCTCCGGAGTGTGGCCGAACGCCCTGAAACCTGGCGCTTTGTCCCACAAAAACATCTCCAGAACCAGAAAATAAAGGTGCAGAGCGGCGACAATTCCTATAAGGATATTGGTTGCTGTATCCATCGTTTTTCTCTAGATCCCCGTTCCGCTGCAGAGCGGCGGCAGCGGGACGTTGAACGTGTTCATCACAGAATCCGCTGCCTCAATGCTTGCCTCAAGGAGAAGCAGTTCGTTGCCATACAGGCCCGGATTACAAGCCTGCAAGACTGTTCGCGTACCAGGCAGCCGAGTCGAATTCTGACCAATTGCGAGTGTTCGTTTGAACTTAACTTTCGCCGTCACCGGATGATAAACGGTTAGATGGAGTTGCATCGCGCGAACCGCGTTCGTTCCATAGGGCACGAACGGGTCGGCCTCGAGCTCGAGCAGGACGACATAAGCCGCGGTCTCGACTTTCGCTTGTTTGATGGCATCACGGCGATTGACGAGGCCCGCATCGCGAACGTCGAGCAGTGGCGTCTTTTTCAGTCTCTCAACCGCCCACCTTTGCATCCTTTCCGGCATCGGCAAGCCGAAAGTGCTGCCTAGTTCGATGTCAGAATAGACCTTCAGGATAAAGTCCGGCTGCGGTGGTGGTTTTGACTGCTGAACCAGCTCCGGTGTCGGTGTCGGGGTTACAATTGGCGGACTGCCCTTTGGAAGGCGGCGCCCGGATTGGGCCACGAGCATGCCTGAAGCGAGTACAATTATCGCTAGAGCTACAAGAATGTTTACTGTGCGGAAGGATCTGTTCGGCATTTCATGTTTCCTCAACTCGTTTCATTGAAATTACGCCAAGACTCGAATATTATCAATCAAATTTCTTTTCAAACGATGTTAATTCGCTCACGTATCGTTCTATTGTTCCTGTTTTTGCTGATCGTCGGCTGCTTTTCCGGCGCTTACGGGCAAACGTCGAGCGCCGCAAAGGTCGCGCTCGGTTCGAATACTGCTAAGAACGGCTTCAAGAACGAGGACGAGATCCGTGACAAATTTAACAATTGGAAAGGCGACAAAGACGCACAGGATTGGCTCGTCGCGATGAATTACAAACTCGCCGAGATCGAGAATGTGGTTGCCGCGAAGCCACACGGCGAGAAGGCAGACGTTGAAGTCGTGGTGACAACGAGAGAGAAAAATACTGAAGGCGGGCAAGCGGGACGCTTGCGCTCCAGTCGGGAGGGGATCTCGATCAAGCTCGTCTCCAGCCCGACCGGATTTAACCAGATCGACAAACGCTGGCTCGCGACCTATGCAAAGATGTGGAAAATGCCCGCGGATGTTCAGGCGGCGCTTAAATTGTTCGTCGGAGAAACACCGCCGATCAAACCCTCTCGTGAAACCAACCGTATGTACCTAAACGAACTCGATGCGGCTTCGCAAAAGGCGGTGATCGATTTCTTTACCGCGAAAAAGGCAGAGATCGTTTCGGATCTTTTCGCGGGCGACGGTTCGCACGCCGCGGGTTGGGTAATGGTCGCGATGAAGGCGACGGACAAGACGCGTTGGGTGATCAAAACTGATGCCGAAACGATCGCCTTTTTTGCCGCGGGCAAGGTCGAGCTAACCCGCAACGGCAACCTCAAGATCGGCCGAATCACCGTCCAGCGAAAAGGCGGCGACGGCGGGCGTGAGACGGCGAAAATGCTGCAGTTCAAGATAAATCCGGCGCTATTGCTCGACGGCCCCGCCAAGTCGAGTTGGGTAAATTAAATGCGATTTTCCCGCTCACAGATCGTTGGGGCAGTGATCGTCTTGTTAATTATTTTGGCGGTAATCGCTTTCCGATTCATCTCGCAGTAAATTCCTATTCTAATCCAACGAAATCCACATTTGTCAGACTCGTGTTAACAGTCAATTCTCTTGGTGTGAATCGATAACGTTTTGAAACAACGCTGAGGGTGTAGGTCGAACCGGGTAGTAGCCCATCAAAGCGATAAACGCCGAACGAACTTGTCGTTGCCGTCGTGCTGTTGCCCGCCTCGTACGTGAGCTTCACGACTGTGTTTCTTAGAGCTTGGCCATTTGGTGTGAAAACCCGCCCGGAAATAGACGCTGCAACCTGGAATTGTGGGGCGCTTACCAAAAACGTATAGGCATTAACACCGCCTATAATGGATGACGATTCCAGACTTGCTGCATCGCCCAGTTCATTCACAGCTGAATTGATCGACGTCGAATCGAAGCCGTCGGTAGCGAAGAAATACAAGGTGTGGATACCATTTTGCAGCCCTGCAAAAACGCCGATCGGTGCCGCGGTCGCGGTGAGAGATGTCGCCGTACTAGCTGTATTGACCGCCTTGGTCCACGGCCCGTTCCTCGTATCGAACTGGTAGTAGATGTTCCTTGGCGGCGGAGCATTGGGCGAGAACGCTGAACTGGCTGTCAGTGTAAATGTCGGCCTTGAATTTGTCGTCGTATTTCCGGGAAGAGGTGTGACAGTCGTATTGAGCGAACTCGTACCTGTCCGGTTCGGCGTGATCACGGTTACGGTTCTGGAACCGAACGTAGCGGAATATACCTTGTTGGTTATTGGATTAGCTGCTATGCCTAAGGGAGAGCGGTCGCTAAATACGATTGATGATGAGTTATTGGTTCCGTCGATCGCTGTAATTGTGTTGGCATTAAAATTGGAAACGTAGATCTTATTATTGGCAGGATTAACGGTTAGGTCGGTGGAACCGCCGCCCGCAGCGACCGACGAGGTCGAATTATTCGCCCCGTCCAATATCGTGACTATTCCCGGGCCGCCTATGCCGCAACTAGGACAGCTGAGAACGTAGATCTTATTTGTTCTCGAGTTAACTGCAACAGTAGTGGGATTATTTGCGACCGAAATAGTCGATATCGTGTTATTGGTTCCATCGATCACGGCAACATCGCTGAGCCCGCCTGAAACATAGATCTTGTTTGTTACCGTATTTACTGCAACTGCTTGGGGATTCTGGGAGACGGGTACATTCAACGTCGCGTTATTCTCGTCGATCACAGTTATAGTTGAGCTGTCACGATTCACGACGTAGGCTTTATTGGTGACCGGGTTAACCGCCACCGCAACGGGGCGACTCCCAACTGCGACGGTCGAAGTCGAATTATTGGTTCCGTCGATCACCGTCACATCACCGCTGAAGAAGTTAGTAATATAGATCTTGTCCGTTACAGCATTGACCGCAACTCCATTTGGGCCCGAGCCCGCCGTGAGCGTGACAGTTGAGTTGTTAGTGCCGTCTATGACCGTGACGCTGCCGGGCCCAGACCCCCCGGGTGCACAGGCACCGCAGTTTGCTACATAGATCTTATTAGTGATCGGATTGAGAGCAACGGCGTAGGGAATTGAACCGGCGGCAACTGTCGAAACAGCGTTATTATTTCCATCAATTACCGTTACATTCGCACTGTCCTGATTGGCGACATAGATCTTATTCGTGACGGGGTTTATCGCTAATCGATGTGGACCCGAGCCTGCCGGCACGAATTCCTTATTGTTGTCAGAACCATCGATAACCGAAATAGACGAGCTCCCCTGGTTGGCGACATAGGTCGTATGGGTGACCGGGTTAATGGCGATCGCTGTTTGAAACGATGCCCCGGTCGCAACGTTTGTGGTTGAGTTGTTCGCTCCATCGATAACCGACACAAGCCCCCCGTTGTTTTGGTGCGAAACATATATCTTATTTGTGACCGCATTGACCGCCACCGCAAATGATTCGAGACCCGTGGACACCGAGGTTGTAGAGTTATCAGCACCATCAACTATCGTCAACTGACCGCTATGACTCGTAACATACGCTTTATTCGTAACCGGATTAACGGCGACGTAGTTAGGGAAAGCACCCACCGCTACGGTCGTAGTTGAGTTGTTTGTCCCGTCAATGACAGTGACGGTACCGTTTGATCCGCCATTAGCAACGTAGATCTTGTTGGTAACCGGATTGGCCGCCAAAGCATGCGGGCCGATCCCGGTGGCGACACTGGTCGCAGAATTGGTGTCACCGTCGATGACCGTGACCGTCGAACTATTGATATTAGCTACATAGATCTTATTCGTAGCGATATTTACGGCGACCGCGTCAGGAAATGCCCCTGAAGGGACGTTCACAGTCGAGTTATCGATCCCATTAATAACTGTCACATCGGAGCTATTCTGATTGGTCACATAGATCTTGTTCGTTACCGAATTGACCGCGATCGCCCCCGGTGACGAACCGACCGAAAGTGTCACTGCGGAGTTGTCCGCACCGTCGATTACAGTCACGGTGCCATTACCGCGATTGGTTACGTAGATCTTATTTGTCGCTGCGTTGATCGCGATCGCAGAGGGATTCGTGCCAACCGGGATCGTACCTGTCGCGTTGTTTGTACCATCAACGACCGACACGGTGGAACTTCCGGCGTTCGCGACATAGATCTTATTTGTTATTGGATTTACAGCAACGGCACTCGGGCCTGTGCCAACCGTTACATTGCCGATAACTGAATCAGCACGAACCAAGATTCCTTCGGTTCGAAAAAGAGCTCCGACCACCAGGAGTGATATTGCTGCGGCAATTGTGGCCGATCGTTTATAGGGAAAGTAAATAAAAGGTTGTTTCAGATACATAAAACTAGAAGATCTTGGTTGGAACCTTAGAAAGGCGAATAATACTGCAAAATTGTACCGCGATTCAAATCCAACCGGCGGCAAGGCAGGTTTGGTATCCTAATTGCACTGACGCAACTGGGAGTTAATATGAAAAAACTATCACTCTTAACGCTGGCTTGGATGTTTGCTGTCGTGACCTGCGTTGGCTCAATTGCGTACGGACAGAACTCGAGCGTTACAGCGAAGGCTCAAAGCATTACGGGCGACCGGTTTACCATCTCCGCGAAAACGCCGAAAGGCGCGACGATCTACGCCGTAAATAGGCCGACGGCGACCGTCTTGAATGCCATCGACAAAGGGCTGACTGACCTATTTGCCGTATCTCGAAAGAATGGTTACCGGACCCGTTTGAATTACTCGGATTACACGATCTACATCGCCAGGGCCGATCGGACGAAAAATGCGGCGGGTGAGTATTCGCCTGATTTTGCGGTCGGTGCGCAGCAATATGCGGGCAGTGTATATGATCAGGGCGGTTATATTTACGCCGCCGGAATGGTGCTCGCGTACACGCCTTGCGCGTTCATTATCGCGGAGCATCAGAACAAGTTTGACCGCATTTCCGACGTCGTCCGCTATGAGGGAGAGCACATCGTGCTCTATCACAACGATCGCCGCCGCTATAACGCCACCGCCGACCACAGCAAAGGCGGCGGGCATCCTATTTTGCAGTGAGGAGTGAGCGTTCAGCGTTCAGCGGTGAGCAGTTGGAGCAAGACGGCATCATCGAACTGCTTACTGATTGCTGCTTACCGCTTACTGCTCACCGCCAACCGCTCACTTCCAACACTTCTCCCATTTCGTGCATCCAATACCCGAAACGGTTATAAAAGGTTCGTCAAGCAGAATGAGTGATTGTAAAAAGTGTGCAATTCTCGACATTCTTGCCTTTTATTTGTAACTTGTGGCCGATGGCACGGTCATTGCTAAATAGATTCGCGTGAGGCGGAGAGCCGCACGAACGCGAAGATTGGAGGTTGGTTTTATGCACCGCTTCGCTTGTGTAGGAAAGTTAACGGCACTCTCGCTATTGATATTTGCAAATTCAGTTCTTTTGTACGCTCAGGCGGATTCGATCTATCGTCTGCCGGCCGGGACGCGGATCACGCTTAAGCTCGATGCTGAGATCAACTCGAAAGTATCGAGCGTGAACGACACATTCCTCGCGACCATCGCCAAACCGGTCAAAGTTCGCGAAGCAGTCGTTCTGCCGATCGGAACCGTCGTCGAGGGCCGCGTAAAAGCGGTAAAAACTGCCGCCGGAGGAAGCCAGGGCGGAAGCCTTGATGTGGTATTTGAGACGATCAAATTCCCGAGCGAAACTCGCCGGATCGAGGGCACGATGATCAAACCGCTTGCGGAAAGGTCTTCGAATGCGTTCACCGCACTCAGCATCCTCGGAGCAGCCGCCGCCGGGGCCGCGATCGGAGCGGCAACCCGAACTACTGCGGGCCCGCTGATTGGCGGAGCCGCCGGTGCCGGGGCAGGTGGAACAGTCGCCTTGTTGAGAAAAGGCAAAGACGTGAGGCTGCGAAAGGACCAGGAATTTGAGATCGAGTTGAAAAAGGAAGTACTTCTTCCGGTGCTCGACTATTGAAAACACGTGTCAGAACCGGGAGCCATAGCGACTGGGTCGTCGATGAGGAAGACCTGACATCAAAAGTGTGGCCGTAACATTAAGTCCCGGCCATATTGAAGAAGCCCGACGTGAAGGGGAGAGCACGTCGGGCTTTCTCACTTTTGTGATAAATGGGGCCGGTTCTGACTCGGCTAAACCGCCGGTTCCCAGAGTTCGACCTTGTTGCCGTCGGGATCCATGATCCAGGCGAATTTTCCGTTGAAATCCGTGTCGGGGCCTTTGATGATCTCGACGCCATTTGTCTTGAGCTGTTCGAGCATTTCATCCATATCGTCAATGCGATAGTTGATCATGAACGAGGACTCGCTCGGGCTGAACCATTTTGACTCGCTGTCGGCCGTGCTCCAGACCGTCATGCCGCCGTCGACGACTTTATCGTCAGTCCACTTCAGTATCGAGCCGCCCCAGCTCTCGAGGCTGATGCCGAGATTTTTCTCATACCACGCCGCGAGATCCGCTCCCTTGCCCGCACTCTTAAAAAATACCCCGCCGATGCCCGTTACCTTTGCCATATATTTTTCTCCCGGATTTATCACCACAGAAACACAGCGAACATTTCGATTCTACTCCATGTCGGATTAACTGTCTTCATTCCATCAAGTCCAACCCTACTTTTCGTTCTTTAGCGATACAATTAATGGCTCGATGTTTTTTGTTAAAGGGTACATATTTTTATGCGCATGAATCTCGTTCGGTCTAATCGTTTTTTGACTCTTTTCGCGTTGTATTTGCTCGCCGTGCAATTTGCTGTGGGACAAGCTCCGGCTAAAAAAGAGAATTCGCTCGATAGCTTTGTTGAAAGGAAAATGAATGAATCAGGATTGGTTGGACTTGGGGCAGCAATCATTGTGAACAGAAAATTGGTCTGGATCAAAGGATATGGATATGCTGACAAAGAGACGAAAACAACCTTCACGCCAGATACGATCATGAATATCGGATCGATCAGCAAAACTTTTACGGGAGCGTCTTTGATGCGCGCCGTTGAAGAAAAAAAAGTATCTCTTGACGAAGATATTAATAGCTATCTGCCTTTCAAAGTGATTAATCCATTTTTCCCCAATGATAGGATTACATTGAGAAATCTGACCACACATACTTCCGGGATCACAGACCGATCTTCGATCTATAGGACTTCGTACCATTCCGGCGGCGATTCTCCGGAACCGTTGGGAGAGTTTCTGAAAAACTACTTTGAAACGAACGGTAAATATTATTCGAAGGATAATTATTTGAATAAAAGACAAGGATCTTATCGGGAGTATTCCAATATTGCCGCAGGGTTAGCAGGCTACATAGTTGAAATCAGAACCGGTATGAAATTGAATGCTTACAGTAAACGATATATTTTCAAACCGTTGAAGATGGACGATACGGGTTGGTTCTTTTCCGAAATTAAGCTGGCCAACCACTCAAAACTTTATGATAAACAACCAGACGGCATTAAACCTATTCAGTTGTACGGCCTAACAACCTACCCTGATGGCGGAGTTCGTACATCGGTCTCAGATTTATCGAAGTTCTTTGTCTGTTTATTAAATTCGGGGAAATATAACGGAGCCAGAATTCTAAAAAAGCGATCGGTTGAGGAAATGCTTAAATTTCAATATACCGCGTCAAATAAACCTGAAAATATCGATTTAACCGAAACAAACTCCGGAATTTTCTGGGCTACCAAAGCCAAAACAACCAGGATCGGACACGGAGGAGCCGACCCCGGAGTAAAAACGGAAATGCTTTATGACCCGACTCAAAAAGTAGGTGTCATTTTATTCACGAATACAGGTCTCGCTGATGAGGATATGTTTAAAAATTACTACGCCATATTTGATGAACTTTGGAAGCATGCAGCGTCCTTAAAAGACGCTAAAGCGATCACTCACTAACAGAAAGACTTAGAAAATTGTATTGGGCGAATTAGTGCCAGATCTGATGATAGTTCGCCTTTCTACTGTTTCGGCTGCTTCGCTTTGAGAAAGTCGTTCACCATCGGGACGATCGTTGTCATGCGGTCCATTAGTGTGACGTGGGTTGTGTTGGGCAAGATGGCGAGTCTCGATTCGGAACGCGGCTGCATGTCGGCGTGGGTGTTGCCGCCGCCCTTGAGGCGGTACATTTCGGCAATGTGGTCGATCCGTACGCCGTCGGCGTCGCCGTGGATGAAGAAGAATGGAGCTTTTGTGGCCTTCAGATTGTCGGCGCCGAAATCATATGGCCTCATTGCCGCGGCTTTGATGTGGTTGAAGAAATCCGTGAAGCTGTTCGGCACAGGATTAAGTTTCTCCCGTTCGGTTTCGGCGGGCGTGCCTTTGAATAGCTCCGGCGAGAAATTGGGCCATGCGTCGTTAGCTTCTTTGACCCAGCCGTCGCGGCGGATCGGGGCGGACATGCTGACGACCCTTCGCACTTTTTCCGGATGCCGGATCGCCGTCATCATCGCCGTGCCTGCACCCAAACTGTAACCGACAATATCCGCTTTCGGGATCTTAAGATAGTCAAGCAGTCCGGCGACGTCGTCCGAGAGGTTTTCGTAAGTGATATCGCGTTTGATGTCGGTAGTCCGCCCGTGGCCCTGCATTTCGACGGCAATGACTTTCCGCGTTTTGGCGAGTTCGTTGATCCACAAACGCCAGTCGTCCGTGATCGCCATAAACGCCCCATGAAGCAGCACCACCGGCTCTCCGCTTCCATTGATCTCGTAATACATCTTCAATCCGTTAACCGGTGCATAGCCCGTAACCGGTTTCTGCTGTGCCGATGCAACGCCGGACAGGAACATTATCAGAATAAAAGCTGTTGTCTTCATATTTGGTCTCCAAGTAATAATTTTTCTCACGCCGCGAACACGTCTCAAAAGACTATGAAATCAGATGATTGCATTCTCGGCACGGGCTGCCTTCGTAGCCAGGAATAACATTATTAAGTAGTAACATTCGGCGTTTGGTTATTATGCAGCAAAGGACTATAAAGGTGTTGCACTAATTCAAGTCAAAGCAACCGAGGAGGCTTCAACTACTATGAAGCGAATATTGCTGTTTGCCGCCGTCCTGTTCTATTGTTTCCACTTTTCCGGACACATTTACGAATCGCTCGTGCTCGTCACTAACTGGAAGTCCGGCGAGGTTGCCGATGTGGTCAGATACGTGGATTTTCTGCGTATCGGAAGTCCCGCAGATTTCTTTGCGATCGCCCAGTTCGGATGTTTGCTGACATCGTTGGTGGCGTTAATTGCCGTTTGGCGTGAAAAGGGCAATGTTCGTCTATTTGCCGGCTTAACGTTTTTGATCGCGGTCGTCGTCATGGCGGGAACTTTCGCTATCTTTGTCCCGATCAATATGTATATGGGCTCGACGACGAATTTCGATCCCGTAGAACTCAAGAGCAAAGTGACGACCTGGGTCAATTTCGAATATATACGCATCGTTGTCATCGCGCTCGGGCTGATAAGTTCTATCGCCGCCCTCGAATATTCCGGCCGCAAAGAGTCTTCTTCTTAAAGAGATGTAGGACGACAAACTTGCACTACAGCAGAGCGCACTAATCGTCCACTTTTATCTGAGGGGCTCCGGTTTTTACGTCACCGTCGCGTTGGTATGTGACGCAGATGATGCCTTTCGGGGCGATCTGGCTGCTTGTCACCTTGAAGGACGCAGGGATGGTGCCGCTTTCGAAGAGGCGTTTTCCGGTGCCGAGGGTGATCGGGATTATCATTAGCTCCATCTCATCGACGAGGTCGTTTTTGAAAAGGGTCTGGAGCAGATCGGCGCTGCCCATGACGTAGATGTCGGGGCCGTCCTGTTGTTTGATCTCGCGGATCTTTTCAGCGATGTCGCCGCTGAGGAATACGTTTGGCTGCCAATCGCTGGAGTCGCGTGTGTTCGAAGCGACGTACTTCGTTGCGGTCATGACGTTCGGCCAGAAGTTCGAATGCGTCGGCCAGTACGTCTCCCAACCGTCAAAGGTCTTCCGCCCCAACAGCAGATCCATCCGTCTAGCCAGCCGCTCCTGCACCACGCCGCCCGTCACCTCGTCCGCATAGGGAAAAAACCACCCGCCATACTTAAACCCGTCGCCATCATTTTCCTCGTTCTGTATGACACCATCGATCGTCATGAATTCCGCTGCAATTATTTTTCTCATTGTTTTGACGCCTCTCAATTTGATATGTCGGATAAGCAGTGCGTTTGCTTGGGATCTAAAGATGCTGCACCGATACGACACTGCGGAAAGGGAGTGATCGTCCTCGGTACATCGATGCGTCAGTAGCGTCTATAAAACAAGACGTTCGCCAAGGCCGAAGAACTTATATTTATCGCCAAAGGCTTTTTGGAAAATTGAAAAGCCGAGCTGTCCGGAGCAGTGGGCCGGCGCTACGGACTCGACCTGGTATTCGTCCTTCATTCGCTGTGCCAGGCCTTCGATATATTCCCGTTTGTATGGAATTAGATGAAATCCGCCGACCACAACATAGATCTTTTCTTTGCGAACTTTTTTGGTTTCCTGAATGATGGATTCGATCGTGCTGTGCGAGCAGCCGGAAATAATAATTTCGCCATTTGCCGTCGCAAGAGCGAGCGATAATTCTGGCATCCCGATAAACTGTGGATTCTCGTCAAACGGCGGGTATTTGATAAATGTTCCCATCAGTTTGGAAGTCGTCGCAATGATCGTTACCCCCGGCAGAACCTCCTTGGCCACGGTCAGGTATTCCACATCAGATCTCCAAAATCGGCCGGTCGGCACAGTTATCATACCTTCGATGACGGTGTCGCCGCCGAAGTATTGCATTTCCTTTGGCAATGTTTTTGCCGCGTCGGGTTCGGTTTCACGAAAAGGAAATTTGATCGGTGCTCCCAGCGAAAAGAAATCCGCAGGGGCATAGATCTTAACTTTTGGATTGACACTCAAGAGGTAATCAAAGCCGCCGATGTGGTCATAGTGTCCGTGCGACACAACGGCAATATCTATCTTTCTAAGGTCAATTTTCAACGCCTTGAGATTTCGTTCAAAGACATTGGCATCTGTTCCTGAATCAAACAGGATCATCTTCCCTTTGTATTCGACAACGGCCGAGAAACCGAAATCTTGTTTGAGTTCTTTGTTGTCTTTACCAAAAGCTTCATATACGTTTGTCAAAACAACACCCGACGAGATCTGCCTAGTTTGTGCTGTACCAAGCGAAGCTAGAGTCAGCCCTATTATTATTGCCAAAGCAACAAGACCACGAATTGGTTGTTTCATTTGTCTCCTTTAACTATCTATTAAACGCGGCGATAAGTTGGCGGACCGAAGTTCTTCCAGCCTGTTCATTACCATAGATCCATTTCTATTACGACCTGAACCGCAGTCGTCGCCGCCCCGGTCATAAACCAAGAGTTTAAGACCTTTTTCATTCTGAGCCCATAAGCCCATATCGAATTGCCGCTTCGAGGACATCCGTGTTTATATCTTTTAGAGTTTTGAACCTGATGCAATACCCGGTCACGGTCGCTTTGCCGAGGGTGCTGGCGTATGTTTCGGTCAGGTATTTCTTGTCTTCGATGCCGAGGATGTAGACAGATATCCCGGTTTTGTTTGGGCTCAGGCCGATCTGATAGAACTCGCTGACCGTGCCATCGGCGTATTTATGTGGGCGGGATCCGTACCCGATATCCGGATTAGAAACGACCTTACCGTTCGCATCTTTGCCGTCGAGAAACCACAATTTACAACCCGGACTTACTTGCCGGATCAGGTCGTGCAATGCCTGCATCTCGCCGCGCTTTGGTTCCGAGTGACTGGCAATAAACTCTTTTAACTGGTCTTGTACTTTCATGAGTTTCCTGGATCGCGTAGCGATCAGATGATTTTAGCCGTGGACGTTTGTCCACGGTACGTCAAATGAATGATTCGCGTCACGTAGCGACGATTGAATTCCGCGCCATAACATTCATTCGTCGCTACGCGACGAGGATCAATTATTCTCAATTCCCGTGGACAAACGTCCACGGCTAAATTCAAACAACCGCTACGCGGCACCTCGATCCACTGACATCTCTTTCAACAACTCTTCCAGATTTTGCAATTGAGCCATCGTACCTTCGCGGAAGCCGAATTCGATCATGCGCTCGAGGCGTTCCAAGGATTCGTTGTAGATAGAAACGTGAACCGTCGTCTTTCCGTCCTGCTCGCTGAAACTCAGGTCCCAATCAGAGCCCGGTAATTCTACATTTTCGTCCGCGTCGGCGAATGTATTGAAGAGCTTGAAATTGCTTTTCGGCGTGATCGAAGTATATTTCTGCAAAACCCAACGCTCGACGCCTTCGGGGCTGACCATTGCGTAAAATCTCTTGCCGCCAACGGCAAAGTCCATGACCTTTGTCCGTGACGCAAAAGGCTTCGGCGCCCACCACTGGTCGAGCAGTTCCGCCTTTGTATATGCGTCCCAGACCAACCTCAGCCCGGCATTAAACTCTTTTGTTATCGTGACCGTCTTCGTCTCTTTATTAACTATAAAATCCATATAACTATCGCTCATTACATTTCGGCTAGAACTCCATCGAGTCGCTGGTAGTTCATCTCCATGCCGTCCGTCATGCCGGTTTCGAGGGCTGCGTCGCGGTCGGTCTGCGAGGCATATTTGATCGTGGTGGCGACGTTCGTGATACCGTCGACCTCGTCGAAAGTAACGGTAATGATCGACGGTTCACCGCCCATCGAAATGCCCATATTGCCGGGATCGAAGATCTGCGTATGAACGATCTTCGCGTGCGCAACGACCTCAAGAACCTCCCCCGTGAATCCGAACTCCATACCGTTCGCGTCACTCCGCCAACGCCATTGATACTCGCCGCCGACGCGCATATCCATCTCGCAGACAGGCATCGTCCAACCGGGCGTGCTACCGCACCAACGACGCATCAGGTCCGGTTCCACGTAGGCCCGCCACACCAGCTTGGCGGGAGCGTCGAAGCTCCGTTTTACGAGCACCTCGGTATCTGACGGCAGGCTTGCTTCGGCTGGTTTCATATCTTTCGCTCCTGTTTTTCTTGGTGTTTTAACACGGTAAGCAACACATCAAGCTGCTCAAACCGGCTTTCCCAGATCTTTCTATACTGCTCTAACCATTCGTCGATCTCTTTCATTTTGTCGATCTCCAACCGGTAATAGATCTCTCGCCCCCGCTGCTCCGGCGTCACCACATCGCATTCCGTCAATATCCGCAAATGCTTAGAAACCGCCTGCCGCGACGTGTCAAAATGCTCCGCAATAGCATTCGGCGTCATCGCCTGCAAAGCGATCAAAGCAATGATCGCCCGCCGCGTCGGATCCGCAATAGCCTGAAAAATGTCTCGCTTCATGCTCACAAGCAAGAGTATGCAACCAATCAGTTGCAAATGTCAAGTGCAACCGAACGGTTTCGGGAAGCCCGCGAAGATTTTGATTTTGAGAATGGATTGCATGTGATAAAATTGTGCCTGAGGCGGTTGTATGACACATTCACTGACATTGGAATTGCCAGAGCGGGTTTATAAGAATCTTGCGGAAAAGGCATCGAAGAATGGCAAGCCTATCGAGGAATTTGTCGCTCAGGAGATCATCAGTCGCGACTATCCGAAATTCGGTGACGATCCGCTAGACCGGCTGATCGGCACTCTCGATACCGGTATCGGCGATTGGGGAACCAATCATGACAAGTATATTGGTGAGGCTGTGCTGCTGGAAATGCGAGGCAAGGATGAATGAAACCTGTATTCGTCGACACTTCCGGTTGGGCAAGCCTGCTCGATCGCAATGAAGGCTTTCATAAGAAAGCTGATGCCGTTTATTCCGCGATCCGACAATCTGGAGCAAAGCTCGTCACCTCAAACTACATTATCGCAGAACTTACGGCTGTCTTGATGAGTCCGCTTCGTCTGCCGAAACCTCGAATCATTACCTACGTTCACGGCATCAAGTCATCTGATTCGGTCGAGATAGTTCACGTTGACGAATCGCTCGACCATCGTTCGTGGACCTTGCTCACCGAACGAGAAGATAAGAATTGGAGCCTCATTGATTGTTCGCGTTTTGTGATAATGCAGGATCGAGATATTTCCGATGCGCTGACCGCTGACCACAATTTTGAGCAGGCCGGATTCGTTCAACTTTTGAAATACTAATAAAAGAACCCTGTGTGACGAATGCCCAGAATTAATTCAGGAAGTGCGGCGAATCCGCGAAGAAAACGCGGCGAAGTTTAACCATGATATTGATGCTATCGTCGAAGATGCTCGCGTACGCCAACGGACATCTGGCGTAAAGTCCGTTTCGTTGCCACCACGAAAGCCTGAAGTGTTTGCGAGTCGAAAACCGATTGCGGAAAAAGTATAAATAGCTATTATTCCTTAATGACGTTGCCGTTGAGCATCAGGACGAATTTACCTTCTATAATAATTTTTCCTGCATACCTAGCCTCACTTTTCTCAAAGTTCCACTTTTTCATCGCGTTCATAAGGGCCGCTCTCAATAATGGATGGCCGGAAATCGGAACCACACACTCGAGCTCACCCTCGGGCGAAATGACTAGCTCAAAAACAGATTCTCCTATCGCTCTGACTGCTATTGCGGCCGGTGGATAGTTGGGCATTTCGCTTGAAACAATCCTCTTATTCAGATCGGCGGTGGAGATTTGCGAAGCCACGTCGATTGACGCACAGGTCGTTGTATTTTCTTTGACCGGGAAAACGGGGTCTTTCTCTTCAGCCTGTTTTGAGGAAAGGAGGAAATGGAGAGATGGGATTTTGTCTTTCACCTGATCCAAGACCTCACCGTTTTGGAGATTTACACGAATATCGAAGAATTGTTCATCCTTCGCAGGCTTGACCACTTTTAGGATGAGTTGGCTCATCTCATAATCAATTTGGTGGGTGCCGTACCAGTGAATTGAACTGGTGCTTGCCGGAAGATTGTCTATGTCACTTTCCGTCAGAAAGTCTGTCAATCCGAGTTTCTTGATCAGAGTGCCCGTTTTACCGTTGTAAATCGCAACAACATTATCGCCGTGGCCTACGCCATGCCAGTTATCGAACGTTATGACGTAGTCTCCGTTGTCGGAAATAAGAACACTAACCGGGGCGACGTCATTATCAAGTCGTACGTTCCAAAGTGTCTTTCCTTTCGCGGAGAGGGTTCCTTTGCAGATGTTATGCGGAATACCCTTTACAGCTCCAGCATTATCTGTCTCGTCAACCTTGTCCTGAAAATAAGCTAACCGGCTTTCGAGCTTTTTCGGTTCAACCTTCAAGCAATACTTCTTGTTTGCAGAACAATACTTCTCGACCGTGGGCAATCTCCATGAATCCGCATGGACTACGGTCGATAATCCAAAAAGGACGATGAACAAATAAAAACAATTCTTCATTACCGAATGGGATGCCCTTCGTAGTCCTCGGTTTGCATCAGGTGTATTTCACCACTCCTGAATAACCACCCCAACCTGTCCGTCCATCAATGCAAATTCTTTGGCTCCCCATGGGCGGAGGGTGATCTTGGGAAGGTTTGGGTGGAGGAATTGGGGATAGGACGTGGAGACTTTTTCGTAGACCTCTTCGATATTTTTGGTCACTAACCTGAACTCGGGGCTGTGCTCTTTGGCGAGGTTGGCGTTTTGGAACAGGTTGATCCGCAGGCCGTCTCGTTCGAGTACGCAGAATGGTTTGTGCGATGGTATTTCATCATGTTTGATCGTGAAACCCAGACAATCGACAAAGAATTTCAACCCATCGGCGATGTCGACGTAAAAGATGTTTGGGACGAGTTTTTCGAATTTCATTGTTTAACTTTAATACGATTTTCATCATAGATCGCGTAGCGATCAGTTGAATTTAGCCGTGGGTTTTAACCCACGGATTGCGCGAAAAATGATCGTCGTCGCGTAGCGACGATTGAATCCGATCCATAATATTCATTCGTCGCTACGCGACGAGATCATATGAATCGCTGGATCCGTGGGTTTAAACCCACGGCTAAATTCAGGTTGCCGCTACGCGGCGTCATTGAGTGCCGTGTACGCTTTCTTTAACGCTGCGGTATTTAGCTGCGAGGAAGAGTCTTTGGGATTCGTTTTCGTTAGACCGTTACATCTTTCCTCACCAAAACGATATCAAGATCGGACCTACTTCTGACCCTTTCGCGCGGCAGCGACCATCGCCCTGATCTCGCCTGCCAATGTCGGGGCGTGGTATGGGATGCCGTCTTTGATGGTCCATTCGATGCCGCCGGTTTTGACGGTTTTGCCGTCGCGGATCTCTTCGACGCCGAGGGGCGAGAGGACTTTGAAATTCTCGAGCGGGTTGCCGTTGACGACGATCAGATCGGCTTTGTAGCCGACGCGAACGCGGCCGAGCGTGTCTTCTTTGCCGAGGATCTTGGCACCGTTTGAGGTTGCGTGCTGGATGACCATGAGTGGTGAGAAGCCGGCTTCCTGGTGGAGTTCGAGTTCGCGGATCAGGCCGAAGCCGTACATTTGGTAGATGAAACCGGCATCCTCACCCGTGCCGATCAGGCCGCCTTTCTTTTCGAAATCATAGACGGCTTTCATCCAGATACGGTAATTTTCCTTCCAAAAGGTCTCGTCGGTAGTGCTCCAGCCGATGAAATACGAGCCGTGATTGGCCGGGTTTGGTTTGAAATACTCTTCGAGAACAGGATGCAAGTATTCCACAAACGCCGGATTCGTCTGGGCACGCTGCAGGTCGCGTGATGCTTCGTAGATGACGAGCGTCGGGTCCCAGGCAACGCCGCCGGCGACCATTCCGTCGAGTACTTTGTCGAGCTTTGCAGGATCAGCCTCACGCCACAAGCGTCCGGCGTAGCGAAAGCGGTCGACTTCATTGTTGTAATTGTAGGTCGCCGGAAAATTTTGCCTGCCGCTCTCGATCGCGGCGTCGGGAATGCCGTACCAATGCTCTATGCTGGTCGTGCCGCCTTTTATGTCGTCCCACGCGTTCGTTTCTTCGACGCCGACGTGATGCATTACGCGCATGCCCTGTTTTTTCGCTTCGTCCATCATCGCTGCCATCAGGTCGCGGTCGATGGTGTAGAGCTTGATGCCATCGTAGCCGGCGGCTTTCAGATCGCGAACGCGTTGGCGTGCCTGTTCGGCGGTCGCGGGAGTCGGAGCGTCGAAATATCCGCCATATGGAAAGATCCGCGGCCCGACGAGTGTTCCGGCGTTGATCTGATCGCGAAACCCGAGCACCTTCTTCGAAGCCCACGCGTCCCGCACCGTCGTGATGCCGCACGCGAGCCACATCTTTGTCACGTACTCGACCGGCATCGGAATGCCCGCGCGTTCGTCCTGCGTGTGGCCGTGCAGATTGATCAGCCCGGGCAAAACGTATTTGCCCGTCGCATCGATATCCAGATCGCCTTTCTCAGGCCGCCTCGCCTTGCCCTCTTTCGCCGCGACCGGATCGAAGGATACGATCTGCGTGATCACATCATTCTCCACCACAATATCAAACGGCCCGGCCGCCGGTTTCCCGCTGCCGTCGACCACCATGGCGTTGCGCACGACGATGCGTTTGACGCGTTTGCCCGAGAAGGACGAAGGGCTCATCTGAGCAAAACCTGCCGAGCACATTATGGAGATCAGAGCGGCGCACACCGCCGAACGAAACGATATAATTTTCATAATCTTGTAAGACCTGTTTGCGGGAACTTTCCACACATCATAAAATAGATTCTTTAATAAAACACGTATAAATTCGATTATCTTGGAGAGAATAAAATAATGGCTGCTGGAAGAAACAAAGTAACGGTTGTCGGAGCAGGAAACGTCGGTGCGACGGCTGCTCATTGGATCGCTAGCAAAGAGCTGGCCGACGTGGTTTTGGTTGATATCGTCGAAGGCACCCCGCAGGGCAAATGCCTCGATCTGGCACAGGCCGCTCCGATCGACGGATTTGATGTGAAGCTGGTCGGTGCCAACAGCTACGAGGAGACCGCGAATTCGGATATCGTCATCATCACCGCTGGTTTGCCGCGTAAACCTGGTATGAGCCGCGACGATCTTTTGAAAACCAACTCCGACATCGTCGGTTCGGTAACCGACCAGGTCGCTAAATACTCACCGAACGCGGTCATCATCGTCGTTTCGAATCCGCTCGATGCTATGGCACAGGTTGCGTTCCGTCGTTCTGGTTTCCCTAAGAACCGCGTTCTGGGAATGGCCGGCGTGCTTGATTCAGCACGTATGCGTTGCTTTGTGGCTGAGGAACTCGATGTATCGGTCGAGAATGTTACCTGCTTCGTGCTCGGTGGCCACGGCGACACGATGGTTCCGCTGCCGCGTTATTCGACAGTTGCCGGCATCCCGATCACCGAACTTATCTCAAAGGAAAAACTCGACGCGATCATCACCCGCACCGCCAATGGCGGCGCCGAGATCGTCGGCCTGCTCAAAACCGGCTCGGCATACTACGCTCCATCGCTCGGAGCGGTCGAAATGGCCGAAGCCATCCTTAAGGACAAGAAAAAGATCCTACCCTGTGCTGTCTTCCTCGAAGGCGAATATGGTGTTTCAAATCTCTTCGTCGGCGTCCCGGTCAAACTCGGCAAGAACGGCGTCGAGCAGATCATCGAGATCAGCCTGACCAACGACGAACGCACCGCTCTGCATAAATCAGCCGCTGCTGTGCAGGAACTGATCGACGTTCTGAATATCTGATCGGGATCGGTTCAGCAAAAGCTTGTTTATCAAACAGGGAAGGGTAAAACCTTCCCTGTTTTTTTGCGCCCGAGATCATGTCATATCGAATGATTCGATCGCCGTGACCGACTCGGAATCGTTCATATTGACACTGATTCGAACGCGGTAAAACAGAAAAAGCCGCTAACTCTATCTCTATCAGCGAGATAGGTTAGCGGCACAGGGTTTGAATAATAGATCATCCGTCTGGCGGCCCCGGAAGGTAATTTACTCCTTGATCGGAGAACAGGTGACAACTGAAGGAACCTTTTTCGACTCGCCCCGACGAAAACACGAAACTCTCCCCCGACGAATTTTCCCAACGAAGCCCCGCGTCTCCCAACGCCGGGCGTCTCTTTCGTCTCAGAACGCTGGCCGTGCATTTCATAGCCAGCATCACCGGGAGGTGTTCAAAATGGGACCGGTCGAAGTTACGCACTGGGAGGTGAACAAACTAACTCCGGCCGTCCCACTATTCTTTTCGTTCATTTATCCAAAACCTTTAATTTTTTGATCGAGTTTCGCGATCGATCTCGTATTGATGACCTCCAGTCCGAAGTGACAGATCTTCGGTCAATTTGACCGGTCAAAACCATCGATCTGATCGACTTTATCTCCGACGTCAAACCTTCAAAACGCCTAAACCTATATATATCAAATATTTAGCATAGTGGCACGAGCCTTGTAATAGCAATCGCGGCGGTACGACTCGCCATATGTCCTGATCATAGGAGTTAGAGATGAAGATATCGATTTTCGGTTTTAGAACGACAAAGAGATTCGCGGCGATCGCGATCCTTGCTTCGTTCGTCTTCTCGAACGTATTCGCGGTAGACGCGATCCATTCTGAGAAATACAACGTTGTTTCGACAGCGACCGCTAAGTACACCACTGATCTGACGCAGCTAGGCCGTGAAGGTAGATTGCGTGCAGACCTGAGCTTTGAAGCAGAGACGATGCGTCTCATCAAGGTGTTAGGCGAAGGTGTCCGTCAGCCGGTCGTCGTCAATGAGGATAAAGCGGTTCAGCAGGCAATTGTCGAGCAGGCCGCACTACGTATTGCGAAGGGAACCGTGCCGGGAAACCTCGCAAACAAGACGATCTTAAAACTGGAAACTGATGTTTTGTTTTCAAATGCTCGTACCCCGGCGGCGATCGCGGAGGCCGTCAACGCGATCATCAAAGATGCGATAGCGTCGAAAGGCCAAACCATCCTCTTCATCGATGAACTGACGAACCTCGTCGGTTCGGCATCGGTCAAAAACGATCTCTTTACGGCAATTGCCAACGGAAAGCTCGTAATGATCGGCGCCAGCTCGGTCCTCGATTATGACGAGCGGATCGACTCGCAGCCAGAAATCGCCGGTTTTTTTGCCGGTATTCTCGTAACTGACCGCAGCAATGCCGTTGCCGTCAATGAGGAAAGATCAAGTGCCGGGGAAACCGGATTCAGAGGTGACAACATCTCGCCTGATCTCCGCGAAATGATGGAGAAAGACCCAACTGGCCGGACACGCGTCGATACGATACTGCAGGCAAAAGATGCTGACAGCTCGGTCCTGCGGTCCCTGCTCGCAAGCGGACAGGCGAACGTGACCGACCGCATAGGCAGCAGCGACACGCTCGTCGTAAATCTTCCGCTCTCGACCCTGAATGAACTCTCGACAAGCGGGACGATCAACTACGTTTCGCCAAACAGAACGATCGAGGCTCTCGGCCACGTTGAAAATACGTCGGGTGTTGCCGCGATGCGTGCTCAGGCAGCCGGATTTGGCCGCACCTCGGCCTACACGCTGAATGGAGCAAATGTTGGCATCGCAATACTCGATTCCGGTATGCACGCGGGACATTTCGCCTTCAATGACGGCGGTTCGCGGATCGCGACAAATATGAGCTTTGTCCCGGGCGAAACGTCGACCGAAGACAATTACGGACATGGAACGCACGTCGCCTCGATCGCCGCGGGCAACGCATCCCGCGACACGGGCTCGTATCGCGGTATCGCACCCGGAGCCAAGATACTTAACCTGAAAGTGCTGAACAGCCAGGGCAAAGGCACGACCGCCGGGCTGCTCGCGGCATTGGATTGGATCATCACAAATCGGGCAACACATAACATTCGTGTCGCTAACCTGAGCCTCGGAGTTCCGTCGATCGATACGTGGACGAACGACCCGCTGTGCCGAAAGGTCCAGAGCCTCAACAGCTACGGCATCCTCGTCGTCGCGGCAGCCGGGAACCACGGCAAGAACGCCGCCGGACAGAAGATCTACGGCCAGGTCCATTCGCCGGGGAACGACCCTTCGGTACTGACCGTCGGTGCCAGCAACGGCCTCGGAACGGATTCACGCAGCGATGACATCATGGCGACATACAGTTCGCACGGCCCCACCCGCAGCTACTACACGGATGCGACCGGCAAGCACTACGACAATGTCATCAAACCTGACCTGGTAGCTCCCGGCAACAAGATCGTCGGAGCCAAGGCTCGCAACAGCGCACTGCTCTATACCAGCAACCCGTCGTTAATGACCACGCCGATGGATCTCTCAGGAGAAGACAACGACGTGATGTACCTCAGCGGAACGTCGATGTCGACTCCGATGGTCTCAGGTGCGGCGGCACTGTTATTCCAGATGAATCCTAATCTCACGCCGTCAACGGTCAAGATGATCCTGGAATATTCGGCCCAGCCGCTTACGGGCGTTAACATGCTCGAACAAGGTGCCGGCCAGCTGAACATTGACGGTGCAGTGAAGATGGCTCGCGTGTATAAATTTGATAAGGACTATAACACCCTTAAAAAGGGCAATGGCCTTGTCCAGGCGGGTCAGACATTTCCTACGGCGACATCGACCATCGGTGGAAGCACGTTCTCGTGGGCTCAGGGTATTCTGACAAATCACTTTTACCTAAAGGGACAGAACCTTGCTCTTCAATTCCAGGAGGTCTATTTGAACAACCGCTGGTTTGAGTCGGGCATCGGCTACAACACAAGCGGCTCGCCATCGTTCAATGGATTGTATGCTGCCGGACTTACCCTCAATCAAAACGTTCTAACCAGCAACGGTACGGCGATGGGCGGCGGCAATATCTTCCTAGCCTCGGGAGTACTAGTTGGGGACGGGGTACTCGTCGGCGACGGAGTACTGGTCGGAGACGGGGTACTCGTCGGGGACGGCGTACTGGTCGGAGACGGAGTACTGGTCGGTGACGTAACTTCGTCACAAAATATCCTGATCAACGGTGACAACACATCGGCAATGCGTTGATCGCCTAATTAACCTAGCTGAACGGCCGGTTCCAACTGCGGAACCGGCCGTTTTTTAATTTGACGATCGGCTTTGGACATTCTATTCGCTCCCGGACGTTCATGCGAGTTCTCACTCAAGGAAGCGTAGTTGCCATCACCATCGTTCGCCTGATATGTTGATCCGGAGCCCGCGTAGCGGGTGACATGCATAAAGCCACGGGTGTAAACCCGTGGAACGGAAACAAGGCAGATCAAAGCCCGCGTAGCGGGCGCCAGCCCACAACCTTCGCGATCAAATAGGACCTGAAAGCTCTGTCACCCGCTTCGCGGGCTTGGGCCCAAAGATTCGCACATTCCACGGGCTTACGCCCCGTGGCTTTATGCCGACACCCGCTACGCGGGCTGAGCTCCCTGGAAATCACTCGGGCGAAGCCTGGAGATCAATTCTGATATCGGGTCGATGGATCGCCGTCGTTAAACCACCCGCTACCGAAGGTGGTTCTGACCTGGGACTCTACTCACCCTCGACGTATTCGCCAGATCGAGGATCAGCATGGCCTCGTTGTCTAATTCTACGTGGTTGAAGGCGACGGTGCCTTTTACTTTTATGTTGTAGTTTCGGCAAAAGGGGCTGGCATGGATCATTTTTGCGTAGCTGTCGGGGCGGTCTTTTAGGGGGAAGGCGCTGGTCATCTTTGGTGAGACGCGGCGGATGCCGATCTTGGAGGTCGGTTTGCTAAAGAGCAGCTCGACAGCTTCAGGCGAGCCGATGGCCTCGAGAGCCCGGCGGTTAATTAAGATCTGGCCTTTGTGGTTGAGTGATAGGTACAAGCGGTCTTCCTTCGGCTTCGTCGGCCCGGCGGTGAAAACTTCCCATTGATCTAGCATTTTTCTTTATTCTCCTTTTATTAATTGTTGCACAAATGCAACGTACGGTCAACATAGCAAGGAATATTTCAAATTGCAACAAAGGGAAGTGTGACAGGAGCGACATGCATCTTTGCTTGTCTCGCCGAGGCTTCCTCGGTGCTAGTGCGTCGAGGTGCGAAGCAGGTTGTGGAATATTCAGAGCTTAACACTGCAGAAGCCGCAGTGTGGCAAGCAGGGATGCATGCCGCTCCAGTCACGCTTCGCGTTGGGTGAGAGGCTCAGGCTGCGGGCTTTCGATTCTTTTTCGGCGATCGTGTGCAGGTGGTGTCTCTGGAGCACTCCATTCAAAGCGTCGCGGCCGACTATAGATCGACGAGAGGCGATAGCTATCGGGTATTTTTTCCGGGCGTTGCCGGTCGCGATCGTGCATAGCTTTGCGGGATCGCGGCGGTGATTTCCGAGGATAGGTGTCACGGAGGGCCTTTTGGGTTCTTTGGGTCCGGAGATCTTCGTAGATCACCGAAAAACGCTGGAAATACACGTTTGACCAATCTCCGATTTACCTCTACCAATCAGGTACCTACACCGCCAGTCGGCTTTCCACTCCTCTGACCAATGAGCCGCATTCAAATTTTGTCGAAATGAACGATTATCGGTCACGATGACCGGTCAACATCGTTCAAACTGATTCAAATACAAACAACGTTAAACGAATGAAAAATCCCTAAGTGACGCATACACAACAGGTTAGTCTTTTGGCACGCGCTTTGATTTATGGAAATCGGCGGCAAGCGCCGTCAATTTTGGTCCCACTAAGGAGATTTGGAAATGAAAATATCAGTTTTCGGTTTTACAACGACAAGGAGATTCGCAGCAATTGCGATACTCGCGTCGTTCGTATTCTCGAACGTATTCGCGGTAGACGCGTTGCGTTCTGAGAAATACAACGTTGTTTCGACAGCGACCGCTAAGTACACCACCGATCTGACGCAGCTAGGCCGTGAAGGTAGATTGCGTGCAGACCTGAGCCTTGAAGCAGAGACAATGCGTCTTATCAAGGTGTTGGGAGAAGGTGTCCGCCAGCCGGTCGTCGTCAATGAAAATAAAGGCGTCCAGCAGGCAATTGTCGAGCAGGCCGCATTGCGTATTGCGAAGGGAACCGTTCCGGCGAACCTCGCAAACAAGACGATCTTAAAACTGGAAACTGATGTTTTGTTTTCAAATGCCCGCACCCCGGCGGCGATCGCAGAGGCTGTCAATGCCCTTGTGAAAGATGCCGTCGCGTCGAAAGGCCAGACGATCCTCTTTGTCGACGAACTGACGAACCTCGTCGGTTCCACCTCGGTCAAAAACGATCTTTTTGCGGCGATCGCTGAAGGAAAGCTAATTGTGATCGGTGCCAGCTCGTTCGAAGATTTCGAACAGCGTATCGATTCGCAGGTTGAGATCGCGAAGTATTTTGACGGTATTCTCGTCCATGACCGTACAAATGCCGCGGCGACTGCTTCGGCTGTAGCTTCGGCAGACACGAAAAAGGATGAAGGCTTTAAGGGCGACAACATCTCGCCTGACCTTCGCGAAATGATGCAGCAGGACCCGTCTGGCAAGAAACGCGTCGACGTCGTTCTGCAGGCAAAAGATGCCGACAATGGTGCTCTTCGCTCGCTTCTCGCAAGCGGCCAGGCACGCATCACCGACCGCATTGGCCGCAGCGAAACGCTGGTCGTCAATCTTCCGCTTTCAGCCCTCAATTCGCTCTCAAGCAGCGGCCTTGATCAACTACGCTTCGCCGGATCGTCCGCTGACCGTGACCGGCCACATCGAAGAAACGACCGGAGCCGCCGCGATGCGTTCGCAGCCTGCGATGAACGGCCGTTCGGCTTACACGCTCGACGGAACTGGCGTTGGCGTTGCCATTGTCGATTCCGGCATTCAATCTAATCACAAGGGTTTCAAGAACGGAGCTTCGAGAATTACGGCGAACGTGAACTTCACAAGCTCGCAGCAAAACGCAACGTCTGACAACTACGGCCACGGAACACACGTCGCGGGCCTCGCGGTCGGAAGTGCTTCGAATCGCAACAACGCGTACAAAGGCATCGCTCCAAATGCGAACATCATCAGCGTTAAAGTTCTCGGCAACAACGGCGAAGGCAACACTTCGTGGCTGCTTGACGGCCTTGACTGGATCATCCAGAACAAAGGCACTTACAACATCAAGGTCGCGAACCTCAGCCTGGGCACTACCGCAGTCGATAGCTACATGAACGACCCGATCTGCAATAAGGTCAAGGAAATGGTACAAGCCGGCATCGTCGTCATTGCTGCCGCAGGTAACTTGGGCAAAAACGCGAACGGTGTCAGAACGTACGGCCGCATTCACTCGCCGGGCAACAGCCCTTATGCGATCACGGTCGGAGCAACAAACAGCTACGGAACTTCGGATCCGGGCGACGATACGGTCGCCAGCTTCAGCTCACGCGGCCCGACACGCAGCTTTTTCACCACAGCGAACGGCATGCGCGTCTATGACAACCTCATCAAACCGGACATCGTCGCTCCGGGCAACAGACTTATTTCTTACAACGCCGTCGGCAATGTGATGTCTCTCCTCAACCCGAGCCTCATTAATGCGCCGGTTGCAGGTGAAACCACCGACGATGCCACGATGACCATGAGCGGCACCTCAATGTCGGCTCCGGTCGTCTCCGGTGCGGCTGCCCTGCTCATGCAGGTCAACCCAAAACTCACTCCCGGCATGGTTAAAATGATCATGCAATACACCGCTCAGCCTGTCGCCGGTGCCAACACCTTCGAACAGGGAGCGGGCCAACTCAACATCGACGGTGCCGTCAGACTCGCAAGGTCGCTCCGTACGGACGTTGAATTCGACGGCATGGCAAAGGGCACTTCAACCGTCCCCGCAGGCTGGTCAATGCCGACCCCAAGCTCAGGCTCATTCCAGTGGGCACAACTCATCACCGGCGACCACACGTTCATGACCGGACAGAACCTCGTGTCGCAGTACCAGACGGTCTACAATCGTGCAAACACGTTTGGCCAGGGTGTCAGTTTTGCTAACGGCGGCTTCAACCTAACCACCAGCGGTGCATTCACCACAGGCCTCAACGTAAACAGAAACGTGGTCACCAGCAATGGCGGACCAACTGGTTCCGGAACGACCTGGCTATCATACGGCGTACTCGTTGGAGACGGCGTACTCGTTGGCGATGGCGTACTCGTTGGAGACGGCGTACTAGTTGGAGATGGTGTGCTCGTTGGCGATGGTGTACTCGTCGGGGACGGTGTACTCGTCGGGGACGGTGTACTCGTCGGAGACGGCGTACTAGTTGGAGACGGCGTACTAGTCGGCGACGGAGTCCTGGTCGGTGACAGCGTCTTATTTGGCGAAGATACTCCCTCAATGCAGTAGGTATCTATTTACAACAATTAACCACATAAGAATTGTAAAAAAGGAGAAAATATCATGCTGCATACATTAAATGCCAACACGCTCGAAGTGCGTCGAAAATCGGGAATGCCCTTCGTATCGATCACGCCCGATCTGAGTAAAGTTCGGGAACTACAAGAAAACAACACCGCAGAAGTACTAGCATTTTTGACGATCCGTCCGGTTCACACGGTTGTGATGACAAGCTTCATTACTGATAACGGTATCGTCAGCGAATTGAATCGTGGTAAGTTCTACGGATATCGCAACTCGGAAGGAAAGCTGGAAGGCGTGGCCCTCATCGGTCACTCGACACTCGTCGAAGCCCACACGGACGCCGCTATCAGAGCCCTTGCATTCGTAGCGAAAACCGCAGAGACACCGATCCACCTGATCATGTCGAGTGGTGACGCTGCCCAGACCTTCTGGAACCACATGACCGACGGGCTCCGTCAGCCGCGTCTAACCTGCGTCGAGCGTCTATTCGAAGCCGCTTTCCCGTTCATGGTTCAGGGAACCGATTGCGGACTTAGATTGGCGGACGCAAGTGAGCTGCTGCCGATAGCCGAGGCTCAGGCTGAGGTTGCCTTTATCGAATGCGGCGTCGATCCGATGATCCGTGACCGGGAAGGTTTCCTTAAGAGAGTCGCAAGACGCATCGAGCAGGGCCGCGTGTTCGTTGTATTCGACGGTGATAAGTTGGTCTTCAAGGCCGATATCATCGCTGAGACGAGCGAAGTCGCCTACCTGGAAGGTGTTTTCGTCGGTGAGGAATATCGCGGAAAAGGCATCGGTCCCAAGTGTCTTTCGGCCCTCACAGTCGAACTTCTCTCACGCGTCGCTAATGTTTGCTTGTTGAGCAATGTGGATTTCGGATCTGCTCACCGCAGCTTCGAAAAAGCCGGATTCCGAAGTTCGGATGAGTGCACCACGTTGTTTGTTTAACAAAAAATAACAGTAGACAAAAATGTTAAGTTAACTGATAATAGGGAAGGCGTGGTTTACGGCCTTCCCTTTATTATCTTTTAGTTAACCTCTTTCACACCAAACGTCCCGTTCCTAACCAACGCTTTACCGCCTGTTTAGCCGAAAAAAATTCCGGCAAAACTTGATCAAGATGGATCGAACAAAGATATCCGATAGATATATGGCGACCGTTATAGTCGCAGGACTTGTGTGCGTACTCTTTGCGCTCGCAACAGTCCGTGTCGCGGTCATCGACGTCTATCTGCTTCTTCTCTTCGTCTTCACTATCGGAGTTGGGTCGCGCATTACGATCCAGATACCGCGATTCAAATCGCATATATCGGTATCTGATATCTTTATATTTCTTGCCCTTATCCTATATGGCGGCGAGTTCGCCGTAATTCTGGCAGCGATCGAGGCTGCGGCTTCATCATGGCGCTTTTGTAATCGCAAGCTAACGGTGTTCTTTAACTCGGCAACCATGGCTATTTCAACAAGTGCCGTGGTGCTTGTTTTGAAGATGTCAGGGCTTTACACCGAAAATCAACTGCATGGGCACGGTGAAAACACTTCCAGCTTTATTATCGCCCTCTCGCTTATCGCGCTTACTCAGTTCCTTGTTAATACGTCTTTCGCGTCGATCCACGGAGCATTGAAAGACCACATCCCTTTGTGGGAAACGTGGAAGACGAAATACATCTGGACATTCTTTTCGTACTTCGTCGGAGCCGCAAGCGCGGGATTGCTTGTTCAGGTTGCAGATGTTTTAGGCCTTGGTATTCTGCTCGCAACATTCCCTGTCATTTTCTTCGTGTTTCTATCGTACCGGATGTATCTCAAGAACGTTGAGATCTCGATGCAGCAGGCGGAACAGGCCGAGCAGTACGCAAAGATCATGGAGTCTCAGTCTGACGCGTTACGGGAATCAGAGGAACGCTTTCGAAGTGCCTTTGACTACGCTCCGATCGGTATTGGTCTGGTATCGCCAACCGGCCAATGGCTAAAGGCAAACCATGCATTGACTGAGATACTCGGGTACACCGAAACCGATTTTCTCGCGACTGATTTCCAATCCATAACCCTACCTGAGGACCTAGGACTAACGCTCGTCAAAGTTCACGAATTACTCGCCGGCAAGATCGCTAACTGTCAGATGGAGCAGCGTTATATCCACAAAACCGGGCGGACTGTCTGGACATCCTGGAGCGTCTCAGCGGCGAATGATACTAAAACGAAACAGCCGAACCTCATCTTTCAGATACAGGACATCACGGATAAAAAGAGTGCGGAAGAAAAACTGCAGCACGATGCGACGCATGATGCTCTAACGGGACTGCCGAATCGCTTGCTCTTTATGAAGAGTCTCGACCGCGCTTTGGAGCGACGACGGCTCGTTGACGAGTACAAAGTGAGCGTTCTGTTTATCGATCTGGATCGATTTAAATACGTAAACGACAGTCTCGGGCATTTGATCGGTGATGAGCTGCTCAAGGAGATCTCGTCCCGCTTGAGAGAATGTATGCGTCCGTCCGATCTCGTTGCTCGCCTGGGTGGCGATGAATTCACGATATTGGTCGAAGGCACGTTCGATACGGCCGAGGTAACGCGGATCGCTTCGCGCATTCAGCAGAAATTCGGAATCCCGTTCGACCTGCGCGGCCACGAGGTCTATAGCTCGGCAAGTATCGGAATTCTGCACGCAACCGATAAACACTCAGCATCTGAAGATGTGATGCGAGATGCTGACACGGCAATGTATCAGGCAAAACGAGCCGGTAAGGCGCGTCATGAGGTTTTTGACGAAGAGATGCACAGTGCCGCGAAGGAGATTCTCAAACTCGAGACCGATCTTCGCCGTGCGGTCGAACGGGAAGAGATAGAAGTCTTTTACCAGCCGATCTACTCGCTCAAATCCGGCGAGATCGAGTGTTTTGAATCGCTTGCTCGTTGGGATCATCCCGAGCTTGGTAAGATCGCCCCTACAAAGTTCATTCCCCTTGCCGAAGAGATCGGCCTAATTGACCGTCTCTGCGAACAAGTACTGCGGCGTGCCTGCCGAGAGATCGGTTCACTCCAGAGCAGAAGTACAGACCTGCACAAGTATTCTGTCAGTGTAAACCTTTCCTGCCGGCAGTTTAGCCAGAACGGACTAGTAAAGAGCATTGAGGATATTCTGGCTGAAACCGGTTTTTCTCCGACTGACCTAAAACTCGAGATCACCGAATCGGTCTTTTTTGAGCATCAGGACCGCGCCGTCGGAATGTTGAACCAACTTCGTAACATGGGAATAGAGATCGATGTTGACGATTTCGGCACCGGATACTCCAATCTTGGCTATCTCAGGAAATTGCCTATATCGGCGTTGAAGATCGACCGATCATTTGTGTCCATGATCGACGAAGCTGGCAATAACGACGAAATTGTTCGCGCAATAATTAATCTGGCAAGAACCCTGGGACTCAAGGTTGTTGCTGAAGGCGTCGAGACCGAAGCGCAGCGCGATCTGCTTACCCGCTTAGAATGCGAAGGTGGACAAGGATTCCTTTTTGCCAAACCAATGCGGTTCGCTGAGTTAAAAGCCTTTCTTTCCGAGAAGCAAGATGCTGGTCTTGCGGCGCCTATGTACGATGACGTATCAACGATCGCGCTTGTCCAGTAAAATAAACTCGAGAACAAACCGCCCTCGTTGTTGACGAATCTGTACCAACGGTGAACAATTGTTCACTAAGGTATATGTATCGTCGTCCAAAGTTTTTAGAAGTTCTACTTGAGATCCGCCGCGAGATGGCGCTCGAATCCGATTACGATGTTGATCTTTTTGCAGAGACAGCTCGTTCGGGGACGCGTTCAACGCGAATTGCGCATTTTCAGGTCGAACAGAGCGACGATAGATCCTCAGATAATAACGAAACAGTAGAACTCCGATCGTCTCGCGGCGCGTAAGGCCAAACCTTTCAAATGTTCCGGTATCTTTTGTCATGCCTGATCATTATTGCCATGTTGTTAGTAACGGGCGGTTACTTCTTTCCATCCTACTGGGAGCATCGATACGACGAACTCATTTCGCGGCAGGCCCGCGTTTATCGCCTCGATGAAAAGCTTGTCTGGAGCCTGATATATGAAGAAACGTGGTTCCGTTCGTGGAAGATTGGGGCTGACGCTGAGGTTGGGTTGATGCAGGTAACACCCCTTGTCGCTCGCGAATGGGCAAAGGAAACTGGATTTAAGGAATTCGAGAGGCAGGCGTCGGACAATGTGAACGAATTTTTAGCCGAACCTGAGCGTAATATTCAGGTTGGCTGCTGGTATCTCGAAAAGCTTCGCGAACGCTACCGCGGCCGTCCCGCTGAAACCTCAATGACCCTCGCTGCATACAACGCCGGCCCAAGCCGCGTTGAGGAATGGGCGAAGGAAAGCGATGTAACTACGGTCTCTGAGAGTGAGTTTGTCGATCGCATTGGTATCGCGTCAACCAAAAGCTACGTAACCTCGATCCTTGCTCGTTACCGTTCGGAACAGGGGCGGCAGTGATATATGAGGTTACTTACAGGAAAATACGTTCTTCCGATCTCGACCGCACCTATCGAAAACGGTGCGGTTGCGATCGATGGCAGCTCAATAGTCGCAGTCGGAACCCTTGAGCATCTTTCGGCAAGATTTCCCCAGGCAGAGTTTGAAGACATGGGTAACGCGGCGATCTTGCCGGGATTTGTGAATTGCCATTCACATCTCGAGATAACGTCTATGCGCGGGAGTCTCGATGATGTGGAACACGATTTTAGCGCATGGCTTCTTAAATTGAACGGCCTGCGTGCGGAACTCTCTGATCAGGACATCTGCGACGCGGCTGTCGCAGGTGCTCGCGAAGGAGCCCGTGCCGGCGTCACTTGTTTTGGTGATATAGGGCGAATGGGCCATGCGGGGATCGCGGCTTTGAAACAGGTCGGTCTGCGCGGGATCGTTTTTCAGGAAACTGAATTCTCGCCTGACAATCGCACCGCTGACGAAGATTTTTTAAAACTCGCCGCGAAATACGAAGCCCTCCGCAATGAAGAGAATGAGCTCGTGAAGGTCGGATTATCACCTCACTCGCCCTACACGGTCGGCTCGCGGTTGTTTGAACTGATCGCTCAATACTCGATAATCAACCGTGTTCCGCTCTCGATACACGTCGCCGAATCGGCGGACGAAACGGAACTCTTGGCTCACGGGACGGGATTATTCAGAGGATTTTACGAGCGGTTCGATCTTGAATGGGAAAGTCCGCGCTCAACGCCGATCGAATATCTGGAGCGTTTAGGTGTTCTCTCGGCCCAACCGCTGCTCGCTCATTGCGTAAGAGTTTCGTCGAACGATATCAAAAGGATCGAGTGGAACGGAGCCAAGATCGCCCATTGCCCGAAATCGAATGCCAAATTTGGGCACGGCTATGCACCTTTCGAAGCGTTTCTCGACGCCGGCATTGATGTCGGCCTCGGCAGCGATTCGGTAGCCAGCAACAATGTCTGCGACCTGCTGGAAGAAGCCCGCTTTGCTGTCCTCGCCGCCCGCAACCGCGAAGGCTCGGCACGATTCATTGAGCCAAGGGAAGCACTCGAAACCGCAACGCTCGGCGGCGCCAAAGCCCTTGGCCTCGACAAGATTATTGGAACTTTAGAACCCGGGAAACAGGCAGACATCGCTGTTATCTCACTCGACCATCCTGCTATCCAACCGATCGGTGATATTCATGCGGCCCTCGTTTTTTCGGCAAGTGGTTGCGATGTTGTTCGTACGATCGTTGCTGGAAACCAAGTTTTTTGATCTAAGCACTTCTATTTCACCTGCGGAATTTCGTATTCCGGCTTAGCCGCACCCAACATCCATTTATCGAACCATCCAACAATATGCTGCAAACGCTCGATACGGTGCCAAGGCTGGCCTGAGCGTGAGAGCTCGTGGCCTTCGCCGGGGAAGCGGACCATGACCGTCGGGATCTTACGGTATTTTAGGGCACGGAAAAGCTCTTCGCCGCCGGCAGTCGGGGGCGTGCGGTAATCGGCTTCGCCGAGGATGAACATCATAGGCGTCTGGATCTTGTCTACGTAAGTGATGGCGGAGCGTTTTTTGAAGCCTTCGTCCTCAAACGGAGCACCTTTGAACCAGCTTGGCTGAAACTGCGCGAAATCGGCGGTATACCACCAAGCCGCCCAGTCCGAAATATCGCGCTGCGAGACTGCGGCGGCGAAGCGGTTCGTTTTTGTAACGGCCCAATTTGTCAGCACGCCGCCGCCGCTGCCGCCGGTGATGCCGAGTTTTTTCTCGTCGATATAGCCGCGTTTTATCACCTCATCGACCGCCGCCATCAGATCTAAATGGTCATCGCCCGGGTAATTGTGCTGGATGATATTGCCGAATTCCTGGCCGTAAGTCGTTGAGCCACGTGGGTTTGGATAAACAACGACATAGCCCTTTGCAGCCATCCATTGGAATTCGTGATCGAAGATATAACCGTATGCCGCATGCGGTCCGCCGTGGATGTTGAGGATCAGCGGATATTTCTTACTCGGGTCAAAATCCGGCGGTCGCTGCACCCACGTCTGAACTTTCTTGCCGTCAAAGCTCGTGTACCAGATCTCTTCGGGTTCGGTCATGTTGAGCTTGGAGAAAAGCTTTTCGTTGATCCGAGTGAGCTGCTTCGGCTGGCCGCCTTTTTCCGATAAATAAAGGTCGCCGATCTTGGTTGGTGTAGAAACAGCGTAAACCATTTTCGAGCCGTCCGTCGTCAAGCGAAAACCGGAAACGGCTTGTTTACCAGTCGTGATATCGGCCAATTTTCCGTCGGATGCGTCGAAACGTCCTATATTAGCGGATCCCTCTTTGCCGTAGGTGCTCAAAATCGATCGACCGTCAGGTGACCACGCGATCCCGCCGCCACCGCCGCCTCGGGGCGGTGCCTGGTCGCCGCCGACTCCGCCGGCAACATCATAATCAAAGGCAGTGGTCAGATTTATGGGCTGGGCATTCTTCGCGACATCCATAACCCATAGGTCAGGCTGAGTGTAGGATTTTACCGGCTTCGACGGAGCGGATGCGACGAACGCGAATTTCTTGCCGTCCGGGCTCAAGGTCAGGCCGCCTACGCCCATATCAAGTTTTGTCAGCAGCGTCGGTTCACCGCCGGACAGGGCGACGGAATAGACCTGCGTGCCCGGGTCTTCGTAATATGGCTCGGCGACGCGGTTGGTGGTGAAGTAGATCGACGAACTGTCCTTTGACCAGACAAAGCCGCCTTCGCTGTAGGGCCCGCTGGTGAGCTGCTTAGGCGTTGGTTTTTCTTCCGGGCTGCGTGGTGCGGCGATGACCCAAAGGTGATTTGGGTGCGTCGGGTCGGTGTAACCGCCGCCGTCGGATCGGTAAACGGCACGCGTGATGACACGAACGTCGCTCTCACGTTCGGCAGGTACCGCGGGCTTGCCTTGTTTGGCGAGATCTTCGGCGTTCGCACTGTTTCCGAAGGCGATCCACTTGCCGTCGGGCGACCAAATTGGCCCGCCCGCTCCGCGAATGACGGATGTGTATGCCCACGAATCGCCGCCGGCCATCGACAGCATATAAAGCTGAGGAGCACCGCCCGCCTCTGCTCCCCGGACAAACGTTAACAACTTGCCATCCGGCGACCAACGCGGGGACGAATCGCGGATCCCACTCGTCAGCCGACGCGGTTCTTCTGTTCCGCTGGTTGAAACGGTCCAGATCGACGTGTCGTAGTTGGTCTTTGCCGCGTTAACGTTGACCTTAACGAATGCTACGCTCGACCCATCAGGTGATATTTGAGCATCGGCGATCCAGTTAAAATCAAACAGATCTTTTTCTGTGATGATCCGCTTCTGAGCCGAAGCTGCGACGGTGAAGATAAGAACACAAACCGATAGACGAACCAATATTTTTCGCATATACGCTCCTTAAGTTATTCGGATCGAGATGTGGGTGGTACGTCTATCTCGTTAGTTTTGTTTAATTCGGCTTCGCGAGTGAGCCTTTAAGTTCGCTCAGAAGCTCGGCCGGTGTCCATTCGTTCCCGGGAATTATCTTTACGACCTTACCGTCGGGCGAGATGACCGCGGTTCGCAGGCTGTGGTTGATCTGCGTTTTGTCGTTGGCGTCAACTTCATATCTCAGGCCAAAGAAGTCGGCGATCTTTCGCACCTCAGCATCTGCCCCTACGGCCAACTGCCACACAGTGAAATCGGGCTTCGCACCTTTGCCCAAGTAGCCTATCCCATAAGATCTGAGCTTCTCCGGCGAGTCGTTTTCCGGATCGAACGAGATGCTGAGCAGCCTGATCTTGTCCTTAAATTCTGGATCAGTATTTAGCTGCAAGGCCAGATCGCTGAATGCCGTGGACATCTTGATGCAGTAATCCGGCAGCGGACAGCGTGAATAAATGAATGTGATCGCCAGAGCCTTGCCGCGATAATCTTTCAACGAAAATTTTTTTCCGTCCTGATTTGTGAGTGTAAATTCTGGAACCTCTTTCTCGACCTGTGCAAAGTTCTCATTGATTTCGGGAACCGGTTGGCCGGGCTTTGCGGCAGCAATGATCCCGATGTTCTCGATCCAGTACGGTTCTTTTGCCGCATTATCAACGACGAGATCGCCTTTTATTTCAGCTCCGGGCGTGAGCTCATCCCATGCCCAATCGGCATGGATCGGGAAGTCCATGGTCATCGGTTCCATATAGCCCTCGACACGTTCATGATCGATCTTGGCTTTTTTGGCGGCCTTATCGACCGATACTACTTTTCCTTTGATCGGATAGCGTTTGGCCGAGGCACTAGCCGGGCCGGGACCGCTCGTGCCTGAGCACCCTGAAAACACAAAAGCAACGAAAATCGCAATGATAAAAGCACGCATTATCTTTAAGAATATATCGACCGCTCATATAAATCGAGCACGGCCTAAATTTAACGCCCGGTCGGCCGAAGCTGTTCGTCGTAGAGAAATCTATACATCCGATAGCTCGCCATTACGCGCTGAACGTAATCTTTCGACTGAGAATAGACAACTTCGGGAACGTACCGCTCCGGAATATTCGATCGCGAACGGTTGAGCCAACGGGTCATATTGTCTTCGCCTCCGTTGCAGCTCGCAACCACCGCGTCGGCTTGGCCGGGAAATGTTCTAAAGAGCGTTGAAAGATACTGCGAGCCAAACAAGATGGCCGTCGGCGGTGAATAGAGTTCGTCCTGTTGAAAATTGCCGCGGTTCAATTCGGCTGCGACCCGATTGGACGTGGTCGAAATGAACTGCATCAACCCGCGGGCCGCAGCGTTCGATTTTGCATCGGGCCGAAATCGCGATTCCTGACGCATTATCGCGAGCAGCAAACGCGGATCGACGCCGCGTTCGGGGGCGAATTTTAGCAGTTCTTCCTTGAATGGCACCGGATACAGCATCTCGATCTGGCGGCGCGGCATTAGCTCGATCGGGAAATCGGCAGGAACTGAACGCCAGATCGGCTCGACGAACTCCATCACGCGATCAGCCCGGTCGCCGCGTTCGAATGCCACCAGATCTGCAAGCAACTTTTCTAACGGCAATTTTGCACGATCGGTTGCTGCCGCCTCGATCTCAAAAACAGCCTCGTCATAAAGCCCGAGAGCTATGAACTTATCAGCTAAAGATCTTCCCTTAACGGCTTTCGGTTCGGTCCGATCGAGCCCTTTGGGCAATGGCGGTTCCGTGGATCTTAAGACAGAAACGGCTCGTTCGCGGATATCCGCATTGTCCGAAAGCCGCAATATAGCAATGGCATTTTTTCTCTTCGCCTCGGCATCACCGCTGGCCAACGCGGCGGAAGCTCTGCCGATGGCTTGCGAAAAAAACGGTTTTGCCGTTTCATTCGCCGCCATAGCTTTTAGGCGTTCCGTCGCCCGCCAGCCGTAATATTCTCCCCGTCCGTCATTGATCGAGAGGTATGTTTCGATCGCCTCCGGGAATTTATTCAGCTTTTCGAGAGCAAAACCATTTAGAAACGTGACCTCGCTGACGCTCGTTCCGCCCGGAACGGTTGCACCGCCGAGGTCGTTGAACGACTTAAGTTTTTCAAGCGTATCGACCGCGTTCTGCCATTCTTCGCGGGCAAAATAAATGCGGGCTTCGGTAAACAGGGCGATCGCCTCGGGCGGTTTCCCTTTGAAAACATCGCGTATCTTCTCACAGGCTCTGATCGCGTCGGTGTCTTCGCCCTGGTCTCGGAGAATATCGACGATATTGAGGTACGCCCGGTCGAGCCGCTCGTCGTCCGGATATTTGTCGATGAAAAGCTGGTAACGCTTCGTCGCTTCCTTCGGACGCACAACTCGTCCATAAGCCGATGCCGCCTGGAGCAGAGCATCTTTCGCTGCCGTACTTTGTGGATACTGCTCGATCACGCGTTCGTACCATTTCAAAGCCTCAACAAAATTGGCCTGCTGGGCAAAGCCGCGTCCAATCTGAAAGACCGCATTCGCCGCATTCGTTCCGGTACCAAAGTTCGCGATCAAGGCTTCGTAATGAAGGCGAGCGTCCGCAAATTCGCGATTGAATTGATAGACATTCGCCCGCCGAAAATGCTCAGCCTCGGCAAGCGCAGGAGCCTTTTTACCTTTTTCACCACCATCGATGGCATCCAGATCGCGCACCGCGATCAGCGCAATATCGTCGGGCTGTGCGGCATTCGGAACGGAATCGAGCAGCGCCGCGAAAGCGTCGTGCGCCTGCTGTGTCTGCCCGTTTCGGAAATAGGCCTCGGCGAGCAGTCCTTTTGTTTCCCGGTCGGTCGCAATATCCACAGCCTTGGTCGTATCCCGAGGAGAACTGCTCAGGATCCTTATTGTTTCCCCATAATTCCCAACTTCGAAGCTGTTGCGGGCGAGCCGATAGACCGCAGCTTTTGCCGCCAAACTTTCAGGGGTGAACATTTGGATCTCATTCAGATAAATTCGTTCGAGGAGCAAATTCCCGGTCGAACGAGCGATCTGCGCAAGGTGTTTTAGAGCGTATGGCTTAAGTGGGGAATTCCGATCTGCAACCGTCCGGTATGTGGACATCGCAAGAGCGAGATCGCCGGTCGATTCTGCCATTCGGGCAAGCAGGTAGTCGTGATCTTTAGTGTTGAACGCGGCCACGTCGCTTGTCCGCAGGTTCAGAAGTTCCGTGAGTGCCGTGTCGTAACTCCTGGATTCTACCGCCTGCGAGATCTTTTTTTCTGCTTCGGCAATATTCTGCGAAAAGGTGAGGTTCACGCATAGCAGAATTAGCAGAGATCGGGCGAAAGAGCGTTTCATTAGCCCTGATTTTAGCAAAGTTTCGGCACATACGTTAAAATCAAAAAATACATATGACAGCAAGAATTTTAAGCGGCAAGGTCATCGCGGATCTAATAAAATCCGAGGTTGCGAGTGAGGTTTCTGATCTTCGTGAGATACACGGATTTTCCCCGTGCCTCGTCGTCGTGCGTGTCGGTGAAGATGCGGCTTCCTCAGTTTATGTCGGCAGCAAGGTGCGAACGGCGGAGGAACTTGGCATCATTTCCGAGCATCTCCATTTTCCGGCTGAAACGACCCAGGAAAAGATCATTGCGGTCGTCGAAGAATTGAACGCCCGCAATGATGTTGACGGAATTCTCGTCCAGCTTCCGCTGCCGAAACACATCGAGGAACGCGAGATCCTCGAACGGATCGATCCTGCCAAAGATGTAGATGGCTTTCACCCGATCAACGCCGGACGTCTGACGCAGGGCTATCCGGCGCTCGCTCCGTGCACTCCGGCGGGCGTGATCGAAATTCTGAGGCGTTCTGACATTGAGATCGCCGGCAAACACGCCGTCATCGTCGGACGCAGCAACATCGTCGGCAAGCCGATGGCGATGCTGTTGCTCAAGGAAAACGCTACGGTCACCATTTGCCATTCGCGTACCAAAGATCTGCCCGCGATCACGCGGCAGGCTGACATTCTGGTCGCCGCGATCGGCCGCGCGGGTTTTATCCGCGCCGAACACATTGGCGAAGGTGCGACGGTGATCGATGTCGGTATAAACAATTTTTCCGACGCGGCGACAGCGAACGAGATGTTCCCCGCAGAAGATCTCGAAAAACGCCTCGCAACGATCGAAAAGCGTGGATCCACTCTTGTCGGTGACGTAAATCCAAGGGATGCGATGGAAAAGGCCGCGAACTTCACGCCCGTTCCCGGCGGGGTCGGGCTATTGACGGTCGCAATGCTGATGAAGAATACGGTCGAGGCAGCGAGGGTGAGAAGAAGATTAGATTAGCCGCGGAAAAGCTCAAAGATACAAAAAATAGATCCTTTTTTGCGCTTTTTTGCCTCCTTGCGGCAAGTAAAAATATGAACTTTGAAGAATATCAAAAAGAAGCAAGCCAGACGGCTCTTTACCCTCGCCGGATGGAAAACCTCGAATACCCGACTCTCGGGCTGACGGGTGAGGCGGGCGAAGTAGCGAATATCGTCAAGAAGATCCAACGCGATCACGGCGGAGTTATTACCGACGAAACCCGGCTGAAACTAAAGGACGAACTCGGTGACGTTCTATGGTACATCTCAGCCTGCGCCGACGAACTAGGATTGACCTTGGCCGAGATCGCCGAATATAACGTTGGTAAACTGGCGGAGCGGCATGGAAGATAGCCTTCGGCTACTAGCTTTCAGTTCTCAGCTATTTCGGAAATAATTCGAATGCTCACAGTCGGCCTCACAGGCTCTATTGCGGTTGGCAAGTCGTTTGTTTGCAGCGTTTTTCGCGAACTTGGCTGCCATATTCTCGATGCCGATCAGACGGCGCGTGATGTGGTGGCGGTTGGGACCGAGGGGCTCAGCGAGATCGTCCGGCAGTTTGGCGGGGATGTTTTGCAAGCCGATGGATCACTCGATCGCAAAAAAATGGCGGGAATCGTTTTTTCCGGGGAGGAAAAGCGGCTTTTGCTGAATTCGATCATTCATCCACGCGTTTTTGATGCTCAAAACGATTGGATCAAAAATGTGGCTGCAATGGATCCGAACGGCATCGCGATCATCGACGCGGCCCTTACGATCGAGTCTGGCGGTTACAAGCGCTTCGACAAACTAATTGTCGTTTGGTGCGAAAGCGCGATACAATTGGAACGGCTGATGTTACGCGATAATTTGAGCGAAACAGACGCCCGGAAACGCATCGCCGCCCAGATGCCGCAGGAAGAGAAAAAACGGTTTGCCCAATACCTGATCGACACCTCCCGCGGCTTCGAAGAGACCCGCGAGCAGGTGGTCGAAGTATTCCAAGAGTTGAGCTCCATCAAGTAGTTTTCTAATGAGGAAAGCGGCTCGAAAATTCCCGAAGGCAATTAAGTTTGTCCGTCTTGGACCGACCGCTCTTGTCGCGCTTTTGGCTCTGCTGTTAACCGCTTGTTCTGAGCTTCAGCAGCCAAAGGTCGAGCCATTTTTTGCCCAAACCGTCCCGCCGCCAAAGCAGGAACTCCGCTGGAGCAACGGCAAAACGCCAAGATCGCTCGACCCGGCGAAAGCCTCAGCCGCACCGGAAACCGACATTGTTCGAGCAGCCTATGAAGGGCTGACCGACCTTGACAGCAAGAGTTTGCACGAAATACCCGGCGTTGCCGAGAAATGGGAATCGAGCGACGATCTAAAAACCTGGACCTTCACGCTGCGAAAGGACGCCCGCTGGTCCAACAACGAGCGTGTAACGGCAACGGATTTTGTCGCTTCGTGGAAGCGTCTTGCCGCCCTTCAGGACAAGCTATCGACCGCCTATCTGTTCCAAAACATCGTTGGAATGGAAGCGAAAACGGAGACTGACAATGGTGCTCCTACTGACTTTCTGCAGGCCGTTCCGTCGGAAAATACCGTCAGCGGTGAAATGATCCGGAGTGCCGAGATCGTGCCAAAAACTCAAATGGCGATCCCGCAGCCGACCGCAAAACCCGCCGAGACGCCTCAGGCTCCGGTAGTAAAAGCAACACCTGCCACACCACAGTTTGGCGTTGAAGCCCTCGATGATCTTACGTTAAAGATATCGCTTGTCCTGCCGGACAGGGATTTTCCAAAGCTTGTTGCGAATCCCATTTTCCGGCCTGTTTATCAGGGTACCGCAGGTGATGAAGGCCCGCGTATCGATCCGGCGACGGTGACGAACGGAGCGTTCAAGATAACGAAGGTCGCTGAGGATGGTATTTCTATGGAACGCTCGGAAACCTACTGGAATCGTAAAGCCATTGCTCTCGAACGCGTGCGTTTTGTCGCCGCGAGTTCGGCCGAAAATGCGCTCAACGCTTACAAAAAAGGCGAAGTCGATGTGATCACGAACGCTTCATTCGAGCCCCTGGCCTTGAAATTGCTCACGCCTTACGAAGATTTCCGCCGCACGGCCCACAGTGCTCTCAATTTTTACGAATTCAACGAGACAAAAGCTCCTTACAATGACCGCCGCGTCCGCGAGGCTTTGGCAGTGGCGATCGACCGGGCAAAGCTGACCGATGGCGACCTCGAGGGAATGAATCAGCCAGCGTATTCATTCTTTCCGCTCGGCGAGACGCGTAAAGAGCCGCTTGCTCTCGACACAGCTAAGGCAAAGCAGCTGCTTGAAAAGGCCGGCTTCCCAAATGGCGAAGGTTTCCCGCGGATCCGCCTCGTCATCAATCGCAATGACGTCCAGCAGCGTGTCGCCCGTTCGGTCGCCCGCATGTGGAAGCAGAATCTAAACCTTGACACCGTGATCACCGTAAAAGAGTCGTCCGAGATCGATGAGATCAAAAAAAGCGGTGAGTACGACCTGCTGAGACGCGGCGTTGTTCTGCCGGCGAATGACGAACTTGTCAATATCGAATCCGTTCTTGGTTCAGCGGAAAAAACGCAGATCGAAAAAACTCCGGCTGAGATCAAGGCCGAGGCTGAGAGCCTCCTCGAAGAAAAGCGGTTGTCGGACCCCGGAACATCGCCCGAAGGCGGGCCGTTTGACCTGAATGATACTGAGCCGCCGGTCGAAAAGCCCGAAGGATCGCCGATCCTCAGTGAGGCTGATGTGGTTTACGAACTAAAGGTTATCCCACTTTATTTTCCGACATCTTACTCTCTCGTGAAGCCTTACATTCGGGGATTTGAGATGAACGCCCTTGACGCGCATTCACTAAAAGAGGTTAGTATAGACAACAACTGGCAGCCGCGATCTGGGCGGTAGTTTTACACTGACGGTCTATAAAGCAACGACAATTGGTCCGTTTTTCCTGCGATCCTTATGTTGAGACATAGAATTGGCAGAATGCGTAACGCGTTCGCATTATTTGCGATAGGCGTGCTTTTGTCCGCGTGTACGCCGCCTGGCGGCGGCCGCTATTTTGGAAAAACTGTCGCGCCCACCGATAACGTTCTCCGCTACGTCAGCGGCTCGGAACCCGAGACGCTCGACCCGCACGTGTCGTCCGGCCAGCCCGAGGCCCGCGTTTACATGGCCCTTTACGAGGGCCTCGTAGAATACGGCCCAAAAGATCTGCAGCCGATACCCGCGATCGCTCAAAGTTGGGAGATTAGCGCGGACGTGGACGAATTTGTTTTTCACTTGCGCGACAATGCGAAATTCAGTGACGGTACGCCGATCACGGCTAATGATTTCGTTTATAGTTTTCGCCGCGGATTTGCCCCGGCGACGATTTCTTCATCGACGGAACTGGGTTTCTTTATAAAGTATGCTGAGGGGTTCAACACCGGTCAGGTCTTTGTTAGAAAGGGCGACTCATTCCTTTTAGCCAGGGATTTTAAGGGCGAGGAAAAACTCGGAAGCACCATCGGGCCCGAGAGCGCATTCCATACCTTTCAGCATTCGCCGACGCGGCTGATGCTTGATGGCGATGAGAAGAAACGTGCAAAGCAGCTCGATGCCGATCCAAAACTTAAGGCGGCGGTCGACGGGGCTGAATTCGTCCCGGTCAAAGGCGAGGATATTGGCGTCGAGGCCATCGATGATCACACGCTTCGCATAACGCTGCGCCAGAGTGCACCATTCTTTGTCGGTTTACTGGCTCATCAGTTTTTCCGCGTGGTGCCGAGACAGGCCATCGATAAATGGGGCAAAGACTGGACAAAACCGAAGAATATTGTGAGCAGCGGGCCTTTTCGTTTGAAAGAACATCGGCCGTACGATGCTCTGGTCCTGGAAAAGGACCCAAATTACTGGGACGCGGCCAATGTTCATCTGGATGGTATCGCTCTCTATCCGATCGAAGAAAATTCAACGATCCTCAACCTCTACAAAGCCGGTTCCATTGACGCGTTTCTTAATCACTCGGTTGTGACGTCGTGGATCGGCGAGGTTAAGAATTACAAAGACGAATACCTTAATTTTCCGGAGGGCTCCACCGCGTACTACAGCATGAACATCCGGAAGGCGCCCTTCGACAACGTAAAGGTGCGTAAGGCGTTTGCAATGGCGGTTGACCGCGTCGCTCTTTCAAATTTTCGGATAATCACAAAACCGCTTTACGACATAACGCCGGCGGGCATCTTTCCCGCATATGACAAGGCCCGTGAAAAGATAAGCGAGGAGGTCAGAAAAGAGCGCGGAGTGCCGCCCGAGGAATGGGCCAAAAATAATAAATTTGACGCCGACGGGGCTCGTAAAATGCTTACCGATGCGGGTTTTCCAGTAGAGAAAAGCGGTGACGGCTTTGTCTGCCCGACGTTTCCCACGGATACTGTTTCGCTGATGTTCAATACGAACGAGAGTAATAAATCGGTCGCCGAATTCGTCCAGGCGCAGTGGAAACAGAATCTGGGTGTCACCGTTCCGTTGAAAAGTCAGGAGTTCAAGACATTCTTGAAGGATCGTCATGAGGTAAACTACACTGGCTTTGCCCAAAGTCTCTGGTCGGGCGACTATATGGATCCGTACACGTTTATCTCGCTTCATTACGGCTATCCTAATAACGGCGATTCCGGTTTCAACGATCCTAAGTTCAACAAGATGCTCGACGACGCCAATGCCGAGCTTGATGCGACAAAGCGGTTTGAAATGCTCGCACGGGCGGAATTTTATCTAATGGAACAGCAGCCATCCGTCCCGCTAACCACGAACGCGACGAACTGGATGAAGAAACCGTACGTCAAAGGTATGTACCCAAATCCTGGAACGCTCTTGCCGTGGAAATTTGTTTACATTGAGCGAGATCCGGCCAAATGGGACACGGATGTCGAAAATATCCTTTCGCACAGCGATCCTCAGGTTGATAAACAGCTGCAGGATCTGATGAGTACGCAAAAGGCAGCGGCGAAGTAAAAGATTATAGATGCTTAGTTTTATCCTACGCAGATTGCTGGTCATTATCCCCATGGCTCTCGTTGTTGTGACGTTGACGTGGGGATTGATCCGTGTCGCTCCGGGAAATTTCTACACGGCTGAGAAAAAGCTGCCGCCGGCGGTCGAGGCGACGATCCGTAAGAAATATGGGCTCGATAAACCCTGGTACACGCAGTACGGGATAATGATGTCAAACATCATTCGCGGCGATTTTGGCGATTCGCTGAAGTATCAGGGCCAGTCGGTCAACGAGATCATCTGGCGGCATCTGCCATATTCGGCGACTATCGGTATTCTTGGTTATCTGCTGGCGCTGCTCTTGGGGCTTTCGGCGGGAACAGTAGCGGCTTTGCGGCAAAATTCTTCGTTCGATTACGGTTCCATGGGGCTAGCGATGCTCGGCCTTTCGATACCTAATTTCGTGCTCGGGCCGCTGTTCGTTCTGATATTTTCTTTCTGGTTCTACCTGCTGCCGCCGGCTCGGTGGAACGGCATTTCCTCGCTCATCTTGCCGGTGTGTACGCTCGCGGGAATTTATGCAGCTTACATAGCGCGCCTGACCCGTGCCGGAATGCTCGAGGTAATGCGATCAGATTACATCCGAACGGCCCGGGCGAAGGGCCTGAGCGACTGGTCAGTGCTGCTGCGCCACGCTATCCGCGGCGGCTTGATCCCGGTAGTTTCTTTCACGGGCCCGGCACTCGCCGCTTTGCTCGCGGGAACGGTCGTGGTCGAAAAGGTGTTCGCGATCCCCGGCCTCGGCAACGTGTTTATTCAAGCGGTTTTCAACCGCGATGAGCCGCTAATACTTGGAGTGGTCGCTTTTTTGTCGATTATGATCATGGTTTTTAATCTGATAGTCGACGTGACATACGGATTTTTGGATCCGCGGATCCGCTACGAATAGATATGCCGGACGAAGTCCAAATAATAAAAGGCACATCACTTTGGCGTGACGCCTGGAAACGGCTGCTGCGGAACAAACTCGCGGTCTTCGGCCTGGTCGTGCTTGGCGTGCTGCTGGTTGGCGTGACAATTGGACCGTCGATCATCTATTGGACGACCGGATATACGTACGATCTTATTCCGACGGACCGTGCCCTGGTCAGAGCAATGCCGCCGTCGTTCAAGCACCTGATGGGCACAGATGATGCCGGGCGCGATATTTTCGCACGTGTACTGCAGGGCGGACGCATTTCACTGATCGTCGGATTGATCTCGACGACGGTTTCGCTCATCGTCGGTGTTTCGTACGGAGCGGTCGCGGGATTTCTAGGCGGCCGGGCCGATAACATCATGATGCGGATCGTCGATATTTTCTACTCGATCCCGTACATTTTGATCGTCATCGTTTTGCTAAGCGTTTTTGGCGGAGCGGGAACCCCGGCATGGATAAAGTTCCTTTCGGAAACTTTTGGCGGGGCGGGAAATCAGGCTTTAAGCCAGATATTCCTTCTGTTCTTCGCCCTCGGGCTGGTTTCCTGGCTGACGATGGCTCGGGTGGTTCGCGGGCAGATACTGAGCCTTAAAAATCAGGAATTCGTCATGGCGGCACGAGCGACCGGCGTTTCAAATTTCGGCATTATCTTTCGTCATCTGATCCCGAACGCCCTCGGCCCGGTGATCGTTTACGCGACGCTGACGGTGCCGAGCGTGATGCTGAGCGAGGCATTTCTGTCGTTCCTTGGGCTCGGCGTTCAGCCGCCGTTCGCGTCGTGGGGCAGCCTTGCCGCAGACGGTATCAAGAATGTGGCGATATTCCCGTGGCAGCTGATCTTTCCGGGGTTGACGATGGCTTTGACGCTGTTTTCATTGAACTTTTTGGGCGATGGTATTCGTGATGCCCTCGATCCGCAGACGCGGAAATTCTAGGAGATGTTTTTTTAGTTAGTGAGAAAGGTAATTTTTTTAAGCGTAAGTATTCTATTTTCCGCAGTAATAGTAAGCGGCCAGTTATTACCGGGAAAACCGGCATTGCAGACAAAACCAACGGCCAAGGCTCAGGCGAAGCCGACGCAACCGGCCAAGCCCGGTGGGTTAAAAATCATTAAAGAAGGTGTCGGGATCGACGGAATTGTTGTCGGCAGATCGACCTCGAAGGATGTGATCAAGAAATTTGGCAAGGTCTATCGTTGGGAGGTCAATAAGAAGTATTCGTACCAGATGACCTATGACAATGCCGGAGTTTCGTTCTATTTTTGCCAGAGTGACAAGACCGAAGAGATCTTTCTGATCGAAATAAAATCGCCGTACAAAGGCAAAACGACCAAGGGGATCGTGCTCGGCAGATCGACCAAAGAGGAAACGGAAAAGATCTACGGCAAGCCGAAAGACGGGTTCGAATATCCGGGCATCAATTTTTACTACAACCGATACGGCAAGCGAAATCTAATAACCGAGATCGATATCACCGAGAAAACGGGGCTGAGGCAGTGCGACGCTAAGAAATGACGAAAGACGGCGAAAACATATTGACCGTGGATGGCCTGAAGACGTACTTCTCGACTGAGGATGGCGTGGTGAAGGCCGTTGACGGCATCTCGTTCGAGCTGAAAAAGGGCGAAACGCTCGGCATCGTCGGCGAATCGGGCAGCGGGAAATCGGTGACGAATCTCTCGATCATGCGGCTCATTCAGGAACCGCCGGGCAAGATCGCCGGCGGCCGTGTGATATTTGACGGCGTTGATGTGCTGCAATTGCCGATGGACGCAGTGCGAAAGCTTCGCGGCAAACGGATCGCGATGATCTTTCAGGACCCGATGACGTCGCTCAATCCGTTCATGAAGATCTCGCGGCAACTGATGGAGGTCACGGAGCTTCACCTCGGCCACACAAAACAGCAGGCACGCGAACACGCCATAAAGATGCTCAAAATGGTCGGCATCTCAGACGCCGAATCGCGCATGGACAGCTATCCGCACGAATTCTCAGGCGGTATGCGCCAGCGCGTGATGATCGCAATGGGCCTGAGCTGCGATCCCGAATTACTCATCGCCGACGAACCGACGACCGCACTCGATGTCACCATCCAGGCACAGATCCTGGAACTGATCAAAGATCTACGAACCCGAATGGGCACGAGTGTCATCCTGATCACCCACGACCTGGGTGTTGTGGCAGGAATGACGGACAAGATCATCGTTATGTATGCCGGCAAGGTCTTCGAACAAGCTCCGACGCTCGAACTTTTCGACCGGCCGGCAAATCCGTACACAAAAGGCTTACTCCGTTCTGTTCCGGATCCGCTCCACGAGCACGGCGAGCCGCTGTATCAGATCCCCGGTTTGCCGCCGGATGTTGCCAATTTACCTCCTGGCTGTCCGTTCGCCGAGCGGTGCGACCGGGCGCAGGACATTTGCCGCAGCGAGTTTCCGCCGTTCGTCGAGATAAACGTGAACCATCGCTCGCTTTGCCATTTTGCTAAGGAAGTTTTTGAGGAGTCGCTATGAAGAGATTGACCTTGATACTGCTGCTCTTGTGCAGCGTTGGTTTGGGCTGCAAGTTCATTGATTCGCTAAAGGGCGGCGGATCTGGCTCCGGAAGCGGCAGTTCCGGCGGTTCGGCTTCGGGTGGCAGGGATCCTAAGGCAGACGTTATTGCGGCCTCGAAAAAATTCATCGATCTTAAGTCGTTCTCCGCCAAGACGGAAGGCGTCGGGCAAACCGAGATCAAGTCGCAGATCGATTACGTCGCTCCCGACCGCTATCACATCAGCTACCTCGCCGGAACCGGTGCGGGAATGGAGATGATAATGATCGGCGGCCAATCGTACATGAAGGCGGCCGGCGGCTCGTGGTCAAAGATGCCCGGCGATGCGAAAACGATACCGAATCTGCGTGATTCGTTTACCGACGAAGGTCTAAAATCGCTTTCGGACGTGAAATTCGAGGGCGAGGAAATGTTAGACGGCAAACCGGCCCTCGTTTATTCGTACAAGAATGTTACGCCGGTCGGAAATTACCCGTTTACATCAAAAAGCTGGATATCTAAAGCGTCAGGCCTTCCGATGAAGATATATGTCGAATATTCCAACGGCATGCTGAAACACGTGACGGTGAATTACGACACCGAATCACCTGTTACCATCGAGCCGCCGATCAAATAAGAATGGCCGAACAAAACGACAACCTTATCTCGATCCGGGATCTGAAGGTCCACTACCGTTCAGGCGGCGGGTTGTTCAGCGCCGCGAAAACGGTCAAGGCGGTCGATGGAGTTTCGCTCGATATCAGAAGAGGCGAGACACTCGGCCTCGTCGGTGAATCGGGCTGCGGGAAATCGACTCTTGGAAAGGCTATTTTAAGGCTCACCGAACCGACCGGCGGCAAGGTGATCTACAACAGCCAGGATCTCGCGCACTTGCCCAGATCAGCGATGCGCGAGCAGCGAAAACATTTGCAGATGATCTTTCAAGATCCGTACGCGAGCCTCAATCCGCGAAGGACGGTGGGCGGCATTATCGGCGAGCCGATACGCACTTTCGGCCTTGCGAACGGTAGATCGGTCGATGCGATGGTTCAGGATCTAATGGAAACGGTGGGACTGAGCCGACGGTTCGCGAAACGCTATCCGCATGAATTCTCAGGCGGCCAGCGTCAGCGTATCGGCATTGCAAGGGCACTCGCGGTCGATCCCGAATTTATAATCGCCGATGAACCGATCTCAGCTCTCGATGTCTCGATCCAGGCCCAGATCATGAACCTGATGCAGCGTCTGCAGGCGGAAAAAGGGCTGACGTATCTTTTTATTTCGCACGACCTCCGCGCTATCCGCCACCTCTCGGACCGCGTAGCCGTGATGTATCTCGGCCGCATCGTCGAACTCGCCGACGGCAAAGACATATACCGTGACCCGCTGATGCCGTATACCAAAGCCCTGATCTCAGCCGTACCTGTCCCCGACCCGGAGGTGGAGGCAAAACGCGAGCGTATCATTCTGAAAGGCGATGTCCCTTCACCGATCGACCCGCCTGCGGGCTGCCATTTCCACACCCGCTGCCAATACGCCATCCCCGAATGCAAAACGATATCGCCGCAACTGGTCGAGATCAAACCGCGCCACCAGGCTGCCTGCATCCGCATCAGCGCGACGCACCCAAATATCGAGGAAAATGCTGCGGCCGGTTTGGCGCAATTTAGTTGCGATTCGGAAGAGTTTTCACTCCAACAACACGTTTGACCAATCTCCCAGATACCTTTACCAAACTCCCGATAAGGGCCCCGAAACGCCGTCATTTCCTCTACCAATCGAGCATCGGATCTAGGCCGGTTTAGGCCGTATCTAGTCGCTGAAACCAAGTATTTATCTACCTTTTGACGATCAATTCTATAAAGATGTGGCACGTGCCACATTCTTTATAAGGTATTTTTTGGTAAACAATAGCGAAAAGTGAAAAAACACGAAATGTCACCGGTTGAGGAAGCTATTTTGAACCGGTTTTAGCGTCTAGAAACGTCCGGCCGCCAACAAAAAAGACTGCCCTTCCGGACAGCCTATCTTTGTATTACGGTGTGGGGTTCCTTAGAAAGAGCCTGGCGTTGCAGCCTTTTGGCTTTCAGCATTTCTTAGAGCCTTTATCCGGTTGTGAGCCGCGAATACGGCTTGTGACTGCTGGACCAAGACGTCGTTGATGTTGGCCGGTAAGGCCGTTTTCAGGGCCTCGGCATACGCGTCCTTGGCGTAATCTTCGCCACGTTCGCATTCGTTGAGGATAGCCTCCTCATCCTTGCCCGTAACGAGGGATTTGATATCCATCCATCCGCGATGCAAAGCCGCGGAAACGCTGCCGCTGTTTTCCGGATCCCCGCCGAGCGAACGGACAAGCTCTTGGAGAACGCCGACGAAATCAGCACGCTGCTGCGAGAATTCGTAGAAAACCGTTTTCAGCTCCGATCGCTCTATGCCTTCGGCAGCGACCTTGAATCCTTCCTGCCCGTCGCGGCATGTCTGGATCAAGCCGTTCAGGATTGAGATCGTGTCACCATTCGTATCGGTGCTAGATGTTTCTGCATAACCTCCGGTCATCGGCACTGTTGCTTCGTAATCATTGATCATCGTACTTACCTCCGTGAATATTGCGAAAAAATGTTTATTTATCGAAGCGGCTCACAGTGAGCCGCACCTGCCAATACAGATTATTCGTATTGGCAGCGTTTGAAAGTACGATAGCGAACAATAGACAATTGAAGAGGATTACGACCGTTCGTTCCCCGGTCTAATTTTTTCGTGAAACTATCCACCTATTAACCGTTTTTGCTGGTACATAACAAATCGATGTAGGTAACGCCGAGCGAATATCATAGGGGGCGGGAACCAATTATTTTTGCGAGAAAACGAAAAGTGCAGCAGGGAATATCGGACAAAGCAGCAATAGATCGACTGGCTGACAAAAACGGCATCGCGGTGGCCCTTGTCGATCAGGCCTCGACCGAGATCTATGTTGCGAACAATAACTCGATCTGTCGCAGTCTCAATCCGGCCGGGAAATTCAACACGCATTGCAAAGCATTTTGCGGCACCGCGTTCGAAGAGGCATCAGAGGTCGGTGCGACTGTTTCATTCACGTGCCACGCAGGGCTGGAATGCCGCGTTGTGCCCGTCGATGACGAAGGCGTTCCACTGGTCGCAATAATCGGGCGTACCTTTATAAAAGCCGAAAATTACCGGCGGGCTACCACGCGGGCGATATCTGGCGACTGGAAAGATCATTCTCCGGCTGAGTTTTTTGAGAATGTTCTGCTCGCCGGTTCTGCGTCCGTACTCGACAAAGCTGCCGCCGAGATCGAGGTCCTGATGCCAAGAACGTTACGTGTTGAAGCTGTGGAACCTGAGTTAGCAGAAACACCGGAACCAAGCCATACGCGTCCAGAAAATACCGTTCAGCCGATAATCGAGGCAAAAAACATCGAGCCGCCACGGCCAAAACCTGTTTCGGCTCAATCAAATATCGTTGCCCGATTCAACCGCGAACTCGGCCTCGTACCGACGCCCCAAAAGGCTGTTCAGCAATCGGTTGAAAAGAAAAGTGTGGATGACGAGCCGTTTCTTGAGATCAGGCAAGCTACTGAATCCCAAACCGAGCCCGCACCCGTCAACAGTGAACCAGAAATAGAGGCCATCGTTGAGGAAAAACCAAGATCTAATGAAAAGCGTGCTGCTGAAGCTCGTGCGTGGCGCTCTTTCTTTGGGTCGCTTTTAAAGGTCGACTATCCGAAGGCGGCGGATTCGATCCTTGAATTTATCGCAATTCAATATGGTCTCTCAGCCACCGTTTGGCTCGAAAAAAACGACAAACGCCTTGAAAACGCCGCAGCATACGGCGAAATGAAAAACCGCAAGGTTCGGCTTGGTATTGCTTCGGACGACCATCGTTTGATCGAAGCGGCTCAGAAAGAAATGCCGCTTGAGATCAACGAGAAGCCTAAAGAAGGAGCCGAAGCGAAGCCGCGGACGATGTACCTTTTCCCGATCGGCCTCGGCGGCGAGATATCGGCCGCGATAGCGATCCTCGAAAACATCGAGGAGGAAAAAGTAAAACGCCATATCGCGCGTATTTGCCAGTCGATCGCTCCGCAGCTTGAGATCCTGCGGCTCCGCAGCCAGGTCGCACGCGGCGAATCGCTCTCGACGGCTGTTCGAAGATTCAGCGAAAGCCTGAAAAACATTGATGCGGACGACCTCTGGCTAAAGCTCACACAGAATGCGGCCGAGATGCTCGGGGCAGAGCGAGCGTCATTAATGATCCTCGACGAACGGTCGCAGTCGCTCCAGTTGATGGCTCTTATTGGCGGCTTGGGCCGCCCCGGCAAGGACGAGGTCGTCGGGGCTCGTGTAGCAAGGCTCGTTTTTGATAAGAATAAACCGATCATCGTTCCAGACGTCGCAAAAACTGGCTTGCCGCCGGCGGGAGCAAGCCGAAATTACAAGACCGCATCGTTCATAAGTTGTCCGCTGTCGATCTCGGGCCGTACTATCGGAGTGATGAGTTTTGCTGACAGAGTGACGGGAAAGCCTTTTGATCGGGGCTCACTCAATCTTTTCAACGCAATCGCTCCGCAGCTAGCGGTTGCCATCGATCGTGCTTCGCTGAAGGAAAAAGCGGGTGAGTTCGAACAGTTGTCTGTGACCGACGCTCTTACGGGGCTTCTAAATCGCCGATATATCGAGGCTCGCTTGATGGAAGAGGTAAAACGCTCTAATCGGCACGGATTTCCGATGAGTTTTATGATGATCGACGTCGATCATTTTAAATCTTACAACGACCAATTCGGCCATCCGGCCGGCGACGAGGCACTCAAACTCGTTGGCCACGTTATTCGCGAGACGCTGCGCGGTGCTGACGTTGCGGCCCGGTACGGCGGTGAGGAGTTTTCGATCCTGCTTCCACAGACGACCGGTGAAGAAGCTGGGGCAATTGCCGAGCGTATTCGGAGCAACATTGCCGAAACTAGATTCCCGCATCGCCGCGTTACGATAAGTATCGGTATTGCAAGTTGTTCTGCCGATCTCTGCTCCGCGATCGATCTCGTTAAAGCAGCTGATAAGGCATTGTATGAGGCGAAAAAACGAGGCCGCAATCGCGTCCTTCCATTTGAAAAACTAGACTTTTAGATCGAAGAATTAGCAGTAGCCCGATGAGAAGACCTTTGGTGAAAAGGATATTCGCGAGAACGGATCAGACCGATTTTGTTGGTCGGGCCTCGCATGTCGATAGGCTGCTCAAGCATGCCAGAGACGGTTCAGGCGGCCTTCTTCTTCTCGTTGCACCACGCATCGGTACTTCCGAACTTCTCAGGCATGCTTACGACCGGTTGTTCATTGAGCAAGGCGAAACGATCCCGTTTTACTTTGAGTTCAGGAAAAGCGATAGAACCGCTCATAACGCCGCCAGGAGGTTTCTCCGCGAGTTCTTGCAGCAGACCGTAGCATTTCGCCGTGCCGATCCTAAAATAATCGAGTCCGCTCCTGACTTGAATGAAATTGCTGATCTGGCGGTACCTGAGGACGGATACTGGGTCGATCGGCTGGTGGAAATGTCCGTGCAGGAAGGACTTGACGACCCGAGCTCGATACGAAATTGCCTGGGTGCTCCGCTACGTGCTGCGGCAAACGGTGCGCGGCCATTCCTGTTGGTTGACAACCTGCACGTCGCTAAGGAACTGGGCGGCGGCGAGGCGTTGTTTGATGCTGTGAGCGGTACCTTTGAACGCGCATCGCTGCCAATTGTACTTGCTGGCCGTCGTCGGGCATTGTTTGCAAGTACAGAATTCGACACCATCCCGTTCGACACCTTTTCTTTTGAGGAAGCGGGAGCATTTGCTAAATATCTCTCCAGGAAGAGTGGAGTAAAGATGAACGAGCAAACCCGTGATCTCGTTGCGGTCCAACTGGTTTCTAACGCTGGTTTTATCAGCTCGATCTTTGCTGCCGCCTTGGCAGCCGGGCACGACCTGAACTCTTTTGAGCACGTCGAACAGGTTTACACGGACGAGATATTTGGTGGGCGGATCGGTTGTTATTTTGATGATTTGATCGACGAACTGGTACCGAATGCGGCCCATCGATCTAAGGTCATGTGGCTTTTGGCGGAGAATATTGCCGCGCGGAGCAGCAGCGTACCCGTAAATTACTGGAGACGGCATCTGCATTTGCCAGATCCGGAATTTGAGGTTCTGCTGGATTCACTTCACCAAGCCGAAATTCTAAATGTCAGCTCCGATTCGGTGGTGCTCGACCCGGAAAACATCGTCCTTTGCGACTGGATCGCCGGACGGAAACGTCTGGAGATGGATCGCGAACAGCGGGCGACAGTTGTCGGTGATACTCTCGCGAAAAATATAAAGCGGGCGCCTCAGCTTTTGGCCCGGTTTTATCGCCAAACCTCGTCGATCGGCCTTCGTGGGTTGCTGACTGCATTTGACGGACGGCGCATATCCGGGGCATTGTTCGATTACTCGCGATTCAAGGAAGAACTCAAAGGAGTTGATGACGAGCGAGTCCTGAAATTGTTGAAAGAGGACAATACGGTCATCGAGTTGCCGCACATCGTCTACACAGCGAAAACGTCGGCATTTTACCCGAAACTCAACGAAAAGTGCGAGCCAGAGCGTTCGGCGGTCGGACTTGGGTTCCGTGACAACGCCAATAGAGACGAAGTTGCGTGGGTGGTCGTCCAGATCGATTCAAAACTCGAAGCGAAGCGCGATGTCACAGAATTTTGGTGTGATCGGCTCGAAATGGTAGCGGTAGCCTCCGGTTTTGCTGCGTACCAACTTTGGCTGATCGCTCCGGAAGGATTCGATCCCGAAGCTATCGGTGTCCTTAACGATCGCGGGGCACTAGGATCGAGCCGCAAGCAGGTTGACCTCTTAGCTTCGCTCCTCAATGCGGATATGTCGCCGGAAAAGGCCGATTCTGCCGACGATTACGAGATCGTCGTGCCCATGGGTGAGGATACAGAAATGATCGCAGCCCATACCGTCGAAGAGATCGCGAAACGGCACAACTTTCCTACCAGATCGATCAATCAGATCAAGACCGCACTTGTCGAGGCTTGCATAAACGCCACAGAACATTCACTTAGTCCTGACCGCCGAATTCATCAAAAATTCTCAGTCGCCGCCGACAAGATCACGATCACCGTCACAAACCGTGGTGTTCGGCTTACCGATAAACAGCCTAACCCAAATGCCCCGGACGCGGCCCGGCGAGGGTGGGGACTGAAACTTATTAAGGGCTTGATGGATGAGGTCAATATCAATAAAACTGACGATGGAACCCAGATCACCATGGTCAAGTACCTGCAAAAAGCCGCGGCTGCCGGGACCACGTAAATCGTACTGTTAGCGATTCCGCCTAAAAAACCTTTCATTTCTGACTGGATTTGTGTATAAAAAAGCAGTCAGTAGGCATTTCATTGATCGGATGCATCGCTGACCGACCTGAAATCATCTTAGGACACGGCGACTCGGTTTATGGCGTGGACATGGAAAATCCAAAAATTTGAAAACTTGGCAGCCTCTGTGCTATTCTCTTAATTGCGTCAGACGACTTTGGCGCCCATCCTGCCTACCGATCAAAACAAGCGATAAAAGTTCAATGAAAAGGCCTGCCGAAAATATTCTTCGATCATTACTTGTCGCTCTACTTCCGTTTGTTTTGACAGCCGTGAGCGTTGGTCAATCCAAATCGCCGCTGCTGCAGGATATTCAGGTAAAGAACGAGAATTACTCGGCCAGTCAGTCGAATCAAGTAATTCCTACACCGACGCCTCTGGTTTCGAAAACCGGCAGTTCGACAGCAGTTCCGATGGGTGGAATGCGAACGCTGTTTCCGGCTCTGGCCGAGGTGCAGCCTCCGGGATATTCCGGTATTTTAGTCGAATCGCTTGACGGGAACGTCGTGGTCGAGAGCAACTCGAACTTTACCTTCAATCCGGCGTCAAATGTAAAGATCGCAACCACATACGCGGTTCTTAAGACTTTTGGCCCGGAGTTTCGGTTCATGACCAACGTCTATACAGATGGCGCGATCGATCGCAATACAGGCACACTGAACGGCAACCTTTATGTATCGGGCAAAGACCCGATGTTTGGATACCAGCATGCTGTTACGTTGGCTTATGAGCTAAATCGGCTAGGTGTTCGAACCGTATCGGGCGACCTTATCGTGACGGATAATTTCGTGATGAACTACTCCGGCTCGTCGCTCGTTTCTGCCCAAACACTGGCTTCGACGATGGACATGTCGAAGCGCAACGCTGCTGCAACTAAGCTTTGGCTGAACCATTTGTCGTATTCCGGCAAGTTTAATCAGGTCAATTTCGTCCCGGGCGTAACTTTTACGGGTTCGACATATGTCCAGCCAATACCTAGCAATCTAAATCTGCTATTTACCCATGAGTCCACACAGCTTCGCGAGATACTTAAGGCGACGATGTGTTACTCAAATAATTTCCTGGCTGAGAAATTAGGTGACCTTGTCGGTGGTCCATTTGCGGTGGCCCGGCTCGTTCAGCTAAATGCCGGTGTCCAACCGCAGGAATTCTCGATCGCAACGTCGAGCGGCCTTGGGTACAACCGTGTGACGCCTAACGCGATGATGAAGTTGCTGCGTTCGCTTAGGAATGACTTAGCACGCTACAAAATGACGTTTGCCGATATCATGCCGGTAGCCGGGATCGATAAGGGAACGCTCGAAGGAAGATTTGACGCGGATTTTGCCCGCGGCAGCGTTGTTGGTAAAACCGGCACGCTTCCCAACACAGACGGCGGTGTCAGCGCCTTGGCTGGTGAGGTCAACACTCGGAATGGCCGGCTGCTGTTCGTTATCTTTAACATGCGAGGCGGCGTTGCCAAATTCCGGAGCTTCCAGAACGGATTTGTATCGCTCGTGCAGGGCCAATTTGGCGGAGCGATGCCGATGACCTACGATGTGATCTCACTCGATACGAGGCTCGCGCGAACTCGGGTCAGCTATCCGACGGGTTACGCGTACGGCAACTAGAAATGCGGGAACAACTTTAACGATCTGAGGCTGTCTGAAAAGGCAGCCTCTTTTTTTATTTTTGGGGTGAAAAAAAAGTGCAAAATCATGCGCAGGCCTAATTGGGGTTCAAAAAGTGTGAAACGATTCACACTTTTCACAAAAAGCCCTGTTTGCGGCGTTATCAAACGCGAAAAGACTGGTTTGGTCAAAGGAGTTGGCCGCTCTGTCGTGCATAAATGCCTTGATTGGTAGAGTTATTTGGGAGATTGGTCGAAGGTGTTTTTGTGCAAAATCCTTTACCAATTTTGTCGCAAAACAGTACGCCAAAAATAGGTCAGCAGCCTCAGAGAAAAAGCCTTATTTCCTGCTAAGTGCCAAACACGAGACATCGTCTTTTTTCTTAGCACCCAACGTGAGATAATTTCGGCTCGACCGATGAGCGACAACAATACAAACACGCCGGCACCTGAGTCAGAGGGGATGACCGAAACTCCCGAATCGCTTGCCGAACCAGCGGCGATAGATGAGGCCGAAACCAAACCCGCGACAAAACAAACCAGCGTAGCCCGCTCTGCCGGTATCGTCTCGATCGCGGTCATGTTCTCGCGCGTTTTGGGTTTACTGCGTGAGGTCATCTTTGCCAAGTATTTTGGTGCCGGGTTTTTATATGACGCCTATGTCGTGGCGTTTCGTATCCCAAATGTCCTTCGCGACCTGTTTGCCGAGGGAGCTTTGTCAGTTGCTTTCGTTAAGGTTTTTACCGATTACCAGATAAACAAGGGCGAAAAAGAAGCCTGGCGGCTCGCGAGCCTGGTGCTCAATCTGCTTGCGGTCGTGATGAGCGTGATCTGCATCGTCGGCATCATATTTTCGAAGCAGTTCGTGGGGCTGATCGCAGATGGCTTCTCGCCTGAGAAAGCCGCACTTGCGACGACGCTGTCGCAGATAATGTTCCCGTTCATAATGCTGGTCGCTCTGGCGGCCCTGGCGATGGGGGTTTTGAATACTAAAGGCGTTTTTGGGGTTCCGGCTTCGGCCTCTACGGTTTTCAATATTGTCTCGATAATTGTGGGGCTCGGTGTAGCTTACTGGCTGAGCGGCGGTGGTTGGACCGAGTCAAATGACAAGACCGCTATCCCGGACTTCGCATCGCAATGGGCAATTATCGGGATGGCGATCGGAACTTTACTTGGCGGAGCTGCGCAGTTTTTGATGCAAATACCGTCGCTGATCCGCGTTGGCTTTCGCTTTACCCCGATACTCAGCTTTGCAGACGAAGGCGTTCGCAAGGTAATGGCCTTGATGGGGCCTGCGATAATCGGCACGTCGGCCGTTCAGGTAAACGTGATGATAAACACGTATTTCGTTGCTGGGATAGATGGGGCAAATAGCTGGCTCAGCTACTCGTTCCGGCTGATGCAGCTGCCGATCGGCGTTTTCGGAGTGGCTGTAGGAACGGCGGCAATTCCGGTGATGTCGCGTCTCGCGAGTGAAGGGAAAATTAAGGACCTTCGCGATACGATCTCTTCGTCGATGAATCTGGTCTTTCTGCTCACGCTGCCGTCGGCATGCGGGCTAATAATTCTGGGCGAGCCGATCGTTCGGATGATCTATGAACGCGGGAAATTCGACGCGATGGACACTAGTATGACGGCTGCCGCGCTGGCCGGGTACTCTGTCGGCCTTACGGGTTATGCCGCGATCAAGATCCTGTCGCCCGCTTTCTACGCCCTGAACGACGCCAAGACGCCGATGATCATAGCTCTCGCGTCGATCGGCGTTAACCTTATTGGTTCCTACTTCCTTCGCGAATGGCTCTCGAATTACGGCGTCACGCCCGAAACGCCGCGTGGATACGGCCATGTCGGCGTTGCCTTGGCCACGTCGATCGTTGCTCTCGTTAATTTCTTTGCCCTCGCATTGATCTTGCGTGGCCGCATAAAGCGGCTCAATGGCCGCAACATTATCTTTTCGTTCCTAAAGATCGCGGCTGCATCAGCAGTAATGTCCGTTGCTGCGTACGCGAGCTATCACGCTCTGCTCGGCCATTACGGCTCGGCGACGCTCGTGCTCAGAATAGTCGAGGCCTTCGTTCCGATCGCTGCGGGTGCGGTCTCATTCGTGATCGCGGCAAAACTATTGAAAGTAACGGAACTGGAGCAAGCCGTTGGGACGATTCGAAGAAAATTTGCCAGATAATGCGATCAAGATATGACAATTTCGTTTCATGTTCCGTGTCGTTCAGTGTGATCCGTGGTTAATTCTTTGGAATTTCACCACGGATCGCACGGAATAACACGGAACAAATCAAGATACCTTTCCAAGCGTTCTCATGATAAAACCCTTTAATTCCATTCACCCAAAGATCCACGAAACCGCCTTCGTGACCGACGATTCCGTCATAATCGGTGACGTTGAGATCGGTGAGGATGCGAGCGTTTGGTATGGGTCGGTGCTTCGCGGGGATGTGAATTATATTCGCGTCGGGGCACGGACTAATGTGCAGGACATGACGATGATCCATGTCAGCTCCAAAGGTTTGCCGACCATCCTCGAAGAGAACATCACCATCGGTCACCGTGTCACGCTGCACGCGTGCTATGTCGAGAGCGGTTGTCTAATTGGCATGGGAGCGATAATCATGGACGGGGCACGGATCGGCCGCAATTCGCTCGTCGGAGCGGGAGCGTTGATAACACCGGGCACGCAAATACCGCCAAATTCTCTCGTCGTCGGCTCGCCCGCCAGAGTAAAACGTGAACTCACTGCCGACGAACTCGCGATGCTGGAAAAGTCGTGGCGAAACTACGTTGAACTTAAAGATCAGTACTCCTGATCAGAAAAGATCCTGCCCGCGAAATACGCGAAAGTACGCGAAAAAAAGAAGAACTAAGGAAATGAACGAGGCAGCACTCGACTTGCTGCGAGTCGTTCTGGTTTCATCCCATTTCGCGTCATTTCGCGTCATTTCGCGGGCAAAAGCCCTAACTCGCGACCAAGATCAAGACGGATCTTCCCCGCGAAATACGCGAAAGTACGCGAAAAAAAGAAGAACTAAGGAAATGAACTAGGTAGCACTCGGTTTGTTGCGAGCCATTCTGTTTTCATCCCATTTCGCGTCATTTCGCGTATTTCGCGGGCAAAAGCCCTAACTCGCGACCAAGATCAAGACCGATCTTGCCCGCGAAATACGCGAAAGTGCGCGAAAAACAGAAGAACTAAGGCAGTGAATAAGGCAGCACTTGGCTTTGCTGCCCAGCCATTCCGTTTTCATCACATTTCGCGTCATTTCGCGTATTTCGCGGGCAAAAGCCCTAACTCGCGACCAAGATCAAGACCGATCTTCCCCGCGAAATACGCGAAAGTGCGCGAAAAACAGAAGAACTAAGGCAGCACTTGGCTTTGCTGCCCAGCCATTCTGTTTTCATCACATTTCGCGTCATTTCGCGTATTTCGCGGGCAAATCCCTAACTCGTGATCTGTGTCCATCTGTGGTCAAAATTTCTTTCTCTCCCTCTCTGCGGTAAAATAGCAGCATGGCAAGTACCAAAGCAGTCACTGGGATTCGTGATGTTGAAAAACGCGATCACGTGACGAGCGTTATTAAGGAAATTTGCGAGCGCTACGGTTTCGAACGACTTGAAAGCGGCGCTTCATTCCAGGTGAATATCGGCAGTGACGACAGTTCGATCGAGGCGAACGCGATACTTGCGGTGAATGAGACGCTTGAGCGGTTGGGCGTGCAGAATTTTGCGATCTATCTTAGTCACAGTGACGTGTTGGCGAGCATATTGGAGACGGTTCGCGTTCCCGCGAAACTGCGGCAGAAGACCTTTGCTGCTATTCGTGGCTTTAGCAAATTCAACATCGAGGGCTTTGTGGCGGAATTGCAGGAGGCCGGCGTTTCCGAAAATGCCTCGACCGTCCTTGCCGAGCTTTTCCTGACGACTGATGAGATCCTTAATCAGGAACGCGACATTAACCAAACCGTCGTCAGCAATTTGCTGAATATCGTTAACATCGACACGCTGACCGAGCTTGGCGCGATTCTTCGGTCGACGGGACGAAAGCCGGTCTTTATCGATCCGGCGTTGCCCTGCGAGTCGCCGTTTGACGAGGGAATTGTGATCGAAACCCGAACGTCCGGGCTGGATGTTCTCGGCGAGGGCGGCTGCATTGTCAGGTCGGACGATGAAACCGTCTTCGCGTTCTCGTTCGACATCGAAAACATCGTCGAACTGATGGCATCGTGAAAAGGATTTAGCCACTAATTACACGAATCTCCCGAATAAGAAAAGTCAATTTAGGCGGTGGAGCGGTAGTGGCTAAATTAAAATCTTCGCCGTGAAGCGGCGTAAGAAAATAGCCAGATGCGGAGCTTCTGGTTGTCGGCATTCCCTGAATCTAAGTGCGGTGAAGCCGCACCAGCTAATCTTACCGCATCTCCGACGCGGCGAGGTCACGCGACTACTTTACCAGAAGCTTCGCATCTGGCTATTTTCTGCGGCCGCTCCACGGCCAAGGCGGGACCGTTCAGACATCCTCATTACACAAATTTCACTAATAAGAATTCTGATTCGTGCTATTCGTGTAATTCGTGGCTAAAATGTTTTTTATGGCAAGTACAAACCCGGCCCGCGGAATGCGCGATTTCCTGCCCGCTGACGTCCGAAAACGCAACTACGTCATCGGCATCATCAAGGAAGTCTACGAATCCTACGGCTTTGAGCCTCTCGAAACGCCCGCTGTCGAAAACATCGAAACTTTATTAGGCAAATATGGAGAAGAAGGGAATCAGCTGGTCTTCAAAATACTGAAACGCGGCGAGAAGTTGAGACAGGAGACAGGAGACGGGAGACAGGAGCTTAGAGAATCCGACCTTTCCGATCTTGCCCTGCGGTACGATCTAACCGTTCCGCTCGCGCGTGTCGTTGCGAATAACAAGAACGATCTGCCAAAGTTTTTTAAGCGATATCAGATACAGCCTGTCTGGAGGGCTGATCGCCCGGCTCGCGGGCGTTTTAGGGAGTTTTATCAGTGTGATGTTGATGCGATCGGCTCGAGTTCGATGGTCGTCGAGGGGGAACTTATTTCGGCCGTCAGCGAAATTTTGAAGAAGCTAGGATTCGACAATTTCACGATCCGCCTCAACGACCGACGCGTATTGACCGACATTCTCGACAAAGCCGGAGTTCCCGGCGAGCTCCATACCGAGGCTCTCGTGGCAATAGATAAGCTCGACAAGATCGGTGCCGACGGCGTTGCGGCGGAATTGAACTCTCGCGGGGTCTCAGACGAGGCGGCGACGATGCTTATGGAGATCTTCGCGAAAACGACTGAGATCCATAATCAGGAAAAGGATATTAACCCCACGATTCTTGCCAACCTCATCAATATCGTTAGCAATGAAACACTAACTGAGTTTGGCGAGATACTGAAATACGCCGAGATGTCTCCGATCCTCATAGATCCGAGTCTTGCTCGAGGACTTTCGTATTACACCGGAGCGATCATGGAGATCAGCGTCCCCGATCTCGCTGGCAGTCTCGGCGGCGGTGGACGTTACGACGGTTTGATCGGCATGTTTGGCAAGGAACAGATCCCCGCTTGCGGGTTTTCGCTCGGCCTCGAGCGCATTTTAGTTGTGATGGAAGAACGCGGGATGTTCCCGCCTGAGATCGCTGAATCGACGCCGGCCGACGTGCTGGTGACGATCGCGGGCAAAGAAACTATCGGCGATTCGCTGAAACTTGCATCCGAACTTCGTACGGCTGGCGTCCGCACGACCGTCTATCCTGAAGCTGATAAGCTTGGTAAGCAGTTCAAGTATGCTGATTCAATAAAAGTGCCTTGGGTGTGCGTTATCGGCGAAAGCGAGATAGCTGAGAACACGGTGACGCTTAAGAACCTGAGCACCGGTGAACAGAATACATATCCGCGGTCTGAGATAGCATCCAAGATAATATGAGTAACGCAAAACGCGGTATCGTCGCGGCAGCAGCAGTTCTGGTTCTGATCTTAACGTCTTATTTTCTATCGCACGCCAGCGTGGGATCTGAGGATTTGCCGAATTTCTTCCGTGTCAATGACAAACTAGCTCGCGGAGGGCAGCCTAAGGACGCAGGGTTTGCCGAGCTGAAGAAGCAAGGTTTCGCTACGGTCATCAGCCTTCGCGACGATGATGAACGAGCTCGCCGGGAAAAAGAAATCGCCGAGGCCGCCGGGCTGCGGTTCATCAACATGCCGCTCGCAAACTGGAGTCGTCCCAGCATAAAGGATATCGAGGCTATCGAGTCCGCGATCGATCTTCCCGGAAAATCAACCGGTCTTCGTCCATTGCCGCCGCGGTGCCGACCGAACGGGAACGGTGATGGCTGTCTATCGCATCAAGCACGACGGCTGGAACGCCAAACAGGCCAGCGAAGAAGCCGAAAAATTCGGCATTGGCTGGTGGCAATTCCCCATGCGCGATTTTATTCAAGATTACTATCGCGATACGCAAAGTAAGACGGCACACGAATAATCTAACCAGGAACGCCAATGTACCGCAAACTCGAACCGAAGCTCATAACTGTTTTACGCGAGGGATACACGCTGAAACAGTTTCAGGGCGATCTTTTGGGCGGTTTGACGGTTGGGGTTGTGGCATTGCCGCTGGCTATCGCCCTCGCGATAGCGTCCGGCGTTAAGCCGGAGCAAGGGCTTTATACGGCGATCTTTGCGGGATTCGTGATCGCTGTACTCGGCGGATCGCGTGCGCAGATCAGCGGGCCGACCGGTGCGTTCATCGTCATCGTTTACGGCATCGTACAGAAATACGGCTACGACGGCCTGGTTGTAGCGACGCTGATCGCGGGCGTTTTACTGATAATTATGGGGCTCGCCCGAATGGGAGCCTTTCTCAAATTCGTCCCATATCCCGTCGTTATCGGATTTACATCGGGCATTGCTCTCATCATTTTTTCGTCACAAGTCAGCGATTTTCTCGGGCTGAAGATCGACAAAGTTCCGGCTGATTTTGTCGAAAAATGGATCGAATACGTTCGTCACGCTGCAACGATCGATCCATACACGATCGCGGTTGGAGCGGCTTCATTATTGATCATCATTCTATGGCCGAAGGTGACGCACCGCGTGCCCGGGCCACTGATCGCGATCCTCGTGGTGACGTTCGTGGTCCAGTATTTTCAAATACCGGTCGCGACGATCGAATCCCGATTTGGCGGTGTTCCGAACACATTGCCGATGCCGCATTTTCCGGTCGTGACATGGGCGATGGTCCAGGACATGTTCTCGCCGGCGATCACGATCGCGATACTTGCGGGCCTCGAATCTCTCCTTGCGGCTGTGGTCGCTGACGGAATGATGGGAACGCGCCATCGTTCGAACATGGAGCTTATCGCCCAAGGCGCGGGCAATATCGTCTCTGTGATGTTCGGCGGAGTTCCGGCAACCGGGGCAATTGCCCGAACCGCCACAAACATCAAGAGCGGCGGAACGACGCCCGTCTCGGCGATCATACACTGCGTATTTCTGCTCCTTGTGCTTCTGTTCATTGGCAAGTGGGCAGCGATGATCCCGATGGCCACGCTCGCGGCGATCCTGATCGTTGTCGCCTATAACATGAGCGAATGGCGGGAATTCAAGCATTTGCTCAGCAGTCCCCGAGGCGATATTGCCGTCCTGTTGGCAACTTTCTTTCTAACGGTATTCATTGAATTGACGGTCGCGATCCAGGTCGGGATACTTCTCGCTGCTTTCCTATTCCTTCAAAAGATGTCGACCGAAACGCACGTCGACCTGATAACTGAGAATCTAAAAGAGGATGAGGAGTTTCGGGGACGTGACATGGCGGGAATCGAGATCCCGAAGGGTGTTGAAGTCTTTGAGATCTATGGATCGTTATTTTTTGGTGCTGTCAGGCAATTCAAGGAGTCGATCCGTATAGTCGCGACGAAGCCTAAGGTTCTCGTCCTCAGGATGCGACAAGTCCCGACCATCGACGCGAGTGGCGTTCATGTTCTTGAAGAGCTGGCGAACGAGGCCGCCGGAAATGGCCAGGTGCTGGTATTTTCAGGGGTTTCCCGCGGCGTCTACAGAATAATGCGAAAGAGCGGATTCGTCGAAAGGGTCGGCAGAAAGAACTTTACACGCGACATATTTGCAGCACTGGAACTGTCCAAAACATATCTTGATGCGGCGGATATTGAGAGAACAAGATGACCGAAATTATCAGGAATTATCACTCAGACGCGATCCAATCGTTCGCAAACTATAAAAAATTGGCCGAGCGGGCGATCGAGCAGGTCAGCGATGAAGATTTCTTTGCCTTGATCGATCCTGAGGCGAACTCGATCGCGCTGATCGTGAAGCACATAGCCGGCAATTTGAGATCGCGTTGGACCGATTTTTTGACGACAGATGGTGAGAAAGACTTTCGCGATCGCGATTCCGAATTTGAGCTGACCGGTGATAGCCGCGAATCGCTGATGGCGTTTTGGGAATCAGGCTGGAAGGTTTTGTTCGATAACATCGAGCCGCTGACGGTGGAAGATTTTTCGCGAAAGGTAACGATCCGCGGCGAACCGCACTCGATCTGCGAGGCGTTGAACCGGCAGATGACGCATTATGCGTATCACATCGGGCAGATCGTTTTCCTGGCCAAACACTTTCGCTCGTCAGAATGGCGGACGCTTAGTGTTCCGAAAAACAGATCATCGGAATTCAATCAGTTTCTCGCCGACAAACAGGCCGCAGGCGAACTGAAGCTAAACCGGATGGAAGCTCCGCAGGATTTTGTTCAGAGGCAGGATAGAAAGAATATGAGCTGATCGGGCCACCGTTTAGCCCTGGCTGCCAATACCCGCGACACGGCGATCGGAAGAACTTATTGTGGTATTCTATAAATCCTGTATGAAGCCAATCTCAATTCTAGGCTCCACCGGTTCGATCGGCTGCAATACCCTCCAAGTTATCGAACATTTAGGCGACTTTCGCGTAGTGGCGATGGCCGCCGGGCGCAATATACTCAAATTTGCCGAGCAGATCGCGAGGTTTCAGCCGGAACTTGTATCCTGCCAGGACGCGGCATCCGCCGATCAGCTCAAATTGGAAATTGGACGGATCGGAGGCCGTATACCGCAGATCGAAGTTGGTGATGACGGGCTCGTTTCGGTAGCCACCCATCCTGACTCTGAGACAGCAGTTTCCGCAATTGTCGGGGCCGTCGGTCTCGTTCCGACGCTGCGGGCGATCGAGGCCGGAAAGCGAGTAGCTATAGCCAATAAAGAAACCCTGGTGATCGCCGGAGAGCTAATGACCGCCGCTGCCGCGCGTTCCGGTGCGGAGATCCTCCCGGTCGACAGCGAACACAATGCCATTCACCAATGCCTGCGGGGCGAAGATCCAACAGAGGTGAAACGCCTCATCCTGACCGCATCCGGCGGGCCTTTTCGTACGAAAACCAGAGAAGAAATAGAAGACGCCACGCGCGACGAAGCTCTCAATCACCCGAATTGGAAAATGGGCGAGAAGATCACGATCGACTCGGCGACACTGATGAACAAAGGCTTGGAAGTCATTGAGGCTAAATGGCTTTTTGGCTTTGAGGCAGATCAGATCTCGGTGGTCGTGCATCCGCAATCCGTGGTTCATTCGATGGTCGAAATGATCGACGGCTCGATCATTGCTCAGATGGGCGTTACCGACATGAAGCATGCCATTCAATATGCTCTAACATATCCGTCTCGCCAGCAAAACTGCACGCCGCCGCTCGATCTCGCGACGCTGAGCCGCCTAGATTTCGAAGAGCCCGATCTCGATCGTTTCCCATGCCTCGGTCTCGCGTATTCGGCGCTTCGAACCGGCGGTACGATGCCCGCAGTTCTTAATGGAGCGAACGAGATAGCCGTTCAGGCCTTTCTCGATGGCAATATCAGGCTTAGTGAGATCGCCGCGATCAACCGAGCGGTGATGGATGAACACGAAGCTCGGCCTGCCGACAGCCTCGAGGCGATCTTGGAAACTGACACATGGGCCCGCTCACGCGCTATAATGAAACTCAGTAAAACGGTGGCAGCTAACTGAGTTTATCTGCAACCGGAACGTGTTAGTGTGTGTCTAACTGACAGCCTTTAGTAGGATTTATTGAAATGCCAGATATTCTGATCGCAGTTTTAGCTATAGTTTTCGTCCTCGGTGTTGCCATAAACATCCACGAGTTCGGCCATTTCATCGTGGCCAAGATCTTTGGGATGCGGGTCGAGGCATATTCTTTCTTTGGTTTGGGGCCGCGTTTATTCGGGGTCAAGATCGGCCACACGGATTACCGAGTGTCGGCGATCCCGCTTGGAGCTTATGTAAAACTCTATGGCGATGACGGAGCCGGGCCGCTTGAGGCTAAAGATAGCACGGCAGAACCAGTTCCGGATTCTGAGCTATACGAACTGCGTCCGCGTTGGCAAAAGTTCTTTGTGATGATCGGCGGACCGTTCATGAATATCGTGCTGGCTCTTGCAATACCGTTCACGTTGAACCTGATGTACGGAATCCCGGCTAATCCCGCTCCGATCGTCGGATTTGTTAAGACTGACGGTGCAGCGGCAAAAGCCGGACTTCAGGCGGGCGACCGAATCGTGAGTTTTGACGGCATCGAAAATCCCTCGTGGGACCGCATTCAGGACGATGCACTGCTCATCCCGGAAAAAGAAGTCTTGATAGCAGTTGAACGTAATGGACAGCGCAAAGATCTCAAGATCACCCCCTCGAAAGTAACTGAAAATGGCCAATCGGGCGGTTTTCTCGATATGGCACCTGATGCGGGAACTGAACCCGTAATTGTCGGCTCGATCGATTCGACGATGCCGGCTGGAGCGTCAGGGCTGCAAAAGGGCGACTGGATCACTTCGGTCAACGAAAAAGCCATTCGCAACAGCCAGGAGATGAAGATCCTGGTCGGCGAAGCGAAAGATCAGCCGATCAAGCTCGTCGTAAACCGCAACGGTCAACGCAGCGAGATCACGACCAGCGCTGTCCAGAAGGACGGCGAATGGCGTATCGGCATCGGTTTCGACTCGTCTCTAATGGTGACGCGAGAACCGGTCGGCGTTGTCGGAGCGTTTAGCGAAGCGGTCAATCAAAACCTGCGAATTTTACGTCTCACCGGCAAAGCCCTCGGTCAGGTTGGAACGGGCGAACGCTCGGCGCGCGACACAGTTTCGGGCCCGATCGGAATCGGCCAAGTCATTGTAACGACAGTTTTTGCGAGCGGATTTTTCGGGCTGCTTTCGGTTTTGATGTACATATCACTTAGCCTTGGCGTGATGAACCTGCTGCCTATTCCGATGCTCGATGGCGGACAGATCATGGTTCTCGGTATCGAGAAAGTAATGTCCTGGTTCGGTAAAACCCTGTCGATGGCGGCGAAAGAGAGAATCCAGCTAAGCGGCCTCGCGATCGTCCTGTTGCTGATGGTGACGGTTATTTTCTTTGACGTATCTAGGTTGATCGGAAGATAGTCGGAACGCAGGCTGCCAGCCTGCGAGTTTGTAACATAATATTTTGGAGAAACGCAGGCTGGCAGCCTGCGTTCCGTTATATGAAACGAGTTTCAAGACCAGTAATGGTTCGCGACATTCAGATCGGCGGTGGAGCACCGGTCGTGGTGCAGTCGATGACGAAGACCGACACGACTGACGTCGACGGAACTATCCATCAGATCGAGGAAATGGTCACGGCCGGCTGCGAGATCGTCCGAATTGCGGTGCCTGACGATGATGCGGCGGCGGCGATGTACGAGATACGCAAACGCACCAATGTGCCGATCGTCGCGGACATTCATTTTCATTACAAACTCGCGCTCAAAGCTCTTGACGCAGGAATCGATAAACTCCGTCTGAATCCCGGAAACATCGGGTCGATCGACCGCGTCCGTGAGGTCGTGCGCGCCGCGGAGGCTCGTAAAGTACCCATCCGCATTGGTGTTAACGGTGGTTCGCTCGAAAAAGACCTCCTCAAAAAATACGGCACTGCGACACCCGAGGCAATGGTTGAAAGCGGCATGCGCCATGTCCGCATTCTCGAAGATCTTGGCTTTTCCGACACGATCATCTCGCTCAAAGCGTCCGATGTAAACCGCATGGTCGCGGCGTACCGTTTGATGGCGGAAAAGGTCGATTATCCGCTGCATCTCGGCGTGACCGAGGCCGGAACGCCATTTGGCGGAACGATCAAGTCCGCGATCGGGCTTGGAATACTCCTTCACGAAGGGATTGGCGATACGATCCGTGTTTCTCTGGCGGCAGAACCACACGAGGAAGTTCGCGTGGGCTGGGAAATTCTCAAATCACTCGAACTCCGCAAACGCGGCGTCACAGTCGTTGCGTGTCCGACCTGCGGACGGCTCGATATCGATAATTTCGTCGAGATCGTTACCGAGGTCGAACGCCGCCTCGCCCACGTCGAGGAACCGCTCCATCTTTCAATAATGGGTTGTGCCGTCAACGGTCCCGGCGAAGCCCACGATTCGCAGCTCGGCATCACCTTCGGCCGCCAGGTCGGCATGATCTTCAAAGACGGCGTCCCGATGCGAAAGGTCGCTGGAGCTGACATCGTTGAGGAATTTGTAAAAGAGGTCGAAATTCTGAGAAAAGAAGGTGCGGGTGCGAAATCACTGCTCGAAGCGAAACCGCTAGTTCAGATCACTTAAGAAATTTTTAACGCAAAGTCGCGAAGACGCAAAGGAAGGATGTAGAAGCTAATTTGTAGCGGCCTTCTTACCTTTGCGTTTTTTGTTTCTCTGCGACTTTGCGTTAAAAAAAAGCTCGTTGTCCTGACGTTAAGCTATCAAGGAAAAAGGATCGTCAGCGGCCACGCAGGAATGTTTCTCAATACGCCAAATGTCACCAGGACGACCATAAAAGCGTACATGAACTTAGGCCGGGTCGGCCACATGTAGAGTCCACGGCCGCGAATTGCCAGTAAGACAAGCGAAACCGTCACCCAACCACAGATCAAAGCCCATAACGGGATCAATGCATTAAAATCGAGGGCCGTGATGATATCGCCGCGAAATAATGCGTGAAACCCGCGCGTCAATCCGCATCCAGGACACGCACAGCCCGTTAATGCGAACAGCGGACAAACGGGAAAAAGACTAGCTTTGGCTGGGTCAAAATACGCGACCGCTCCCGATCCAGCAACCATAACAACGGCCCCGAGGCCCGCGACTATTCGCTCGGTCATCGGACTGAGATCGATCGCTGGAATGTTCTGTTCAGCCTGCATGTTAATTAGACGCCATCGAAACGAATAGTGCGTCCGCGGCGATCTTCCGATTGATATTGACAGCAAAATTCTCTCGCATCGTGTCGATGTCGGCAAGCCACGAGGGGATGTTGTCTGCTTCCGGCCGGCGAGCGAGGCCACCGAGACGATCAGACAGATCGGAGTTAACCACTCGCAGATCATCGCCGCTGACACGCAGCGTCCATACGTCGTGGAGAAGCGATGCGAGAACGTCGATACTTTCTTCGAAGGTATCCTTATTCTTAGCGTCATTAATCTCTTCTGAGATGCGAAGCAGAGCCGCACGGTCGCTCGTTTCCAGAGCATTAGTCACAACTGCGAGCATGCGGTCGCGCCTTTGGCGAAATTTCTCGATATTTATCGCGACGGCTCTGCCAGTGCTGCCGCGTGAAAGCCGGGCGGCGAGTTTGGCTTCGTCGTGGGTGAAGGCACGGTCGGCGATCAGGTATTTTTCGATCTCATCGGTGCCAACCGGAGCGAATCTTAGCATCTGGCAGCGAGAACGTATGGTCGGCAGCATAGAATCGGCTCGTGAGGTAACAAGGAAGATATGCGATCCTGCAGGCGGCTCCTCCAACGTTTTGAGCAGGGCATTTGCCGACGGATCGTTCATCTTGTCGGCATTATCGATGATGAAGAACCGGGATTGAGCTTCGTACGGGCGAAAGTTGGCTTCGGATTCAAGATGGCGGATCGCGTCGACTGAGATGTTTCGGTTGTAGGCGATGACCATTCCGACGTCGGGGTGATCTGAGAAAATGACGCGTTTGTGGGCGTCTTTGTCGTCGGGTTTGGGGAAGGCGAAGGTTCCGGCACGGCGGCACGCCGGACAGTCACCGCACGCCTCACCATCGGTAAGATCTTGGCAGATCAGCGAACGGCACAGCTCGATCGCGAATTGCCGCTTACCGATTCCCTCGTCGCCAGCAAGCAGCATGGAATTCGGCACACGTCCCTTGGCGATCAGATGCCGCAGGGTTTGTTTGACGTGTTCGTTTCCGACGAGATTTTTGAACATCCAGAATGGTTAGCCGCGAGAAGGCACAAAAAGCACAAAAAAGTTTACAACTATTGGGCCAACATATTGTTGACGATCAATTTCACTTTCTCATGGATCTTTTCGATAGATCCGGAAGCATCCACGACCTTAAACCTATCAGGCTCGCGCTCCGCGATACCGAGGTATGAATTCCTTACCCGAGTATAAAACTCGGCGGTCTCGTCGTCCATTCGGTTGCGTTTGGCGTGGGATTCGTCGCGAGCGGCCATGCGGTTGATGGCTTCGCTAACGTCGATGTCGAAAAAGAGAGTGAGATCGGGTTTTAGGCCACCGGTGGCAAGGTCGATGACTTGTTGAACTTTATCTTCCGGAAATCCGCGGCCGGCTCCCTGATATGCGAATGTCGCGTCCGCATAGCGATCTGAGATGACAACGCGGCCATTTGCGATCGCGGGTTTTATAAGAAATTCGACGTGTTGGGCCCGGTCAGCGGCAAATGACAGCAGCTCGGCCATTGGTGCGACTTGTTCGGTTGTCTCGAGGAATGCTTCACGCAAGGCTCTGCCGAGTGCGGTACCGCCGGGTTCGCGGGTGATGACGAGGTCAACGCCGTTATTGCGTAGAACAGCCTCCAGCATTTTCAACTGTGTCGATTTGCCGCTGCCGTCGATGCCCTCAAAGGTAATGAATTTGCCGTTCAAGCCGAATGGTGTTCAGGTGCGGGCCGCCGCTCCTGCGATATCGAGGAGATCGCATGCTTGAAGATCAATACATCAGGGCCGCCGACGTCCAGCAAGACCGAAAATTTATCAAAGCTCTTAATGCGCCCGGAAACGGTAGCCCCCTGAAGGAGATGAATTACGACCGTTATCCGCTCGCGGCGAGCTGAGTTTAGAAAGGCATCCTGAATGTTCTGGGCAGCCTGCTTTTCCATAACAATTCCTCAAGTCTAAGTTTTCTAGTAAGGGAACCCGCTGAGATTATACCAAATAATCTCAAGACGACAATCTTTTTCGTCAGAGCGGTTCTAAAACCACGAAATAACACGAAAACAAGTGCTATCTTTTTCGTGTCATTTCGTGGTTCCACCTTCCTTCCCGGTCAGCTCGAAAAGTTTGCTGATGATCGCCGGGTCAGTCCCAAAACCAGCAAGCCAGATAACGCCCGGCTCGCGTCTGAACCACGTCATTTGCCGTTTGGCATAATTGCGAACGTCCTGTTTTGATCGCTCGATAGCAGATTCCAGGGTTCGCTCACCCCGAAGAAACTCACAAACCCGGCGATACGCGTGAGCGCCGAGTGCATTCCCTCTATCTGTTACGCCGTCTGCAAGTAACTGTTTCACTTCATTTACGAGCCCTGCTGCAAAATGCAGTTCGGCCCGGGCATTAATTTTTTCATACAATTCGGCTCGCGGCGGATCGAGTACTAAAATGCTCAGCCGATCCGCAAATTCAGGAGGCTCTGGCAGATTTGACTGCTGTTTGGAGAGAGGCTCGCCAGTTTGAAAATAAACTTCGAGAGCACGGATCACGCGAATGTAATCGCGAGGTTCGAGCTTTTCGGCAGTTTGTCGATCGACGCGAGTAAGCATGCGATGAAGATGCTCAGAACCGTGATCTTTGTGGATCGTTCGGAAACGCTCACGCAATTCTGTATCGGTTTTTGGACTCTCAAACAATGGCTGACGCAGGGTACGGAGGTAAAATCCTGTTCCGCCAACCAGGATCGGAACCTTGCCGCGAGATTCTATCTCGTAGATCTTCGCTGCCGCATCGCGGGCCCAATCGCCCGCGGTGTAATCGATATTCGGATCCACGTAGCCGATCAAATGATGCGGCACACCTCGCATTTCTTCATCGCTGGGTTTGGCGGTAGCAAGCTGAATTCCCTGATAGATCTGCACGGAATCGCAATTGATCACCTCGCCACCAACACGAAGAGCAAGCTCAACCCCGAGAGCGGTTTTGCCCGACGCCGTTGGACCTGCGATCACGAATATCGCCTGCGATCGTTTGTTCGAATCCCCCATCTAGTTCAGATTAGCATGATTAGCTATCTCGTTTGAGCTCACAGCTATTAGCTAATTTCGAGATAATCGTGTTACAAGATAATGCCAATCCAAAAGGGTCATATGCTCCGATATATTATTTTCCTGATCCTCCTTTCGGGTCCAGTTTTTGGACAGATCACTCAACGAAATCTGCTCGCAACACGTTACAAGCTCGAAGACGTAAAAGCCAGCCTTATCTCAAAGGCGGCGTGGAAGCCGTACCCGAAAACTCCGGCCGAATGGAAGGCCCGCGTGCCGCAGACCCTGCTAGACGAGATCGTGAAGAAAGGTGAGCAGGCACTCGCCAAAGAGATACCGCAGATCCCGGCAACCCTGATCCTCGAATATGTGAGAAATGGCGATCGCGGCCGGTTTGAGGCCAAGTCGTTTGGCCGCCGTAATCAGTTGATGGATCTCGTCTTAGCAGAATCGATCGAGAACAAAGGCCGATTTACCGATGCAATTGCGAATTACGTCTGGGCCATATGTGAAGAAACGTATTGGGGCGTTCCGGCTCATCTCGCCGTACAAAAGGCAAGAAGTGGTTTGCCGGACGCTGACGATCCAACGGTCGATCTATTTGGCGCGGAAACTGCGGCGACGCTCGCGTTAACCGATTATTTCGTTGGCGAAAAGCTCGACAAAGTTTCGCCTTTGCTGCGAAAACGCATTTACTCAGATGCGTACAGCAAGATCTTTGAACCGATCAAACAGGCAAAACGCTACAACTGGCTAGACGCCACAACGAAGGTCAATAACTGGAACCCGTGGATCATGTCCAACCTGATGACCGCCAATCTCCTGCTCGAACCGGACGAGGCAAAGCGGGCGGAAAACCTTTATCAGTACATGAAATGGCTCGATATCTACATCAACGGCCTCGGCGAAGATGGCGGTTGTGACGAAGGGCCGAGCTACTGGTTCGCGGCGGGAGGCAGTGTATTTGATTCGCTTGAGGTGCTAAAAAGTGCGACCAACGGCCGCGTCTCGATCTACGATAACCCGTTGATCAAAAAGATGGCGTCCTACATCTACAAGATGCACATCGCGGATAATTATTTCGTTGATTTTGCTGATGCAGATCCGAAATTCAGCGGTGATGGTCTGCTGCTTTATCGATTTGGAAAAGCGATCAAGGGCGAAAAGCTGAGTGAATTTGGCCAATATCTCTATTCTAGAAACAAGCTAACGATCGGCGAGGGCTTTCAAAAACCACGACGGATCGATAATTATCTGACGGTGAAAGACCTGCCAAGCGCGACAATCTCTTACACACCGGTTACAGACGCATGGTTCTCGGACATCGAGGCAATGACGGCCAGAACCAGATCCGGTCTCTTCCTAGCCTCACACGCCGGGCACAATGACGAAAGTCACAACCACAATGATGTTGGCGACTTTATCGTTTATTTAGGGAACGAGCCAGTGATTATCGACACCGGACGCGGCAACTACACCTCAAAAACGTTCTCATCAAAACGCTACGAGCTGTGGTTCACGCAATCCGAATATCACAACCTGCCGATCATAAACGGCTTCGGCCAGAAAGCTGGCAAGGTTTTCACAGCCTCAAACGTTAAGCACTCATCGGATGACAACGTTACATCCCTCTCGATGGATATTTCGAAAGCCTATCCCAAAGAAGCTGGGATAAATTTCTGGAACCGAACCGTAAAACTCGATCGTGAGGCCGACACTGTAGTTATCGTTGATGATTATTCGATAGCAAAACCTGTTTCGTTGCAGCAAGTTTTTATGACGGTATGCGATGGTGATATCTCGGAGCCAGGCAAGATCAGACTTACCATGCCTAGCGGAAAAGTCGTCGTCCTGAGTTATGATGCGAATGCCTGGGCTGTATCTGCGTTAGAAAAACCGTCTATGGAAGGCCCCGAATACAGCAGCTTTAAGTCAAAATGGAATGATCGGACAATCACCAGGATCGTGCTCACAGCAAAAAACTTGAAGCCAGCGACGAACATCAAATACTCCGTCTCAGTTTCTAAATAAACCGCAAAGTACGTTGAGAAATTGATAAGTTCTTGAGGATTAAGTGGTACTGGGGACGGGAATCGAACCCGTACGTCCCTAAGGACACAGGATTTTAAGTCCTGGGCGTCTACCAATTCCGCCACCCCAGCAACCGTGTTAAGAGATTACCACGAGTAGGAAGTCATTGTCAGTTGTCTTGGGTCACTTGTCAGTGAAGTCGGAAGTCCAAAGTCCTGAAACCAGTGATCAAATTCATGCTAATTCGTGTATATTCTAGTTGATGGATCAACTTGCTTGGATACCGTGGCTTGTTTTGGGTGTCGTGCTGATCGTGGCGGAGATATTTACGCTTGGGTTTGTGCTGCTTTGGTTCGGTATCGGAGCGATAGCTGCAGCTCTGGTCGGCGTGCTTGGTGGCGGGTTGTTCTTGCAGTTTCTTGTATTTGCGATAACTTCGATCAGCCTGACGGCAATGTCTAGGACGATCTTCTCGGCCTACTTTTCGCACGATGACAAGAATGCTATGAAGTCCGGCGTTGATGGCCTGCCCGGAAAGGTTGGAACGGTGTCGGAGGCGAGCAAAGGGGCGCTGAACGAAGCAGCCGTAAAAGTTTATGGTTCGACGTGGACCGCCTATCCGATCGAGGGCGAAACAGATTTGATCCAGGGCGAAAAGGTCGAAGTGGTTGAAGTTAGAGGCTCGTCGATCTACGTTCGACGGGTGACGAATGAACTTCCCGAGTGGCGCAACGAGAATTAATCCTCGAGCCTGCGGTTCATGATCTCGGTCGTATCTTCATCACCGAGGTCCTGATCTGCAGTATCGTGGATGCCGCCGAGATCTATGAGTTCGAGCTTGACGCCTTCTTCAACCGGTTCAGAGAGACCCTCGCCAGTGAATTTAGCGATGACGACCGTGATGTTGTCTTCACCACCATTCTGATTGGCGAGTTTAACGAGTTCCGCACAAGCATTCTGCAGTCCATCTTGATTATCGAGAACGATCCGCTGCATGTCTGTCGCGCCTACCTTATTTGAGAGGCCGTCGCTGCAGAGAATAAAAACATCATTCCTACAAGGCGTAACCCGCGCAGAGACAGGGTATATCTCGTTCTGGGCACCAAGGGCTTGGAGGATCACGTTTTTAAGTGTGTGTGTTTCAGCTTCTTCAGGCGAAATTTGGTGAGCGTCGATCAGCTGTTGGACAAGCGATTGGTCTTTAGTAACCTGATAGATCTTGCCGCTGCGGACAAGATAGGCGCGGCTGTCACCAACTTGAATAATGTCTGCTGACGAAGGCGTAACACCTATCCCGGTAAAAGTCGCTCCCATGCCCTGAAACTGTGGGTCGGTCCGGCCTTGCTGGTGAATGAGATAGTTGGCGAAAACGGTGGCGTTGTAGAGTTTGCTGATGAGGTAGTGGTCCTGTTCCTCCGGCGTTAACGTTTGATCCGAATCCTCGTCGAGCATCTTTTCGCTCACCGTTTCGACCGCCATTGTGCTCGCGACCTCGCCGGCTAAAGCTCCGCCCATACCATCAGATACCGCCATAACAACGCCGTTAGCGGTCACGTCGAACTTCTGGCTTTCGATGACAAATTCGCCGTCCTCCTGCGAGCTCGTCCACGCCTTGGCGTCCGAGATGTTTAGCAGAAGGTAGTTGTCCTCGTTTCCTTTTCGGACGCGTCCGATGTGCGAGGCGGCGTGTGTCTCAACAGTAAACATAGATATCAGTTTCGAGTTCCGGTTCCAAGTTAAATCAAATTAGCACGAATTCCACAAACTCGGAACCTGAAACTTGGAACTTTGAACCTAAGTAAGTGCCTGATCAAGATCTTCCAGAATGTCTTCGACATCCTCGATCCCGACCGAGATTCGTACCAGGCCGTCAGTAATTCCTAGTTTAGCACGCGTTGCCTCAGGAATGGACGCGTGTGTCATCGAGGCCGGATGCGAGATCAGGCTTTCGACGCCGCCGAGGCTTTCACCCAGCGTGCAGAGCTTAACGCCCTCTAAAACTTTTCGTGCATTATCGAGCGAACCTGTTTCGAACGAAACCATTCCGCCGAAGCCCGTCTGCTGGCGTTTTGCCAGTTCGTGCTGCGGATGTGAGGCGAGCCCGGGATAGTAAACTTTTTCAACCTTCGGATGCTCGGCAAGGAAGTTTGCGACCATACGGCCGTTCTTATCGTGTGCTTCCATGCGGAGGGCAAGCGTTTTTGTTCCGCGCAGAACCAGAAACGAATCCATTGGTGACAAGATCGCTCCGATCGCGTTCTGCACAAATCCGATCCATTCTGCGTCTTTCTCATCGTTGAGAGCGACAAAGCCGCCCACGCTGTCCGAGTGGCCGTTCAGATATTTAGTAGTGGAATGAACCACAATATCGACACCAAGATCGATCGGCCGCTGAAAATATGGCGACATGAAAGTGTTGTCACAGACGACCTTCGCACCATTTGCATGGGCAAGGCCGGAAACACCCTTCAGGTCTGTGATGGTCATGATCGGGTTTGTCGGCGTTTCGACAAAGACCATTTTCGTGTTCGGCTTGAATGCTTTTTCGAGATTCGAGAGATCCGAAGTGTCGGCGAGGTCAAATTCGATGCCGTAATCTTTCAGAATGCGGTTAAAAAGCCGGAACGTTCCGCCGTAGGTGTTGTCGCCGAGGATGACGTGATCGCCTGCTTTTACGAGCTTTAGCGTCGTGTCGATCGCGGACATTCCTGACGCAAAGGCGAAGCCGAATTTGGCGTTCTCGAGAGCTGAAATGTTTCTTTCTAATGCCGAGCGGGTCGGGTTTTGGGTTCGAGCGTATTCGTAACCGCCAGTCGGTTTGCCGAGGGCTTCCTGCTTGTAGGTAGATGTCTGGTAGATCGGAACGCTGACCGCCCCCGTGGCAATGTCAGGTTCGTTGCCTGCGTGAATGGCGACGGTCGAAAATCCCATAATGAAAAAAGCCGCTATTATCGGCCAAGCTAAACCTATAAAATCTCAGTTTAACGAACAATTATCGTAGCTTGACGCGGTATAAAATGCAAACACGTTACGCAGTGGCGAAGTGTGATGCAATGCCGGTCTTTTGTTCATATTCGGTGATCTTGCCCTCGTTTTGCAGCGTCAGGCCAATGTCGTCTAGCCCGTTGAGCAGGCAGAAGCGACGGAATTCGTCGATCTCGAATGAAGCATTGAGGCCGTGATCGTCGGTGACGGTTTTGTGTTCGAGGTCGATGGTGAGTTTGTAATTATCGAGCGTTTTCGCTTTTTCGACGATGCCCTCCACGACCTTTTCATCCAGACGAACCGGCAGAAAGCCGTTCTTCAGGCTGTTATTAAAAAAGATATCGCCAAAGCTCGGAGCGATCACTGCCCGAAAGCCATAATCCAGCAGACTCCACGGAGCATGCTCACGCGACGATCCGCAGCCGAAATTTGCTCCGGCAACAAGGATCGAAGCTCCGGCGTATTTTGGATCGTTGAGAACAAAATCCGCCCTCGGCGAACCATCCGGGTTCAACCGCCAGTCATTAAACAAAAACGCGCCGTAACCCGTGCGTTCGATGCGGGTGAGGAATTGTTTTGGGATGATCTGGTCGGTGTCGATATTCGTCTGAAACAAAGGAGCGACCAAGCCTTCGAATGTCGTGAATTTGTCCATAGTATTTCACCGCCACGTTGCAGAGGAAGTATTTACAGGGATGAAGGGGATAAAGTGGATGCTGCAGAAGAGTTGTTTGAGCATGGAGGGTTTTCGATATCTCCTCCATCCCTTTCCCTGTAACTTCCTCCCTAGTCATTAAACTTCCAATCCCGCACATCCACAAAATGCCCTGCGATCGCCGCTGCGGCGGCCATCATGGGTGAAACGAGGTGTGTGCGTCCGCCGCGGCCCTGGCGGCCTTCGAAATTGCGGTTGCTGGTCGATGCGCAGCGTTCGCCCGGTTGGAGTATGTCTTCGTTCATGGCGAGGCACATCGAGCATCCGGCGTCGCGCCATTCGAAACCGGCGTCGGTGAATATTTTCGCCAAACCTTCCTCTTCAGCCTGCCGTTTTATCTGCATCGAGCCGGGAACGATCATCGCGTTCACGCGGCCGCTGACGCTGTAGCCTTTCGCGACTTTGGCGGCTTCGCGGAGGTCTTCGATGCGGGAATTTGTACACGAGCCGATGAATGCACGGTCGATCGCGATCTGGTCGATCCGCTGCGAAGGCTCAACGCCCATATACTGATACATCCGCTCGAACGACTTCGCCTCATTTTCATCGCGTGCATCGCTCAGATCGGGAACAGCGTCGCTGACCTTAACCGACATATCCGGCGAAGTTCCCCACGTGACATATGGTTCGAGCGAAGCGGCGTCGATCTCGACGGTCTTGTCGAAATGAGCACCTTCGTCGGTCGTGAGTGATCTCCAATCTTCGACCGCCGCTTCCCAGTTTTTCGGAGCGAATGGTTTGCCCTTGATGTATTCGAATGTCGTCTCGTCCGGAGCGATCAATCCAGCTTTTGCGCCGCCCTCGATGCTCATGTTGCAGACGGTCATGCGGCCTTCCATCGAGAGGCTGCGGATCGCGGAGCCAGTGTATTCGATCACGTGGCCGACACCGCCGTTGGCTCCTATCTCGTTGATAATGCCGAGGATAACGTCTTTTGACGTCACGCCGAAGGGAAGCTCACCTTCGACGTTGATGCAGAAATTCTTTGACCTATCCTGCTGCAGACACTGCGTTGCAAACACATGCTCGACCTCGCTAGTGCCAATTCCAAAGGCAAGCGCTCCAAAAGCACCGTGCGTCGAAGTATGCGAATCGCCGCAGACGATCGTCATTCCGGGCTGCGTCAGGCCTTGTTCCGGGCCGAAAACGTGGATGATCCCTTGTTCGATGCGGTCGAGGTCATAGAGAGCGACGCCGAATTCTTTGCAGTTTTCGCGTAAGGTCTTGACCTGCTGTGCGGCGATCGGATCTTTGAACGGCAGATTGCGGTTGATCGTCGGGATGGCGTGGTCGATCGTGCCGAACGTGAGTTCCGGACGTCGAAGTTTCCGCCCCGCGAGCCGTAATCCCTCAAAAGCCTGAGGGCTGGTCACTTCGTGGATCAAGTGCAGATCGATGTACAGGAGCGAAGGTTTTCCTGCCTCGGCGTGGACCAGATGGCGGTCCCATATCTTGTCGTAGAGGGTTTTCATATGAAACTGTACACCAGCGTTCAATTCATTAGCCGTCTCACTTGCGTGGACAAAGTGAGACGGTTTAACTGCCTTATCCACTTGCATTTACAGCCAGAAATCGTCTCATTTGGAAAAAACACTAGCTCGTCCGGGTTGGGGCACGGCCATGCTTAGATCTGAAGTTAATTCTGACAAAATTCTCGCAGTAAGACATATGAGAAACAATGTATCATATATGATACAACATGTCAACTCTCAATTAGGCCGCTTGAGTCGCCCTTGCTAATGCGCGGGCTTTTGCATTCAATTAAACCGCGTGATACGCGTTATTCACATTCGCAAATTCGACGGCACGGCTGGCGACCATTGCGCCCATTTCGGTGGTCGAATTTACTACTTTTCCGCCGGCTCCGGCGATGTCTGCGGTGCGGTGGCCTTTTTCGAGTACCCAGTTTATAGCTTTTTCTATCGCAGCCGCCGCCAATTCATTTTTGGCTGTGTATCGCAAGAGCATCGCCGCTGACGCTATCGCGCCGAGCGGGTTGGCGATGTTCTTGCCGGCAATTTCAGGTGCCGAGCCGTGGATCGGTTCGTAAAAATCGACCTTTCCGCCGATCGTTGCGGACGGAAGCATACCGAGCGAACCGGTCAGAACGGCGGCTTCGTCTGAGAGGATGTCACCGAAAAGATTTTCCGTCAGGATCACGTCGAACTGCTTCGGATCGGTTACGAGATGCATCGCACAGGCATCGACAAACAGGTGATCGAGAGCAACGTCGGGATATTGCTCAGCAACCTTGGTAACGGTTTGACGCCAGAGGCGTGAGGCTTCGAGGACGTTTGCTTTATCGACCGAGGTAAGTTTTTTGCGGCGGCCGCGAGCTGATTGGAAAGCAACGTGGGCCACCCGTTCGACCTCGGTGACGGAGTAGCGCATCGTGTTGTAACCTACGGTATTATCTTCGTTGAAGCCGCGTGGTGTGCCGAAGTAAAGCCCGCCGAGCAGTTCGCGGACGATGAGCAGGTCGGTCCCTTCGAATATCTCGCGGCGCAGCGGTGAAGAATCGATCAGTGCCGGAACGGCCGCAGCCGGGCGAAGATTGGCAAATCCGCCGAGGGCCTGGCGAAGTTTCAACAAGCCGATCTCGGGCCGATGTTCGGGCAAGAGATGGTCAAATTCCGGAGCTCCGACCGCACCGAGCAGAACGGCGTCGCTGCTGATGCAAGCGGCTTCGGTCTCGGCAGGGAATGGCGAGCCGGTCGCCTTGATCGCGGAACCGCCGATCAGATGTTCTTCGGTCTCGATGGAGATCTCAAACGCAGCTGCAACCTCAGTCAAAACATTGACCGATTGCCGACAAACTTCAGGCCCAATACCGTCACCCGGCAGGATCGTGATCTTCATATATTCAATTCAATACTCAGCGTTTTGAACGCAAAGTCGAAAAGCAGCAGGAAGACACAGATTAACCGCAGATGGACGCAGATAGGGAGATAAGTTAGAACAGATAGCCTTTCTTTATCTGTGTTTATCTGCGTCCATCTGTGGTTAAAACTCTTTCTCTAGGCTGCAATTGCCGTCGGCCCGCGAGCTGGAGCGAGGGCCATTAGGTCCTGGTCGTACACGTTCTTTTTGCGGTCTGCCAGGGCGATGAAACGCGGGTAGATGCTGGCGATCTCGCTGTCGTTCAGGTTGAACCCGAGAGCTTCGTACCGGGCGATCAGCGCGTGGCGGCCAGAGTGTTTACCGAGGACGATGCTGTTTTTCGGCACGCCGACCGATTCAGGCGTCATTATCTCGTAACAAAGCGGGTTGCTCAACACTCCATGCTGATGAATGCCGGCCTCGTGGGCAAAAGCATTACGTCCGACGATAGCCTTGTTCGGCTGGACGCCGAAGCTGACGATCGAGGAGAGCAGTTGGCTCGTCGGATAAAGCTCGGTCGTGACAATGTTGTTGCTGTACGGCATCTTGTCCGCACGAACGGTCATTGCCATTATCAATTCCTCAAGCGAAGCGTTGCCCGCACGTTCACCGACGCCGTTGATGGTGCATTCGACCTGCGTGGCTCCGGCTTCGATCGCGGCGAGGCTGTTGGCGACGGCGAGGCCGAGATCGTTGTGACAGTGGACGCTGATGGTTACGTCTTTATCACCGACCACGCGTTCTTTCACGGCGGCGATCAACGCGGCGTACTCATTTGGCAGCGTGTAGCCAACCGTGTCGGGAACGTTCAGAATGGTCGCACCGGCATCGACGGCAGCATTAAAGACCTGACAAAGAAAATCGACATCGCTACGGGTTGCGTCCTCGGCCGAAAATTCGACTTCATCGGCGCATTCGCGAGCAGCGGCAACGGCGTGCGAAGCCATCTCAATGACCTCGTCCCGGCTCTTTTTCAACTTGTATTGGAGATGAATGTCAGACGTCGCGACAAATGTGTGAATGCGGGCACGTTTGGCTTTCTTCAGTGCATTTGCTGCACTGTGAATATCAGAGGTGACCGTGCGGCATAATGCGGCGATCGTCGTATTGCGGCATTCTTCCGCGACGGCAACGACCGATTTGAAATCGCCTTCGGATGCGAAGGGGAATCCGGCTTCGATCACATCAACGCCGAGCTTTTCGAGCTGGCGGGCCATAGATATCTTTTCCTCAAGGTACATAGAGCAGCCGGGTGACTGCTCGCCATCACGCAGCGTTGTGTCGAAGATCGCGATTCTCGTGTTACTCATAGTATTTTTCTCCTGAGGTTGAGGCGGCAAAAGCGCAGGGTTTGCCGCCACATAGCCTGATGTTATACAACCGCAATATAATAAGTCAATATTATGTTACTGATATTTGCATAATGTCTAGTTATGAAATTATAATTTGGTGAGTACGTTGAGGGGCCGCACGGGTTTGCACTCGGGCGATTTAGCAATACACTGACGGTATATAAATAGGTTTGACTCTCTCCGCCGGGACGCGATGGATATTAACCAGCTTGAAGTTTTAGTGACAGTCGCTCGCGAGCGAAGTTTCTCGCGAGCAGCCGAAGTTCTGAATCGAACACAGCCCGCGATCAGCCAGGCGATACGCCGCCTCGAAAGCGAGATCGGCGAAAAGCTCTTTGACCGCTCTTCGAAGGATGGAACACTTACGTTTGCAGGCGAAGTTTTACTCAGCCATGCCAAGCAGATGCTCAACCTCCGGCTGCATGCCCAGCAGGCAATCACCGAGATGCGGAACTTGCAGCATGGCAAGGTCACCATCAGCGCGAACGAACATACCGTTTTTTATTTGCTGCCGGTCATCGAGGAATTCAGAAAACAGCATCCGCTGATCAAGATCGAAGTTCAGCGCGGCGTCGCCAGCCGCATCCCAAAACAAATAACCGCCCGCGAAGTCGAGCTGGGAGTCATTTCGTTCACGCCGAATGACGAATCGCTGCGTTCGATCAGCGCGATGAGCGACGAGCTCGTGCTCGTCGTTTCGCCAAAACATCATCTCGCAAAATTTACTGAGGTTTCGATAAAAGACCTGGGTACCGAGACCTTCGTCGCCCATAATGCGCCGTCACCGTATCGGCAAAAGGTCATCGAGACTTTTGAAAAGCATAAAACGCGGCTCAATATCTCCGTCGAGCTGCCTTCGCTCGAAGCAATTAAACGACTTGTCGCCCGCGGAGTCGGCCTTGCCCTCGTCCCGCGTATCACTGCGAGAGCCGAGATCAATGCGGGATTATTGAAAGAGCTGTCGGTGAAGGAAATGAAGCTCGAACGTAAATTGAACATCATCTATCGCCGAAACTCCGAACTTTCGCACGCAGCTAAAGCGTTTTTGAAGGTTGCAAAAGAGCTCGGCGGAAAAAGCTAAGCGAAGCATGACTGGAGCGGCAAGCAAGGATGCTTGCCCCTCCGGTCACGCTGCCGCGAATTTCGCGACATTCACGTCAAATTTCTCTATGTAATACAAATACTTTGAGTTAGAATGTGAAACAGATTCATCACAGATCTTAACTGGAAAGAACTCACACAATTTATGACTGAAACAGACCTCAGTGACGCACGTCTGCCCTCCGAACGGCGTACCTCCGACCGTAAAAAGCTGATAGTTGACGTCCGCTTCGAAGGCGGCGATGGCACCGGCATTGCAAACACGCGCGATATCGGCTCGGGCGGCTTGTATATGACAACCACTGCCCCGCTCGACGTCGGCACGCCGATCGTAATGGCTCTTAACATTGGCGAACGCTCGATGAATATTCTAGGCACGGTCGTTTACTCGGACCCGGGCCATGGCGTCGGAGTCAGATTCAAGGACCTAAGTGCCGACGATGAGACATTCTTAAGTGAAATAGCATAAAGATCAGCGAATCTGGACTCTTGGACTTTGGAATCAAAAAAAACTTATGTTTGATCAATTCACGCTTGGCATCGAGGAAGAATTTCAGATCGTTGATCCTACAACGCGCGAGTTAAAATCGCATGTTTCTGAGATCCTCGAGGAAGGCAAGCTGCTGCTTGGTGAGAAGATCAAGCCTGAAATGATCCAGTCGATGATCGAGGTCGGTACTGGCGTTTGCGCAAACATTAAGGAAGCGCGTGAAGACCTTTCGACGTTGCGGTGCATCATTTCGAGCCTTGCACAGAAGAAGGGAATGGCCATCGTCGCTGCATCGACGCATCCTTTTTCGAAGTGGTCCGAACAGGAGATCTACGACGGTGATCGATATAAATTACTGGTTGACGAATTGCAGATGGTGGCCCGCAGCCTGCTGATCTTTGGGCTCCACGTCCATGTCGGTATTCCCGATATGGAAAAACGTATTCAGGTTATGAATGCGGCCCGTTATTTCCTGCCGCATGTTCTGGCTTTGACGACATCGTCGCCATTTTGGCTGGGTTTCAACACGGGGCTGAAATCATATCGGTCCGAGGTTTTCAAGAAATTCCCGCGTACCGAGATACCCGACACGTTCGAATCTTATGCGCAATATCAGGCTTATGTTGACCTGCTGGTCAAGATGAACTGCATCCAGAATGGGTCGAAGATCTGGTGGGATGTGCGTCCGCATCATCTTTTCCCAACACTCGAATTTCGTATTTGCGACATCCCGACCCGAGTTGATGACACGATCGCGATCGCTGCTTTGTTCCAGGCGATCGTTGCGAAATTGATGGTGCTCAACGACGGCAATCTCGGTTTCCGCATCTATCATCGCCGGTTGATCCTCGAAAATAAATGGCGGGCGATCCGCTACGGGCTTGACGGTATGATGCTCGATCTGGGCAAACAGAAAGAGGTTCCGGCGCGGGACCTGATACGCGAACTGCTTGAATTTGTTGACGATGTGGTCGACCCGCTCGATTCGCGTCATGAGATCGAGCATATTCATACGATCCTTGATCGCGGCACCTCGGCCGATGAGCAGCTTCGCGTATACGAGGAAACCGGCGGCGACTTTAACGCTGTTGTGGACATGCTCATGGTCAACACGCTCGAGAATGTGCCAGCTGAGTGTTTCGGCCAGAAATAGCGATTGTCCCTGGCGATTGACTCGAACACCGCTAGCCCTGATACTGTGGTATTGATAATTAAACGTCTGAGGAGCAGGTCTATTGTGACCAGCAAAGAAACAGGGTAAGCCGGGTGAGATTCCCGCACGATCGCGTCACTGTGATGCGATTTTGGATTTGCGATTTTAGATTTTGGATTATTTTTCAATCCAAAATCAGCGATCTAAAATTCAAAATCGATAAGTCAGATTTCCTGCCTCAAACGTATTTGCCGTTGGTAGATGTTTCGCGTCAAAACATCGCAGGCAGACACGAGCTTTCTATTTTAATATTTTGGAACGCCTTGTTTTTCTGGTCGATGTACGTCGACTGCGATAAAACGAGGCGTTTTTGGTTTTGGGGAAGGAGTAGAAAGCTGAAGTTAAAAAAAATAAAAAGCGGAAAGGTGCTGACAGTGATGTTCTTCGCAGTCGCCGTATTTGCGGGCTGCCGGAGCAATGTTTCGATTCCTAATACAAACGCACCCGCAACCGTCGCCATGCGACAGGTTACTGACGATCTCGGTCGAACCGTCGCAGTACCGGTGAAGATAACAAGGGTCGTTTCGCTTGCGCCAAATCTGACCGAAAATATTTTTGCCGTCGGTGCAGGCGACCGGCTTGTTGGCGTGACGACATTCTGCAACTACCCGGAAGCTGCCAAGTCAATTGCGAAGATCGGCGACACGATGAATCCGAACATGGAATCGATCATCGCGCTAAAGCCGGATGTTGTTTTTGTTTCGACCGCTTCGCAGATCGAGGCGTTCATGAAAACGCTTGAGGCGAATAAGATAGCGGTTTATGTGACGAAAGCAGATTCACTCGATGCTCTGATGAAGAACCTAAGCGATCTCGGGGACATATTTGGGTCAAAGGACATTTCTTCTAAGCTCATTTCAGACCTGACCACACGAATTAATACGATCCAAAAGACGGCGGGCGACACTCGAACGCGTGTCTTCGTTCAGATATCGAAAGAGCCGTTATTTACTATAGGAAATCAATCATTTTTAACAACAGCGCTCGGCAAAGCGGCTGCCGAGTCAGTGACCCGCCAGGTCGAGACCGCGTATCCGAAATTAAGCAAAGAAACAGCATTGGCTCTAGATCCTGAAGCCATTATCTTGTCGGACAGTGAGGACAACCGCGAACCTAATGAGGTTTTCAAGAATTCTCCGGCGGTGAAAAACGGTCGAGTATATAAGGTAAATGCCGATCTGCTGTCGCGGCCGGGGCCTAGGTTGGTGGATGCGTTGGAACAGATCGCGAAGGATCTGCATCCGGAGAAGTTCCCGAATAAGTAATAAGTTTCGAGTGAGAAGTTATAACTTAAGATTTTTCACGTCTACCTTATTTCGAATTAACCATCGTGAATCGTAAGGCCATTATTATCGGATTAGCATTACTCGCTGCATTGGCTGCCGCGATAATTTTGGCTGTGCTCTTGGGGGCCGAACGGTTGCCAATATTTGATCTGAACGAGCAGCAGGCCTCGATACTTTTTGATATCCGTTTGCCGAGGATATTGCTTGGGGCTTGCGTCGGCGCGAGTTTGGCGGTGGCGGGGGCAGGGTTGCAATCGCTACTAAGAAATCCGTTGGCTGAGCCTTACTTGTTGGGAGTTTCGAATGGAGCGGCGCTCGGAACAATGCTAGCGTTCGTGTTTTTTCAGAGCCTTGAGATCACGCGGCCATTGCTTGCGTTTGCGGGAGCGGGGCTCGCGACGGTCGCCGTTTATCGAATGGCGAAGAGCCGGGCGGGGATGAATGTCGAGCGGTTGATTTTGTCGGGGGTGATCGTCACCACTTTTTTATCGTCCGTGATCGTGATGCTCACGACGCTGCTGGACGCGGCGAAGCTCCGAAGCTTCACATTTTGGCTCCTCGGCGACCTTTCGCAAGCCACGCGGAACGGCGTTTATCTCAGCCTTGGAGCCGTGATCGTCGGCACGATCGTTCTAATGTCGCAGGCTCGGGCCTTGAATCTGATGATGGTCGGCGAACGCGACGCATTTGATTTTGGTGTCGAGGTTGGCCGCGTTCGAATGCTGGTTTTCGGTGCCGCAAGCTTGGTTGTCGGTGCGGCTGTTGCCGCGAGCGGTTCGGTCGGTTACGTGGGCTTGATAGTCCCGCATCTGGTGAGATTGAGCGTCGGGAGCGACAATCGTTTGGTCGTTCCGTGCTCGGCGATCGCTGGAGCCATCTTCGTGGTCTTTGCAGACACGATCGCGCGGACGGCGATCGCTCCCAGGGAACTACCAGTCGGCGCTGTCACGGCGTTAATTGGTGCTCCGATGTTTATTTATTTGTTGCGGAGAAATTAACAGGGATGGAGGGGATGAAAGGGATTTCAAAACAGGCAATTATCCCCTTTATCCCCTTTATCCCCTTTATCCCTGTTTAAGAAAATGTTGGATGTGAGAAATGCCACTATAAGTTATGGAGCGTGCGAGGTTTTGCAGGAGATCTCGTTTTCGCTGGAGCCGGGCTGTGTCGTCGTTCTTCTTGGTGCCAACGGAGCGGGGAAAACTACGCTGATAAAAGCTCTGAACGGCACGCTGCCGCTGTCGTCGGGCGAGGTCACGCTCGATGGGAAACGTCTCGCTGACATTTCGCGGCGTGAGATAGCTGAGAATATTGCAGTAGTCGCTCAGGAAAATGAAACGCGGTTTCCAGTAACAGTTTTGGAGTTCGTGCTGTCTGGGCGGTTCGTTCACGGGAATGCGTTTGGTTGGGAGAGTGATGCGGATATCGAATTCGCGAAAAAAGCGTTAGCGGATTGTGACCTCAGCGGATTTGAAACGCGATTGATGAATCATTTGTCTGGCGGCGAGCGACAGCGAGTTGTGTTGGCGAGAGCGTTGGCAACTGGAGCCAAGATCCTGTTGCTCGACGAGCCGACTGCGAATCTAGATCTCGCACACCAGGCGATGATGTTTCGGCTGGTTCGTGAGCGGTGCTCACAAAGTAATTACTCGGCGATCGTAATCACTCATGACCTGAATCTCGCGGCGGAATTTGCCGACGAGATCATAATGCTGCACCGAGGACGCATTGCCGCGGCGGGACCGCCTGAAAAAGTTTTAACTGCCGACAATGTTCAAGACGTTTTCGGAGTAAAAGTTTTGTTGGATGAAAATCCAGCGAGTCGTAAATTACGTGTTACGGCAATATATTGATGGTTGATCGCTGATCGCGGATCGATGTAAGAAAATACAACCATCAACGATCAACAATCACTTTTGACATTCGATGCAATGGAAGTTTGGTGAAAGTCCAACACTGCCCACGCAACCGTGAGCTCGATTTTAGATTTCGGATTCTAGATTTTGGATTTCTTTCGGAGAATCAAAAATCGGCAATCCAAAGTCTGAAATTAGGTAAGCCGGGAACTTTGCTCGATCGTTTGGGTTTTGAACCATTCTGCGATGGGTAGAAAAGGAGCTTCATGAAGTTTTTTAGATTAGTTTTTTTTATTTCGTTATTGTGCATCGGTATTACGGCGCAGCAAACCGCGCCAGTTTACGGCCGCTTAAAAGACCTGGGACAGATCGTCGCTAATCAAACCGTACGACTCTTATCCGCGAGCGGATCATTTGAGACAAAGACCGATGCCGACGGCGTTTATCGATTCGAGGGAATTGAGGACGGCAGATATTTGCTTGTTTATGGCAATAAACAGGCGAGCGTCAGCGTGAAAAACGGCCAGCTTTCGGCAGGTGAACTCGCTGACGTTGTCGTCGTTGCGGCCAATCGAACGCAGACGATAGAGCAAGTTTCGAAAACCGTCGACGTTATCGACGGCCAGGAAATGCGTGATCGGGCTGATTTTTCCCTGGTAGATAGTTTGCGTTCGATCCCGGGTTTTCGTGTACAGCAACTGGGTGGTTTTGGACGCCTAGCGTCTATCAAGACTCGGGGTTTGAGAAATCAGGACACGGCCATTCTGATCGATGGGATCAGGTTTCGCGATGTGACGGCGATCACGGGCGACGCGTCGGCGTTTTTGAGCGATCTTACGCTGACGAGCGTCAGCAAGGTTGAAGTTTTGCGTGGTTCGGGTTCGTCGGTTTACGGCACGAACGCGATCGGCGGCACTATCGATTTTCAGACACCGCAAACTCGAAAAGGTACACACGGCCAGATCGGCGGAGCTGTCGGCGGCCTCGGGCTGGGACGGTTTCGCGGCAATATTTCGCATGGGGCCGAAAACGGCAGATTCGGCATAAACGCGGCATTGTCACGGACCGCTTATACGAAAGGTATAGACGGCCAGGACAATGCGAACAATACGAATTTTCAAACGCGTATCGACGCTGATCCATCTTCGAAGACAAACATCTCGGGCCGCGTCTTCTTTTCAGATGCAGATGTAAGGCTGAACTCCAGCCCCGACACCTTGGGCACACCGCCATCGAGTAACGCGTCGATCATATCTGCTAACCCGAATGTGAATTTTTGCACGGATGCTAATGATCCGGATAACAAACAAAGATCGCGATTTTTTAGCGGTCAATTTGTCGTAAACCAGGTCATTAACAGCAGGGTTGTGATCGGCGGGTACTTTCAGGGACTGCAAACGAAACGAACGAACGATAACGGCGTTCTCGGTTCAGGGTTTCAGAGTGCATCGACCAGCATTTACGACGGTGCGGTCCAGACCGCAAATGCCCACATCAACTGGACGCCGAATGACGCTAATCAATTTACCGCCGGGTATGAGTTCGAGAGTGAGAAATATGGCAACGATGGCCGGACGGCGAGCGGAACCGGCAATTTCTTCACACGGGCCGGTCAAAAGAGCAGCACCTTTTACGTGCAGGATCTGGTCAGTTTGGTGGACGGGCGTCTGCAGCTTGCGGGTAGTGCCCGTGTACAGAGTTTCAGCCTCGACCGGCCGGGATTTAGTTTGACGAACGCGCTGTATAGCAACCTGACGCTCAGCGATCCGCCGACTGCAACCACATTTGACGGGGCTGCGTCGTATTTTTTCAGAACTTCGGGGACCAAACTTCGTGCTCATGTGGGTAATGGCTATCGCGTTCTGTCTTTGTACGAACGGTACGGTTCGTTCTTTTCAAGTTTTGGCACACCGAGTTTTACCGCTATCGGCGATCCATTTTTGAAGCCTGAGAAAACGATCGCGTTTGACGCTGGAATCGAGCAAAATCTTGCGAGCGAACGCGTTCGGCTCTCCGCAACATACTTCTATACAAAGCTGACGGATATTATTGGTTACGGAAATGTGGTCGCAAATATTGGCTCAACGTCCCGTCCATTCGGCGGTTATGTGAATCAGCAAGGCGGTATTGTTCGGGGCGGCGAATTTAGCGTGAAGGCAAAGGCGACTCGTTCAACGGACATTTTTGCATCGTACACGGTCACCAACAGCCTCCAGCGGACGCCGCAGGTCACGGGGAATTCGAATCTGAAGACGCTCGGGATTCCTGATCATCAGTTCACGTTTGTGGCGACACAACGATTCAAACGATTCTGGGTAAACCTAGATTTTCTTGCTACATCGACGTATCTTGCCCCGATCTCTAGCAACACATCTTTCCAAACGTATGTGTTTCGGTTCAAGGGAAATCGAAAGGGCGACCTGACCGGTGGTTACACGTTTGGGATCAAGAGCGAGAAGATGACGCTGCGGCTTTTTGGCACGATCGAGAATGTTTTTAACCAGGAATATTTCGAGAACGGATTTCGTACGGCCAAGGCCACGTGTCGCGTCGGTTTGAGCTTCGGATTCTAAGACGTATTAACCGCGAATGTAGCGAAAAGGGGCGGAATCAGGAATTTTCTTTTTTCGTCCCTTTCGCGGTTTTCGCGGTTAACTGTATTGCTATCGTTAGCATCAAACTTCGTGTTAAAATCAAAAAACTGGAGACGATAGTTATGAGATTTAAGATCGCGGCTTTGATGTTTTTTATTGCGGCAACGGCAATCTCCTCTATGGCGCAAAATAAGACCGTTACAAATGCCGACCTTGAGAAATACCGGCAGGCTCGACTGGCGGCGGAGCGCGAATATCGCGAAAACTACGAACGCCTCGGAATGCCGTCTCCGACGGAATTGGAGCGGCGGCGGGAACACAGCCGTATCGAAACGGAACGGCTATCCGAAAAACTGAGAAGCGAGGAACTCGACCGTGAACGTCTGAACGCGGCGATGGGCGTGTATGAGCAGCCGTCTGTCCAAATCCTGCACATCCCACAGCCGCAAGGATATGGATCGATCTATTATTGGTCTAATGGCCGGAGATATAGGTCGCCGCGTCCGCAGTATGTTTATCAGCAGTCAGGCTATATTGGCGGCGGAACGTTTTGGCCGACAGGCAGCCGCACTCCATCGCAGCCGGCTTTCAAGCGGGTGCGCAGATAATTATTTATGAAAGAAGGTTGGGAAGCAGTTATTGGCATGGAGATCCATGCTCAGTTGGCGACAGATTCTAAGATCTTTTGCTCGTGTGCGGTCGAGACGGGCGGCGAGCCAAATTCGAATACGTGTCCGACATGTCTGGGTCTGCCCGGGGCGTTGCCTGTTTTGAACAAACGGGTGATCGATCTCGCGGCCCGCGCCGCTTTGGCATTGGGGCTTGAGATCCAGGAAACATCGGTGTTTTCCCGCAAGAATTATTTCTATCCCGATCTGCCGAAGGGCTATCAGATCTCACAATACGATAAACCGTTTTCAGCCAATGGGCATTTGACCATTCTCACCGCGGACCGGGATGAGCATGGACGCGTCGAAGAATGGAAGCCGATGACCATTCACATTCAGCGGATGCACCTTGAGGAAGACGCGGGGAAGAACGTTCACGAAGGACTTCCTGAGACAGACAAATATTCTTACATCGACCTGAATCGGGCTGGGACTCCGCTTGGTGAGATCGTTACTTCGCCGGATTTTCGCTCGTCGTGGCAGGCTTATGATTACGTGAATCACGTGCGCCGTGCGCTGCAGTGGGTCGGGGCGAGTGATGCAGATATGGAGAAGGGAAACCTTCGCTGCGAGGCGAATGTTTCGGTTCGAAAGGTCGGTGAAACTGCGTTTCGAAACAAGGTTGAGCTAAAAAATCTAAACTCGGTTCGTTTCATGCAAAAGGCGATCGAATATGAGATCGAGCGTCAGATCGAGGCTCACGAAAAAGGTGAAGAGGTAAATCAGGAATCGCGTCTTTGGGATGAGAAGAACAACCGCACGCGATTTATGCGCAGTAAAGAGGACGCGCATGATTACCGTTATTTTCCCGAACCTGATCTGCAGCCGGTAAGAGTTTCGCCGGAGTTTATCGAGCAGGTTAAGAGAGAAATGCCTGAGATGCCCGATACGATGCGCGACCGGTTCATCGAGGTTTATGGGCTTACTTTTTCGGATGCGTCGCAGCTCGTTACCGACAAGGATCTTGCGGCCTATTTTGAGACTACGGCCCGCATCACCGCGAATCCAAAAATGTCTGCGAATTGGATACTCGGCGAGCTTACGCGCGAGCTTAACAATTCCGGAAAGGGCGTTGTGGAGAGTCTGACGACTGCCGAGGATCTCGCCGAGCTCTTGAATACGATCAGCTCCGGATCGATCAACAATAATCAGGGCAAGGAAGTTCTCATTGAGATGTTCGCTACTGGCAAACCTGCTCCTCAGGTTATTAAAGATAAAGGCTTTGAGCAGGTTTCGGACAGCGGGGCGATCGAAAAGATCATTGATGAAGTGATCGGCGCTAACCAGGCAAACGTCGATGCATATCGCGGAGGTAACGAAAAGCTGTTCGGCTTCTTTGTTGGCCAGGTGATGAAGGCATCGCAGGGAAAAGCAAACCCCAAGGTTGTAAACGAGTTGCTTATCCCCAAGTTGAAAGGCAGTTAGTATGAAGTTCCTTTCTCTAGCTCTTTCGATCACCCTGCTTTCCGGTTCGATCGCTTATGGTCAGGCAGGCACGGGCGTGGTACGTCAAAAGGAAAGAGAAGCCAGTTTGCTGTCTCATACGCTCAATGAGCGCACTCGTGCAGACGGCCGGGACGACATAAATCGAATTAATTCGAATGGAACCGTCGAGGAACGTCTGAAGCTTGAGCGAATACGGGAGCTCTATCGCAATCCGACCGACCAGGAACAAAGGGCGGTCGCTCCGGATACAGAAGACCTATCAAAATACGCGGACCTTCTCAAGAATAAGAATTTCGGGTTAGTGCGGCTGATGCCTGACTACGGATGCGACGAGATCACCTTCCAGACTAACCGATCGGACCGATGCGATATGCTTAAAATTCCGGGCGGCGGGGCGGCTTTTTCGTTTCGCACACGCACGCACAGGCAGTGGCGTTTTGCTGATCTGATCTATGACGGACGCAGCTTTTTGGCCTTTGGCCAGGGTTCGCAAGGGTTTTTGGCGAATATCGGTGACGTTCAGCTTGAGCATCTGAACGACAGCTCGCCGGGGCTGAAATTCATGACAGATTTTGTGCCGGCAACGCAGTTTGAAAAGATAAGAGAGCAGAATCTGTCATTTTCAAGGCGAGTGATCGATGGCGAACATGTCTATTCCAAGGTCGTGCCGGCCAAGATAAATGTGACGTATTTGCTGCGTTCGATCGCTTATAAAGCTTATGTTGCACGCGATTTTGAAGGGGTACGGTTTAACGAATTATCGTTTGATAAGAGGACGGACATAATTGTGGCGTTCCGCGTAGTTAGGATGTCACCTGACGGGAGCTTAACGCTTTTGTGGCGCGAGATGCGGAATCTAGACTCTCCGAAGATCGCCGATCCCAGATAGTAAGGAAAAAAGAGCTTTCGCCACAAAAGAAGATGAAGTATTTAGCTGCAATTTGCGTAGTGCTTGTTTCCGCGGTATTTACGTCGGCGCTCGCATTTCAAGTCTCAGCCACGCCCGCTCCGATCACGGTCGGCACTCCGACACCCGCGTATAATCGCAACTCTGATTATGAGATCACCAAACTAAAAAACAAGCCAAAGGATGAGCAGATAAAGCAGGCGGGTGAGAATAAGGAGATGCTTACCAAGTACGTCGATCCTCTCTACAGGGTGCCGATGGCAAACGAGCTTTCCACAGTAGCCATCGCCCCCGAGATCAGGTCTGTTTTCGATTCGTTTTTATCGCGGCCGAATACCGGCATTTTTAGAATAACGCCCGACCTCGGGTGTGCCGAGATCATCGGGATGGCCCGGCCCGAGGGTGATTGCTTAAAATATCCATTCCCCGGTGCCGGCAATGCCTATTCTTTCCGGAAGCATGGTTACCGAATGCGGGGTGTATCCGATATTTCCTTTAGCGGAGCTAAATTTATTACGCCGGGGGCGCTGACGCAGGGAATCCTCGTAAAGCTCGGGGATCTTCCGATCGAGAGCTTAGATCTTATGTCAGACGGTGTGGCGTATCTGCCTCAGTTTCAGCCGGCAGACGCGATCAAGGTGGTTACAGAAACCAATCGAAAGTTTGAGGCTGGGGTCGAAGCGGGTGGATTTCGCTACGCAAATACAGCGGCTGCAGAGATGAATATGACCTACGGACTGAGGTCGATCGCTTATCGGGGCGAAGTTGTACAGTCGTTTCAGGGAGTTGTGTTCAATGAACTCGACTATGATAAACGGCGTGATGTAATAGTCCTGTTCCGGACAGTTGGTTTTGACGTGGATGGAACTCTTATCGTCCTCTGGAAGGAGCTCAGAAATACCGAGTCGCCAAAACTCAGATCTCAGAAGTAGTTTTAAGAAGTGATTCCGATTTTAAGCCATAACAAATTATGAATTTAGCTAACAAAGTCGGCGTCGTTACGGGCGGCACCAAGGGGATCGGCTATGCGATAGCTGAGAAATTATTAGATGCCGGAGCGAGTGTTTTTATTTGCGGACGAACCGTTTCGGCCGTCGAGGGAGCACTTAAAACGCTGGCGTTGAGAGGCAAGGCTGTAGGACGCAGTTGCGACGTCCGCAATGACGAACAGGTGCGTTCGATTCTGGCTGATTGCGAGCGAGTGCTCGGCGGCGTCGATATTCTGGTCAATAACGCCGGGATCGGGATCATGGGGAAAACGGTCGAGCAGATCACGCCGGATGAGTTTCGGCAAACGGTCGAAACCAATCTGTTCGGCGTTTACTATGCCTGCCATTACGCGGTGCCGCTGATGAAGATACGCGGCGGCGGTTACATCATTAACATTTCATCGCTCGCCGGCCAGAACGCCCATCCCAAAATGGCAGCCTACAACGCCTCAAAATTCGGCCTTAACGGCTTTTCCGAGGCCCTCATGCAGGAGGTTCGCCAGGACGACATCAAGGTCAGCTACATCTGCCCCGGCAGCGTCAATACCTATTTCGGCAACGACACGCCGTCCGCCGAAAAGATGTGGCAGATCCAACCCGAAGACATCGCCGAGGTCGTCATCGACCTTTTGAAAATGGATGCACGAACGCTGCCCAGCAAGGTCGAGATCCGCCCGAGCAAACCACCGGTCAGTTGAAAAGTAGGCGGTAGGCAGTTGGCGGTGAGCAGGCAAGAAGCGTTCAGCCCGGACTGCTGACAGCTCACTGCTGACAGCGAACTTTTCTTGTTTTTTCACTTTTCGCCAAACTTTACCAAGAAATACCCAATAAAAAGTGTGAATCGTTTCACACTTTTTTTGCGTTGACATGTGAGAGGCAGATAAATACGGCCTTTCAGCTATCCGCACCGCACGGCTAGGGGCAAAAAACGGGTCATAATTGGTAGAGGAAAATACCGGGTTTTTGAGCGGTTTGTGTGAGATTGGTAGAGGTATTTCGGAGATTGGTCAAAGGTGAGACGTCGGGGAACGTGGGTGTTCCCCGGCGTCGAGAGTGATCTATGGTTTGTAACCGTCGCACGAGAAAGTAGCTCTCGCGGTGAAGAAGCCCTTCATAAAGGAATCCTCTTTTGGCGAAATCGGAACCACATCCATGTTGGGTACTCGAAACCACTGCTGGATCCGATACGGGAAGCTCTCCAGCGGCGTCATCGACTTATCGAACTTGAATGTACTGTCTACGAACTGGTCTGTAAGGTAATTCGAGTGAAGCGAATGTCCGAATTCATGGACAACCTGGTCGAATGACCGATACTGGGTATCCGGGGTCCGTCTCGTCTGGACGCCCGTTTTACAGATCATCATTTCCGTGATCCAGAGATTATCAGGGTTTCCGTAGCCGCGAAGGTTATCGCCGCTGCGCTCATACGGTGTTTGCGGATACGCCATCCCGATCGGTGCCAGGTTGATCAGCTCCGACCACGGTTCGGCGTTTGTCACGTGAACGATGAATGTATCCAGCTTGTTCTTCGGATACTTGGGGCCGAGGCGCCTCATCATCTCGGAATAGACGTTTGCCACGCCGTTCATCGCTGACTGGCTTACGGCCTTGGTCGCCATGATCCTGATCGTTGGTTCGGCCATCTGGATACATTTTGCCCAGCCGGGATTGGGTGTGCAGTTGGTTACGTTGGCTTTGTTCTTAAAAACAAAGATCACCTCGTCGGTTGGAGGTGGCAGATTCGCAGGCGGGGGCGGGGCCTGCTGCTGAGCAACAGGTGGCGGCGCAGGATTCGGGTTGCCGGCGGCGGCGCCCTTCCTAAAGATACGCAGCGACGAGACATTATCATTCCCGACGCGAGTGTTGCCAAGAAAATTGTTATCGGAACCGAACGTCTGGCATGCGCCCTGGAAATCGTCGTCAGCACAGAGTTCTACCTGCACGCTCGCCCCCACGATGATCGAAGAGATGCTGTCATTCGGCATCCCCATACTCTGTGGCGTGCGGAAGTCACCCGGGTTCAATATTTTGCACTGTCCCCCAAATTGGGCGTCGTTGAAGATCGCGATCTGATTGATGTTTGGCCTGCAAAATGGACCGGTTCCGCCTGCGGCACCCTGCGGATTCGGGTTTCCGCCGGCGTTATTCTTCATGACGATGCGGAGTGACGAAACATTATCGTTCCCCACACGCGTATTCTCCAGGAAATCGTTGTTCGAATCGAAAGTCTGGCAAGCCCCTTGGAAATCGTTATCCGCGCAAAGCTCGACCTGGACGTTCGCACCAACCATGATCGATGTGATGCTATCGTTGGGCATTCCCATACTCTGCGGAGTGGGGTAATTGCCTGGGTTCAGGATCTTGCAAGCCCCTTCAAACCGCCAATCGTTAAATATGGCGACCTGATTGGCATTTGGTTTACAAAATTGGGCCGAAGCCGTTTCGGCGGCCGCGAAAATGAATCCGAGGCACAATCCGATAAAAATTAGTTTCTTCATATTCAATTTTCTCCGTTTTTTGTATGCCTCGAACTCGAGGATTTCGGGGCACAAGTCTCCTCGCGATCCGCAGTTACCCCGTTCTCGCAGGTATTGCAGTCGTCTGTGAAGCGGTCTTCTTAGTCTGGTAGATTCGGCTGATCGTAGTCCGAAAGTCACTTCTTAGGAAGTTTGAGACGCTGGTATGTTTTTTTCACTTCGTTTTCTTCGAGCGTCATTGTATCTCCCGAAAACGACACCTTGTGCAATTCTTCGCTACCCGTGCGCGAAAGTTTAAGATTCGCTGAGCTCATCCCTCCCCAATACCCCAATTTGTCCAATTTCCACGCTCCACCGTTCTGGGAAGACAGCCAATGAACATCGTACCCCCCATCAAATAACACGGATACACGTTCACCGGCCGTAGGACTCCCGGGAACACCTACCCAATTCCCGATCGGTGCACATCTGTCTCCACAGCCAGTCCCGGGGTTCGGGGCCGGCGTGTCAGATTCAATTCTTAGTTCAGTTGTACGTGCCGGCGTGGTCTCCCAAGCCAGTGTAAGCCGATCGCCTTTCAGCGTCATTTTTGCCTTGACCACTTGAAATTGGTTTCCGAGCACTTCAATGTTCTGACTGTCTCTAACCGAATAAATGAACCGACTGTACGCATAATTACCATCAGGGTCGAGTACGAATAGTTCGCCGTCGTTCGTAAATACATATTTTCGCGGCTTACCATCCAAGGAATTGCCCAGCCAGGTTCCCCTGAGCTTGTCTATGGTTCCGACGAGGTCCAAGGCGCCGAATACGTCCATTTTATTTGTGTTTCCAGGTTTCGTATTTGCCGGTTGCGGTTTAATAACGGCAGGAGCGTTCTTGCGGTACACCCTGAGCGAAGAGATCGAATCGTTTCCGATATTCGTGCCAACTAGTGTCCGGGCATCCTCTCCGTAGGTCTGGCACCCTCCCTGATAATTGTCATCGCCACAAACGTCAACCTGAACATTCGCTCCAACTTTGAGCGAAGTAATGCTGTCATTATCGAAGCCCATTTGCTGCGGTGATGGGAAATCGCCAATGTTGATCACCTTACACCTTCCTTGAAAATTGTCGTTTTCGAAAACGGCTATCTGGTTGGCGTTTGGCACACAGTTCTGGGCAGACGCACTCGCTGCCGCGAACATCAAAAGCCCTAACAAAACTCCTATTGAAAATGATCTCTTCACTTCTGTGTCTCCTTTCGGTCATCTTTAAACTATTTGCCGACCCGTGTGTATGTAAATGTTTCGCCGATATCGGGCCGTTCCAGAACCATCTTCCTGTTGTTGTTCTCAAAGCGGAGTAGCCCCTGACGGATCGCGCCTTCTGAGTTGGAGTATTCGATAGTATTTGGCTCGATGAGCTTATATGGTGAGGTCCGACTGTATTTGCCCTTGATGTAGGACTTGTAGCTGCTTACGCCGTAAACGATCTTGACGGTCTTATCTGTATCGAAGATCCAGGAGCCCATAAGGAGCTTTCTGAGCCCTTCTACTCCGGTCGCCGCCGCTGCCGAAGTGCGGCCGCCCGGCCCCTTGCGTGTGATCCGGATCGATGAGACCGAATCGTTGCCAACGCTCGTGTTTCCCAGAAAATCGTTATCACTTACCAGCGTCTCGCAGGTACCTTTATAAAGGTCGTTCTGGCAGATCTCGACCTGTACATTTTTGCCAACCAGGATCGAAGAGATACTGTCGTTATCAAATCCCAACGCCTCGGGCGTCGCATATCCTGCAATATCAAGTACCTTGCACTTTCCTTCGAATTTCCAATCGTCAAAAATTGCGATCTGATTTGCATTGGGCCGGCAGTTTTGAGCTGATACATCGCCTGCGGAGACGATGACAAGCAAAAACAGGGTGCTTATTAAAATCGAATATTTCATTTACTAGATTCTCCTTTTCTATCGTGATAGGGAGAGCTAAGAGCTGCGCCGTGTACAATTACAAGGCGAAACGTCGTTTAGAATTTGTAATATGTCCTGCCGAAAACCGTATTTCCGCGAGAGATGGTAAACGCGCTTTTCGGCAGATCAAGTGTTACGATATCGCCCTTGATCATTTCCGGGACCGGGTTATCAACCTTAGTGATCTTTGCGATGTTGTTTCCGATCTTGGTCTTAGAGCAATCGATCTTTAAGTAGATGGTTGCCTGCTGTCCGCCTGAAAATACTCCTATCAAGCAGACGTTAACGCCTTTCTTAAGTCCTAGTTCAGGCACATCGGCGTTGAGCGTGTGAACCGTAAACGTAATTTTCTCCCCAACCAAGGGCCGCATTTTTCCGGAACCGTTAATCTTGAAGACCACACCTTGAGCCGAAGCAGTACTGCTAAAAACAAACATCAAACCCAACAACATCGTAAAGAACATTATTTTTTTCATTTTTTTCTCCTAGTTTATTTTTCTATCAACCTCCAACGGGCTCGAGAAACTGTCTGCCGAGCCTTCGATCACGAGCGGCAGCGAACTGCCTGTGTATCCTCGCCCTGCGTCTAAAAATGCCGAGAGAGATGAAAGACAGATCATTTCCGAATCGGCCGTGTTATCCGAGTAATGGGCACCGCCCATCTCGACTATCTGGAAAACACGCCGCTGCGTGATGCCTAAAATGCGGGCCGATGATGCAGCGGTTAGCATTTGCTCGCCGCAGGCCGGACAGTTCACGGGTGAGGTCGCGGGCGACTCTTGAATGATGTAACGGCGGTCGGTTTTGACCCACATTTCAATTTTTCGGCTGATTTTCATCGTTTCGGCTTAAACTTTTAATCGATTTTTGGTAATTTATTCGAACCGCTCCCAAAGGTCTTGATTTTTTTTGGATTATTTTAGGATTTCTTTTGGATAGAGCTAAACCTCAACAAACATCGATGTTTTATCACTTCGGTGAATTCTCGCTAGACGCCTCGGAGCGTCTTTTGCGGCGCGGTAATGAGCATCTTCCGCTCAAGCCGAAGCAGTTTGACCTTCTTTTTTTCTTTGTCGAGAACGCCGGACGCACGACGAGAAAGGATGAATTGCTTGAAGCGGTTTGGCCTGGAACTTATGTCGAGGAAAATACGCTTGCCCGAAATGTTTCGTGGCTTAGAACGTTACTGGAAGATAATTTAGGCGGCCCGCGTGTCATCGAGACCGTTCCAAAGCTTGGATACCGGTTCACTCCGGAGGTGACGATCTCCTACCCGAAAGAGAACACACTAATTGTAGAGGAACAAACCGTCCAGTATTTCCGCGGCGAAGAAACTATCACGATCGACGATAGTACGCTGGTAAAAAAAGACGAGAAAAAGGCCTATTCGCGGCATTCCGCATTATCGAGCTTTCGCTCGTCCAGGATATTTCTGGTCACAGCGGCGGTTCTGGTTTTAGTCGTCGTGCTCGCCGGCCTCGGCTTTTCGTCTTACTGGAAAAATACTCAGACCACCGCCGGAGCTTCCGTATCGAGTGATAATGACGATAGCTGGATAAAATCCCGACGAGGAGACGTTGCGAATCGCTCTATAGGGGATGAAAGATCGCAAGTTAAGATCGGCTCGATCGTTAATCTTCAAAATCGTTACCCGAACGACGGCTCGTACCTCGACGCGTGGGGAGCCGTTTGGACCAAACCGGAATTCAAACAAGTTCCCACCGAGACAATGTTCGTATCAACCCACATAGACCCAAACCGCGAGAATGGCTCCGGCAGTTGGGAAGTTATTTCGGCAAGCGGGAAAGAAAAAGACGAACCACTCGTTATTGGCGACCGCGTTCATCTCAGGAATATGTACCCTAATGGCGGCTACCTCGACGCCTGTGGCTGGACTGAGCATCTACGCGTTTTTGAAAAGTTCCTGGATCAGACGGGCGCGGTATTTACCACCAGATCTCCGAACCGCGACAATGGAACCGGAGTTTGGATCATAAGGTCAGGAGCCTCAGAGGACGGCAGTCCCGTATTTGAAGGTGACAGCGTCGCTATCGAAAGCAGCTACTTCATCAATGACGCCGGGAAGAACCGCGTTTCCGGTTTCTTAAATGTCGCGGGAAAAGTCAGCGACATCCAGGCATTCAGCGACTATCAAGGTTCAAAGCTGGTGTTTACTAAGAGCATCTCGTTCGCTCAACCGGTTCCCGATATCTGGACCATCACCACCAGCAAAGCCTTCACGAAAGAATAATGATCTATGATCGTTAGCCGTTTCACTTTGTCAGAAGTCGAACAAGTCGACAATCCAAAAGAAATCCAATCGATAGCCCAGAATTAGCGACCGGAAGACCGAGCGGGATCAATTCAGCGTCACGCCGAAAGTACGAAAAGGCACGAAAGAGAGGTTTATGGGCTTCCGAATCGTGCGTTTTAATGTTTTCGTTTTGGCCGCCCGTTCTGTTTACGCGGGCTGTTGTGACTTGGGGCGGATTATGGTGTTGATGACTCGTGCGAGGTCGTTTTCTTTTAGGGGCTTGATCAGGTAATCGGATGCTCCCAGCTCGAGGGCTCTTTGGCGATGGTTCTCGGCGTCGAGGGATGTGACCATGACGACGGGGAAGTGGCCGAAGTTTTCGTCGGTCTTTATGTATTCGAGGAAACCCCAGCCGTCGATCTGCGGCATTTCTACGTCTGAGAGAATAAGATCGGGTTCCCATTCGCCGTTGAGCAGCAGCTCGAGGGCGTCGGCGCCATTGTTGGCGGTGATGACGCGGAGGCCGGCTTGCTCGACGAGTTTGGTGGACTGGCGGCGGATACTCGGGCTGTCGTCGACGATGAGGACGAGCGGCGGCAGATCAGATGACGTATTTTCGGCCACAGAGACGGCTATATTCTCCACACTGGCGGGTTGTGTACCGAGCGGCATTAGTATCGTAAACGTCGTTCCGCGTTGCGGTTCTGACTTAACGATCACAGTGCCTCCGCGGCTCTCGATCGCTTCTTTGACGATGCTCATCCCGACTCCGCGACCGGCGTTCATGTCGAGCTTGTCGGCGGTGGTAAGGCCTCGATTGAATATCAACTCCAGTGCGTCGCGGTCGCTCATCGAATCGGCCTGATGCTCGGTGATGATCCCGCTGGCTATTGCTTTTTCCCGCAGCTTCGTCGGAGAGATGCCGCCGCCGTCATCCGTTACAGATAAGACGATGGCTTCGTCATCAGCTTCGATACTGACGACGATGCGGCCGCGTTCCGGTTTGCCGATCAGGCGGCGCGTGTCCGGTGATTCGATGCCGTGAACGACGGCGTTTTTCAGAAGGTGCAGCATCGGCTCGATCAGAGCGTCGATCACCTGCGTGTCGATCTCGACCTCGCCATTCTCGATCTCGAGGACCGCTTTTTTACCTTCGTCCGTGCAGGTTACGTTCACATTGCGGCCGAGCCGTGTCTCAAGCGTGCCGAATTTGACCATACGAATGCGAAGCAGTTTCGTCTGGATCTCGTCTGTCAGCGCTTTTTGAGCTTCTAAGAGAACTTCAAATTTTCCGATCGCCTCGGCGCTCTGATCGTTCATCAGGCCGAAGTCCGCGATCCTTTCCTCGACTGCAGAACGGTTAACGATCAAGCTTCTTGAGAGTTTGATCAGTTCGTCTAGCCTGTCCAGCGAGACGCGGACGATGGGTGTCGTCGTTGATCTGGAAGGGTCGGGTCGGGTCGGGGCTTGGGTCGTAGCCGCCGAGTTTTCGGGCCGTGGTTTGTCGCCATTGCCTGACAAGGATAAGCACGCCATGGCGGCAGCGTACCTTCGGTCCAGGTCTCCGTCGTCGTCAAAAGACTTGGCGGCTGCGATATCGGTAAGGCGTTTTGAGGATGCGACGAGGAAACTCAGGATCTCGGGCACGGCTTCGCAACGCGTCTCGACCATTTTGTCGAGCAGGTCTTCCATCCGATGAGCGGTCTCAGACGCCTCTTTAAGCCCGACGATGCCGGCGGCGCCTTTGAAAGTGTGGGCATTGCGGCGAACTTCCCACAGAGCATTCTGGTCGGCGGGGAATTCGGAAAGGATGCCGAGATTTTCGGCGATATTCGAGAGCAGATCGTCGGCCTCGGAGCGAAAGATGTCGAGCGTTTCTTCGTCGATCTCAAATTCTTCAGCCGCCGGCTCCGGTATATGCTCTTTTCGCGGCATCAGATCATCGAATGACGCCTCGATGAAACCGGCAATATCAGATAAGAAATCTTCCGAGTGCATCGGAACGTCCCAAACAGCAGCTTCGATACGCGCGACGATATCCAGTGCCGAATAAGCGGCACCGGGCGAGATCTTCTCAGCCGAACTGAACTGGTCGATCAGCTCTTCGCATTCGCAGCAGAGCTTTTCGATCGCGGGCATCTCATTCGCGAGAGATGCGGCCTTAAGGCGTGCGAGATTGCGACGCGGAACGTCGAGGTCCGACGCGTCACCAGTCTGAGCGACTATAAGAAGGCTGCTTCGGACAGATGCGAGATCATCCTCGGCAGCCATTACAAATGTTTGGAGTTTTTCTCGGTCCATCGTTACCGCCGGGGCATGAGCGGTCTAGGCAGGATCTAGCTAACCTCGACTTCGTCTGGAAGCAGATAGGTTTCGAGTGCTTTCATGAGAGTTTCCGGGCCGAATGGCTTCGTGACGTAACCGCTGGTTCCGGCCATGCGGCCGCGGACCTTGTCAAAGAAACCGTCCTTGCCTGAGATCATCACAACGGGAAGATTTTTTCCGGCCGGATTTGCACGAATCTGTTTGCAGACCTCGTAACCGTCCATACGCGGCATTGTGATATCGAGCAGAACGAGGTCCGGCATTCCTTCATCAAGCTTGGCGAGTGCATCGACGCCGTCAACGGCACAGACGACGAGATGGCCTGATTTTTCAAGCTTGCCGGAGATCAATTTGCGGACGGTCGGGCTGTCGTCAACGACCAGTATCTTTTTGCCTTTCGGCATTGCCAGGTGGGATTCTGACTGGCGGCGCATCTCTTCCATGCGGATAGCGATGGTGTTGACCTGGCCCGAGAGAATTACGTTATTCGGGTTGAGCCTGCACGCTTCCTGCAGATACCTGAATCCGGCGTCGCTGTTCCCGAGATTGAAATGGCCGATCGCGAGAGCGGTAAATTCCGCTTCGGAAAATTCGCGCATGTTCCATTCTGCCTCCATAGAGGTGACGGCATTCTGGACGATTTCACGGTTTGCGTTGGTGCCGGCGAGGAGCTTTTCGAGGTCAGAGAGCGTGAGGGTCGCATTGCACGAAACGCACTCAAAAGCCTGAGCATCATTCGGCGAAAAGCAGAATGGGCAGGCGTTCGCAGCCGGAGCGACCTGTTCAACAGATCCAAAAACTTCTTCAAAAAATGCAGGAGATTCAACTGGTGCGGGTTCTTCGAACATCCGATCAAAGTGCGAAACCGGTGCTTCTGAGATAAACGGATCCGGGTTCAAAGCTTCCTGAACAAACGGAGCGAGGCTGTCCATCGTCTCGGTGCTTGGATCTGCATCTTCGACGACCGGGCCGAACATTTCCTCGACCGAGCGATGCGGTTCAGGCGGTGCCGTGAATTCCATCACTTCGGTAGGTTCGCTGCTGAATGCGACAGTTTCGTGTGTATCTTCCTCGGCCGCAGGAGCGGCTTCAGGTTCGAACATCGAGGCGGCATCGACCTGAGTGTCGACGACGGGTTGCGGTTCTTCGATCTTGAATGTCTCTTCCGTCTGGCGGTATGCGAATTCGACGGCGGCGTCGAGAGCTTGCGTCGGACGCGATTCTTCGACCGATCCGTCAACGAAAGCTTCCGATTCGGCGGCCGGCATTGCGGGAGCTTCCATCGCAAAAACCGGCTCTTCCTGAACTGTTTCGACCGGTTCCGGCGCGAACACTTCTTCCGATGCAGCAGTTTCTTCGACCGGTGCGGCAACAAGTTCTTCAGGGGCTTCGGTCTTTACTTCTTCCTTCTGTTCGGGGGCCGAGCCAAATGTCAGGGAGAGAAACGCGAGGCCGGAGCGGGCGGCGGCATTCTCAGGATCTATTTCGAGAGCTTTTTCGAGAGCTTCGACCTTTTCGTCGAGCGAGACCGAAAGGTGCGATTTGAGCAGCCAGGCGTCGCCCGAATCGGGAACATCTTTTACAAAATTATCGAGGATATCCAGTGCCTTCTGTCGGTCACCGGTTGCGGCGGCGGATCTTGCTTCGTCGAAGGCAGCCTTCGAACGCGAGCGTTTGATCGCGGTGATCGTATCCTGTGCGTGCTGATTTGCGGGGTTGACCTCGAGGACTTTATTGAGAAATTCGACTTTCTCGTCGTCAGTGCCGGCGGTATCCGCCATGATCAACCATGCGTTCTCGCGGATCTCCGGGGATTCGTGGTTGAACAAAGGTTCGAGCAGTTCTGCCGCCTTTTCGGTTTCGCCGGCGGCGACAAACGCACTTGCTTCCTCAAGTCTGGCGACGGTACGGGAAAAATTGATCTTCTCGACGGCTTCGGCTGCGTCGGTGTTCTCAGGATTGAGGGCTAGGGTCCGATCATAAAATTCGAGCTTCTGATCATCTGAAGCCGCGAGAGCGGCTTTCCAGAACCATGCGGGCTCGCAGTTTTCATCGTGGGCCAGTGCCTGTTCGAGGCACTGTGACGCGAGTGCCATTGAACCATCGTTCCGGGCGGCGAGAGCACGCTGAACGAAGGTTTTCGCCAGCAAAGAGTTCGTTGCCGAACGCCATTCCGCTGCCTTCTCGTTTGCCGGATTGATCTCTAGAACGCGATTGAGGAATGCGAGAAGCTCCTCAGGATAATCGCTGATCGAAGCGAGCCACATCCAGGCGTCCTCGCTTGCGGGGTTGAGAGCAGTCGCTTGTGAGAGCAACTTTCGAGCATGGTCGCGGTCACCGCTTTGTGCGGCAGCGATGCCCTTTTTTAGCAGCGAGTCAAAGTCCCACGAGCTGGCCGAAAAGGCGTTTTCGTGGACTTCATTTTCAACAAGCGGAAAAGCGGTGGAACTAGTGTCGAAATCTAATCTCATAATGTGTCAGGCGGGAAGTTCGGTTCTTTGAGAGTTTTGGAATGGGCTACATGAGCAAGTACCCAATTCGGCACGGGACTCAAAGGCAATACCGATGCCACGATGATCGCGGTGCGGCACGCATTGTTAAAACTAGTATTTATGCCTAAAATAATGGCTGTAAACAGGCTGCTGGATCCTGTCTCGCCCGGCCGCGATACGCCGCCGATGCCTGAATGTGACAAATATTGGCGCTTCCCGTTGACAAAAATTCGTAACATTTTCGATCCGATGACAAATATCATTCCCGACTACGACGTGATAATTATCGGCGGCGGCCCAGCGGGTTTGTCGGCAGCTCTTTGGTGCTCTGATCTGGGAATGAGAGCTGTATTGCTCGAAAAAGAAGAAGAGTTTGGCGGCCAATTATTGCGGACCTTCAATCTGATAAGAAACTATCCCGGAATAGAGGAGTCGACCGGACAGGAGATCCGCGATAGCTTCCTTTCTCAGGTCGTGCACGGTAAGGTCGAACGCCGCACCGGCGTAGCGATCAGCCGCGTTGACCTCGCGTCAAAGACGATCTGGATGGAAAATGGCGCGAGCCTGACTTCGAACGCGATCATTATCGCTACCGGAGTCCGCAGGCGAAAATTGGGAGTGGCGGGCGAGGATGAATTCGTTGGGCGCGGGATCCTTGATTCCGGAGTAAGGAATCGGGAAACTGTTGCCGGGAAGGACGTTGTAATTGTTGGCGGCGGCGATGCTGCTCTTGAGAATGCGATCATTCTCGGAGAAAATGCGAGAACCGTTACGCTTGTCCACAGGAGCAATGAATTTCGAGCTCGGCCCCACTTCATCGAGACTGCCTCGCATATGCAGAATGTGACTTTCAGGCTGAATACCCGCATCACATCGATATGTGGGAACACTAATGTCAGCGCAGTCGAGTTATTCGATACAGCAACGGCTGAAAGCTCTGTTATGGCGGCGGATGCGGTTTTGATCAGGGTGGGTGTCATGCCAAATACCGACCTTTTTCAGGACCAGATCGAGCTTGATCAAAACGGCTATATAAAAGTCGACGCCGCATGCTCGACGAATATTGAAGGCGTTTTTGTGGTGGGTGATGTTGCAAATCCGGTCGCACCCACGATCGTCTCGGCCGCCGGGATGGGGGCGACTGCCGCCAAAAACGCAGAGATACTAGCAAAGCGGCTTACCGACGCCGCGGCGATCAAAGAACGATCAATGTGAACATAAACGGATCTTATCCATTTATTTGAAAATTTCTCCATAAAACTATTCGAAACTTCCACATTTTGAGCCCGAACCGCTCGAATGAGGGACCGAGATCCTTCGTTTCGCGAGGCGACGGCAAGCCGGATCAAGGCAAAAATCCCCAATTTGGCATTTTGAAACCGTATTTTTTAAGCTGATAAAGCTATTCTGCCGCCAACACAGCGTTATAGCCCCAGTATCCCGTTTGATGGCACGCTGTGTGCCTTGACCAAATCGTCCATCCATTTAATTGTGATAGAAAATTTACGCTCAGATCGTTCTTAGCATTAGTTCATACCCTTGGAGGGGTAATTAATCTTTAGATGACTAGCTATTTGTATCCCAAAAAACGCACCTCGGGTCCAACGGCAATACGGACCCTGGTTTTGGCGTGAGTGGATTTTTTGGCCATCCCGGAAAAACTTTGGGAAGGCGTTTTCAAGAGGTAATTTAGGAGGAAATGTATGAAAAATAGGAACCTGATGGTTAGTTTTTTAACATCAGCTCTGATGATCGTACTTTTTACTGCGTCTGCCTTGGCGCAAGTAGGTACATCGACCGTAACCGGTAGCATCACCGATCCGCAGGGCCGGGCCGTAGCCGGCGCGACGGTAAAACTAATTGGTGCTCAAGGTGGCTCTGGACGTTCAGCGGTCTCAAACGATGCTGGCGTTTACACATTCCCGTCGACCGCACCCGGAATGTATAAGATCGAGGTCGAGATGACCGGCTTCAAAAAAGCTACGGTCGCGAATTTCAAAGCGGCGGTCGACAGCTCGAGCACGATCAACGTCGTCCTCGAGATCGGCCAGGTCACGGAGACCGTTATGGTTGACGCCGGCGGACTGGAAAGTATCGTCAACGTCGCTGACGCCAGTCTCGGTAATACCTTCGTTTCACGTCAGATCGAACAGCTTCCGCTGCAGGGACGAAACGTCGCTAACCTTTTGAGCCTTCAGGCCGGTGTTACACCGGACGGCTCGGTTACGGGCGGACGCTCTGACCAGGCGAATATAACACTTGACGGTATCGACGTTAACAACCAACAAAATGCTTCGGCTTTCTCGCCGGTTCTGCGTGTCAACCCTGACTCGGTCGACGAGTTTCGCGTTACGACATCGAATCCTGACGCCAGCAAAGGCCGTTCATCGGGTGCCCAGATCTCGCTGATCACGAAGAGCGGTTCAAACAAATTCACCGGAGCACTCTACGAATATCATCGTAACACCGCGACGAGTGCTAATGATTGGTTCAACAACGCAGCCGGCAGTTTTGTCGCGACTGATCCTGACGTGATATCGGGACGTGCGGCAGTGGGCGATCCAAAGATCCCTCGGCCAAAACTGATCCGCAATCTTTTTGGCGGACGTCTCGGCGGCCCTATCGTTAAGGACAAACTTTTCTTTTTCTACAACTACGAAGGAATGCGCGAAGCAAAGGGAACCTCGGTTTCCCGCACCGTCCCGCTCGCAAGCCTCGGAGCCGGGCAGATCCAGTTCGTCGATAATACCGGCCAATCCTGGACCATCGGAACCGCGGCGATAAATACCTTCACGATCAACAACGTCGCGATGGTTGACGTCAACCCGCTTGTTCCAACGCTTTTCTCGACGGTTTCGGCTCGATATCGAGCTAATGACAACACGCTCGGCGATGGCCGTAACAGTGGTGGTTTCCGATTCAACGCTTCGACGCCAGTTGAGCAAAATGCTCACACCGCACGTATCGACTGGAATGTGACCCGAGATCAGAAGCATGTGATCTCGCTCCGCGGCAACTATCAGCAGGATATCACCGGTGCCGCTCCGTATTTTCCTGATACGCCGGCGACCAATACATGGAGCCACCCGATGGGTTTTGCGGCATCGCACACATGGCTGCTGAGCAGCAATCTGACCAACCGCTTCAGCTATGGCCAGACGCGTATCGCATTCAGCAACCAGGGCGACTCGAATGATCCGGCGATCTCGTTCCGTTATATCTTTCAGCCGAGCGGGTTTGTCCGTACATTCAACCGCACCAATCCGACTACGAATATCACCGACGATATTACCTGGATCAAAGGTAACCATACGTGGCAGTTCGGTACCAACATTCGTCTGATCAAGAACACTCGAGTTGATTTTTCCAAAGCGTTCGACAACGGCCAGACAAACCCGAGTGCGTACGCGAGCAATGCTGCCAGAACAGCGATCAACCAGTACATTACCGCCCAGACGGGAGCAACCAGAAGCGTTGCTTCGGCATGGGACGTTCCAACACAGGGAGCTTTGGTTGCGCTTATTGGTCGCTTGAGCGGTTACGGCGCAAACTTTAATTTCAAGACCGACGGTTCGCTCGTTGGTGCAAACACAGGTATTAAACGCGAATTCAAGACAGAAGAATATGATTTCTATGTTCAGGATTCATGGAAGTTCCGTCCGAACGTAACATTCACCATGGGCTTGCGATACGGCCTCAGCGTTCCGGTTTACGAGACTCAGGGCTACGAGACCGTTCCGAGCATCCAATTGTCGACGTATCTTGAAAATGCGAGGTTAGCGATGAACATTGGCGGCAACTACAGAGAGCCGCTTTCCGTTCGTCTCGCCGGCAAGGTCAACGGCAAGGACAGTATCTACCCGATGGATAAAGATAACTTCCAGCCGCGTCTTTCGGTCGCATGGTCGCCGGATTTTAAGTCCGGATTTTTGGGTAAGCTTTTCGGCAAGGAATCAGAATCGGTCTTTCGTGCTGGTTTTTCGATCACCAATGATTATTTCGGCCAGCAGCTCGCGACCAATTGGGACGGATCCAACACACTGGGATTCTCGTCTGCATCGAGTATCAATGTTAACACCTTTAATCTGACGACCAATCCGGCACCGCTTTACACGGGCCCAAGCATGTCGATCAGAACACTGCCGAACATCATCACACCGGCAAATCTGAGCTTCCCGCAGACGGCACCATTCCGAAATCCGGGAGCTGGCAAGATCGAGACTTCGCTTGACCAGGACCTGCAGTCGCCGATCAACTATTCGTGGAACATCAGCTATGGCCGCAAACTTCCTGGCAATATCTGGATGGATGCCGCGTACGTCGGACGTCTCGCACGCAACCTTTTGGCTGGACGCGACGTGATGATGCTTCGTGATATCCGTGACCCGATTTCCGGCGTCAGCTTTAACGAGGCAGGGACGATCCTTGATCGCCAGCTTCAGGCTGGTGCGGCCGCATCGACCGTTGCATCGATCCCGTTCTACGACAATATGTGGGCTCCGGGCACGCTCCGGAACTACTTTGGGTGCCCGACTGGTACACCAGCAACTTGTACCAACACTCAAGCCGTTTACGGCCTGCAGCCGAATGCGGGTGACTGGACCTACACGATGCAGCTGCTCGATCAGGCGTCTGGTTCGCGCTACTTCTTCCAGGGCCAATATGACTCACTGTCAGCATTTGGAACGGTCGGTACCTCTGACTATCACGGTGCGACACTCACATTCCGTCAGCGTCTTTCGGCCGGCGTAACGTGGGACTTTAACTATACGTTTGCCAAATCGCTCGATGATTCGTCAGGCCTTCAGACCGGCGGCTTGTTCGGTTCGACCTTTATCTTGAATGCTTTCAGGCTTAGAGATCAGCGTGCGCCGTCCGATTTTGACCTCAAGCACGTTGCTAACTTCAACGGTATTTGGGACATCCCGATCGGCAAGGGCCGCAAGTTCGGCTCTGGCATGAACAAGGTGCTCAACGCACTGGTCGGCGGCTGGCAGATGAGTGGAATTTTCCGTTACGATTCGGGCTATCCGGTGGTTGACGGCTGGTACGATTCGACCGGCTGGCAGACGAACTGGAACATCCGCAGCTACAACACGCAGCTTCGTCCGGTTGCGACTGGAACGTATTATGGCGCTAAGGCTTCATCATGCACGACCGGTTGCACGCTGCCCAACCTGTTCGCAGATCCGAACGCTGCGTACGCTGCGTTCCGCACGCCGCATCCGGGCGAAACGGGAACCCGAAACGGTGTTCGCTATCCCGGATCGTTCAACATCGATGCGGGTCTCGCAAAGTCCTTTGACATGCCTTATCGCGAAGGCCACAAGCTGACGTTTCGCTGGGATGTCTTCAACGTAACGAACACGCCGTTCTTCGACGGCCAGGCAGCGACGACGATCGGCTATACCGGATCTGCCGCCACCGCATCGTTCGGCCGTTACACCGATATGCGTAATTCGCCAAGGATCATGCAGTTCGCCCTTCGCTACGATTTCTAGTCATAGTGCAAGGCATTCCAATAAAAAGAGGCTGTCCGGATCATATTCGGACAGCCTCTTTCTTTATTGATAAAACAGAACTATTTTGGCGGATTCTCAGCGATGTATTTCTCGAGCTGTGCTTTTTCCGGGTAGTCCGGCTTCTTTGCCAGGAACGCCTTGTATTCAGCGGACGCTCTGTCCTTCAACTTCGCCCCATCATAAAGGGCCGCGAGGCGAAGGTGAACCTCTGCCTTTTCCATCGGAGCGAGCTTGATAGCTTCGTTAAGGTGACTGACGGCGAGCGAGCCTTTCTTGGCCAGCAGATACGCTTCGCCGAGGTACTGCTGAACGTCGGCCGAGTCCGCATTGTCCTTGACCGCATTTGAGAGTACCAGTACGGCATCATCAGCCTTCTTTTGAGAGATGTAGAGTTTGCCGAGGTTAAGTAGCGCCACGACGTAATCTTTCTTCTGCTCGATAGCCCTGAAATAACACGCCTCGGCGTCGTTGAGATTGTCTTTCTTGAAATAAATGGTCCCGAGCTCGGTCCAGGCTACATAGTCCTTAGGGTCTTTGGCTATGATCTCCTTCAGTTCCGATGTGGCTTTATCCAGGTTCTTCTCCTTGATGTGCTTCATTGCCATATCGAAAGCTTTCGCCGCCTCGGCGTTTCGCTGGTATGAGTCCTTTGCGGAGACGACACCGGTCAAACCCAGCCGTTTTGCCTCGGCCCAATCCAGCTCAAAATCCTGCCTGATCAGCCGGCTTGCCCCGATCGTCACGACCATTCGGGCTATCTCATTGTTATTCAGTTCGACGATCAGCGTCGCCGATCCGCGAGGGAATTTTTCGAATTTGTACCAGCCGGCATCGTTCGGCTGCACGCGTTCGAGCTGAGAACCACCTTCAAGAAGAATGACGTTCAGCGTCGGCTTCGGCTCATTTGCGGAGAATTTCTTTAACGTGATCTGGCCAAAAACCGCCGATTGTCCGATCTTCATCGGCAGGCCGGTCGCCGCTCGAAGCTCATCCGTCTGGGCGTTGGCGCCAACGTTCAAGGTCAATAATGCCGATGCCGCAAAAACCGCGGCTAAGATCGTACGTCTCATAAAAATTCTCCTTTTCGGTACCATATGAGTGATATTACAGGGTAAATTGAAAGTCAAGAAACCGAACGGTGCAAAATAATCCGGTCGAGCGCGTTCCCTTAATATGAAAATCATGGATCGAGTTATTAGATGCTCAAATTGCTTCGTAATTTGCTTGATAGCGATCGCCGCTCTCACTGCTCTCGCATCGAGGACAAACGCCCAGTACTGCGGCGGGTCGATCAGGACCATTCGGCTAGACTATCCAGAACGAACCGTTCCGGCCCGCAGCGTGAACTATCAGCTTTTCTACCTAATGCCGAAAAACAGAGCGGACAATGGCTGGCAAAAACACGAGGAGATGATCGCGGAGTTTCTGTACGGCTCGCCGAAGAAGTTCGTCTCATGGCAACGGACCGGCGATACGACCTTCCTCGAGGTTCCAAAGGACAAGGCTGAAAGATATATCAATAGCTACAATATCGAGGATTTTAAGTACCTATACGAGGCCGCCTGGTTTAAATGGGAAACCGATCAGATGGTTGGGAAGTTCGACGATGGGAAATTGAGGCTGCAAACGGGGGAAACAAACAATACCACCTTCATTATGAGCGTTGCCGCAAAAGGATTTGAGACGCAATACTTACTCGGGGATTTCATGGGCGGATGTCACAAGGAGTATGTGAGCGGAAAGCCGGTCGGCCAGAAGATAATGATGAGACCGCTTGCGGCAAAGCGCTAAGCGTTGCTCCCGTGAGCCAAAGCCAGGCGAAGGAAGTTTTCAAACAAAATGCGGCCATCGCGCGATTCATTCGGATGTTCCCAGCGAGTGGGATTTTTTGACCAATCCTCGAATGATTTCTCCAGATGGAATTGAACGCAGTAGATCAGTTGCCCGTCGTTTCGCTTGACCATCATCTGATTCTTGCAGAGATAGGACGTAGCGAGCAGCTTAAAGCCTGCAGGAACGCCAACAACCTGAACGCCGTGATTCTGCCATACGCGCAGGATGTCGTCGTTCGTCGTGTATTCCTGCCAAATGCCGGACCTTTTATCATCGTTGCCTTCAAATATCGGATCTGACTTATCAATGATCTTTACAAAGCGATACTGGTACTCGACAATGCGGTCAGTTCGTTTTTCGGCAAGCTCCAGATCGTCGAGCGTTCTAAGCTTGGCTCCAAAGGCCATTGCCACGAGCTGGTGCGCACCGCATATAGCCAGAACCGGGATCTTCGTTTCGGCGAGGAATCTTTTGGTGCTGGCGATGTGGGCAGGATTGTAATAGTCGAAATCCGCAAACGTTCCGCTCATCACGATCGCGTCCGGCATGAACTTTTCAGCGGCATCGGCGACCTCAGACAAATGGACCGTCATCGTCTTAGGATTTTTTACGAGCCTCAGGACGTTATTGGCGATATTGTTACAGGCCATGCCGGCGACCTTTCGTTCGAAGGCAAGTTTCGCTTCAAGCGTTTCGCCCCAGTCTTTGTATGCGAGTCCCGAAATGTCCGATTCATAACGCAGCAAGTCGTTTACGATCAGTACCTTGGCATAATCGATCCGTTTCTCGATCGGTTCGTAACGGCAATATGTGCTCTTGTTGTAAGGAAACGGGAGCTTTTCGGGTTCGGTTACTTGGGCCACGGCGTCGAACATATCTGTATTAATTTCGCATTATCACGCTGTTAACAGCGTGTCACACGATTATAACATCAATAAAAGATCGGTAAAGGCGCGATCTGCCGGGTGGGAAAAATTAACATCACGGACGCTGCCGCGTTTGTCGATCAAAGGCAGGCATTGCATCACCCGGGCCGATAGCTTCGATCTGGGTTCTGATCGCTTTTACGAGTCTAGTCCGGAGCGAAGCGGCCGTTCTCGCCGGTTTGTCCTGAACCAAGGATCCGAGGATCAGCAGGGTTCGCTGCCATGACGTTTCAAGCTCGTCGGCGGTCGCGGAGATCTTTGAAATGTCGTACGGGATCGCAAAATCCGAACAGCCGAAACGGGCAAAGACCCGCATGTACCGGGCAGTCGCCAGATCCGGACAGGCGAAACGGTGTTTCCCGATCTTTAGTTCGATTCCCAGCAGTGTGTATTGGATCTCAGCGTTATTTTCGCGGGCCGGAACCTCGACCTTGAGCGAGCGGGTTCGCTGAGCACGGATCTTGTCGCGGTAAATAACGGGAAGCCAATCGTCGGCCAGAGCGACGGCAATGTCAGCGGCAATATCCATCGAAACTATCTATCAGCCGCGATAACCGCACCGGAAGGCGATTTAGCAAATTTCTGGATCAATCCATCGCTGAAGATGCCAAGGTAAAAAACGCCGAGGATCGCGATGACCAGTGCTGCTGTAAGCGGTGCAGACATCTTCGGCTCGATCCATTGGGTCGTTCGCTCACGGAAGAACATCACGACGATAAGCCGTAAATAGTAGTAGGCAGAGATCGCCGAGCCAATGACAGCGACAACGACCAGCGTCGTCACCAGCGGATTTCCCGCTTCGAGCGCCGGGCGAAACACCAGGATCTTGCCCATGAATCCCGCTGTCAGCGGCAGGCCAAAGAGCGAGAGCATGAACAGTGATAGCGAAAATGCCAGTACAGGTGATTTAAAGCCGATACCGTTATAATCCTCGACATCGGTGCGGCGGTCGTTCTTTTGAGCAAGCAGAGTGACGATTGTGAAGGCCCCGAGATTAGTAACGGCGTAAGTGAGAAGGTAAAACGCGACGGCCGCGATGGCTTCGTCACGGGCTTGGGTGGTTTTGGCCAGTCCCGCTCCGATAAAACCGACGAGGGCATAACCGGCGTGGGCGATCGATGAATACGCGAGAATTCTCTTCACGTTATCCTGCATTATCGCTGATACGTTGCCGACAATAATTGTTGCCATTGCCAGTACTGAAAGCGCCGTGATCCAGGTTTCGTGCAGGTAGCCGGAAGCCTGAGCTCCCGCGATGAGAGGCAGGCCAAGAACAAATACTCGCAGGAATGAGGCAAACGCTGCGGCCTTAGGGCCTGCGGCCATAAAGCCGGTGATCGGCGTTGGAGCTCCCTCGTAAACGTCCGGTGTCCATACATGGAAAGGAGCCATTGCGATCTTAAATCCGAAGCCGATGATCATCATTGCTCCGCCAACCAGAAGCAGGCCGGGGAAGTTAGGATCAGCTATCTTTAACGCGATCTGGGTCAGATTCGTCTGGCCGGTTGCTCCGTAGATCAGGGCCATTCCGTAGAGCAGGAATGCTGATGCGAACGAGCCGAGGATGAAGTATTTCATCGCGGATTCGTTCGATTTGAGATCGCTCTTTCTAAGGCCAGCCATTACATAAGTCGCGATCGAAAGCGTTTCGAGGCCGAGGAAAATGATCACAAGATCATTGCCAGCCGACATCATCATCATTCCGAATGTCGCGAACAGGAGCAGACAATGGTATTCACCGACCGGGACATCTTCACGCTCGACCCAAACCGTTGAGATGAGCACGGTCATTGCAGAAACAAAAAGAAACACGAACGAGAACGCAAGCCGCAGATTGTCGTGGGCGATCATGCCGTTCCAGCCGGATGCGGGCGAATCGCCGCCCCACATCGTCGCCAGCACAACGCCGGCAGCGGCGAGGCCGAGCAGGGAGATCACTCCTGAAACAGTTCGCTGTTTTGGAAAGAAGCTGTCGTAAAGCATTACGACAATACCGGCGAGAGCAACGATCAGCTCAGGGAGAATGATCGAGATGCTGACGTTCGGTGTTAATAGGTCTGCAAGAAAGAACGTGTTCATTTTACTTTCAAAAATTCGATTTTAGTGCTCCGCCTTCGGGGCCTCACTCGGTGTCTTGGCATCCGCGTGCTCGATCGTTCCGCCAGCCTGGTGCATCACCCGTTCCTGGATCGCTTTTACAACACTCTCTGAACGGTGAAGGATCGGTTTCGGGAAGACACCCATGTAAACCATGAGAATGATCAGCGGGATCATCAGGCCGATCTCGCGCCAGCTCAGGTCGGCGAGTGTTTTATTCTTTTCGTTCGTGACCTTGCCAAAAAAGACCCGCTGAACCATCCAGAGCAGATAAACCGCTGCGAAGATGACACCTGTTCCGGCTACCATTGCTGCGACGTAGTTCCAATTGACGCTCGCGGTTACCGGAAGAACTTTCGACGTGAACATCCCGACCATGATCAGAAATTCACCGACGAATCCATTCAGGAACGGCAATCCGACCGAGGCCATCGTGGTGATCACGAAAACCGTCGCATAGATCGGCATTACGTTTGCGATCCCGCCAAACTGCGTTATCTCGCGGGTATGACGGCGTTCGTAGATATAGCCGACGAGCAGGAATAATGCTCCGGTCGTCACGCCGTGAGCGAGCATCGTGTAAAGTGCGCCCTGCATTCCGGCCTCAGTGAACGAGAACATTCCCAGGATCACAAAGCCCATGTGGGCGACCGATGAATACGCAACGAGGCGTTTCACATCAGGCTGCACCATCGCAACGAGAGCTCCGTAAATGATGCCGATGATCGCGAGCGTGATGAATATCCACGCCGTTTCGCGGCTCTGATCTGGGAAGAGCGAGAAGTTAAAACGCATCAAACCGTACGTTCCCATCTTCAGCAAAACAGCGGCGAGGATAATGGAACCGGCGGTTGGAGCCTCGGTGTGCGCGTCAGGAAGCCACGTGTGGAACGGGAAGACGGGCACCTTGATCGCAAATGCCAATGCGAACGCGAGGAACAAGAGCATTCCCGTTTGCGGCGGCAATACAAGCGTGCCATTCTTCATCGCCGTTAGTATCGACACGAAATCGAATGAACCGCCAAATCCGGTCTGATCAGCGTAAATGTAATAAAGCCCGATGATCGCGACCAGCATCAACAAGCTGCCGAGTGCCGTAAAAATAAAGAATTTGACCGCCGCGTAGATGCGATTCTCACCTCCCCAGACGCCGATGAGGAAAAACATCGGGATGAGCGAGGCTTCGAAAAACAGGTAGAAAACGAGCAGATCGAGCGAGACGAACACGCCGATCATCGCTGATTCGAGCAGAAGCAGAAAGACGTAGAACGCCGTGACGCGCTTCTCGACAGCATGCCACGTCGATATCACCGCGATCGGCATAATAAACGTCGTCAGTATCACAAGCCAGAAGCTCAGCCCGTCGACGCCGACGTGAAAATTCGTATTTATCGCCTTGATCCAGGGAACGTTCTTTTCAAAAAAGAACCCTCCCGGACCTGCGATCGCCGATTTTGAGAACAGAGCAAGCGAGACGACGAAATTGAGCAATGTAAACCCAAGCGTCACCCACTTAAGCTGGCCTTCCTGTTTCCAGAACATCTGGTGAGCAAGTGTCAGTACAGCTCCAACCAAAGGCAGCAGGATGAGGATCGTTAAGAGATTTTCGTTAAAGAAGTCCATATTGGAACGCCGGCATCTTGCCGGCAGGTCCGGCCGGCAAGATGCCGGCGTTCCATTAACCTACAAGTTTCAAACCGTAATAAATAAAGTATCCGACAACTGCCAAAGCACCGATCACAATGATCGCGGCATAGCTGCGGACAAAGCCGACCTGAGTGCTGCGAACGACGTTGCCAAATTCCATGACAAAACTCGCGATCCCGTTGACGATGCCGTCGATAAATCCAACGTCGAAGCCTTTCCAGAGCCGTACGCGTGAAAAACGCGTGATAGGGTCAACAATGTAGCCATTGTAGAGCTCATCGAGCCGCCATTTCTGCTCGAGGATCTTCGGCATCTTACGGAGCGGATTGTTCTTGAATAAAACAAAGCCGATGACGATGCCGATTGCCGCAAGAACCGTTGAAAGAAGTGCGAGCCAGCGTTCTTTTGCAATGACCTCAGGCGAATGAGTTTCCCCGTGTTCCTCAGTTTTGATGGTCGGTTTTTCGGTCGCGTGCTCCGATCCGGCTTTCTTGTCGCCTTCCGCCAGGCCGTGCGGCACTTCGTGCTTCTCTGCGATCACTGGGTCGAGCGTGTGTTCGAAAACATTGATGTCGCCCCCACCGAAGAAGGAACTCATAGCGTAAGGAATTCCAACAAGTCCCCCAAAGGTCGAGAGAACGGCGAGTACGATCAGCGGCACGGTCATCGACCACGGCGATTCGTGCGGCTTGAAATCGTGCGGCATATGATGATGTTCCTCTTCGTCATCGTCCGCGGCATGTGCGTCATCTGTCCCATGTCCCGCATGCTCGACGCGCACCTAAGTGTGCGTCGTGGTGCTCGCCTTCGATCTCATCGTGAAAACGCTCTTTGCCCCCGAATGTCATGATCATCATTCGGGTCATGTAAACTGCGGTTAGAACCGCGGTTAGCGTCGCTATCACCCAGAGGATCTCTTCGCCCGGGAATGGACGCTGCGGGAAATAGGTATCGGCGGCGAAGGTCTTATAGAGAATTTCGTCCTTCGAGAAAAAGCCGGCAAAGATCGGAATACCGCAGATAGCCAGCCAACCGGTCGCCATCGTGATGAACGTAATGGGCATGTACTTTTTCAGGTTGCCCATCTTCCGCATGTCCTGCTCGTGGTGCATTCCGTGAATGACCGAACCTGAACCGAGGAAGAGCAACGCTTTGAAAAACGCATGCGTCATCACGTGAAAGATCGCGACTGTAAATGCTCCGACACCGGCGGCGAGGAACATAAATCCAAGCTGCGAAACGGTGGAGTAAGCGAGAACCTTCTTAATATCGTTTTGTGCGATCGCGATCGAAGCCGCAAAGATCGCGGTAGCTGCACCGATGATCGCAATGATCCACATCGCGGTCGGTGCGAACTGATAGATCGCATTCGAACGGACCACGAGATAAACACCCGCCGTGACCATCGTCGCGGCGTGGATAAGTGCAGAAACAGGCGTCGGGCCGGCCATCGCGTCCGGCAGCCACGTCAAGAGTGGGATCTGAGCGGATTTACCTGTTGCCCCGATGAAGAGCAACACACCAACCGAGGTCAGGCCGCCGGCAACGATCGCTCCCCACGTGAAGGGGTCGGCCGACATATTTTCAACCACAAAGGTGAAGACACTATGCACCTGCTGGCCGTCAACGGTCTTATCAAAGAACGAGATCGAACCCGTCAGCGTGAATACGAGAAAGATGCCGACAAGCACGCCCCAGTCGCCGATGCGGTTCATGACGAAAGCTTTCTTGGCTGCCTTTCGGGCTTCGTCTTTCTTTATGTAATAGCCGATCAGCAGGTAGGAACAGAGCCCCACGCCTTCCCAGCCGACAAACATCAGCAGATAATTATCTGCAAGGACCAAGGTCAGCATCGAGAACATGAACAGGTTCAGATACGCAAAAAAGCGATAGAATCCTTTGTCCTGGTGCATGTAGCCCGTCGCAAAGATGTGAATGAGCAGCCCGACAAACGTAATAAAACAGGCGTAAATGCCGCTCAGACGATCCATGCCGAGACCAAAGTCCGCACGGAAATTACCAACCTGTATCCACGTCCAGAGATGGTCCAGAACCGGTTTGTCGATAAACAAAGCTCCGCCGCCCGCCACGAACGCGACATAAAACGCTACCGCCGCCGAGATCGCTATCGTCGAGCATGCGACAATTCCGCTAAACAGCTCATTCTTCAGCCGTCCGCCGATCAGCCAATTGATCACGGCTCCGGCGAGCGGGGCAAAAATTATTAGACTTAAAAGGTTATTTTCAACCATTATCCTTTTCTCTTCGGACGCGGAACCAACTCGCCTCCGCAGTTCGGACAAACCGAACTCATCCTATTCGTGCAATCGGGGCAAAATGTGCATTCGTATGAGCAAATGTATGCTTCGCCGTTTGCCGCGAGAGGTTGTTCGCACTGCTCGCAAATTTCCCGCATCTCGAGTGCCATCTACTAATTCTTTAACAAATTCGCGTCATCGACATCGACCGACATACTGTTGCGGAAGAATGCGATGATGATACCGAGGCCAACGGCGGCCTCGCAGGCGGCGACGGCCATGACCATAAAGACAAAAAGCTGGCCGGTCGTGTCACCGTAGTATCGCGAGAATGCGACAAATGTCAGGTTCACGGCGTTGAGCATCAACTCGATGCACATGAACATCCCGATCGCGTTGCGTTTGAAAATAACGCCGACGCAGCCGATCGTAAAAAGTATTCCTGAAAGTGCCAAATAGCTGGCTAAACTTGGTTCCATACTATTAAAGGGCGATGCCGAGCCCGTCCTTGGCTTCTTCTTCGTGCCTGATCTCAAGCTCGTTGTCGATAACGAGTTCCAACTGCGGCGGGCTCAAACGCCTCGCCAGGATGACCGAGCCGATCACCGCCATCAGCAGCAGAACGCCGACGATCTCGACCGGCAGCAGATATTCCGTGTACATTGCCTGGCCGATGGTCATCGTCTTACCGGCACTTAGTGCCTGATCAGCCGGAACGTTAGGAGCACGCATTACCGCGTAAAAAATGAAAAATGTCTGTGCGAGCAGCAAAACGCCAAGTCCGCCGCCGAGTGCGTAGAGATATTTCAAGCGGTTGAGTGGCCGGTCCTCGTCCATGTTCAGAAGCATGATGACGAATACGACCAACACCATTATCGCTCCGGCATAGATGAGGATCTGCACGGCGGCGATGAACGGAGCCGCAAGCGTCACATAGATGCACGAAAGCGAAATGAAGACGCCGACCAGCGAGATCGCGCTGTAGAGCGGATTCTTGTGATAGACCATCGATATCGCCGAAGCGATCGCGAGGCCCGCAAACATGAAAAATAGAACGGTCGATACCATAAATAGTGGTCGGTAGTTAGTGGTCAGTCAGAACGCGTCCGACTTGGCTGTCACTGACCACGCGCCACTGACAACCAACCACTCTCCTTACCTATTCAAAAAGAACACAATAACGATCGTCAGGATCACATTTCCGATGGCGACCGGCAGCAAAAATTTCCAGCCGAAGTTCATCAGCTGATCAAAACGGAAACGCGGCAGCGTCCCGCGGATCCAGATGTAGAGGAACAAGAAAGCAATTATCTTTCCGATGAACGCAACGTGGCTTATCAAAGCGTACGGGATCGAGCCTGGCTCAAAAATATGGCCGAGACCCGGCACGTACCATCCGCCGAGGAACAAGACCGTACACATCACGGAAACCGTGAACATGTTCACGTATTCCGCCATGAAGAACAGTGCGAATTTAAGTGCCGAATATTCAGTGTGAAAACCGGCGACGAGTTCTGTTTCTGCCTCAGGCAGGTCGAACGGCACGCGGTTCGTTTCCGCAAATGCCGAGATCAGGAACACCATGAAGCCGATGAACTGCGGAATGATGAACCATTTGAACGGCGATTGCGTCTGAGCGAGGATAATGCCGTTCAGGTCGAGCGTTCCTGCCAGCATGACGACGCCGATCACCGAGGCTCCCATAGCGAGCTCGTACGAAATCATCTGTGCCGATGAACGCAGGCCGCCCATGAGCGAATATTTGCTGTTCGACGACCAGCCTGCGAGGGCAATGCCGTAAACGCCGACCGAAGTAATGCCGAGCACAAAAAGTACGCCAACATCAATGCTGGCAATAGTTAGCGGCATATTCCTCGCCTGTTCAGCGATCCACGCCGTGGCATCGCCCAGATACGCGACCCCGGAAACATATGGAACTAGCCAGCCCAGCGGATCGGCGATGCGCGGCCCGAATGGATAAACGACCATCGGCATCAACGCACACGTCAAAGCGACCAAAGGTGCGAGGAAATATACGAATTTCGTCGATTTATCAGGCGTTAGATCTTCTTTGAAAATAAATTTCAAAAGGTCGGCGAATGGCTGAAATAGTCCCCACGGCCCGACGCGGTTTGGCCCGACGCGTCCCTGGATCCATCCCAACACTTTTCGCTCGGCGAGCACTGTGTAGGCAACGATCATCATCACGCCGCCGAAGGCTCCGCCGATCGCAGCCGCGTAGACAATAAAAGGAAATGCAGTTTTTAGGACAGATTCCATATCAAAAACTATTTACCGGGAGCGGAGCGGTCCGAAACTCCCACGGCCGCAGCCTCAGCCAAACCTTCTTCACGCGGCTTGCCGTCAAGCCCGAACTGCACAAGCGGCGAAACTAACAGATTTGCCGGTTTCGGATTGCCGTGCGCGAGCAGATGGAACTGCTGCGTCTTGCTCGTCATCGTCGTCAGGCGATGCAGTTTATGGCCGACTTTCGGGACTGTTGTGTTCTTCTCTCCGCGGGCTGGAACCGAATCGAGCCAGCTCTTAACAGCCGAGATCTCGGCCGACATATCTTTTCCGCTCACAAGAGCGTATTTTGCCTGGACAGGCGATGATTCATCTTTCAGCGAAGGATAACGAAGGCCTTCGTATGCCGGAACAACGTCGGCGATCGTGCGGAAAATAGCCGATACCGAAAGTTCAGCCGTTATCGGCGTTCCCATTTCTTTTGCAAGCAGGCTCGTGATCATCCAGTCAGGTTTTGCCTGATGGACGGGCTCGATGGCCTTGCGGACACGCTGGACGTTGCCGGCGTTGTTCGTAAACGTTCCGTCAACCTCAGCAAAACTCGCTGCCGGGAAAACGACATCCGCGTGATCGGTCGTCTCGGTCTGGAAAAGCTCCTGAACGACGACAAAATCCTTGCCCGCAAGTACGCTTGCATCCTGCAAGCTGCCGCCGATCAGCAATGCTTTTGAATTTTTGACGACCTCATCGACCGACTTGCGGCCCGAGGTTACATCGTGAGCACCGACCGAGTTGTTATATTTCGCAAGTGGATGGAGCAAAACCCGGCGGCCTTCGCCAGCCAGTTTTCCAACAGACCCGGCGATCAGAGCCTGTGCGTCAATCGATAGGTCTGACCCGATCATGATGATCAGATCGCCCTGTGTTTCCTCGATCATTCTACCTGCGGCTTCGATCACAGCGGTATCAACACCGCATTTTTCTGCGATCATTGCATCACTCGATTCGTCAACGAATCCTAATGCGAACGCATCGACGGTTCCCGGATTAACATGAACGAACTGCGTCGCACGCCGCGAAAGATTGATCGGCGTATCGTTGATGCAGATGAATTCGGCACCGCCGTTACGTACGGCCTGGCGGATCTGTTTTGCCGTGTAGCTCTGCTCTTCTTCAGGCTCGCCGCCGATTAGAACGATGGTCGCGGCGTGGCGAATTTCTTTGTGCGTGCAGAGCGGGGCACTGAGATTGTCGAAAACCGCCGCAACATCGCTCGCATCCGAAACGGCGTAATTTCCTGAGCCAGCAACGTCCGTCGCAAATTTCTTGAGAGTGAAAACGGCCTCGTTCGTCAGTCGCGGGCTCGCAATGACGCCGACGTTCTTTCCATGCACTTTTAACTTGTCCGCCGCAAACTTGATCGCTGCATCCCATGTTGCGGGAATGAGTTTACCGCCCTTGGAATAGCGGATCATCGGCGTTTTGATACGGTCCGAGTGATTGATGAATTCGTGAGCGAAGCGGGCCTTCACGTCGAGGAACTCACCATTCAGGCCATTAACGTAGCGGTCGCGGGCAACGATACGGTGAACCTTACCTGCTCGCGAGCCGATCGAAAGCTGCATTCCGTCCGAGCCGTAAACGTCGGTCGTAACCGTCTGTTCGAGTTCCCATGGCCGCGTTTCGTGGCGATAAACGCCGTCGAGCAGAGTTCCGGTCGGGCAGACCTCTATACAGTTTCCGCACTGCGAGCAGTTCAGCCAGCCGCCGTAGGTTCCGATGACGGTATTCACGCCGCGGTTTCCGGCTTCGATCGCGTCCTCGCCCATCCATTCGTCGCAGACGCGTGTGCAGCGTTTGCACAAGATGCAGCGCTGCGGGTCGTTGGCGACGATCGGTGAAAGATATTTTTCGGGGTCAGCGTTCTTTTTCTCCGTGAAACGCTGTTCGACGTCGCCCCAGTCGAAAATGACCTCCTGGAGTTCGCATTCGCCGCCGCGATCGCATACCGGGCAATCTAGCGGGTGATTTGCCAACAGGAATTCGCCCATCGCGCGCTGAGCCTTTTCGACCTCTTCACTCTGCGTGGTGACGACCATGCCGTCGGTGCAGTTGATCGTGCACGAGGTCTGCAACTTCGGCATTTTGTCGATGCGAACCAGGCACATACGGCACGAAGCCTGAACGGCAAGGTCCTGGTAATAGCAAAACGATGGAACTCCATGGCCATTCTCACGGCACACGTCGATCAGCCGAGCACCTTTGTCGACCTCATATTCCTGTTCGTTTATTGTTACTTTTATCTGTTCTGACATTAATTCTATTTCGAATACCGCGTTTCGGCGGGCTCTAACGGTCCGCTGATCGATCTGCTAAATTCACGGTTCGAGCGAGCGGCTACTTGCCTTTTTTCTTCGCTGTTGTTTCTTCTGCCGGTTTTACCGCCGTTGCTTTTTTCTTCGGGCGTGTTTTGCCGAAGCTGCCTGCAAATATTTTTCCGCGTCGTGAACGTTTATCGCCTTTTCCCATAACAATTAATTCTCCTTTATCATCGTCTCAGTAGGTTTGCTCAAGAGCCCGATGATGTACTCCTGAATTCTCGAGTTAGCAGCGAGTCTATCGTGCTCGCCGCAAATAAAGTGGTTCGATCTGCTATTAAAGACCGACGAACCCGTCACTTTAGATAGCGTCTCCGCGGCAAATGACCGTTTGCTGACGATTCTGTCGCCTGACGTGAACATTACTTTTTTCACGTCTTCAGCCGGGATCTTTTTGCCGCTGGACGTAGTGAGATCATTTGCTTGAAAAAGTGTGTTCCACTTTTTCGTCTTCACGTCCTGATAAATAACAACTGCATCAAGTGCCGCTCGGCAGTCTGATCCGATCGCGTAGAATTCTATGTCATCCGACTTGCCGTCCGCGGCGTTCAAAACTTCATGAAATCGCTTCGCCCGGTTGAGGTTCGCCACAAAAAAGCTCTCGGCATCTACTTTCTTGATGGCTTTAAATTCAGCCTCAAAATCTTTGTCATCCACCGGGTTCCAGCCATATTTCGACCAAACCTTTGGGTTGTACAGGTCGATGGCCAACGGCTGTAGGTTTTCGTCAAACGCCCGGAACGTGCCGGGAGCCGGTAAAAGCTGATAGGCTGACGGAATCGAGAAAACGGTGAACTTCGATGAGTCCTCCATGAACGGTAGATCGATACGCATTCCGTTCACAGTGAAACCGTTTACTAGATTGCCCAAAGCGAGAGCGGAGCCCTCGTTCGGCGTACCTAAAAGAATGATCCTATCAAAGAGCTTCGAGCCCGCCCACGTCGGCTGAGGCTTAGCATTCCCACTCGGAAGGTCAGCATCGCCGTACATCGCGGCATACCGGGCGATGAGTCCGCCCATCGAATGGGCGACAATATCAAACTTTAGATCAGGCTTCTTGAGCTTTATCTTTAGAGCCTCGACCTTCCTGACCAGCATTCTTGCGTTCTCAACGCAATCGAGCCGCCAATCATACGGAAAAACGTAAAGCGAATCCGCAAAACCATCTTCCGAAGGCGAATCCCACTTTTCCTCGCGGTAACCGCCGCGAACCGCCATCGCCTTTAGAAAACCGCCGTATACATCGATTACCGGGAAGACTCCGAGCTTTACTTCTCTCAAGACATCACCCGGGACGAGGTTGTCGCGGTTCTTACTAAGATCCGGGTTGATCGGCAGGCGAAGGTCTTCAGATTTCGACTTGAACGCCTTGAACCAGATCCGTTCGTTGGTATCTTTGTGACGAAGTTCCGATCCCCAAAGTCCCGGCACAAGGATCACCGGATTCTTGCCCTGCCCAAAAGCCGCAAGAGAGAATGCGAACACAAGTATCCCGATCTGTGCAAAGTACGCAGCTGATCTAAGGAGTTTGTTCGCGGTCATTTAGTTGTCAAATATTCGGCTGAACGCCGTTCGAAGCGGCCTTGTCGACCAGCCACTTCTTAAAATCTTCCGGAAACTGCTTGATCGCCGACTGAATGGGCCACGCCGCCGCATCGCCGAGTGCGCAGAACGATTTACCCTCGATGTTATCGCAAATGTCGAGCAAGAGTTGTGCGTCCTCAGGCTTGCCGTCGCCGGTTGAGATACGGTTAAAGATCTTGACGAGCCAGTCGGTTCCTTCGCGGCAAGGTGTGCACCAGCCGCAGGATTCGTGCTTGTAAAATTCGGTCAGATTTTTGGTCGTATCCATGATGTCGACGGTCTCGTCCATCACCATCATGCCGCCCGTGCCGAGCAGGGAACCCGCCGCAACGAGGCCTTCGTAATCGAGCGTGACCTTCTTGCCGATGATCTGATCGGCACGCATGATATAAACGCTGGAACCGCCCGGGATCACAGCCTTCAGCTTTTTATCGCTGCGAAGCATTCCGCCGCAATCCTCGTAAATGAACTTTTCCATATCGGAATAGCCCATCGGAAGCTCGTAAACACCCGGTTTTTTGACGTGGCCGCTGATCGACCAAAGCTTTGTGCCGCCCGATTTTTCAGTGCCGAGATCTCGCCATTCAATACCGCCCATTTCAATGATCTGTGGAACGGACGTGAACGTCTCGACATTATTTACGACCGTCGGCGAAGCGTAAAGCCCCTCGACGGCAGGGAAGGGCGGCTTCATTCGCGGATGTCCGCGATAGCCTTCGAGTGAACTGAGCAAAGCGGTCTCTTCGCCGCAGATATACGCTCCGGCTCCGGTATGCGTATGAAGCTCGAAATCGAGGCCGGAGCCAAGTATATTTTTGCCAAGCAGGCCTGCTTCGCGGGCTTCGGCGATCGCGACGTCCATGACGTCGATCAAATAATGGTATTCCCCGCGGGCGTAAATGTATCCAACTGTTGAACCCAGAGCATGACCGGCGATGATCATGCCCTCGATAACAGCATGAGGATCGCGTTCCATCAAATAGCGGTCCTTGAAACTGCCGGGCTCCGATTCGTCAGCATTACAGACGCCGTATTTGGTCTTCGGTGAGTCTTTCGGCACGAACGACCATTTCATTCCCGTTGGGAAGCCTGCACCGCCGCGACCGCGAAGCGCGCTCTTTTTAACTTCCTCGATGATGTCCGCCGGCGACATCTTCAGTGCCTTTTCCAGTGATTTGTAACCGCCGGTATCGCGATACACCTTTAGCGTGTGCCCATCTTTGATGTGCATTCGCTTGAGTGACAATGGCTCGCAGCCGATCGCTTTAATTTCCATTTTCTTTTGAACGTAAGCCGTACGCCTACGTTGTTCATATTCTAAAGGTATCGCTTGAATTCGGCTTCCGTTAATCCCGCATCCTTAACGATCCCGCCCATTGTCAGGGCATTTACCGGATTGTGGCGGGGAATCGTTACGATTCGCTCACCGTTCGTCATGACAATATGCTTGCCTTGTCTCGCAATCCAAAATCCAGCTTTTTCTAAAGCTCCAACCGCTCTCAGATGGTTAATGCCGGAGATCTTCGGCATTATGCCGCGACCTCCACCTCTCTGATTTCGGCTCCGAGCAAGTTCATCTCAACTACATCAAGATATTCACGAATGGCTTCCCGGATGTTATCCAGAGCCTCTTGCTCAGTTTCGCCCTGTGACCAGCATCCTGGCAATGCAGGGCATGAAACGCTGAAACCTTCGTCGGTTTGATGTAACGCAACTTTATAGTTCATGCTACTTACAATCCGCCAAAATCTTATCTACTTTTTCGATCGTCAGATCTTCATGATAATCAAATCCGATCTGCATCATCGGTGCCGTACCGCAGCTGCCTAAACACTCGACCATTGTGACGGTAAATTTCTCGTCCGGGGTCGTTTCGCCGGGATGAATGCCGAGTTTTGAGCAAATATGCTCCGTGATATCCGGCTCGCCCATGATCTTGCACGAGAGCGTTTTGCAGATCTGGATGTGGTGACGCCCAACTTTTCGCAGGTTGAACATCGAATAGAACGTCGCGGTTTCCCATACGTCCGTGACCTCGAGATTCAGGAACTTCGCCAGGAAATTCACGCCCGCGTTATCGAGCCAGCCGCGTTCCCGCTGTACGACAAATAGCAGAGGGATCAGTGCCGAACGGGTTCGGTTCGCCGGATATTTTGTTAAATGCGACCTCATCTCCTCGACGACCGCCGGAGAAAACTCCGCGACCTCGTCGGTGACGAGAACTGTGTCTGTGAAACTTGTAGGGGTAGCTGCTGCCATTTTTACGCTGCCAGTCTTTCTTCTATTCGCGTTATGCGCCGATCAATTTCTTCAATATTGGACTGAACATTGATCTTTGCGTCCATCTTAACGATGACTTCATTTATCAAATTCGCAAGATTCTTAACCTCCATCTCAATACTTATAACTCTTTCGTCCAAGTATTAAAATGTGCCCTGAATATCCACGAGCCGGTTCCACATCTCCAGGATCTTAACGGATTGATCGTTAATCGATGCAGAGGTCGCGGTTAACTCTTTTCGGATATCAATTACTTTGCTAATGATATCGCCCTGTCGACCCGACACCACCGCAATTTGACTATCTATTCGATCGAAGCGGGAAGTGTGTCCATTCACTTCAGTACGGAGACCCCGCATTTCCAATCTTAATTCGTCAAGGCCTCCAATAGACCTGTCAACCTTTTTGGTTAACGTTTCAACTAATCCTGTTAGTTGGTCGAGTTTTGAATCATATTCCCCGGCCATATCTACCGATCGATCTCTCCCAGAACAATATCCAACGACCCAATGATCGCCACGACATCCGCGACCATTTCGCCCTCGCTCATTACGGGCAGAGCGGCGAGATTTACGAATGACGGGCCGCGGAAATGGACGCGTTCGGGTTTCGGACCGCCGTTCGATTTCATATAAACGCCGAGTTCGCCCTTTGAGGCTTCGATCGCGTGATAAACCTCGCCTTCGGGCACATTGAAGCCCTCGGCGACGATCAGGAAGTGGTGGATCAGCGAATCCATATGCTTTCGCATATCATCGCGATCAGGCAGAACGATCTTCGGACTATCAGCTTTGATCGGCCCCGGTTTTAATCTTTCCAGAGCCTGGCGAATGATCTTGTGCGATTCTCGAAGTTCGCGCATGCGTACCATGAATCTCGCCCAAACGTCGCCGTCATTTTCCACCGGAACCTCGAAATCGTAAGTCTCGTATCCCGAGTACGGGTTTGTACGGCGTATATCGACGTTGACGCCGCTGCCGCGCAGGCTCGGGCCGGTCAGTCCCCAGTTGATGGCTTCTTCTTTGTCGATCACGCCGATACCTTTTGTGCGGCTCATCCAGATAGTGTTACCGGTGACGAGTGTATCGAAAGTTTCGAGTGCCTCCGGAAAGTCATCCAAAAACTGTCGGCAGCGATTATCGAATCCGGCGGGCAGATCCATCATAAGCCCGCCGATCCGGAAATAACTCGGCGTCATGCGGCCGCCGGAGGCAGATTCGATCAGGTTAAGGATCTTCTCCCGCTGGCGGAAACAGAAAAAGATCATCGACATCGCCCCGAGGTCAAGAGCGTGCGTGCCCAGCCATACCATGTGCGACGCTATCCGCTGGAGTTCGCACATCAGGACGCGAATGACCTGAGCCCGCTCGGGGATCTCCAGATCGAGCAGCTTTTCGGCCGCCATTACATATGCCAGGTTGTTGCCGAGCGGATTTAGATAATCCATCCGATCGGTGATGACGATGCCTTGCTGATATTTCTTGTACTCGAACAACTTCTCCATGCCGGTGTGGAGATAGCCAATGTCGGGAACGACGTTGACGACAAGTTCGCCGTCGAGTTTGAGATCCAGACGCAAAACGCCATGGGTCGACGGATGCTGCGGCCCCATCGAGAGGGTCATTTCAGACTCGAGAGGCTGGTCGAGAACCTCGAACTGGCTTGGAATGTTTTCTACAGCTGTCGCCATAATTAATTCATGCTGTAAGGCTCGTAGCCTCGCAGCGGATAGTCCTTTCTCAATGCATGGCCGTCAAAATCCGATGGCAGCAAGATGCGCCGCAGATCAGGATGGCCGTCAAATTTTATCCCGACCAGGTCGTAAGTCTCGCGTTCGTGCCAATTTGCGGTTTGCCAGAGCATCGATACGGTGCTGACATTCGGCTCGTCCTCGGTAAGCAAGACCTTTAGGCGAAGACGCGTGCCCCTCGACAACCGAGACGACCCAATCTGCGTTCTTTTCTTTTATCTGTTCCACGTAACCGTGGAGTTTCTCAGTCATATAAACCTGTTACGAACTTCGTCGTCTTTCGTGCTTTGACGGCACCGAATACGGCCGCGTAGCTGTTCCGGCATCGACCTCGGCGTGCATTTCGCGTTCCAGGGCAGTCGCCTCGGTTACAGGCAGCGTTCCGGGAGCAATCGACTGCCGCGATTCAGCTTCGAACGTGTCTCGACGATCCTTGACCGATTCCTTCATGATCTTGTCCTGAAGCATCAGGATCGCATGTACCAGCATTTCCGGACGCGGCGGACATCCCGGGATGTAAATATCGACCGGAACGATCTTATCGACGCCCTGCACGATGGCGTAATTATCAAATACACCGCCCGAGGTCGCGCAGGCTCCCATCGAGATAACCCATTTTGGTTCAGGCATCTGGTCGTAGACGCGGCGGAGTACCGGTGCCATCTTACGCGAAACGCGTCCCGAAACGATCATTACGTCCGCCTGCCGCGGCGAAGCCCGAAAGGTTTCCGCCCCGAATCGCGAAAGATCGTTACGCGAGCTGGCCGCGGAATTCATCATCTCGATCGCGCAGCATGCAAGCCCAAACGTCGCCGGCCATAGGCTGCTCTTTCGTGCCCAGTTAACCACGGCGTCGAGATTTACGGTGACGACATCGGGCAGCGATTCGAATAGAGTGTTTTCTAAACCCATATTTCTTTAAGTTGGAGTGGCGATCTGGAGATGGAGGAACTCTCGCCACTCCAGACTGACGACTCACGACTTCCTAAGCTGCAAGCTTCATTTTTGCAACAGCTTCTTCACGCCGGCGTTTCGCCAGGTTTTTCGCCTCTTGGCGAGCTTCCGCACGAGCCTGCAGGCCCCAATCGAAGATGCCTTTCTTCCAGACGTAGATGTATCCGATCACCAACGTAGCGACGAAGATAAGGATCTCGACAAACGCGATCGTGCCGTATGCGATGCCGCTCAGCTTTTCTTCGGCCAGTAGGCTCTTAAACGCTACGGCGAATGGGATTATGAACAGGACTTCGATATCGAACAGGAGGAAGATAACGGCAACGGCGTAAAACTTCACTGAGAATTTATCGCGTGCCCCGCCTACCGGATCCTTGCCGCATTCATACGGCATAAGCTTTGTGGCCGTACGTTTACGCGGGCCGATAAGCTGAGTGACGAGCAGCTGACTCGCGCCAAATCCCGCCGCGACCAAAAACATGATCCCGATGGGAACGTAATCGAAAACATTGTATTCCGACATCTTCTTTTAACTTATTAACCGCAAAAAACCGTAGAAATGGCTCGCATTCCGCAATAAGATCAGCGTTTCTTGGCTCAAACTAAATCGTAGTTTAACCGCTTAGGAGTGTCAAGGCAGTCATAGCCCGAATAATTGGCATTTTACTGACTGTAAATGATTTATTCGTTGACCCATTCAAAACGCGTGTGATAATTTTAAAGGTGGCTGACGCGCGCTCTTTTTCGCCGCTTTTTCCTCCTCATTCCGTTAAAATAGTTTTGTGATCTCAGGCTTCAACACCGACATCGATTATCAGGGAATCACGTATCACGTGCAGACCGAGGATAAAGGTGCGCCCGCCCGCATGATCATGACGCTTGTTTACGACAAGGGCACGATCCTCGCGAGCAAGCGCTCGACCTACGAAGACCTTAGCGTAGTCGATTACGACGAAAAAGAAGTCACTGAACGTCTCTCCCGCCAACACAAGCTCATGTGTGCCGCGGTCAAGGCCGGGCGCATTGATGAGCTCGTGAAAATGACGCGAGCCGCGTCCGCTGGCGGGAAGGCAAAGATCAAACCCGATACCGAACCGCTTCTTCAGCCGGCAGACGCCGCGATACTCGCTGAGGCCATTACCGAAACGCCGCGTGTCACCGTGCCGCTGCCCGCCGTTCCTGTGATCGACCGGGCACCCGTGGTTCCGCGAGCGCCGATCAAGATCGGCATGGTGGAGACCGAAAAAGTCATCCGGCTGGTTCCGGGCGATATGTTTGAGGAGGAACTGGTTCTCGACGCGGTACATATCATCGAGGACGATGAGATCGAGATACTTCCGGATGATGCCGTAGCGGTCGTCAGCGAACTCTCAGGCCTCGAACGCTCAACAAATCAAAAGCTCAGCCTCGAATTGCTGAGCGACAGCAAATTCAAAGGCGGCGACCGCCGAACGGTCAGCATTATGATCTGCCGCGGCACCGAACGTAAGGTCGTGACCAATGCGCAGATCATGATCAAGGTCCTCGGGTCGAGCTTTCGCCCGGTCATCTTCCACGCCACGACCGACGCCAACGGCCTCGCCCGCGTACATCTGCAGCTACCTCACTTCCAAGCCGGCCGCGCCGCCCTTCTGATCCGGGCGATCGCTGACGGGGAAGAGATAGAGCTAAGGCGGGTCGTTACGCCGGGCTAGGCATGGATCCGTGAAAAGTTGACTGCGGCGAGATAGGATCTTCATGCTTCGCCACTGCCCTTTCAAATCTCAGATCTCAAATTTGAAATAATCAGATCGAAGACGGATTATTGAAATAATGTCGGAGATCCAAATATTTCTTAACGGAGAAAAGCGCTTCGTCCCGCACGCGATCGATCTAGATCGGCTGCTCGAGCATTTTTCCCTTCCAAAACAACGCGTTGCCATTGAACTAAACAATTCCGTCGTTCGACGAACCGACTGGCAGCAGACTGTCCTTAATGACGCAGACAAGATCGAGGTCGTCCATTTTGTTGGCGGCGGATGACGCGTTAGCCACAGAGGACACAGAGGAAGATGAGACATGTTCCGACTCTTCCGATCCTTACCGATTGCCGCCGATAGTCCATAAACGTTTCCTCTCAGTCTCTCTGTGGCCTCTGTGGCTAATTTTCTTCTTGCCGTGTGGAGAATTGTTTTCTTTCTCTACATAAGTAAAAATTGGAGTAATGTCAGATCAATTTTCACTCGCAGGCACCACATTTTCTTCACGGCTAATAATCGGCACGGGCAAATATCGTTCGTATGACGAAATGAAGGCGGCGCATGTCGCTTCAGGTGCCGAAATGGTGACCGTCGCGGTAAACCGCGTGCCGCTCGACGGCTCGACCGAATCCTTTCTCGACCACCTTTCGCCAACCATGAAGATCCTGCCCAACACCGCAGGATGCTACGACGCTGACCACGCGATCCGCACGGCTCGTCTGGCACGCGAGGCACTTGAAACGGACTGGATAAAGCTCGAAGTTATAGGCGATCCAATAACGCTGCTGCCCGACAACGAGCAAACTCTCGAAGCCGCTAAAATATTGGTAAAAGAAGGCTTTATCGTCCTGCCGTATTTCACGGACGACCTGATAATGGCCAAAAAGCTGCTCGCCGCCGGCTGCCCCGCCGTGATGCCGCTCGCCGCGCCGATCGGTTCGGGAATGGGCGTGCAGAACCCTTCGAATTTGCGAATAATGCGTGAGCAATTGCCCGACGCGATCATCATCGTCGACGCCGGCGTCGGTGTCCCATCCGACGCCGCCATTGCGATGGAACTCGGTGCCGACGCCATCCTCATGAACACCGCAATCGCCGAAGCCCACGACGCCCCAGCCATGGCCACCGCCATGAACCTAGCCGTCCAAGCCGGCCGCCTCGCATTTCTTTCCGGTCGTATGCCTAAGCGGCTTTACGCGTCCGCATCGAGTCCGATAGACGGAGCAATTCGGTAGATAGATCAGAACTCGAAATCAGCGAATATCGGCAGATGGTCGGAGGCGACGCGCGAAAGCTTAGTTCTGTGCAAAGTCGCGTTCGTGAGCGTAAAAGTATCGTCGAAGTAGATGTGATCTAAATGCATCAGAGGTAGGAATCCCGGAAAACTGCGGCTCGTACCGAGATGGAGCTTTGGTTCGACGCTTCTGAATTTTGAGCGTAGAAGCTTCGTCGTGATGCCGCTGATCCACTCGTTAAAGTCGCCGGCGATCATCCTGTCACCTGCCAATCCGTGGGCGTCCAATACATGATCGGCAAGCAGATTGTGGACTTGCTTTCGCCTTTCAAAAAACGAAGTTCCCATGTGCAGATTAAAAAACTGCAAAACCCTTCCGTCATGCAGCCTGATCTCGGTCCGCAGACAGCCACGAGGCTCATACCGGCTGACCGTGATCTCGTGATTTCGGAAAGAATCGATCGGAAGTCGGCTCAGCGTCGCGTTCCCGTATTCGCCGCCTCGTATCCTGCGGTTCTCACCCAATCGAAAGTCCATCCCTAAAGCATTTGCAATAAACTCGGCCTGATGATCACGCCGGTTTTCCCGGGAATGACACAAAACCTCCTGAAGGGCGATAACGTCGGCATCTATCTCCTCAAGAACTTCGGCGATGCGTTCCGGAGAATATCTGCGGTCAATCCCAACGCATTTATGGATATTGTAGGTCGCGATGCGAAGTTTGCTCATCTTTGTCTCCAATACGCTCTGATCCCTTTTATTAGAGTCGGGATCGCGAAAAGTAGGAGCAGCACCACGAACGGCGTTGATGCACCTCGAGGGAATTTGATCAGAAGGGCCGCGAGAAGCAGCAGCAGCGTTCCGACGATAAATAGCAGCCGAGATTCGGCAGCACCGAGCGGTACGCGGTTCGTCATAGCGGCGCCTAGGGATGTCGCCACGTTCAGGGCTCCGGCCGTTGCTTTCCGAACGCTTCCGGTTCCGTTACGGGGCTTGAGGCGTTTGGTGCGATGCAGGCGTTTTTTACGGAATGTGTCCTCAAGGACTATTTCCGTAGCTCCGGCAAGATCCGTTATAAACATTTCCTGCATTTGCCGGCCAAACCCTTCATCCTCGACCAGCACGTCCAACTCATAATTTCCGAACCAGCTCGAAATATTTAAGTTCGTGGAACCAACGCGCGAGAATTTCCCATCAAAAACTGCAGTTTTTGCATGCATCATCGGCCCGTTCCATTCGAAGACGCGCACACCTGCTTCGATAAGTGGACGGTAAGTTGAACGGGTCGTATCCCGAACGATCATTATGTCCGTTGCTTGAGGAACCAGGATCCGAACGTCTACACCATCGCCGGCCGCGTCTTTAAGCGACTGAAGATAAGACGGAATGCCCACAAAATACGCATCGCTGATCCACATCGTTTCCCGTGCCGACGCGGCAAGCAGTTGATCCGTTCGGTAAACGCATGCTTTTCCGGGTTCGCTCTGAACAACACGGAGAGCAACTGATCCTGCGTCGTCATTTCTTTTATGTTTACGATGCCTGGTTCTTTCCAGCGGGCTGCCGATCGCTGCCCAGACGTTAGCAAATGCATCCTCCACATCCGCGACGGCCGGACCGGTTACCTGCACGCCGGTGTCGCGCCACGGCGGAATTCCTTTTTCTGGATCACCGACCCACGCTTTGCCGATGCAAAGCCCGCTGATAAAAGCTGTTTGGCCATCGACGACGAGGGTTTTTCGGTGATCACGGTTGAGGATCGCCAACGGGTCGAGGAGGCTCGGCGGATTGAATCTCCTTACCTCGATGCCGTTATTGCGAAGGAGCCTCCAATAGGATCGTGAAGTCTTCCCCACGCCGCCGAGCCAATCGTAGATAAGTTTTACCTCGACTCCCTCCTTCGCCTTTTTGATCAGTGCATCAGCAAAAATGTAGCCCTGTTCGTCATCGTGGATGATATAGCTCTCAAAATAGATCCGCTCACGGGCATTCTCGATCGCATCCATCCAAGCCGGATAGTTTTCCGTAGCATCGACCAGGAGCCGGACGGAATTCCCGCCGATCAGCCTCGCCCCGGTGATGCGGTCGAACGAATCGTCAACAAAATGCCGAATCGCTGCACGAGAGCCGATCTCGATACCGTTGGGCTTTGCGATCTTGATCTTTGCAGCGGCCATAGTATCTGTATTAATTATACAGCGGCTATGACTTTTATATGAGGAATTTAATAAGCTAGACCCTATGAAAGTAAAGGTCCTTTTCTTCGGTGCGATCGCGGACGCTGCCGGTAAGCGCTCCAACGAAATTGAGATCGTGCCGGGGAGCACAAGCAAAGCTGCACTCGAACAATTGCTGGCCGCAACGCCCGAGCTCGCGTCCCGCAAATTACTGCTTGCGATCAATGAGGAATACGCCACTGGCGACGAGATCATCCGCGATGGCGATGAGCTTGCGATATTTACCGCTGTCTCCGGAGGCTAAAGCGAAACACCGCAAGCATCGCAAAACCCTATCCGAAGCATCTCTAAAGATGTTATTATCCAGAAATACGGCGGTGAGCGAATATGAAAAAGGCGATAGGTTTGTTTTCGGCAGTTCTTTGCTTGGCGGGTTCGATGTTGGCGGTGCCTCAGCAGCAGAAGCATGTGGCTTTTGATTTTGATGGCGACGGGCGGTCGGATCTGACGGTTTTTCGTCCGGCTGACGGACGTTGGCATATTTCGCGGTCGAGCGAAGGCGGTTTTCAGACGACCTTCGGCGTCGCGACGGACACGATCGTCCCGGCGGATTACGACGGCGACGGCAAGACCGACATCGCCGTTTACCGTGCTTCCGAGGGAACCTGGCACATCATCGAAAGCTCGACCGGCACGATCACCCAGTTAAAATATGGCCTCGGCACCGACATTCCCGCACCGGCTGATTACGATGGCGACGGCAAAGCCGACATGGCAGTCTATCGCCCGTCCGAAGGCCAATGGTGGATCAACCTTTCGACCGCTGGCTCGGTCACGATCCCGTACGGCATCAAGGAAGACAAGCCTGTTCCCGCTGACTACAACGGCGACGGCATCGCCGACGTCGCGCTCTTTCGCCCATCCGAAGGCACGTGGCACATCATGCGTTCGAAAGAGGGAAATCTCGTCGCGAAATGGGGCCTCGGCGAAGACAAACCGGTTCCCGCCGACTACGATGGCGACGGCAAAGCCGATCTCGCCGTCTATCGCCCGTCCGACGGCGTCTGGTACATCTATCAGAGCACCACGCAGGAGCCTGATTACACCAAATTCGGCCTAGCTACCGACGTGCCTTCGCCCGGAGATTTCGACGGCGACGGCCGCACCGACCTCGGCGTCTTCCGCCCCACCGACGGCAAATGGCTCCTCAGCCGCTCCACCGAAGGCCGCACCACCATCCCCTTCGGAATGCAAGGCGACAAGGCGGCATCAGGTGCGCCGGTGAAATAAGTCTTAAATTTATGAAGAGTTTTTTCAATTGCCTCCAGCTTTAGCTGGAGGTTTTTTTGTGTAAAAAAGATAGGCTTCAGCCGAAACGTTCGCGGGCCCGTATAGGTATCGCGATTTGGCTAAAGCCCAATCTTAATTGCCGTTGACCTCCAGCTAAAGCTGGAGGCAATTCATTTTTCTTCTGTCGCTGGTATGTGCTCCGCTGCATCGCCCTCGACCCAGACCTCGCCATCGGCATAGACTTCCTTTTTCCAGATCGGCACCGTCCGTTTTAGTTCCTTTATCAGCCACTCACAAGCCGCAAACGCGGCCCGACGATGTGGAGCCGCGACCGATATCACGACACTCGTCTCTCCGATCGCGAGCCGTCCCAACCGATGCACGATCCCCACATTCGCAATCTCAAACTCGCCTTTCACCCGCCCGATCAGCTTCTCCATCTCCTTCAGAGCCATCGGCTCATAGGCCTCATAAACCAAATACTCCGTCTCCCGAACCTCACCCGTCTCCCTAACCCGCGTAAACCGCCGAGCATACCCATCAAGCGTAACCGTCGCCCCACACCCCTCCGGCACAACCCGCCGCGCCACCGAAGTCACATCAATAGTTTCTAAAGTCAACTCAAAAAAATCCATAAAAAAAGACGGCGAGCTTTCCCGCCGTCTAAAAAGATAACATCAAGATCCCTGAACGGCGCTATTCCAATCCGATCAGGTCGATATCCGTCATGTTTGCAGTTGGAGTTATAGATCTTGGAGCAAACCGATAACGCTTTGAGCTAACCCCTAGAAAATATGATTCGCCCGATCGCACGCTGGTAAACGTGTACACGCCAAAGGAACTCGTCGTAGCGGTCTGCCGTGTTCCTTGGGAGTCAGTTAGTATTACCAGAGCATTGCGAACCCCAAGCCCGGTAGGCGTTAATACACGACCTGTGATCGACACCAGGTTATTTGGTGCGAGTTGGTTGACAGTAAATATCTGCGATGCGATCGATATCTCACCAGTTCGAGCGGCCCCGTTGTTACCCAGAACAGAAAATGTAACTGAGCCGTTCCCCGTACCTGAGCCAGAGGTTACATTTATCCAGTTTGCGTTGCTTATCGCTGTCCAAATACAAGCGCTATTTGTTGTGACGTTAAAACCACCCACTCCGCCACTCGCCGAAAACGAAGTGCCATTTGGCGAAAACGCAAATGCACAGCCATTTGCCTGATTAACCGTAAAGGTCTGTCCACCAGCAGTTATTGTCCCAACTCTCGGTGGTCCGGAGTTAGCCGTTGCCGTGAATGAAATATTGCCGCTGCCGTTGCCGGAATTGTTGCCGGTTATTGTTATCCACGGATCGTTACTTACTGCCGTCCAAGAGCACGCCGGAATGCCATTGATCGAAAACCCGCCAGTGCTGGCAAAAGCAGCGATACTAACGCTTTGTAATGATAGAGAAAACGTACAGCCCGTAGCCTGATTCACCGCAAACGTTCTTCCGCCTGCAGTAATAGTTCCCGAACGGGCATTTAGCGTATTTGCTTCCACGCTGAATGAAATATCGCCATTACCCGAACCGGAACTTCCGCTGGTTATCGTTATCCACGGCACGGTGCTAACTGCCGTCCAATTACAGCCCGCGACCGTTGTAAGGGCGAAACTTCCATTGCCGCCTGTTGCCGAAGCATTTGCGCTCGTCGGCGAGATCGAGAACGTACATCCGGAACCTTGGTTTATCGTAAATGTTTGTCCCGCCGCTGTAATGGTCCCGGTTCGAGCTGGCCCGATGTTTGGCTGCACACTGAAGGAAACCGTTCCAGTGCCAGTGCCCGAACCTCCTCCGGTAACTGTTATCCAGGCGTCATTACTGACGGCCGTTCGAGAACAACCAGCAACGGTTGTGACCGTGAAGCTGCTGTTTCCTCCGCCAGCCGCGATATTGGCACTCGGAGCGGAAAGAGCGAACGTGCAACCATTCGCCTGATCGATCGTGAATGTCTGTCCGCCAGTGGTTATCGTTCCGGTTCGTGCAGGGCCGGTGTTCGCCTGAACGTTAAAAAAGACTGTTCCATTGCCCGTTCCGCTGGTTCCTCCGCTGATCGTTATCCAGGGATTATTGCTTACCGATGTCCAAGTACATCCGCTATTTGAGGTAGTTAAAGCGAAACTACTACCAACTGCTCCTGAACCGATACTCGTACTCGTTGGTGCGAGTGAATACGTGCAACCGGAGGCTTGAGAGACCGTAAAAGTTTGTCCGCCAACTGTAAAGGTTCCCGTCCGTGCCGGACCGTTCGTTGGTTGAACACTATATGAAACGGTTCCATTACCGCTCCCTGAACTTCCGCCTGTAATAGTGATCCAAGCGTCGTTGCTGGCGGCAGCCCATGTGCAACCAGTGACGCTGGTCACGTTTGTCGTACCGTTCCCGCCGTTAGCGGAAATATTGCTATTAGACGGCGAAATTGAATATGTGCAGGCATTTGCTTGATTTATCGTGACCGTCTGTCCGCCTATCGTTATGGTTCCCGTTCGCGCCGGACCATTGTTCGCCGCTACGGAAAAAGAGAACAAGCCATTACCTGATCTGGAATTTCCTCCAGTGACCGTTATCCATGGATTATTGCTGACCGCGTTCCAGGAGCAACCATTTGTTTCCACCGTTGCCGAGCTTGCTCCAGCCGACGACCCGAAGTTCTGGGAGTTTGGGGTGACCCCGAACGTGCACGGAATATTCGCTAGGAACGAGTACGCATTGATCCCGCCAATCACCGGACTAGATTCCGGTGAACTTGTACCTAGTTCAACAGATTCAGTCTCTACCAACTGCTCACCCGTGATCGGATTAATCGAAGTCGCGTCTGAACCGTCGGTCGCAAAGAAATAAATAGTGTGCAATCCCCTCTGCAAAGTAGCGGGTATTGCGTTTGCCGTAACTGTCGTCGCCGTGCTTCCGGAATTCGTGGCCCTTGTCCATGTCCCGTTGGTCGTGTCCATCTGGAAATAAATGTTCCTTGGCGGAGGTACGGTCGGAGAATACGTAGACGTTGCGGTCAATGTGAACGTTGGAGTTGCACTTGGTGTCGTATTTGAGGGAAAAGGCTCTGCAACGGTATTGAGTGGGATCGAATTACTAGGAGCAGGGGTGATGATCGATACATTCGAGGTCCCTATATTAGCGACATATACTTTATTCGTAATCGGATTGACCGCGATGGCTTCGGACCCCGACCCGACTGCAACTGTCGTGGTCGAATTATTTGTCCCATCTATCACCGTTAGGGGATTATTATTTATTGCATAGATCTTATTGTTGGCCGTATTTACCGCCAAGCCTCTTGACGCAACCGGTAACGTCGTCGAGATGTTGGTGAAACCATCAATTATAGTCATTAGACTGCCGCCGATTGGGCCAACATAGACTCGATTCGTAATCGAATTGATTGCCAAACTAATGGGTTGCAAAACGGTCGGCACGGTTATGGTATTGTTATTGGCTCCATCGATCACAGTCACGTCATTAGAATTAAAATTGGCAACGTAAGCCCTGTTTGTCACCGCATTTACAGCAACAAAGTTTGGACGCTCACCGACTGGGACCGTCGCCGCCGTGTTATTGTTGCCGTCTATCACTGTTACGGTCGAACTACCGGAATTCGCAACGTAGATCTTATTCGTAACCGGATTCACGTCGATCCCGTATGGTCCTATTCCCACCGCCACGCTAGTCGTGGAGTTATTTGAACCCTCGATAATCGTAATGTTGTTGTCTCCGTAATTAGCAACATAGATTTTGTTAGTAACTGCGTTAACGGCGATCGAAAACTGAAGTGGATTGCTGCCAACGGGCACGGAGACTGTTGAGTTGCTGCCGCCGTCGATGACGGTAACACTGTTGCTGTTACGATTCGCCACATAGATTTTGTTAGTTGTCGGGTTGATCGCAAGCGCATGAGGATTTATGCCAACGGGAACGGTTGCAGTTGTGTTGTTAGTCCCGTCAATTACCGTCACGTTGTTGCTGTCGCGGTTCGCAACGTACGTCCTATTGGTCACTGGATTTGTTGCAATGGCAATCGGCGTGGTACCAGCCGCTACTGTTACTGTTGTGTTGTACGAACCGTCAATAACCGTCACATTTGAGCTTTGTAGATTCGTGACATAGACCTTATTCGTTACGGGATTAACGGCGACGGCGAATGGCTGAATGCCACCCGCTCCCAAATTTGTCGTCGAATTGTTTGCACCATCGATGACCGTGACGCCTCCGCCAACGACATAGATTTTATTCGTAACCGAATTGATCGCGACTGCACCTGGATTTGGCACCGTTGGAACGGTTGACGTCGAGTTATTCATACCATCGATTACCGTCACGGTATTGCTACCCTGATTAGCAACATATATCTTATTCGTGACCGGATTCACCGCGACGGCGTATGGATTTGTACCGACCGGTACGCTTATCGTCGAATTGTTAGTTCCGTCTATTACTCTTACGCTCGAACCGAATTCAACCGCGACGTAAATCTTATTCGTCACCGGGTTGACGACAATGTCACGGGGGCCCGTACCAGCCGCAACCGTTGTTGTCGAGTTGGTCGCACCGTCAATGACGGTTAAATTCCCGCTACCACTATTAGCTACGTATATTTTGTTCGTTACCGGATTGACCGCGACGGCAACGGGTAAATCGCCAACGGAAACGTTTGTTGTGGAGTTGGTTATTCCGTCTATCACTGTTACATTGTTGCTACCTGAATTGGCGACATAGATCTTGTTTGTGATCGAGTTTATTGAGATCTCATATGGATTCGTGCCGGTAGTCACGGTCGCGGTCGAGTTGTCATTTGTATCCGTAACGGTTACGTTATTGCCCCCGAGATTTGCAACATACACTTTACTGGTTACGGGGTTGACTGCAACGGCGTAGGGCCGATCCCCACTCCCCCCTCCGGAGGTGGAGTTGTTAGAACCGTCAATCACAGCGACTCCGCCGCCGGTACAGGCTACGTAGATTTTATTTGTCACGGGATTAACGGTAATGGCTCGGGGATTTGAACAGACAGCAACATTTCCGATGCTCGAATCAGCCTCGACGACCCGTCCGCCGTTCTGAAAAAGCGCAAAGATCACCAATAGCGATAAGACCAAGCCAAAGATAACTGGTCGAGAGTGCTTTAACGCAAAACCAAAACTGCGGACGTCTTTTCTGGGATATTTCATAATTGGGAAGATGGGATTATTTTTCCGCAATCATACGCCTGCTATCGTAATTTCTCAAGCATTCCGGCTTCCTACGAAACCGGAGTGTTGACGACTCAGGCGTGCGATATTGCAGTTCTTATAAAATTTTGTGGTCAGACTTGCGATGTTGCGATTCAAAAATATCCGATTGCCGTCGATGAGGATCGCAGTAGCGCAAGGGGGGACCTCTTTTCAATTTTCTGCGCGATTTCCCATCTTATCCCCATCTTGGTACCCATCGAAAGAAAATCGACGGCGGACCGGAATTCGTCAAATTTGGTATCGGTGCGTGCCGGAAATTGGTGGTTTTCGTCTCGGAAAACGTTTGACCAAACTTGGGAATTACTCTACCAATCTCGGGTTTTGGTGTGAACAATCTGGGAAAGTAGTTTGACCAATGGCAGTGAAAATGGGGGTTTGGGGGGAATTGGGGTGAAAATTGGAAAATTTGGGGTCGGACAAAAAATTTCACTCGGATCTCGATCGAAAATTGGCGGTTTTTGCGCCTCGAAATGGTCGGCAACGTCTACCTTTTGTTTTTCATCTCAATGGGGTAGACTAGCTTTCCCTAATGGGGGCGACAGGCTTCGACAGGGGCTTGTATAGATCTTTGAATGCACGTCGGGCTTTTTGCTTGTGAGCTCGTTAAAAAAACTTGCAAAAAACAAATGCTAATCAAGAATTAGCCCTTGCAGCTTAGTTTAAATACTAACCTCAAGTGTCTTACCGGAAGTCAGCTTGTAGCGACCGCGTAAGGCATAACTCAGTACAAGCTAGGGCTCGTTCACCACCTGCGAACGAAGCCCGAAATGTTAGCCGGGTTAGCGTACGAAGAGGTCTTGTCGGTTCATCTGCTCATCGTATGCGAAACATAAGTGAACTCGACTAAACGTGTAGATTTTACTGGTCGCAACCTTTGGATGCGGGTTCGATTCCCGCCGCCTCCACCATTTCAAAAAACGGATCTGAGACTTCAAAATAGAAGTTTCAGGTCCGTTTTATTATTTGCAGAATTGGGTGATAATCGAATAGGAAAGTGTGGTCTTATGCGATGCCGTCGAGCCGCGAGTTTATTGATGTTTGGGTTGGTCGGGTTGCTATTTGTGTCGACCCCGATCGCGTCCGCGCAGCTCTCGAAGGAGAAATTCGTCAGGCTTATTACCGACGATGCGGCCTTATCCGCAGACGAGATCACAACGCTCAATAACGGCGACTTTCTCGTTAAAGTCTTAAAACTGAAGGATAAACGAAAGGTATCTGTCTTTGGGGCGGTGCGGTTGCGGGATGTCCAAAGCATCGACCTCGCGGCTTTTCGCGAGGTGCTGAGCCAGAGGGACAACAGAGCTTTGCTCGATGGCGGCAGGTTGTCGTCACCGCCTGTTTTACAGGACCTCGCAGCTCTCACCCTTAAGGATAAAGATATCGAGAGCATTAAGAACTGTATCGTCGGTAAATGTGACCTTAAGCTTTCGGCGCGGATGATCAGGCGTTTCCAGACAGAAGTTGATTGGAATTCGGCCCAGCAAGAGATTCAGGCGACGAGCCTTTTCAAGCAGATGCTCGTCGAATATTCCAACGATTACAGTAAGCGCGGTGACCAGGCACTGATCGAATATGTGGATCAGAAAGATCCTGTTCGTTTGGTCGACGAATACCGCGTGCTGCTCGAGCAATCGGTTATGGTCCACAGCCTTGCTCCGGAATTTGTGAATTATCTGAAGAAATTCCCCGCATTGGAGCTTTCAGGAGCTGAGAGCAGGCTGGACTGGTCAAACGTAGATTCGGGGCTGAAGCCGATCGTGACACTGACACACAGTCTAGGGTATTCGCGGAAGGTGAACGATGATCTCGTTCTGACGCTGGCGACAAAGCAGATCTACGCAAGCCATTACGTCGACGCATCACTCGGGTTTTCGTGGTTCATCCGGTTAGGTGCCGGCGAATCTGCTGAGACATATCTAATATTTACGAGCATTTCTCGCTCGGATTCGCTTGGCGGTGTGCTGAGCGGAATGGCTCACGCCGTAGTCGAAAAAGAGGCAATGGAGAAGGTTGAAGACCTTTTGAAAGGTGCAAAAAAGCGTCTGGAAATGAAACAGGGGCTCTCGACCGAACCCGTTAAGGACGTACCGGAAAGCTGGTTATTTTCGACTATCAGTTCACTTACTCAAAGCCCAATTTTTCGAATTCTCGCGCTACTGATCGCCGTCGGGATCGCAGGTTTCGTCCTGCTTCGATCGCGCGCTGGGAAAACTAGTTAATGAGAACTTTACCGATCGGCATATTTGATTCGGGCGTTGGCGGGCTGACGGTTTACCGGGCCTTGCACAACCGTCTGCCCAACGAGCATTTTATTTACCTTGGCGATACTGCTCGGGTGCCGTACGGAACTAAATCTCTCGCGACCGTAGAGCGATATGCGATCGAGAATTCAGTATTTTTGGCATCGCGGGGCATAAAAATGCTGGTCGTGGCGTGTAACACGGCGTCGGCTTTGGCCTTGCCAAAGATCCGAGAGAAGATCGGCCTTGATGTCGTCGGCGTGATCGGTCCGGGCGGGCGAAAGGCGGTTGAGATCACAAAAGGCATCGAACACCCAAAGATCGGCGTGATCGCGACCGAGGCGACGGTTGCCAGCAACGCCTATTTTGAGGCGATCCGAAGAGCCTCTGAGACTGCCGAAGTTTATCAAACAGGCTGTCCGCTTTTCGTTCCGCTCGCCGAAGAAGGCTGGACGGGCGAGGCGGAAACCTATTCGATCGCGGCGAAATATCTGGCTCAGATGAAGGAATTTCAGCCTGACGCATTGGTTTTGGGCTGCACGCATTATCCGATCCTGCGGGACGTGATTCAGCAAACCGTCGGCGAGAATGTTAAGCTTGTTGATTCAGGCGAAGCGACGGCGGAAGAGGTCGAAAAGCTGCTGCTGGAAAAAGGCCTCGGGAATCCGAATTTGGTCGCCGGCACTCGCGAACTTTGTGACGATCTCGACCATTTCTTCGTCACCGACGCAGCGGATCGATTTTCACGGGTCGCCGAAAGATTTTTGGGCACGAAGCCTTCAAAACTCGAGGCGATAGAGGTTCCGGCCGTTTAGGAACCGAAGAGAAATTAGCATGACATACATCAGAACCGATAACCGAACCTACGATCAGATCCGCAATACCAAGATCACGCCAAATATCTCGCCGTATGCGGAAGGCTCGGCACTGATTGAAGTTGGCGGGACGAAAGTTATTTGCACGGCTTCGGTCGAGGACCGCGTGCCGATGTTCATGCGAAACAGAGGGCTCGGCTGGGTCACCGCCGAATACGCGATGCTGCCGCGGGCGACGAATACTCGTACCCAGCGTGAGACGAAGAACGGCCCTTCAGGCAGAACGCAGGAAATTCAGCGGCTGATAGGCCGCAGTTTGCGAGCGATCGTCGATACAAAACTGCTGGGCGAACGCCAGATCTATGTGGATTGTGACGTGATCCAAGCCGACGGCGGAACACGCTGTGCGTCTATTACCGGCGCGTACGTCGCGCTTGCTCTTGCTTGCCGAAAGCTCGTAAAGACGGGCGTGATAAAGACAAATCCGATCATCAGCGAAGTCGCCGCCGTCAGCGTTGGTATTATTGAGGTAACGCCGATCCTTGATCTCGCCTACGTCGAAGATTCCAACGCCGACGTCGATATGAACGTCGTTTGCACTGGCACCGGCAAATTCATCGAATTACAGGGCACCGCCGAACGCGAACCCTTTTCGCGTGAGCAGATGGACGAAATGCTGATCCTTGCCGACACGGGAATAAACCGGCTGTTTGAGATCCAGCGGAACGCGCTGGCGGGCTAAAAATTATTTCCGTCTAAGGATCGCTCCGGGCGTATTGTTGGTTATTTTCTCTCCGTCCCAGACTTTGGTTCCATTTACAAATGTCGCGCGAATGCCGGTCGAAAACGTCTGGGGCTCGGCAAATGTTGCTTTATCGATCACAGTATTCGCGTCGAACAATACAAGATCAGCGATCATTCCTTTTTTGATCAGACCACGGTCTTTCAGGCCTAAACGCGCGGCGGGCATGGCTGACATTTTGTGAACGGCTTCTTCGAGAGAGAGCCATTTGTTTTCTCGGACGAATTTGCCGAGGACGCGGGTGAATGTTCCGGTTCCACGCGGATGACGGCTGCCGATGCCGCCGTCGCTTGAGACCATTACCCATGGGCGTTGGTAAAACGCTTTGACGTCGTCTTCGTTCATCGAATTACAAACAACACCCGCACCGCCGTTTTTGACGATCTCGATGTAAAGATCGACCGGCGTAATATTTTTCGATGCCGCAATTTCCGCGAGTGTTTTCATCTCGTACGAGCGGTTCGCCGAATGGCTTGTTATCAGGATCTTATCAGCACCACCCACGTTTGCAATTCCAGTCTCAACTTCAGTTCGATCTTCATGTTTGCGGCTCGGGACGAGAACAGTGATCGTTGACGCCCACGCGGTGTACGGATAAGCGTCGGCAGTCACGTCCTGACCGGCTTTTTTTGCGGACTCGATCAAAGCGATAGCCTCGGCAGATTTTCCCCAGACATTTCGATTGCCCATCTTGATGTGCGAGATCTGCACGGGGAGTTTCGCGTCTTTTCCGATCCTGATAGCCTCTTCCATCGCCGCACGAAAGCCTTCTTCTTCGTCGCGAATGTGGCTCATGTAGATGCCTTTGTATCTTGCGGCAACCTTGGCAAGCTCGATCATCTCTTCGATCGTCGCCATAAAGCCGACGTCATATTCGAGACCTGACGATAGGCCAAAAGCTCCTTCGTTCATCGCCTGATCGACGAGCTTTGCCATGGCGGCGATCTCTTCAGGCGTGGCGGTTCGTTTGTAATCCTCTTTAAGGATCTGGCTGCGCACTTCGGCGTGGCCTATGAAGGCTCCGACATTCACGGCGATCTTGCCGTCGAGCTTTGTGAAATATTCCGCTAGCGGCCAAGGGCTTCCGCCGTCAGGGCCGACGAGAATGGTCGTGATACCTTGCGAAACCTGATTCGCGGCAGTTCCTTCGCGTAGAAGGCCGGATTCGGAATGATTGTGAATATCAATAAATCCGGGAGCAAGTACGAGGCCGTTGGCGTCGATCAGCTCATCGTCCTTCGAGGGTTTGACCTTGCCAATTTTCTCGATCTTGCCGTCTTTGATACGCACATCGCCGCGAACTGATTTTTTACCCGTTCCGTCAATGATCGTGGCATTTTGGAAGAGGATCGGCTTTGTTTGTGAAAACGCAGATATGGCAAAAGAACATACCAGGATCGAACTAACGATCACTCGGAGAAGTTTGTAGCCTGGTTTCATAAGTACTGAAATCATAAAGAAAGTCTGCTTCCGCGTCCAACGCAGAAACCGGCGACTTTGACGCGTTACGTGCGACAAACTAAAATCGAGACTGAATTTACAGGAGAATCTACGATCTTGAGCGAAAAACAATTTGAAGGAAGATCCGTCATCGTCACCGGCGGAACACGCGGGATCGGTAAGGCGATCGTGCTCGAACTCGCAAAACGCGGAGCGAATGTTGCGTTTAACTATTCCAAGAGTTCTGAAGAAGCCGAAAAGCTGAAGGCTGAGGTTGAGGCTCTGGGCGTAAAGGTTTACGTTGCTCAGTGCGATGTTGCCAGTACCGCCGCCGCGGCGGAATTTGTCGGTCAGGTTAAGGACGCATTTGGAACCATTGACTGCTTAGTTAACAATGCCGGAATAACCCGCGATCAACTGATCCTTCGAATGAAGGAAGAAGATTGGGATTCAGTTATTGATACGAATTTGAAAGGTGCTTGGAATTTTTCGAAAGCTGCCGTTCGTCCGATGATGCGTAATGAGAATGGCGGTTCGATCCTGAATATTTCTTCGATCTCTGGTGTTGTCGGAATGCTCGGCCAGTCAAATTATTCGGCGTCCAAGGCAGGGATGATCGGGCTGACAAAATCTCTCGCGAAAGAAGTTGCAAGCCGGAAGATCACCGTCAACGCTCTCGCACTCGGCCTCATAGAAACCGATATGGCGAGCGAGATGAACGAAGAATATCGCGAAAAGATCCTCGCCTCGATCCCGCTTGGCCGACTTGGTAATGTTCAGGAAGTCGCCGAGATCGTATGCTTCTTGCTTTCACCTTCTGCTGCGTACGTTACCGGACACGTCATGCAGGCCGACGGCGGCGTGGCAATGTAAATGTCACTGCAATATCAAACAGAAGAAGACGAACTACGCGCCGCAGAACCTGCACAGCAGGCGATGCGGCAGCCCTTACCTGTCTACACGATCGTTTTGATCGCTGCGATCGGGGCAGTTTTCGTCGTGCAAATGATCGCCGGACTTTCCCAATCGATCGAAGCTGCCGCCTTTGATAAACCGGCATTCCTGCGGGCGCACGAATATTGGCGAATACTTACGGGTGCGGCACTTCACGGCGGGCTGCTTCACGTGCTAATGAACTGCTACGCCTTTTACAGCTTTGGAAAGGTCTTTGAGCTGCTGACTAACCGCGCGCATCTCGCGATCGTTTTCCTTCTATCGGCAATCGGTGGCGGGGTTTTGAGTTTGATCTTCGTTCCGGACGGTATTTCGGTCGGAGCATCGGGCGGCATCGTCGGGCTTATCGGCTATCTCGCCGTTTACGCGTTTCGCCGCAGGCATTTCATTTCGGCGGAATTTCGGAAGAGCCTATTGATGAATATCGGCTTTATTCTGATCTTCGGCCTTGTTCTATTTCAGCAGATCGACAATTTCGGACACATCGGCGGGCTAATAGTTGGTGCCGTTTATGCGTTTTTGCAGATCCCCGCGGACGACCATACGGATCCAAGGGAAGCCGGAAACCTTACTCAGATCGCCGGCCTAGCAGCTCTTGGGATCTATGTCGCTACCTGTGTTTTCAGTATTTTGCTAATTCTTCGAATCGTTTGATCTATGGCCCGCGTTCGCGTTCATCAGCACGTCAATCCACTTTCACCTTATTACCGGCAAGAACCGACGCCGTTCGATGTTTCAACTTTTGCTGATCCCACGCTGCCGCTTCACCTGGATATCGGGTGTGCTCGCGGGCGTTTCATTTTGCGTATGGCGGCTGAGCGGCCGGAGTGGAATTATCTGGGCGTTGAGATCCGTGAGCCCTTAGTTCATGAGGCAAACTCGCTCGCGGACGAGGCCGGACTGAAAAACCTTAAATATCAATTCGCCAATGCCATGCTTTTTCTCGGAAATCTGCTCGCCGAAATTCCCGCCGGCCGGTTGCAGATGGTAACGATCCAGTTTCCAGATCCGTGGTTCAAGAACCGCCACGCGAAGCGTCGAATGGTAAATACGGAGCTTGTCGACGCCGTTATCAAAAGACTCGCGGCCGGCGGAAAGATATTCGTTCAAACCGATATCGAGTTTTTGGCCGACGAAATGTTCGAGCTTTTTCGGGCGGACTCAAACCTCATCGAAACTCCCATCGATCACAACCCGTTTCCCGTTCGAACTGAGCGCGAAAAAGCGGTAGAGGACAAGGAGCTGCCGGTTTACCGCACATTATTCACGAAAAAGTGATCTTTAATCCTTGTAATTAAAATAGATCTTTCCTTTCAATTTCTGACGTTTTCCATTGTATTCGAACGGGCGGAATTTCGAGGCCATGGCGGCTTCTTCAACCTGCTTAGTATATTTCGAAGGCGTTATTACTTTCGCCTCAGCGACGGTTCCGTCTTCGTTCACGAGCAACTCGACCTCGATCGACCTCACAATATATTGGCCCGGCGGAGTCAGCATCCTTTGGATCTCGGCCGTTGTTTTGTAGGATCTGTCGAGATCGGTCAGGTCTGTGTGAATAAATCCAGTCGCGTCGACTTTCGCGATCCCGCGGGACCGTGCGGTAAGGTCGCGATATTTGGGCGTTTGTTCGGCAGTGCCGGAGATCGCCTCGATCCTTGCTTTGGTTGACCGCATCTCAACATCCTGACTCGTGATCGAATAGATCTCAAAGAGGCCACGCAAACCACCAATAAGCTGCGAACTCTTATCACCGTATTTAGCTTCGCCGGCCTTAATAGAACGCTCGTATAATGGCAGAGCCTTCTCGAAATTTACAAATTTCATGTAGAAATCGCCGAAGTTATTCAATGTAAGCAATTGCAGGGCGATGTCTGGTGGAGCTAAGCCGTCCGAGGCGGCAAGAGCTTCAGAATAGAGTTTTTCAGCTTCGTCGATCTGAGCGCGGGATTCGCCGATCGAATCGCTTAGGATGAAGTTGTAAACGGTCCACGCGAGCTCATTCTTGACCGAGATGGCCGGAGGTGAGTTTTCTGACTTGCTGCTCTTATGAATGTCGAGAGCCTCGCGATAAAACTGCTTTGCCCTTTGGGCAGATGCTTTCGATTCGGAAATTGCACCAAATCTATTTCGGGGTTCAAACTTGGCTATATTTGCTCTTATCGCTTTGGCCTTCTCCTTATTGAGTTGGGCGAGATTTGTCAGAGCGAAAGCATGCCCGATCGACTTTTTCGACGCTTTTTTCTCGATCGCAACAACCTTTTCGGCGAGAGGGATGGCGTCGTCAAATTTGCCTTGATGGTAAAGCGCTGCGATGTTTTGATTCAGGGTTCGAATCTCCGAATCCTGAGCAAATACGAAGGTCGTTAGCAAAAGCAAAGCGATGTGAAAGGCTAGAAAAAATCTCATAACTCGATATCGGGTATCGTAATCGCACTTAAGCAAAAAAGAAAGGCCGGAAACTATTTCCCGGCCTTAATAACAGTGAGTTAGGTGTCCAGATTTACCAGGTTATCTCTATCTCATAATTATCCGCTCCGCCATTTGCGTCAAAGATCTGTATGACGGCGGCGAAACCGTTGTTCCACGACGGCTGTTCTAATACTTTGACCGTTCCGCGTCCGCGGACCTTGCGGACGTTTACAGAGCCGGGACGGTTGGCTAGATAGCCGTTGATCGTGAAATCCGCTCCCGAAAGTCCGGTGCCGGAAATGTCATCCGCCATAACGCTGGTTCCTGCGACGCTGATGTTGACGGTTTGGTCAACGCGGCCACGCCAAATTACGCTGCCCGGACGGTATGGTTCCTCGACGTTACCGCCGGTTCCCGTCCATGAGACATCGATCTTGTAATCGCCTGCACCGCCTTTCGTGTCAGAGATCTGGATGATCGCCGTGAAGTTATTCGAGCGATTTGGCTGCTGAATTACCGTGACATTGCCGCGGCCGCTTGATTTTTGTACCGTGATCGTCGAATTTCGTCGCGGAAGCGACCCACCCATATTCTGATAGGTTGTTTGAAGTCCGTTTCCAGAAACGTTCTCAGCATAAATAGCATTTCCGCGGATCACAATGTTTGCCCTGTCATCGACGCGGCCGCTCCAAGTAGCGGTTCCGTTCTCGAGGCCCGGTTGCGGATAAACCGGAGGATAGATCGGCGGAACCGGATAAGTTGGATTTGGAGGATAGACCGTTCCAGGCCTTTCAGGAGCAGGATATTTACGCGGTTTGAAATCATACCCGTCGTTATATCCATCTCTAAAATATCTCTCAAAGTTTCGGTCGTATTGGCCAGAATAGTTCTTGTAGTTTCGTCTGACATTAGCACGAGCATCGCTGCCGCCAAGCCAGTAACCGCGATCGTAAGCGATCACCTCGCCGCTTGCGTTCGAACCGCCGCCGTAGCCGATGCTGTTATAGCCGGCATTGTAGCCGTCGCGGTAATTATCTTCGTATTTACGTTCGTACTTGTTTTTGTAGCGCCTATAGTCGTTCGACTGCCCGCTGCGGGCATCATTTGAGCCGTCCTGATAGCCTTCGTTGTAATAGCTGCATTTGATCTGCGATAGGGTATTTGGGTCACACTGGGCCGATGCGGAGACCGCACCGAATGCAGTGACGAACAGAAACGCGAAAATTAGAAAATATTTTTTCATGGCCGGGTCCTCCTGACCCATTATTGAACTATTTAGAAATGTGCGAACGATCTGTCGCGCCCATTGAGATGTCCTTTTGCGACCTTTCGATGTACTCGAAATAAACCCTCAATCCCAGCGTTTTTCCTTTTTGAATCTTTTGACGACCATATCTCGCCGGAGCTTCGGCAGATGGTCGATGAAGAGCTTGCCATCGCAATGGTCTGTCTCGTGAAGGAACGCCCGTGCGGCGTAACCCTCGGCATCGCGTTCGAACCACTCGCCTTTTTCATCCTGAGCCCGCAGTCTTGCTTTCATTGGCCGAACGACGACCGCCGGCACTTTGCCGACCGAAAGACAGCCTTCCTGGCTCGATTGCTCGCCTTCGGTGTGGATTATCTCAGGGTTGGCGGCGATGAGTTTAATGTCTTCGCAATCCATGACGAAGAGCCGCAAATTAAGCCCGATCTGCGGAGCCGCGAGCCCGACGCCTTCGGCATCGTACATCGTGTCGAACATGTCCGCGCACAGATCTGCAAGATCCTGGTCAAAAACCGTCACCGATTTGCCAACCTCAGCGAGCACCTTTTCCGGATATTCCGTGATCTTTCTAACGGCCATTGCCAAAAATAATGTTATCTACTGCAGTCTATTACAATCAAAGGAATCGCCCCGCGATCACCTCGGAATCACGCCGGATCGCGAAACGCGGCGAAAGTCGCGTTTTGCGTTAAAACCCTTTTCTTTTCGCTCCAGACACTGCCAGCAAACTACACTTTCGACGTTCGTCGGTGATAGGAACGTATTGAAGTGAACCACTTCACGATCGCACTCCGCGCATCTAACCGTTGGCTTATCCATTGTTTTGGGATCAGTCGTAGTAAACATTGATTTTTTACTTCTTTGATCGGCTATCTTTTACGATCAAATTTCTCTCGTAGCTCATTGTAGTCTGCCTCGACAGAATTTCCAATGGTGCCGAGCCTCGAGAATACCGCCCGATGCCAAATATCACACGCGTATCCTACCGGACGTTCGTGGCCACATCCTTCTTTCGCAGCAATGTAACTTTCTGATCGTAAAATTCCATTTCTTCTACGCGGTCATAATTATTCCGCATAAATTCTTCGAATGGCTCACAAACGCCTGGCCATTTGCATTCGTCACTGACGATCAGCCATATCTCGGCGGCATCCGGTGGGATCTTCGAGATAGTGTAGTCAGTTCTCTTTTTTGTTCGATCGGGTGACGTCGTGCCGAAACTGAACTCAAAAAATCGCTCGTCCGGATAGATCCGGTTGACGCCTTTGTAATGGTACGGCAAGGCGATCGCATCATAAGTGTTAAAAATTATGATCGGTTGATTCGGACGTTCGGTTTGTTCCAGGTATTTGCCCACACGTATCCAATCCCCTTTCTTTGTAAGGTTGGGATAAAGATTAACTACCGCATAACAGAACGATACGATAACAATAATGGCAAAGGCCGGTACTCCTAGACGATCCGATATCGACCGCTCATTAATGCGTTCCGGAAAGATGTCGTTGAGCAGCGACGCTCCAAATATTATCAGCGGTGCAAAAAGGACGGTTGCATGTCTGAATTCGACAAGCCATCGTCCGAGGAGGAAATACGCGACCAGCAGGAAGACAAGGGTAGTGCCGGCGATCGCAGCCAGGCCCACAGTTTGAGACGACAATCGCCTCCAGCGAGCAAGGGTAAATCCGGCAGTGATCAACAACAAGAGCCGTATCAGCCATAGCCGGATCATCGACACCGTCGATGCTTCCCCGGCCGGGAATAACTCGGTCGGAAGTAAGAAGCTTAGGACATATTCCCAGAGCAGTTTTAGCCCCACGATAAGAGATCGAGGATCCCTATAGGAGCTGCTTCGGTCCTGGAATTCCGATCTGACCGCGAGCAGCATTGGCAGAAATGCGAGTCCGGCGACTGCCATTAGGGCGATGTAGGAGAATGCACTCCGCCATCGACGCATTAGCACAAGCGGAACGAGAAAGCCGACCAGAAGAAAGCCGAGGTAATAGTTCGTGTACAGGCTGATGATAGCCAAAACGAGGAATTGTGCTTTCGAGGGCCACCTTGGCTCGCTATTTTCCCAAAATGCGTCCAGAAATGAGAGTATGAGTGCAACCGAGAGAAGTATCACGAGAGAGTAAACGCGTATCTCGAGACTTGCCCATATTAGAGCTGGATGAAGAGCGAAGAAAGCCGTCGCCAGAAGGGCTCTTTTTGCAGGCAGAATGCGAACGCTAAGCCGCGAAAATAGCCAGATGGCAGCAACACTACAGACGATCGAGAAGAGCCGGGCAAAGAATATCGACTCGTTCAATTGCCGCCACAAACTTATTATCCAGAAGTAGAGAGGGGCTTGCTTTTGTTCGGTAGCGGCGGTCTGAAAGGCGAGCCAAAATCCATCGCGCGTAGCGTAAAGCGTTGAAGCCTCGTCGTTCCAAATTCCCAGTAGATATGCAAGCGGGATCGCGATAGCAAGGTGTATCGCGATCAGTACAGCAATATTGAGGGGAACATTTTTTGATGGCGAGGGTGACATCAGTTCTGCGAGGTGCCTATGCCCTTTCCAGGGCCAGGTCTTGCGAAGTGCGGCGTAAGGCGAGTGATGCTGTCTCAGCATGCTGCCGCATTGTCACGACCTCGTAGTGCTTACACAGGAGACCAGTAATGTGGTCAAGAAACTCAACCTTCTTTGCGGATGGCACTGCCATGCCGGGGAAGAATTTTAACTCCTCGATCTCGTCACCACTCAAAAAATCCAGTGGATGCAGCAAGAGCGACGGCTGAGTTCCCGTCATTCTGCACGCGAGCATCGCCGCTTTCCAATATGCGTTGGCCAAAAGCGAAGAAAAGCTTTTCAGATACATCAAGTAGCTAACGTGGACGGGCACTTTTACGATCGGAAATGTTGTAACAGGGATCTCGACGATCTTTCTAGAACCAGCTTCGACCAGATGTGGGGTCAATGGGCGAAAGCCATCCGAAAATTTCCCGAACAGTTTCTTCAGTTTTTCTTTCTCCTCGGGTGACATTGCCGGAGATTTTAGAAAGAAGAACGCCCTCGCAAGCGGTGCGATATATGTCGGCAGAGTCGAACCGTCGTATTCATATCCACGTTCGCCAAGCACGTCTAAAACGGTCGGTGAAAGGCTGAATCCGGGGCCGCGAAATCCGACCGGACGAACGCCGGTAACATTTTCCAGAGCATTCTCCGTTTTTTCGAATTCCTCGACCAGTTCTTCACGGGAATACAGGTGCAGCCAAGGTTCGTGATTAAAACTATGGTTCGCGATCTCGTGCCCGGCATCAGCGATCGAGCGGATGGCGGCATGATTTTTTTCAAGCGCGGCATCCTGCCCGACAATGAAAAAGGTGATCGTGAGATCTCTCTCCTTAAGAAACGAGAGAATTCGCGGCACGGCAAGGTCCAGGTATGACGGAAACTTTTGCCAGCCCGCATCACCGTGGGTTTTCATGTACGACCACTGATTGTCGAGGTCGAGCGAGATGCTCGCGATCGGTTTCATATTAATTCTTGAATTCGCTCTCGAAAAACTTCTCTGCAAGCTGAACGGTCTCATTGATATTCAGCGTTCCGTTGACGATGTGCGACGAATTGACGATGTAAACGCCATCGACCGATGACTTCATATCAGCAAGGCCTTCGTGATAGCGAACGACAGGAACCGGGAACACCTGACGCACCTTCGAGACCTTGAATGCCACAACATCTTTTCGGCGGAAGTGCGGGTACATTCTCTCGAGGCCGGTCAGGAAGTAGTGTTCGATCTCCTCATCCGTTTTGTCGAAAAGCGGGTCGTCCGGGGTAATATAGCGCGGCAGATATACAAGGGCGTTGCCGTCGAATTCGCGTTTATCGACGATAGCGGACATTTCGATGATGCCGGTGAACGGCGTATCGTCGGTAATATTTGTTACGTAGTAGTTCGAAAGCGAGCATCGCATCATCAGCGATGCACAAACGATGCCTTGATACTTGATGCTCTTGAGCTGATTGCGTTCGACGTTATCGAGCTGCGGCAGCATCTTTTCAGCTACGTTTGACGGGGCCGTGACAATTACTTTGTCAAAAATGGTCGATGCGGAAGGGAATTCAACGACCGACGAAGGCATTTGCGGTTCCGAAATGAACGCTCCTGAAAAGCCCGGAGCAACCGTCGCGGCAGCCTGAAAAGCAGCGTATTTGGTTTTTTGAACTTTCGGCTTGATGTCTTTGTGCCGACGAGCGGCCGCCGTTGTAACGCGGATCTTACCGCCTTCGAGTCTTTCGATCGACTCGACCCTGGAATTTAACCGGATCTCAACACCTCGCTTCAGGAGAGTATCACTGAATTTTTCCAGGACGCGGCCATAGCCGCCGCGAACGTAGCCGAACATTTCGCGCTTCATTCCCGAGCGCCTAGCCGAGTACATTCGCTGGATCGTGGCCCAGATGAATGATGCGGCGGTTTCTTTATAGGCTTCGCCAAGTTTCGCTTTCAGAAGCGGTTTCCACATCTTCTCAAAGGTTTTCTGCCCCGACATTTTGGTCAGCCATTTTTCGACCGTGATCTTTTCGAGCTTTTTCCAGTCTTTTATTTTTGATGCGAAAAAGATCGTCGCTCCGAGACGGAGTTTGCTGATCATGTCCAAGGCCGGAAAGGTCAGGAATTCTTTCGTATCCGACATCGAAAGCAATTCGCCGTCGGTATAAAAACCGGTTTTGGTCTCGACCCATTTGAATTCGTCGCCGAGGCCGATCTCTTCGATGATGTTGCGGGTGTAACGATCCGACGCGAGGACGACGTGATAATGGCGGTCCCAGATAATGTCGTTGATCTCCCAAACGGAGGCGAGGCCGCCGATCTCTGCGGCTGATTCGAAAAGCGTGACCTTGTTTCCCGCATCAGCGAGGCGCTTCGCGAGCGTCAAACCTAGAAACCCGGACCCCACAATGGCTATATTTTCTTTCATAGGAATAGTGCGGCGACCATGAGAGCAGTTATGCCTTCTCAGGCTCGATGTCCAAAATTCAGGAGGATCTTTCCTGAATTATTTGGTCACATCTTTTGAGACTGCGGTCAGCCTTGCTGGTGTTAAAGAAGTTTGAATTGGGGTGGATTTCCCGAAGAAACGCAACTTTGCAAGCCGGGACATCAGTTTGACGGTACCGCCGATGGTTTTCAGCGTTTTCATCTTGGACGCGCCAAAGAGTCTGACGGCCAAAACGGTGGGATATTCGACGATCGTACCGCCCTTGAGGTCGAGCAGTCCGAGCATTTCGGGAACTCCGTGGAAGCCGGTTTCCTGAGGCTCAATATCAAGCATCGCACTGCGGCGAAGCACGCGGAAGCATGCAGTGTACGATGCGATCTTTGTTCTAAGGATGCGGCGATACAGAACTGATGCGCCTTTTGAGAGCAGCAAACGCCAACCGGGAACATTTTGAACCGCGCCATCCTTATGATACGGCGAAGCCTGGACCAGATCGACCCCTTCGGTCAGCATCGGGATCATGTTGACGAGTTCGTGCGGGTCAAATGTGCAGTCGCAATCGATCGAACAGACGATCTCGGTTCTCGCCGCTCGAATGCCGGTCATTATGCCGCCCGCGACACCTTTGTTGACCTCATGTTTTACTACCTGAACATCGTCGCGTCCGGCAAATAGCGTGTTGATCACCTCGATGGTGTTGTCAGTGCTTCTGTCGTCAACAAACAAGAGCTGCGATGCGTAGCCGATGCCGTTCAGTTCGGTCTCGACCGAGGCAAGCGTTTTTGCTAGGTACGGCAGTGATTCCTGTTCGTTGTAGCAAGGGATGATGATCGTCACCGGGGTCATCGCGGCCTTGTTGACCGGTTTGACGTTAATTGCTTCTGCCGCCGCCGATGCGGAGACCGTGCTCTCAACCAACTGCGGCTTGAGGCCCAAGTGATCAGGGATACCCGTGCATTTATATAGAGCGAGGTTTTCGTGCAGGATCCATTCCATCTTATCGAGTTTTCGATAATGTCGAATGCGGTTCATGCTTGACGCGGCTGAAATGCGGGGCTGTTCCGGGTCGAGTTCCCAGACATGAAAGTAGAAGACAAACGGATCGTTATCGTGCTGTTTGTGCCACCGCTTGATCGCGCGACGCATGAGCGTGTAGGGCAATTGGCGGAAATAATTACCGCCCGAGATCGGCAGCAATCCGACACCAAGATCGGTCGTTGTGTATGGAAATTCCCAGATCTTCTGCTCACCAACTTCGATCTCGTGTGCAACTCGTTTTTCGACCGGATTGTTTGAAGTTGGCAAAAAGGACGCATCGTAAGCAAATCCCTCTTCGGAGAGAGTCTTCAGGATCCATTCGCTTTGATCAAATTCGAGCTTTTCAGCAGCACGATATCCAACCACCTTTTGACCGCAGGCGTTTTCGATGGCTTCGTTCGAACGCCGAAGATCTTCGCGAAATTCGTCCGGCGTCAGATTTTTTGCACTGCGGTGATAAAATCCGCGGCTCCCAACCTCGTGCCCGCGTGATACGATCTCGCGCACCAGATCGGGATTGAGATCGGCGATCCAGCCAAGGACAAAAAATGTTGCCTTTGTATCGTAACGATCAAGCAGGTCGAGTGTTTTAAGAGTATTTTGCTCGTAGCGCGGTTCGAAATTCTCCCAGTTTCGCTGCTGGATGAGCGTCTCGAACGCACCTACGTGAAAATAATCCTCGACCAGGATCGTTAACAAGTTCTTTTTGTTAGGATCTGAACTCATAGAGAGAGAGCTAGAAAAGATTCGCCTGTTGGGCTTTCGAACTGATCGCCTTTGACGCCAGTTTTTCCTCGATGATCTTGACGATCCGCGACGCAGCTTTGCCGTCACCGAATGGATTTGCAACCTCTTTTACCGATTTGGTCCACGTCTCAACGGCGTAGTTTTCTTCGAGAAGCTGCTTCAATGCTCCGGGACTGCTGCCGACCAGTTTTGCGACTCCGGACCGTATCGCCTCGGGGCGTTCGGTGTTTTCACGGATCACAAGAAGTGGTTTGCCCAAACTCGGAGCTTCCTCCTGAACGCCGCCTGAATCTGAAACGATCAGCCAGGTCGACTTCATAATAGCTAAAAAGTCCGAATAGTCGAGGGGTTCCAAAAGGTGGATGCGGTCGTGGCCGCCGAGAAACTCTTTGGCGACCGATTTCACATTTGGATTGGGGTGAACGGGGAAGAACAGGCAAACGTCGGGTCGTTTGGCGACGAAGTTAGCGAGTACCTTTAGGTTGGCAGACATTGCCGAGCCAAAACTCTCACGGCGATGAGTAGTGAGCAGGATCCTTTTCTGGCCTTCGGTCTTTTTTATGAGCTCAGCGATCGCAGGGTCAGGCGTAAGATTTTTGAGCATGTACTTGAGCGAATCGACCACCGGGTTTCCGGTTACAAAAACTTTTTCGCTCGGTACATTCTCAGCCAGCAAATTACGGCGATTCTTCTCAGTCGCAGCAAAATGGAATGATGCGATCTGCGAAACCACGCGGCGGTTCATTTCCTCGGGAAACGGGCTCATCAGATTGCCCGATCGCAATCCTGCCTCAACGTGTCCGACCGGGATCTTGCGGTTAAATCCCGCAAGAGCACCGGCCAAGGCAGTTGTGGTATCTCCCTGAACGAGGATAAGATCGGGTTCTTCCAGATCGAGTATTTTATCTAGCTTGGCCATCACGCGGGAACACACTTCGTTGAGGGATTGGTTACGCCGCATGATGCCGAGATCAAAATCTACGTCTACCTTTAACGTTTCGAGAAACGGCTTAAGGATCTGTTTATGCTGGCTTGATGAGACCACGATCGTCTGGAAAAACCGCTTGCGCAGTTCATGCACGACCGGAGCGAGTTTGATCGCCTCGGGCCGCGTTCCAAATAGCACGAGTACCTTCATGCGCCAATCAACCACACCGCGCAGTTTTTTATCTGGGCCTGGAGCCACGTTGTCGAACATAGACATTTTTTAGCCGTAAAAACACAGGGGAACTCCCGTGCTAATATATACTTAAACATTGTTAGGTTCCTTTTTGCAATGATTTTTTTATGAGGCTCTCTGCGTTACCGCTGCTCTTTGTACTGTTTTTTCTTCGAGTTAGCGGGCAGGAACCGACGCCAACACCACCTCCAATACGTGAGGAAGTCACAGTTATAGCCAACCGGATCGAGACCAGGATAGGCGACACACCTGCAAGTGTTTTCACCCTTTCGCGGGTCGAGATCGAGACGGCTGCGGCGCCGACGATCGACGATACTCTCAGGCAATCCGTCGGATTCTCGATATTTCGCCGCACGAGCAGTCGTAATGCAAACCCGACATCTCAGGGCGTCAGTCTTCGCGGTGTCGGAGCCAGCGGTGCCAGCCGTTCCGGAGTTTTCTTCGACGGTGTGCCGCTCAATGACCCATTCGGCGGCTGGGTTCAGTGGAATCGAGTCTCCTCAGTCGCCGTAGAAAATGTCGAAATTTTACGCGGCGGAGCATCCAGCCTCTACGGCGATTCTAGCCTTAGCGGTGCGATTAACGTGCTGCCCCGATCGGCCCAGGACAAATTCACCGTTGCTGCCGATGCGTTTGGCGGTACCCAGAATACGATCTCCGGTTCGACTTTCATTGGCTCGAGGCTCAATGATTGGCTCCTCGATCTGAGTGCTGCAAGCTATCAAACAAAAGGCTATAAGATCGTCGATGAAGCCGTCCGCGGCCCCGTCGATGGTTTTGCCGGCGTGCGGAGCTCAAGTCTTTCGACGCGGATCCTCCGTTCCTTCTCAGGTAAAGCGACGATCTTCTTTCGCCCATCATACTTCGGCGAGGTTCGCACAAACGGCACCGGTCTGCAGACGAATCGTACACATATTCGCCAAATGATCGCAGGCGGAGATGTTCGGGCGGATCGTTCCTTATTTAATTTCCGGTGGCGAGCGTTTGGCGGAACACAGGTTTACGATCAAACGTTCTCGACCGTGAATTCAGCTCGAACCGCCGAAGCTCTCAACCGCGTACAGCGGGTGCCCGCCCAAACAGTTGGGTTCTCAGCCCAGGCATCGGCGGTCTATCGCAATCATACGTTGCTCGCTGGTTTCGAGCTCCGGAATGTTCGCGGAGCAAGCGATGAGATCGTTATCGCGAACAATACGCCTACTTCAAATATCGGTTCCGGCGGGCGGCAATTGACGGCTGGGCTCTTCGTTCAGCATTTCGTCAGGATCGGCAGCAAAGCCGTGATCGCGGGCAGTTTGCGGTATGACCGTTGGGAGAATTACCGGGCGTTCACCTCGACCCGTGCGATCGCGACAAACGCGATTGTGATAAACGCTTTTATCGATCGCACCGAAGATGCATCTAGTCCGCAGATCTCATTTCTTCTGCATCTCTCCGGCCAGTTCTCGTTCTACGCCAACGCCTCCCGCAGCTTTCGCTCGCCCACATTGAATGAACTATACCGTGGGTTCCGCGTCGGAAACGTCCTGACGACCGCCAACGAGAACCTCAGGGCTGAACGTGCCGATAATTTCGAAGGCGGGATCAAATTCAACAAGCGCCAGTTTGCCATTCGTGCCAATACTTTCTGGACACGCATCGGCCAACCGGTCGCCAACGTCACGCTCGCGACAACACCGACGCTGATCACCCGGCAACGTCAGAATGCGGGCGAAACCCGGTCTGCCGGAGTTGAGATCGAAGCGGAATTTCGATTCAAACAGATGGACCTTTCGGCAGGTTATCTGTTTGCAGATTCGATAGTTACGAGCTTTCCGTCCAATCCCGTCCTTTTCGGGCTCGCGACCCCGCAGGTTGCTAAAAATCAGTTCACGTTTCAAGCTCGATATACGAAGTCGAAGTGGAATTTTGCCGTTCAGGGCCGGGCGTCGGGCGAGCAATTTGATGATGACCTGAACACCTTTCGACTCGAGCCTTTTGCTCAGATCGATCTGTTCGTATCGCGAAAGTTGAGCGAAAACTTGCAGATCTATGCGGCGGTCGAGAATGTGCTCAACTCACGCTATTCGGTCGGTAAAACGCCAATACGGACAGTTGCCTCGCCGACAAATTTGCGGATCGGATTTCGATGGCGGTAATTGGCGAATCTGAATAGAAAAAGCCGTGGAACACGAGTTTCCACGGCTTTCTGATCGGTTTGAAATGGAAAACTACTCGGGCGGCCCGGAGCATCCCGCGCCCATGAGGGCTGGCTGCTTGGTGCTGATGATCGGATAATTCTCGGCTTCCTTGTTCTTTTCGAGCCAGTCGAGATATTCCTCGGGCACAGACATATCCGAGAAGATGGCTTCGACCGGGCATTCGGGCAAACAGGCATCGCAATCGATGCAAGAATCGGGGTTGATCAAGAGCCTGTCGGGCGTTTCGTGGAAAGCCTCGACCGGGCAAACGGCGGCACAGTCGGTATATTTACAGTCGACGCAGGGGGTTGTGACAATGTAGGTCATAATTAGTTCAAATATCCGCCACTAGGCGGTCAGAATCGTAAAAGCCAAAGTAAAACCGTAATATCCTAAGTCGAACTTGTCAAATCAGGTGAGACAAGTGGTAAAATGCCCTCAAATAGCGGTGAAAACCGTATCTCTTCTCTTAAGGAACTTACATGAAAAACATCAAAGCTGAGCGCGACCTGTCGTTGGACTTTTTGCGCGTTACTGAGGCCGCTGCTATCGAATCTGCTAAAACGATGGGCCAGGGCGACCGTAAATACTCTGACCACGTCGCCGTCGAGGCGATGCGTGAGGTAATGGACACCGTTCCGATGCGTGGCCGGATCGTCATCGGCGAGGGCGAGCGCGACGAGGCTCCTATGCTCTATATCGGCGAGGAAGTCGGCGGCGGAATGTTCTCCGACGAAGCCCGCTCCGAATTTCCCGAGGTCGATATTGCCGTCGATCCGCTGGAGGGAACTAACCTCTGCGCACTCGGAGCCAACAACGCCATCGCCGTTCTCGCGGCTGCCGAACGTGGCGGTTTGCTCAACGCACCGGATCTCTACATGGACAAGATCGTTGTTGGGCCTTCGTGCCGCGGGTCGGTCGATATCGACGCTCCCGTGACGGAAAACCTTAAGAATATCGCCCGCCGTTTGGGACGCGATGTCGAGGATCTGACCGTCATGTGCCTCGACCGTTCGCGTCACAAATCGCTTGTTGACGAGGTTCGTGCGGCCGGAGCCCGCATTCGCTTGATCTCCGACGGCGACCTTTCGGCCGGTATCTCGGCCGCGGTTGCCGGAACCAACATCCACGCCCTGATGGGTATCGGCGGAGCACCTGAAGGTGTGATCACCGCCGCCGCGATGAAATGCCTGAATGGCGAGATCCTCGCGAAACTCGTCTGGGATCCGGAACGTTTGGGCGTCGATAAATCGAAGGTTCCGCCACATGACGAGGTGATGAGACGTCTCAACGAAATGGGCATCAACGACCCGAACAAGGTTTACGACACCAACGACCTCGCCCCCGGCAAAAAGATCATCTTCGCGGCAACTGGCGTCACTGACGGAGCACTGCTTCGCGGCGTGAGATTTTTCGGTGCCGGCAAACGCACGCATTCGGTCGTTATGACCTCGGACTCGAAAAACATTCGTTTCGTCGACACCGTCCACGTCGAAGGCGGCCCGGATGCGGTGATACGGTTCTAATTTATCTCGCGGCTCTGCCGCTCTATTTGCGGAAAAGCTCTGCTTTTCCGTTCAGTATCAATCGATCCTTGCGGCTATGCCGCCGCTTTGTGAGACTATCGAAGAGCGGCGGCAGAGCCGCAAAGTTTTTTGACGCACCGGCGAGGCAAGCCTCGCCGCAAATAGAGCGGCAAAGCCGCGAAGCAGCCATGTCCGAACCTGTTGAGAATTACATTCCCCGATCCATCCAGGCTGCGATGCGTCGTCAGGCATGGCGGGCTTGGGCGGTCGGGCTCGGGGTGGTTTTTGTCTGGGCGTTTCTCATTATCCTCGCTCCGCTTGCCAAGGCATACGGTTTCGAATCGATCGCCGCGTCGCTGAACGGTTTTTACCACTACATCTGCCACCGCATTCCCGAAAGGTCGTTTCACATTGCGGGCGAACAGTTCGGCGTGTGTTCCCGTTGTTCAGGGGTTTATTTCGGGCTTTTCGCGGGTTTCGCGATCTATCCGCTTTGGCGTCGTATCGACGAGATCGAGCCGCTCGCACGGTTTTGGCTTTTTCTCTCAATGATCCCGATCGCCATCGACTGGTCGCTGACCATTTTCGGCATCTGGGAAAATACTCAGATCTCCCGCGTGATCACGGGGCTTATTCTCGGCATTGCTTGTGCCACGTATATCGTTCCGGCGATCGTTGAGATCACGCGTAACATGACCAACAAGCGTCGAGCGTAAGGCCGGGAACGCACGCGCCCCGCGTGCAACGCCGCCGCTTCGGCGGTGTGAGGGAGTTGACCACGCATTCAATGCGATGTCCGGCGCCGTCACGCCGGAGGAACCGGCGTTGGCAAGCAAGATGCTTGCCTTTCCAGTCAGAACTTTTGTTGACTATCGGACGTAAAGAAGAGCAAGATAATAGAGACGCAAAAATATGGGTTTTACGAAGGAAAATGCGGCGGATCGTGCAAGGGTTGACCTGGCGAAACGTTTAAACATCGAGGCGGATGATATCGAGGTTAAAAGCATTTCCGACAAAGAGTTTTCTGATATGTCGCTCGGAACCGCGGCGGCGGGCGAATTTGCGGCACAGATGATCGCTTACGGGTGGATCATCAAGCTGGCCGCAAAGGGCAAAACGTACGAATACCGGGCGGATAAATACCAGATCCGCCTGCACAACTTTAACGGCGAAAACTACGTCGTAGTATAAATTGGAACGCGGGCAGCTTGCCCGCATTAACATCGGGAGCAGTACCATGAATCGCAATAATATCTGGATACACGTTGGAATAGCCGTAGTTCTGATCACGCTCGCCGCGATACTCGGGCAGATAGATCGTTGGAGAGCGGTGCTAAAGCAAACGCCTTCGACAGTTGCTCAAAAGCAGACGAGTTCGACCACGACGAGCGGCATCTCGGCCGCGAAGGCGAATAGAGGTATTCCGGAAGTTCTCGTGCGGTTCAAACCAGGAATTTCACGGGATAAGATTCGTTCCTTGACGGCGGCGAACGAAGATGTTGTTTTCGACAAGATAGAGTCGGTCAAAGGATTGGCCGTAATTGATGACCTGAATGATGCCGACCCATCGGCAGTTGCTCTACAGTATTCAGCTATGAAAGACGTGGTTGAGTATGCTGAGGTAAACTCGTTAATCAAACTCGACGATCCCTCGGAAGATGCCTCGGCCAGATATTCGTTCGACCGTCCGCTCGCCGCTGACGCTCCAAATGATCCGCTTTTCGGCGATCAGTGGGCATTGAGCAACACTGGACAAGATGGCGGAACCGAAAGAAAGGATTTGGACGCTCTCAACGCCTGGGCTGTCACAAAAGGCAGTGAAGAGGTGGTCGTTGCTGTGCTTGATACCGGCGTCGATTACAAACACGCAGATTTGATGGGCAATATGTGGGTTCGTCCTGCAAATCTTGCTCAGTATCATGACGACGAACTTGGCGATGTAGATGATTTGCACGGATTTGATCCGCCGGTTCAAGGTGGATATGATCCTGATCGTTTTCAGCTCAGACCGAGTATTCGCGACACAGATCCGATGGACGACAACGGCCACGGAACGCATTGTGCCGGGATCATCGGCGCTGAGGGCGACAACGGCATCGGCGTTTCGGGTATAAATCAGAAGGTTCAGATCATGCCGCTGAAGTTTTTGGGCCGTAATGGTTCGGGTTCGACCGACGATGCGATCGCGGCGATCAACTATGCGATCGAACGCAAGAAAGACGGCGTGAACCTTCGTATTATCTCGGCAAGCTGGGGCTCGACGGCACGTTCGCAGGCTCTGGAAGATGTTATTAAGGCAGCGGGCGATGCGGGAATCCTGTTTATCGCAGCAGCCGGTAACGACGGCACTAACAACGATGCCCGTCCGCATTTCCCGTCGAACTACGACCTGCCAAACGTCATCAGCGTCGCGGCTCTCGACCGCAACAACAAGCTCGCGAGCTTCTCAAATTTTGGCGTGAAAACCGTCCACATCGCGGCTCCCGGCAAAGAGATCGTCTCGACCTGGATCGGCGACAATTACCGCGAAGCCTCTGGAACCTCAATGGCAACACCGTACGTTTCCGGCGTCGCCGCCCTGATCATCGCCAGCGATCCTTCGATCTCAATGAAAGACCTCAGAACGCGGTTGCTGGATTCGGTCGACAAACAGGACAATCTCAAAGGCAAAGTCTCCAGCGGCGGCAGCCTCTGCGCGGCAAATGCGTTAGGGAATGCGGTGAAGGTGCATTTGCATAAATGAGTAGTCGGTAGCCAGTAGTCAGTAGTCAGGAGAGGTTGTCTTGTAGAGACAGCCTCTTTTCATTTTTTGGAAGGAATAGAACACGGATAAAACGGATTAAGCGGATCAACACAGATTTTCTAGTTATATCTGTGTAAATCCGTCCGATCCGTTTTATCTGTGGTCTATTTTCCTTTCATTCCCCCGCACTCAACGTTATGGAGCAAACATAAACCACATCGTTACCCGCATTCGTTCAAAATTTCTGCGATCACGCCCGGAAGCCCTGTAAACACGGCATTTCACCTCTTTGGCACACTCTTTGCCATTACCCATATCGAGCAATGTCGAAGTCATTGCCTAGTTTTACGATAAGGGAGAAAAACGATGAACAGATTTAAGAATTGGGTAGCAGTAGGAGCATTTTCACTCTTGGTTTTGGGCATACCAGCAGTAGCTTCGGCACAATATGGACAGTATGATCCGTATGGCAATAATAACCGCAATGGTGGATACAACAACGGTCAGTACGGCAATGTAAACGGCACGGTACGCAGCCTGAAGCAGAAAACTCGTGAGTTTGCACGTCAGCTCGACCGCGACCTCGACCGCAGCCGTCTGAACGGCACACGCCGCGAAGATGAGATCAATCGAATGGCTGACCGTTTCAAAGATGCGGTGAACGATCTCGACAACAATTATTACAACAACAATCGCGGCTACAACCGCAATGACGGCGAGATGAGACGCGTATTCCAGTACGCTTCTGAGATCGAACGCTCGATCAGCCGGGCAAATGTAAGCGGCCAGACCCGCAGCCTCTGGAGCTCGATCCGCAACGACCTGCAGGTGATCAGCCGCGGCTACAACACCTACAACCCACGCGGCAACACCGGCTGGGGAAATGGTAACGGCAACGGCAACGGCAACACCGGCTGGGGAAACGGCAACGGCAACGGAAACGGCCGCGGCAACACAAATCGCCAGGGCCTGCCAAGCTGGTGGCCTTTCTAACACTTAGTTAATTCACATCTCTTGCAAGCCCGCGTTCGACGAGAACGCGGGCTTTTTTCTTGACTGGAGGGTGAGCATCCTGCTCGCCCGTGCTCGGCATCAGAACGGGCGAGCAAGATGCTCACCCTCCAGTCTTAGGCTAGAATAAGAGGATGCCCGGAACGCTCTATCTAGTCGCAACACCGATCGGGAACTTGCAGGACATAACGCTGCGGGCCCTAGAGACTCTGCGCACGGTTGACGTGATCGCATGCGAAGACACGCGGCATACGCGAAATCTGCTCAACCATTTCCGCATCTCGAATAAGACCATCAGTTACCACGAACACAACGAACAGGAACGCGCGGAGGAATTCGTCGACCGGCTCGTCGCCGGCGAAAATATCGCCATCGTCTCCGACGCCGGAACGCCGGGCATTTGCGATCCGGGATTCTGGATAGTGCAGCGGGCGAGCGAGATCGGGGCATCGGTTGTTCCAATTCCGGGAGCGGCCGCCTTCGTTGGCGGCGTGATCGTCTCGGGATTGCCGACAGATTCGCTGTTCTTTGGCGGCTTTCTGCCCTCGAAAAAGGTGAGCGGCGGAAGCGCCTCGAGGAGGTTCGGGATATTCCGGCGACGCTGCTTTTTTACGAAGCTCCGCACCGCCTATCGTCGTCGATCGGCGATTGCCTCGCGGTTCTCGGCGATCGAAAGGCGTCCGTCTCGCGGGAATTGACCAAATTGCATGAAGAAACCGTTCGCGGAACGCTGTCATTCCTCTTCGATCATTTTCAGAAAGCAAAAGTAAAAGGCGAGATCGTCATTGCCATCGACCGAGCGGGCGAAAACGTCGCGTCGGCCAAACCTGAGCTCTCGATCGAGGTCATCGTTCGGTCTTACGAACTCGCCGGGCTCGATCACAAAGCCGCTCTAAAGAAGGCCGCGAAAGACCTAGGCATCAGCAAATCCGAAGCGTACCGCATGCTTCTGCCGAAATAAGGGTGGGCATTTATGATCTCTCAATTGAGCGTCCCATAACTTTCATCCTCGACGTTTGACCAATCTCCCAAATACCTCTACCAATCAGCTGAAAAGAGACCCAAAAGCCCTGATTTCCCTCTACCAATGCAATACTGCATTTTGGGCCGGAGGCCGCCTTCCAATTCACGAAAACCCAGTATTTTCGTCACTCCGTACCTAATTTGTGCAAAAGTGTGAATCGATTCACACTTTTTATGCGGCAATTTTTGGTAAAAATAGGCGAAAAGTGAAAAAACACAAAAGTACCACTTCGGAGAGCTAAAAAAGGCTGCCATTTTCAGGCAGCCTTCTCGTGCGTTTCAAACTACCTCGCCGAAAGTTCCGGCGGAAGTTTCTTGTCCACTGCCGGACGTTCTTTAAGGTTTCCGAGCTGCCACAGCGTCAGAAAGATCGTTCGGGTGATCTTCTCCATCCGGGCGTAATCGATCTTGTCCGGGTGATCGCCTGCTCCGTGATAGTCCACGTGGACACCGTCGAACCAGAACGCGATCGGGATGCCGTTGACTGCATAGTTAAAGTGATCTGAGCGGAAGAAGAAACGGTTCGTGTCTTTGGGATCGTCGTACCGCGTATCGTAATCCATGTTTAGATAGCCCTTGTTCGTTCCATCGACAACCGCTCCGAGCGTCGAGCTCATCATGTCTTTTCCGATGACGTAGATCGTGTTTTCGCCCGAAAGGTCTTTGTCCCGCGGCTCGGTGTTGCCGGGTTTCTTGCTGCGGCCGATCATGTCGATGTTGAGCTGAGCAGTGACCTTTTTAATGTCGACGGTTGGGAATTTGTTGAAATATTCGCTGCCCCATAGGCCTTTCTCTTCGCCGCAATGCCAGACCAAAAGGACCGAGCGTTTTGGGCGCTTGGCCGTTTTTGCTAGAGCTTCGGCGATCGAGAGCACGGCGACCGTGCCAGAACCGTCGTCGTCAGCTCCGTTAAAGATCTTATCCGGGCCCGGAGCATTCGGGTTGACACCGACGTGATCGTAGTGAGCTCCGATCGCGACCATTTCGCTTTTAAGCACCGGATCGCTGCCTTCCCACAGGGCGACGACGTTCTGAGTCCAGACGGTTTCGGTCTTGGTTCCGATGCTGAAGGTGAAATCTTTGTTCAGCGAGAACGAATTGGTTGCTCCCGCAAGCGGATTTCCTGCTTCACCGGCAAACAGTGCGTTGGCGAGCTTTGGCGAGGCAATAAAAACAGTAGGTGCCGGACCTGCTCCAGCAGCCGCGGGTGGCGGGGCCTGAGCTAGTTTATCGACGACGAGACGGTTGCGGCCGAAACTTCCTGAGATCATCGACCAGTTTTCTGCAAAGAACTTTGAAGGAAGGACCAAGACGCCCGCAGCCCCATTTGCACGTGCATAGGTCGCAACATCCGCCCATTCGGTACCACGGCCTGCGTTGGGCAGATCAGCCTGCGTGACACCTGCCGGCATCGGTACGATGCTTCGCTGCGAAGGCTGGCCTTCGCCGTAAACAGCAATGATCTTACCCTTCACATCGAGGCCTTCGTAAGGATTGAGGCCTTTTGATTTGATCATCCAGCCGTTGCCGGCAAAGACGACCTTTGCCGTCATCGTTCCGGTCTGTGTTCCCGACACGCGAACCAGGTCGTCGCCGTACGAGAATTTCTGTCCGCCGATGTCCACCGATGTCGCTGCCGGATCGACCGCGTCACGTCGCAAAGCGATCTTCTGATAGAACGTACCGTCATCGCCCGCTGGCTTAAAACCCCAGCGGGAAAGGTTGGTGGCAAGGAACTTCGCAGTCAGGTCGAGCCCTCGCGAAGGCGTGTCGCGGCCTTCCATTTCGTCAGAAGCGACGAAATAGAGATAGTCACTCAACTGTTTAGCGGTGATGTGTTCAGCGGCTTTTTTCTCGTCAGCCGAGATCTTTATTGCAGGTGCCTGGGCAAACCCTGCGGTCGGCAGCAAAAGAGCCAGGCCCAGAAATCCAGCGATCAAATTCTTCCTCATTATTTTCTCCAGCAAATTTGTATATTGAATCAAAAGTTTATTACGCATCAGCGGCGATTAAGTTTCACCGCTTCGACGTTTGTTCCGATCCGACGATGCAGATCTTATTGTCATTGGCGAGCTTCAGCATTTCCTCCCGGTCGAATATCAGTGTTTTATCCGCAGTCACGCTCAGACATGTCGCTCCGGCTTCGATCATTGTGCGGATGGTTGGCGTTCCAACAACTGGAACATCGAAACGCATGTCCTGGTCGGGTTTGGCGACTTTTACGACGGTGAGCTTACCGTTGGCAAGTTCGCCCGCCCGCTTGATGGTCGCATCTGTACCTTCCATGGCCTCGATCGCCACACAGGCTTTGCCGCGGACGACGATCGTTTGGCCGAGGTCGAGGCGGGCGATCTCGTCGGCAATGTGGAGGCCGTATTCAATGTTTTCGAGCTCAACATCTGAGGGCTCGCGTTTTGTCAGTACGCCGCCGGATGCAACGTGGTCCTGAACGAAAAATGTTGAATCGATCAGCTCGATCCCGTCCTTACCGAGTTCGTTTGCGATCCCGCCGATCAAGGCGTCAGTGTTGCGGCGAGGCAGATTCCATAACATTTTGACCATTCGCATATCAGGGATCGCTCCCGAAAATAGCTGAACGTGTTTCACCTGGCCAGCCATCATCGCCCTTTCGACGCCGTTGGTTTTGAAATACGAGATCATTTTCCCAAGCTGGCCGATGCCGACCCACGTGACATTCTCAGCCGCCTGATCGATCTGCGGATCGGTCTCTTCCTTGATCGCGACCACAAAGAGCTCAACTCCGGCTTTTTTAGCGCCGTGGGCGACAAGGAAGGGAAACTGGCCGTTGCCGGCGATGAGTCCGTATTTCATAAATGCAGAAAATATGCGGAAGCCCGCACGAAGTAAGGGCTCCCCTGTGCGATCAAACGGGTAAAGGTCTGAGGAAGGCCGCCAAACCTAATCGAGCAGCTCAAACGGCCCATCGCCCTGTTGATTCAAAACGTAATCTATTGCTGCGGCGACGTGTCGTGGTTTCCACAGGTAGCGTCTGCTCCTTCCCCTCGACCAAATCCTTGTCTCTGTCGAAACCAATCCCTTTTCCCGCAAATGCTTTGTTGCGTTGGCCTTAAGCGCGTCCGTCAATCGTTCAGGTTCCGTTTGCGCCGAAACAACCACGTGGACGTGATTTGTTCGGGCATTTACCGCTCGAAGCAGGTATTCACGTCGCTCGGACAATTCGGTGATCGCATATTCCACGGTCAACCGCATTGGGTCGCTTAGTATAAACGGCTTTTGCTTCGCCCGTTCTAACATTGCTGCGGCGAGCGACGGATTAGGACGGATCTTTTCCCTGCCATAATGGTTACGTCCGTCTCGGGCAACGGCGAAACGTTCATCGCCATGAAGCCAGGTTCCGAACGTTCTAAATGTCAGCAGATAGGCTATTGGAAAAATATTCTCTTCGTAGACCTCGAATCCGTAGTCGTCGAGCATAGATGAGAGTATATAAGGAAACTGTTTTGTTTCGTAGTCGTCGCAGGAACCCGGCTGATCCAATGCGTAGGGAGCCCTTACTTCGTGCGGGCTTCTGCATCTCCAGTCAAAACATTCCGCTCTGATTTGCGTATCAACCATCGTTTTTGTTTTCATTAGGATATTCCGTCCTCAACAGAGAAAAAATATGATCAAAATGCTTGGCTTCGCGGCTCTCGTTCTGTCCGTTTGTTCGTCCGTTTTGTTTGCTCAGGCTCCGTCGCCGTATATGACCGAGCCGTCATTGTCGCCTGACCGAAAGGAGATCGCATTTGTTTCGGGCGGCGATATTTGGTCGGTTTCGGCTGAGGGCGGAGCAGCGAGGCTACTGGTTTCGCATCCGGCGAATGAATCTAAGCCCCTTTTCTCACCTGACGGCAAATGGCTGGCATTCACCTCGAACCGCACAGGGAACGGCGATATTTATCTTCTTGAGATCGAAACAGGAAGTCTGAGACGCCTGACGTTTGACGATTTGAACGAAAATCTCGACGCGTGGTCGCGTGACGGCAAATGGATCTATTTCTTCTCGAGCAGCCGCGATATCGCGGGGATGAATGATATTTACCGCATTCCGGCTAGCGGCGGAACGGCGATGCAGATCAGCTCCGATCGATTTACGAATGAGTTCGAATCGACGCCGCTGGCAGACGGCTCGATAATCTTTGCAGCTCGCGGAAATTCCGCATCGCAATGGTGGCGTCGCGGCCGCAGCCACCTGGACGAGAGCGAATTGTGGCAGAAAACGGGCGATACCTATACCCAGCTAACCCAACGCGGAGCAAAGCAAATGTGGCCGATGGCGACGGCTGATGGCTCGAAACTTTACTTCGTATCAGACCGCACCGGCCCTCAAAACATTTGGTCGATGCCGAAGGGCGGAGCGGCGAAACAGATCACGAATTTCACCGACGGCCGGGTGCTGTGGGCAAGTTTATCCTTTGACGGGACGGAAATAGTTTTCGAGCGAAACTTCCATATATGGAAAATGAAGGCCGAAGGCGGCAAGCCGCAGGAACTCGCGATCACGCTCCGCGGTGCGGCATCGAGCCCGATGATCGAGCGGCTCAATCTGTCGACCCAGGCCGGCGAACTCGCTCTCTCACCCGACGGCAAAAAGGTTGCAGTCGTATCACACGGGGAGATCTTTGCTGCTTCATCAAAAGACGGCGGCGAGGCGGTTCGCATCACGCATACTGTCGCTCCGGAATCGAACGTGGCGTGGTCGCCGGACAGCAAAAGGCTGGTCTATTCATCAGAACGCGGCGGGGCTTACGAGATATTTCAGTACGATTTCTCAACCGAAACCGAGACCCAGCTGACGCGAGGAACTAACGAAGATATCGCTCCGGCGTTCTCGCCTGATGGCAAGACGCTGGCATTTGTCAGAAATGCACGTGCGATATTTACCTACAATATCGAGACCAAGGTCGAAAAAGAACTTTGTAAGACGTACACCGATACAGCACCACTCGGCGGAGACTCCTTCAAGTGGTCGCCGGACGGCAAATGGATCGCGTTTCTGACGGCGTCCCCACTTACACGGTCATACACCAACGTTAGCGTAGTGCCGGCGAGCGGCGGCGAGGCAAAGCCTATCAGCTTTCTTTCTAACTCGAACGCCGGGTCGATAGCCTGGAGTGCAGATGGTTCCTACATCCTTTACGGCTCAAGCCAACGGACGGAGGATGGAATGATCGCTCGTATCGATCTCAAGCTACGGACACCAAAATTCCGCGAGGATCAGTTCCGCGATCTCTTTAAGCAGGAAAATCCGCGTGATAAGCCGGCCGGTCCGCCTGCGTCACCTCAGCCGTCGCCGGCTGCAACGCCGGCCGCGGAGAAAAAGGATGAATCGAAGGCGACGGAGATCGTGTTCGAGGACATTCGAAAGCGATTGAGCTTTATCAATACCGGCGTCAATAACAACGGCGTCATCATTAGTCCGGACGGCAAAACGCTGCTCATACTCGGATCGGCCGAGGGGCAATTCAATTTCTATACGATGTCGCTAGATGAGCTCGCGACAGATACGGCTGTCCGGCAATTGACGTCGACGCCCGGATTCAAATCGCAGGCCCAGTTTTCGCTTGACAGCAAAGAGGTTTACTACGTCGAGAATGGCCGCATTAGCATTGTGAGTCTCGACCGCCGCGACGTTCGGCCTCTTAATGTCAGCATGGACATGAACGTGAATTTTGCTCAGGAAAAGATTGAGGTTTTCAAGCAGGGTTGGCGCTACATGCGTGACAATTTTTACGACGACAAATTCCACGGTACGGACTGGAATGCCGTTAAGAAAACCTACGAGCCGCTGATCGCGGGGGCTCGAACGATGGACGAAGTCCGCCGTTTGATGAACATGATGGTCGGCGAGCTCAATGCTTCGCACCTCGGCGTCGGCGGGCCATCGGGATTTACGGCGACGACGGTCGGGAAGCTGGGCCTGAGATTCGATCGCAGCGAATACGAGACAAATGGCCGTTTGAAGGTGACTGAGGTGATCACTCTTAGCCCGGCAGCGGTTTCGAAAGGTATAGCGGTCGGCGATTATCTTCTCAGCGTTGGTGGGACAAAGATCGGAGCCGGCGTCAACATCGACGAGCTGCTCGAAGGCAAAGTTGGCAAGCGTGTGGAACTTGAATTTTCTTCCGCAGCTGACGGCTCGAGCAAACGCGGGGTCGTATTAAAGCCCATTTCGACCGCTGCTGAGAAAAGCCTGCTTTACCGTCAATGGGTCGAGAGCAATCGAGCGTATGTCGAAAAAGTCAGCGGTGGAAAGCTTGGTTATGTTCACCTGCCTGATATGTCCCAGGGCTCGCTGAATCAGCTCTACATCGACCTCGATGTGGAAAATCAGGCAAAACAGGGCGTTGTGATCGATATTCGCAATAACAACGGCGGATTTATCAATCCGTACGTGATCGACGTTTTGGCCCGAAAGGGATATCTGACGATGCACGAACGCGGGCTGTGGGAAGTACCCGCTCGTTCCGCACTAGGACAGCGGGCACTCGAACGGCCGACGGTTCTGGTCACAAATCAGCATTCACTCTCGGATGCCGAAGACCTGACCGAAGGCTATAAATCGCTAAAACTCGGTAAGGTTGTCGGCGAACCGACATCAGGCTGGATCATATTCACATGGAACACGACTCTTTTTGACGGAACTACGTTCAGGCTGCCGCGGCAGTTGATACGCGGTTCGGACGGCAAGAATATGGAACTGAATCCGCGAACGCCGGACATTCCGGTCACCAGGCCGATCGGCGAGACGTTGACCGGTAGGGATTCGCAGCTCGATAGAGCGGTGAAGGAGCTGTTGGGGAGTTAACAAGGAATCTGCCACAGAGGAAACGGAGAAAGCTGAGTATTTCTATAGAAACTCAGTGCTCTCTGTGGCAAGAACTTCTAGGAAGTTGAAACAAAGAGTTTTACAGTTTGGTCGCCGTTCGCGATCATTCTGTCGAAGGAGAAACCGAGCTTTTCCAATAAGCTGCCGGACGCGTCGTTGTCGGGCGAAGTAATAGCGTAGACCGTAGTAAATTCGAATGTGTCGCGGCCGTATTTCATCATCGCGGCCGCGGATTCGTAGCCAAATCCCTGATGCTCAAATTCCGGTAGGAACGCAAAGCCGATATCGGGCCCGGGCAGAGTGTCACGGCGGACAAAACCGCAAATTCCTATCGGTGTTCCGTCTTTAAGCTCAACCGCGTAAAGGCCGTAGCCGTGATCGCGATAGCTTGTACGATATCGATTCTCGATAAAATCGGCGGCTTCCCACCCGGAACGTACTCCTCGGTCGCCGATGTACTTGATGAATTTAGGACTGTTAAGCAGAGCACAAATAAACTCCGCGTCGGAAGCGGAGTTCAATTCGCGAATATTGAGCCTTTCAGTTTGTAGATCCATTTACTCAGCCTGCTCCCTCGCATGATAAGAACTCCGCGTCAGCGGCGAAGATTCGACATGTTTGAATCCCATAGCGAGGCCGATGGCTCTCCATTCGGCGAATTCTGCGGGCGTGACGTATCGTTCGACGGGCAGGCGTTTTTCGTACGGCTGTAGGTATTGGCCGATGGTCATGATGTCGCAGTAAACGCTGCGGAGGTCTTTCATGAGATCGACGACTTCCTCAAAAGTCTCGCCTAGCCCGGCCATTATGCCGCTTTTGGTTTTCATTTCGGGAAATTGGGTGTCGCGGAAATGGGCTGAGCGTTCGAGCAGTTCGAGCGTTTGGTTGTATTTTGCGTCCGGGCGAACTCGCCGGTAAAGCCGGGCGATCGTTTCGGTATTGTGATTGAGGACGTCCGGGCGAGCGACGAGGACGTTGTTTAGAGCAGCTTCATCTCCGTTAAAATCAGGGATCAGCACCTCGACCTTGCAGGTCGGATTCATCTCGCGAACTTTAGTGATCGTCTCCGCCCAATGCATCGAACCGCCATCCGGCAGGTCGTCGCGATTTACCGAAGTGATAACAGCGTGTTTGAGGTCGAGATGTTTGACAGCCTCGGCGACGTGGGTTGGTTCCATCGGGTCGAGATCCATCGGCTTGCCTTTATTGACGGCACAGAATCCGCAATGCCGCGTACACGTATCGCCTCCGAGCATGAATGTCGCGGTCTTGTCCGTCCAGCATTCGAAAATGTTGGGGCATTTGGCTTCCTGGCAGACGGTGTGCAGATTGAGGCCATCGATCAGTTCGAGGACGGCATTCTGATTCTTCGGGTCGCCGAGCTTGATCTTGAGCCAGTCGGGCTTCGCGAGTCGGCCACGCTCTTTTCGATTAAGAAATTTTTCGACTAAAACTGTTTCTTCGATCATAAAAACTAATTGCCGCAAAAAGGCACAAGAAACGCAAAACTAATTATCTCATTTTTGCGTCTTTTGTGCCTTTTTGCAGCGGACTCTTCGCCTAGCCCAATCGTGAATTCACAACATCCCAATTGATGTTCGCAAAAAATGCCTCGATATATTTCGGGCGGTCGACCGGGGCGTAGTCTTTGATGAAGGCATGCTCCCAGACGTCCATGATGAGGATCGGTTTGTACCCGGCGACGTTTCCGGTTTCGTGGAGGTTGATCCAGTGGTTCGAGATCTGTCCGTTTGACGGATCCTGGTAAACCGCTGCCCAACCTACGCCGCGCATTTTGCCGGTGTTCATGAAATCAGCTTTCCAAACGTCGTAATCGCCAAAGCTGTCGGTCGCCGCATTTACAAACTGATCGCCCGTTGACGGATCGCCGGTGCCGTGTTTCTGCATGTTTTCGAAGTAATATTCGTGCAGAACCATGCCGTTGTATTCGAAACCAAATCTGCGCTTTAGCTCGCTGAAAGCGGCTGACTGGGTTGGGTCCAGTGTTCCGGTTCCAATAAGATCGGCGATGCGTTGGTTGAGGACGTTGGTGTTGGTTACGTAGCCCTCGTAAAGCTTGAAGTGCATGGCCAGCGTCTCGTTCGAGATGCCGGTCAGGTCGCTGAGGTCAAATGTTTTTGCTGTGTATGTCGTGCTTGTTCCCATTTTTTCTCCTGTTTTAACTCAGATCCTTATTCTTCAGGCCGCGTTCCGGCGTCGATACCGGCAACGCTTGCCTGGTTGATTACTTTAACGTGTAGGTCGTCTGCGATGTGTATTTGGCAAGACAAACGCGTGTGATCGTTGAGATCAGACTTGGACGCAAGAATTCCGGCCTCGGCCTCGAGTATCTCGCCCGGATCGCCCGACAAAACCTCGACGCGGCAGGTCGTGCAGCGTGCATTTCCGCCGCAGCGGTGCAGTATGTCGACTCCGTTGTCCTCAAGCGCCAGAACCAGCTTTCGCCCGCTCGCCGCCTCAAAGGCCACCTGTCCAGCTGCCGTTTCGGCAATGATTTTTGGCATTAAAAAATGTCTCCCTGATCGTTAGTTAAGATTGAAAATCGTATATAAAGAATTTGTCACAATGGCGTGGTGAAAGCAAGACCTATGAGGTTAGCGCACCGTTAACATTGATTTTCGCTCGGGCGAAAAGCTGTCGCCTTTGTACAAAACCTTTTCCAGAAACAGACCAGACGGCGGTGCTGTGTATTTGGCCGGAACGTCCGACTGAAATTTTAGTAGCCGCTCAAATCCGTCAAAACTGAGATTCCCACGGCCGACCTCGGCGAGCATTCCGGTGATGCGTCGGACCATTTTCCAGAGGAAATGCGAGGCTCCGATGCGGTAGCAGATCAGGTCGCCGTCGACGAAGATCTCGGAATGCGTTACCTCAACGACGGTCGATTGGCGTTTGCCTTCTTCGGTTTCGCAGAATGAGCGGAAATCGTGTTTGCCGAGCACTAATTTAGCGGCCTCAGCCATTGCCTTAGCATCAAGGCGGTCTTTGATCCACCAGACGAAGTTTTTACCGAACGCCGTTCGCCGGGTCGATATTTGATATAGGTAACTTCTCTCTACCGCATCGTGACGGGCGTGGAATTCGTCCGGGGCATTCGAGACTTTTACGATGTTGATATCGTGCGGCAGCAGGTCGTTGAATTCGTATTGAATGGTTCGAGGCGTGAGATCGACCTTGATCTGCGGCACCTTTAGATGGGCGATCTGCCTGATCGCGTGAACGCCGGCGTCAGTTCGTCCCGCTCCAAAAAAATCGACGCGTTCCGAGAATAACTGCCGCGCGGCTTCCATGAATTCGCCCTGTATCGACTTCGCATTATGCTGTATCTGCCAGCCGCGATATCGGGTTCCTTCGTATTCGATCTCTAGTTTCCAGGTTGGCATTTATTTTCCTATTGCGACTTTTTCGCGCTTCTCGTTGATGGCGACAAAGATCAGATCGGCGGATGTAACCCGAACGACCTCGCCCTTATTCCCAAACCGCTCGGCTTCGACTTCGACATGGACCGTGATCGAGGTCTTGCCGACCTTAACAGTCGTGGCGTAAAAACTGACCAGATCGCCGATGAAGACCGGTTCATGAAAAATGACCTCTTTCATCGCCACGGTCACGAAACGCTCGTGTTTTGTATGCCGCACCGCCTCAACGCCGCCTGCGACGTCGATATAACTGAGGATCACGCCGCCGAAAACGGTGCCGTGAGCGTTAGTATCGCGCGGCATCATCGTCAGGCGAATTGCGGCATCTCTTATTTGTTCTTGTTCCATAGAAATAGTCTATTATGAGAGAAATTAACCGCAGATAAACGCAGATGGACACAGATTCGGAGAACTCTTATCTGTGTTCATCTGCGTTTATCTGCGGTTAATTTTTCTTCGGCCCATTTGCGTATCGTTTCCCGGAGATCGTTCAAGTGCTCGTCAAAGAAATGGCCGCAGTTTTCGAAGACTACTAATTCCGTATCTGCATTATTCGACACCTCATCTACCAGCTTTTTCAGCCTTTCGAGCGAGCCGAATTCGTCGCGGTCGCCGTGGATGAAGAGGATCGGTTTTGTGGTTTGCAACAGGAATTCGTAATCGCCGTACTTATCGATCGGCGTTCCGATACTGATCAGGCGAGCGATGCGGTCGTCGTTGTAGCCGACCTCGAGAGCGGTTCGCGAGCCGAAAGAAAATCCCGCGAGCGTCAAATCCTGGGCGGGATAATTCTCGGTTATGTAATCGAGAACATCGGCGACGTCTTCGCGTCCGCCTTCGATCTCGTTATGCTCACCGGTCGAGCCGCCAACGCCGCGAAAGTTGAACCTGAATGTTGTGAGTCCCGCATCGACCAAACCCGCCGCTGCCCGAAACACCACCTTATTATGCATCGTCCCGCCGCCGAGCGGATGCGGATGGCAGACGAGGCCAACGCCGCGAGGTTCGCCTGCGGGTTCCTTCAATATCGCTTCAAGCTGGCCGTGCGATGCCGGAATGAATAGATTGCCTTTTGGATACATATCGAATCTTTGATTCTAGGTTTTGGCGGCTGGTTTCGCAACACGCTCGAAGTTTGGGCGTCAGAACTCATTTCAGCTTCTAGATATTTACCCTGATTTCGTGGTACTTTTTTTGTTTGATCTATACTTTCTCGGCCTCGAAAAACACGTCTTTTAATGGAAGAAATCACAAGCGAAACACCTGAAACTCCGGCTGAGCCTACGGAAATTAAGACTCAATCATGGAGCCAATATCTCGAGAGCGAAAAGGCTGTTCGCGTTATTTATCTAATTTTTGGGTTCCTCGCGATCCTGATGGTGATGTCGTTCCTGCAATCGCGGACGGACGCGATCTGCTGCGGGGATTGGGATGGTTATTACCACATCAAATGGTCGTCGCTGCTGTGGGAAAATTTCAGACAATTTAAGTGGCTGCCGAGCTTTGAATGGCTGCCGCTGACGGTTCTGAACGCCAAGGATTACGCCGATCATCACTTCCTGTTTCACTTGTTGCAGATACCATTCCTGTGGTTTTTCGAGCCGGTGACGGCGGCTAAGGTTTCGACGGTCTTTTACGCAACTCTCGCGATATTTTCGGTTTACTGGATGATGTTTCGCTATGAGATCAAGCATCAACTGGTCTGGCTGGCGGCATTGATGGTTTGCTCGAATGCGTTCTTTTACCGCATGAACATGGGCAAAGCCCCGCCACTAACCATCATCATCACGATCCTCGGAATTCATTTGCTGTTTCAGCGAAAATACGTTTGGCTTTTGCCGCTGATGTTCGCCTTCGTATGGACGTACAGCCTGTTCCCGCTGCTGCTGTTTGCGGCCTTGATCTGGACGGTGATCATCGCATGGAACGAGCGGCGTTTCGAATGGCGGCCGTTGGCTTATGCGGGCGGCGGTATGGTCCTGGGAAATCTGATAAATCCCTATTTCCCGAACAACTTTCTGCTCTTTTTCGAGCATTTCTGGACGAAATTCAAGGTTGGTTCTGACTTTGCGGTAGCGGTCGGCGGCGAATGGTATCCGTACTCCGGCATGGAGTTGATCATGAATTTCCCGATCGCTTTGTTCGCAATGCTGATCGGTTACATTCTGTTCGTTCCGAGAGGCGGCAAGCTCCCTGAGAAGGCGGCTTTCTTTCTCGCCTTCACGACGATCCTGCTCGCGGCTCAGTTCCGGTCGAAGCGTTTTGCTGAGTATTTTCCGCCGTTCGCGATCCTGTTCGCGGCATTTGCATGGCAGGCGTTTACCGCACCGAAGATCGTGGAATTGCCCGAAGACTTCAAGCGCGAGATCGATCCTTATCTGGACGCTCCGGTTCCCACAGAGAGCCAGCAATGGTGGGCTTCCGCAAAGGCGGCGGCACCGTGGATAATTGGCATTTTCCTTTTCGTCTTTTGGTTCTACAATCTGATCGGGCTGCACAAATTCGGCTTTGATGAAGCCGGAATGATCGACAATATTAAGACCAATGAACCCGGCGACAAATACCGTCGTGCAATGGAATTTGCGACCGGCCTCGACGAGACCGGGGCTGAGAACATACCAAAAGGCGAGATCATCTTTAACTGTACCTGGGATGATTTTCCGAAGCTGTTCTTTTACGACACAAAGCACCGCTATGTTTACGGCCTCGATCCGAATTATCTCTATTCGGAAAATCCCGAGCTTTACACATCGCTCAAGGATCTGACCGAGGGCAAGATCGATGATCCCGCACCTGTGATCCGTGAGAAGTTCGGGGCAAACTACATTTTTGCAGACGCGAAAGAAAACGTAGATATGGTAGCCAAGGCCCTCGACAGCGGTTGGGTCGAGATCATTTACGAGGACGACGAAGCCCGCCTGCTCAAGATCCGGGAAGTTAAAGGTGAGGCTCCGGACGATGCGAAAGCTGATCCTGAAACGCCCGAGGAAAAGAAGATCCTGGACGAACTTGAAAAGAACGAAGCTCCAAAATCAAATTCCAATCTCGAAAAGGACGACGATAATTAGTATGGCCGGTCATGCGAATTGGGCGAAAGCGTTTATACTTGCGGTCAGCGTGATAACGTTTAGCTGCGGGGCAAACGACAATATCCTGCGTTCGGGCAAGGACAATACATCGGGGCGGGCGAATTCTACGCCGGTCATAACGTCTTTTGAGTCGGATCTCGAAGCGATGCGAACGGCTGGTTTTAGCTTTATTTACGTTTTGCGGAGAAAAGACGGAGGCGTGATCGATCCGGAAGATAAGAGCGTGATCCGCGTTCAGACAACACAGGCAAATCGCCGAGTCTCGGCCGACGACGGCAAGGCGGTTATTGTCGGGTCAAATTTTCAGCTTGCTCCGCATAATATGGCGGCAATTTATCAGCGTTTTGCTGTTGAGAACTATTCCCCGGCTCCGTCATCGCCGATAGTTCCGCTGCCGTCTGAAAACCAGAATGTTAATCGCTAGTATTTCTTCCCTGTGATGAAAGAACTAAAAGTAACAGGAGTAGAGGAGCCGGAATTGACACGTGTGCGCGGTACAGAACCAGTCAGTGTCAAGCTAGATCCGTCGTCACCGTCGATACGATCGATTGCCCGTGTCGTGGTGGTAACTCTGCTGATCCTTTTTGTCGCCGGCTCGGTTCAGACGATAATCAGCTCGGTCGCTTCGCTCTTTTTCCTTATCATCTTGTCGGTATTCTTCGCGTATTTGATCGATCCGCTGGTCAAGCTTATTCGAAAGCCTTTCAAGGTACGTAACCTTGAAAAATGGATGCCGCGTTCTTTCGCGATCGTCCTGGCTTACATACTCGTCTTTACGGTCGTCGGCATTACGATCTCTAATATCGCGCCGAAGGCCGTGGAACAGGCGAAGGAATTCGGTACAAACGTTCCGGGTTACGCGCAATCGCTCCGGACTCGTGTGAATGAACTTAATCAGAGGTTCGACCGCCTTCGCATTCCTGACGAGGTACAGGCGGAGTTGAGCAAAAAGGTCAGTGATCTGGGCGGCGCGATAACGGCTTCGGTTGGTGGGACCGTGCTAATGTCTGTCACGTATCTGCCCTGGATTCTGCTGGTGCCGATACTCGCATTCTTCTTTCTAAAGGACGTAAATCAGTTTCGCCTTGCCGTTTTGCGGATGTTCCCGGCGGGCCGCTGGCGTTACCGCGCCGAGGCGGTGATGGCAGACGTAAACACGACTCTAGCCGCGTACACGCGGGCACAACTTATTTCCTGCGTAATTATTGCGGTGATCTGTACTGCCGGATTTTATGTGCTTGGGCTGAAATATGCCTTACTGCTCGGAATTCTGGCTGGAATATTCGAGTTCGTGCCGCTTCTTGGGCCTGTCACGATAGGACTCATCGTTACCACCACAGCCGCCGCATCAGACGATCCCTGGAAGGCTCTCTATGTTGCGATCTTCCTGATCGTGCTTCGCATCATTCACGATTACGTGACGTATCCGCGAATCGTCAGGGGCGGGATCCACTTGCACCCGCTGGCGATAATTCTGTCTGTCCTCGCCGGTGAACAGGTTGCCGGGATCCCCGGAGTTTTTCTTTCGATCCCATTGGTTGCGGTTGCAACTGTCTTTTACCGCCACATTCTCGAACACCAGGGCCGCCGAGGCATTGTTTCCGACTGGATCGAGGAAGTGGAACCAAAAACGGAGGAACCGTCCTAAATGTCACCCCTAGCCTGGCTAATTACACTGTTTCTGATCTTGATGTTTCTTGCCATCCTGGTCTACGTTCTCGTCGTAAAGTTCTTTTACTGGGGTGACAAGAAACGGCCGCCGGAAAAGAAACGCTAAAGAATTTGCGCAAACGCTGCCGGATCATTGATCTCAATATCGATCTCCACCACATAGCAGGGCAATTCGAATTCGACGGCCGATAGTTTCACTGCGTCTTTTGCAGTTGTCAGGAATATCTCGGCTCGGCAATCCTTTGCCAGCCCTTCCAAAACCTTAACATCAGCCTGCGAGTAAATATGGTGATCGCGGAAGGATCTCGTCTCCGTCACGGCGAAACCATCGCGGCGCAAGAGAGCATAAAAATTCTCCGGATTTCCAAGCCCACAAAAGGCAAGGGCCCGTCGTGACTCGACGTCCACGGAGCCGTCAAGATCGGATCGAAGCGACAACACCCTTGAGATCCTGTTCATGGTGGTGAAGATCGGTATGTCTGGGTTTAGATCAGCGATCTCAAATCTCAGATTATCAATGCTTGCCAGGTCGGCTCTTGAGATCACGACAACGTCAGAGCGGCGGAGATTTTCGATCGGCTCGCGAAGCCGGCCTGCGGGAAGCATCTGGCGCCGGCCAAACGGCTCCGTCGCGTCGATGCAGACAATATCGACATCGCGCTTTGCCCGGCGGTGTTGAAATCCATCATCCAGAACGAAGGTGGTCACGCCGAATTTTCGAATTGCCCACTCTGCCGCGGCAACGCGGTCCGCGTCGGCAATTATGATCGCCTTTCCGGGAAGCTTCTTCGCAAGTTCGAATGGTTCGTCGCCCGATTCCTCCGGCGTGGCAAGTATCTCATTGCCATCAGAAACCAAGACCCGTTTTGACGGATCTTTCCGCCCATATCCGCGTGTCAGGATGCAGACTTTTTCGCCACCATCTGCGAGCAGGTTTGCGACGTAAGCAACGAGCGGAGTTTTCCCGGTTCCGCCGGTCGTGATGTTGCCAATACTTATTGTTCGAGCTCCGAGATCGAAGGATTCCAGAATGCCGCGGTCGTAGAGGCGGTTACGAAGATCGGCGACTCTTCCATAGATATGTCCGATGAGCGAGAGCATGTCGGTAATTATCATTCATCGGTGTAAAGATGACAATTCTGGCTGTCTGAAGGGATCAATCAAGGCTGCGACCGTTTGTTTGTGATCTGAACGAGCCGGTCAAGTTTATTCTGGGCCTGGCCGCTGTCGATGCTTTGCTCGGCGAGGCGTGCGGCTTGCATTGGGTCTTTGGCGATGCCGCCAACGATGAGCGCGGTCGCGGCGTTCAAGACAACGAGCGAGCGGGCCTCGTCGCGGCGGCGGCTGGCGAGGATATCTTTGATGATCGCCGCGCTTTCTTTTGCGGTTGCGCCTTTGAGATGGCTGGTCGCGGCGGCCTTCAGGCCGAAATCCTTGGGAGAAACCACATACGAATGAACTTCACCATTCTGGATGGTTGCGACGTGCGTTTTTCCGGTGAGCGTAACTTCGTCGAGGCCGTCTTCCCCGTGAACTACCCAGGCTGTGTCCGTCTTGAGCAAGGCAAGTGCGTTTGCCGTAGGAACGACAAGCGAGCGGTGCCAAACGCCAATCAATTGGCGTGAAACGCCTGCTGGATTTGCGAGCAACCCAAGAATATTAAGGCACGTACGAATGCCCAGACGCCCGCGAATATCAGCAAGCCGCCGGAGTTCCGGGTGGAACTTTGGCGGAAACAGAAAGCACATGCCTGTGTTGAGGCTCGTCTGGGCCATGGTCGGGTCATTGGCGATCTTGACGCCGAGTTCGGCCAGGACGTCGGCACTGCCGGATTTGCTGGTCACGCCGCGATTAGATTGTTTTGCAATGGTCAGGCCCGCACCGGCGGCCACGATAGCGGCAGCGGTCGAAACGTTAAAGGTTTTTGCCGCCGACGAACCGGTTCCGGCGATGTCCATTGCATTTTTTGGAGCGCGGACCTTGGTTGCGAGTTCTTTCATCACGCTTGCCATGCCGGCAAGCTCTTCGTCGGTTTCACCCTTGGCAGTAATCGCGGTCAAGGCGGCGGCGACCTGGTTTGAACCGGATTCACCGCTCGTCAACGCGCGAAAAAATCCCGCCGCTTCCTTCATCGACAGATCGTCGCCGTGCAAAAGCTTAACGAGAAAAGGGAACAGCGGCGTGTTCGCTTTATCGCTCGTAGCACTCGTGGGGGCCGATTTGATCCAGTCTGAACGAGACATAATAGGAATATTTAACGCAAAGTCGCAAAGGAGCAAAGCCGCGAAGCGAAATTAACCACAGGTGGACACGGATAAAAACAAATAAGGAAAACAAAACCATTTACCGATCGGTCTAATTCTGTGTCCATCAGGGTTCATCTGTGGTTTCATTTCTTCTTCGCGAGTTTACATATAAATCATTAAAGCTCCAGGAAATTCTGCAAGATCTTTTTGCCATGATCGGTCAGGATCGATTCCGGGTGAAATTGCACTCCCTCGATTTTTAGAGTTTTGTGGCGCAGAGCCATCACTAAACCATCGGGCGATTCTGCCGATATTTCGAGGCAATCGGGCAAGTTTTCCTTTTCCACGATCAGCGAATGATAACGCCCGGCCGCAAAGCCGTTCGGAATGTCTTCAAATATGGTCTTGCCGTCATGCAGTATCTCGACCGGTTTGCCGTGAACCGGTTCAGGGGCTCTAACGACGGTTCCGCCGAAATGCTGGCCGATCGCCTGATGGCCCAGGCAAACGCCAAGGATCGGCAATTTTTCGGCAAATCGCTCGATCACCGAGAGTGAAACTCCAGCGGAATCAGGTGTTCCCGGACCCGGCGAGATCAGAATGCGTTCCGGCCGAAGGTCGTTTTCGATCTCGTCAACGGTGACCTCGTCGTTTCGCACGACACGCATTTGGGCACCGAGTTCGCCGAGGTATTGGACCAGGTTGTATGTGAACGAATCGTAATTATCAATAACTAAAAGCATCTAAATATTTCTTTGCAACATCTTTATCGCGAAACCGTTCTTTTGTTTACTAAGTTGCGTGATGACTCTATCATAAACAAACGCTACGCGAGAGGCCGAACCAAAATGCTGCAAAAACTATTCTTCCTTACGATTTTCCTCCTTTCAGTTAGTTTTGTTTCGGCTCAGAACCCGTCTGATCCAAAAAAAGATGAGCAAGACGAGAAGCTAAAAAAAGAAGCTGTTGATTTCTTGCGCGAAACTATGGCGGACGTTAACACGATGCGTTCGCTCGAAAATCGCCTCAGCTTCAATGCCGAAATGGCCTCACTCATGTGGTTTCATGACGAGAAGGAAGCGCGGGCTATGTATCTCAGCGTGACCAGCGATTTTAGGCAGCTCCTGGTCGAATTCGATACGCAGCTAAATGCTATTGCGATGACCGAATCGGCTGATGCGGACGAAGCGGTATCGATGGGGCTTTTCGATGATGCGAGCCCCAAGACGAACATTCAGCGCAAGCTGGCGAAGGCACTTGAAATGCGTAAGCAGATCGCCATGAGCCTCGCTGAACACGAACCTGATCTTGCGATAGCGTTCTACCAGGACAGCCTGACGGCACTGACAAATCCCGAGAGCCGCAAGAGCGCGAGCGATCAGGATTCGTATTTTGAGGTTCAGCTTATGACCATGATCGCGGAATCGAACGCTGCAAAGGCCACTCAATACGGTGTCAAAACCCTGGACAAGGGCGTCGGCTTCCAGCATATTGAGCTGCTCAAAAAGATCTACAAAAAAGACACTGAAAAGGGAATTGAGTTCGCCCAGGCTTTGATCAGCAAGATCAAATCGGACAAGGCCGATGCAGAAGATCTCTATGTGATCAGCTCACTCGTCCGCTTTGGCGAGGAGACGGCGCCGACGCCTCCAAAGGCGGGTGCCAAAAAACCGGTCATGTCAGCGGGCGAGATGCGCGACCTTGTGGAGGTCATGGCCCGCGGCGTTCTCGATGGCGATGACGACGGCGAGATAGGGGCCGGATATATGGACCTTTTCGACAAATTCACGCCCACGCGTTCCGCCCAGATCAAGGCTAAGTATCGAAAACGCTCAGGCGGAGCAAGTGCCGCAGCGAATGTTGTAAGTACCCCTGGGAATAGTGCAAACGTCGCGGTTGCGGTCGCCGCGCCGCCGGATCCGATCGCTGAGCGAAAAGCCAAGGCCATGGAGGAAAAGGCACTTGCCGATGCGAAGCTGATGGAGGACGTCGCAAACCTCAGTACCAAACCGCTTCCCAAAGAAGAGCGTTCGAAGATCATAGCCCAGGCACGCAAGATCATCAGCCAGACGCCGGGCAAAGACAAGAAAATTGTTGGTCTGAGCCTGCTCGCAGCTCAGGTCGCCAAGGTCGGTGACAAGGAGCTTGCGGCGGAGATCATGAAGGACGCCGAGCGATTTGTTAATTCGCAGCCAAAGAACTATCAGGACTTTATGCTCTCGTGGATGCTGATCTCGGGATATGCCGAAGCCGACCCTGACAAGGCATTTCCTCTTTTGACCGACACCGTTTTGCGTCTGAATGATACCGTCTCGGCATTTATCAAAGCCGCCGAATTCATCGACGTGCGCGGCGAAATGATCGATGACGGCGAGGTCCAGGTCGGCCAGTTCGGCGGCTCGATGCTTCGTGGGCTGACCAGCGAACTCAAGATCGCCCAACCAACCCTCCGCAGCCTCGCAAAAGCCGATTTCGCAAGAACCAAGGCAATCACCAATACCTTCGACCGCCCGGAAGTCCGAGTCCTTGCCAAAATGCTTGTGCTGCGAACCATCCTCAGCCCAAAGGAAACCTCGCAGGAAGATCCGGATATTGGTTTGGTTTTGAATTAGTTCGATGAAGCGAATCTCGTGTTTCGTGAATTTCCGTGTGTCCCGTGGTGAAAATCCCTATAATACTAACCACGGAACACACGGAATTGCACGGAACAAAGCCGAAATTCCGACACCTACATTAAACTCGTCCCCAACAACCACTGTCCGCCATCAACGACCAAAGTTACGCCGTTGATGTAGCTCGCGGCATCGGAGGCTAAAAACAGAGCCGAATTCTCGATATCCGCGATTCGCCCAAATCTGCCGAGCGGTATCTTTTTAGTCATTTTTTCTTTCAACTCGGGCATCAGGAGGCGTTTCATGCCTTCGGTATCCTCGATCGGGCCTGGGGCGATGCCGTTGACGCGGATGCCGTGGCGGCCCCATTCGGCGGAGAGGTTTCGCGTGATCGCGTCAACGCCGGCCTTGGCGGCTGAAACGTGGATCTGCATCGGCGTGGCGAGATAGTGGAGCGTTGCCGAGATGTTGAGGATCTGGCCTTTCGACTTTTTCAGCTCTTCGAACGCGGCACGGCAGACGTTGAAAGTGCCTTTGGTGTCGATATCGACGACCGTACCAAAACCGTTCGACGAAAGCTGGTCAGCCGCACACAGGAAATTCCCGGCGGCACCGTTCACAACGATGTCGATCTGGCCGTAATGTTCGACTGTTTTAGCGATCGCATTCTCGACCGCCTCATAATCGCGAACATCCGCCGCGACCGTAAAGCACTCGCCGCCAAACGCCTCGACCTCGGCTTTCATCGCGGCGAGATTCTCTTCCTTGCGGCTCGTGATCGCAAGCTTTGCACCATGCTCAGCAAATGCTCGAGCCACGCCGCCCGTGATCCCGGTTCCGCCACCAGTTACAAACGCCACCTTACCCTGTAAAATGTTATCAGCGAATATTTTTTCCATATTGGTAGGGATTTTAGCATAGAGAGAAAGAGAGGTAACCGCAGATGAACAGCTACAGAAGACGGGGGGCCAAATTTCTGCTTGCATCGATCGCCTTAATGCTTGGCGTTTTCTCCTTTTCATGCGGGGACGTGGCTAAGTCTGATCAGATCGTATCCGAGAATGGCGGATTCAAACTTCGCATCCGAAGGGCCACTACGCTTACGAGTCTTTTACCAATGGGGCCCTACGCTTATGCCATCGACTCTGCTCGAGGCGATGGTTACTGGTGGAATGTCGTTAAATGGGCCCAAGAGGATCCTTGGCCGCTGACTGATTTTGAAGTACGCGTTTTGAATCCCAACATAGCTTATTTCTTCAGGATGACATACTTCGGAGTCACCGTTGATGGTGGCAAGAACTGGCACTTGTTTGATGCTTACAGCACGATGACGGATAGAGACAAGATCAAACGTTTTGACAATCACGAGATTCCTCGAGTCAGCATCGACGCAGACGGTACAGGCTCTATTTATTTGCAGGACTACTATGACAAGAACGGTAGCCTCAGAGTTATCTATGAGACCACCGATTTTGGACAGACTTGGGCTTTGACGACGAATTAGGGAAAACCAATGCATCCAAAATTCCATTCGGAGATAACAAAGAGGAGTGTTCGTTCTTGGAAAAAAATAGCCGCCTTCATCTGTATTTATCTGTGGTTAATTTTCCTAGGCTCCTGCACTTCAAAACCTTCCGATCTCCGTACGCTCGTTCCGGCAGAGTCGCTTATCTATCTCGAAACGAACGACCTCGCCGCAGCTATCCAACCGATCCTGGACAGCGACGCATTCAAACAAGCTGCGAAAACTACACCGGATCTTTCGGCTCTTAAAGGCGTTCAGATGGCAATTGCCGTGACCGGGTTTGAGACCAGCGAGGAGCGGTTGACGGATGAGAATTCCGTGGGACGGGTGCAGCCGAGGTTTGTGGCGGTGGCGGATACGCATGCGTGGAACTATCAGGCGGTCGGGTTTGCCGAGAAGAAACTCGGCGGCTTTGTTGCCGACGTTTACCGCAGCGAGCCGCAACTCGAGAAGACGGAAAAACATGGCGGTAAATATTTCACGTGGACAGCAAAAGACGGCCGCAAAGCGTTCGCTCTGGTTATCGACAGCCTCATCTATTTCGGCAATGACGCGACCGCGATCGAAAAATGCGTCGCTGTCAAAAAGGGCGAATCCGACAGCATCGCAAAAACCGGAAAACTTCCCAACCGCGTTCCAGAATCGCTCGCCTCAGGCTACGTCTCGACCGACGGAGTCGCCCAGATCGCAGCCCTCGCCGGGCTGAGTTTCGCGACGCAGGCGAGCGATGACGAAGAGGTTCAGAGTGCTGTCGCTGGTGTTTTGCCAAAACTGATCCGCGGAACCGTCACCGATATTTCCTGGACAGCGACGCGCGGGGCGAAAGGTTACGAGGATAAATTTGCGTTCGGCGGAACTCCCGACACGGCACCCGTGATGAGCGAGACATTTGCTCCCGCGTCACAGGTGAATACGGAGCTTTTCCAGTTCGTTACGAACAAGGCCTCGGCAGTAACGCTTTACAACCTCAATAAACCGAACGTCGCGTGGCGAGGATTGATCTCGACGACCAGTTCAAAGGTCGATGCGTTCGGAGCAAAGATGATCGGCGAATTCTCGAACGCTTTTGCTGAACCGTATGCGATCAGCGACGCAGAACTCTTCCTTTCGGGTGTCGGTCCGAATATCGTCAGCATTCGAACCGATGCCGAGGGCGATCAACCTGCGTTGATCGCGAACATCACCAACGCTGAAGCCGTGCGACGCGCCCTTTCGAAAGATCTCAAACCGGACAAAGCAGCTAGCGACCAGCTCGGTCTTGAGGTTTTGAAGGACGAAGATTCGATGGCCGTTTTTGCTGGCAGCACTATCATTGCCGGCGACAGCGACGCAGTTACTGCATGCCTTCAGTCTAAGTCCAGCGGCTCAAATCTCAGTCCTGCGACCATTCAGCTTTTCCGTCCGGGCAACTCAGCCGCGTCACTGAGTTTTGAGAACGAACAAGCCCTTCAGATCGCCGATCTGCTGTCCGAAAAGAAATCCGACGCTAAGCCTGTCAACATCATGTCAATTACCGAAACGCGTTTCAACCGATGGGGAATTGAGCGACGCACCGTTTCCGATCTCGGATTCATCGGCTGGCTGACCGTCCAGACGACCGCAGAGTAGGTGTAAATTTCGTGCTTTCAGCCGCGACGAGCGTCTTTCTTTAGCTTTCTAACATTTCTCTCGATCCACTTTTCGGCGTCGATGTAATGCGCGAACTTTTGTTCGTCGCGTTTAAACGCTGGGGTGTGGTTGTAGCGGCGGCCGTTGATGTGTTTGGTCGGGTGGTGGATGTGGAGCATTTCGTGGAAAACGACGTATTCGACCACGTATTTCGGCACGGTTAGGGAATCGAGCGAGCGGCTGATCGTAATGTGGTCGTGCGTCGCATCGTGATGGCCGAGAATGCGGAACGTTTTTCGGGCCGACCAGGTCAGGGCCGGTTTTGAGATAGTTTCGTGGAAATATTGGGTGTTCAGGCGGTCGAAAATCTCTTCTAGGTCGTAAACCGAGCCTTTTGAGCTGGTTACTACCTTGCGGCCCCGGGTACGCTTGCTATCGGTGGCCTTTAGGCGGATCGCTTCGGATTTTACATAAGCCGAATAGACCTCGCGGGCGCCAGCTGGAATTTTCTTGCGGAGCAGTTTTCCCACGAGGATGTACGCGAGGCCTTTGTGGCAGACGAGCGGCATTTCCTCGCAGATGATGCCGATGCGAACAAAAATTTCGGCATTGCGGATCCTAATTGTATGATTTATGCCGATATACGGGTAAAATGAAACGTGGAGCGACGGCACGGCACGCTTTGGGTCGTACCAGCGGAAAGCTTCTTTGTAGAGTTCTGTGATCTGTTCGAGCAAGCTTTATAATGTTTTTACAACAGGTTTAAACAATTTTTATTGACACTGCGGCTGCGTAAATGCTATCTCTTTATATGGGAACAGCATACGCCCCGTTGGCTGTATGCATCAAATGAACCAAATATCTGGTCGTGCCGGTGAAAAAAATACCGTTTTCCCCGATTCCCGCGGTCAGGTTATCTTAACGGCCATAATAAACGAACACTTTGTCACGGGCGAGCCTGTCGGTTCGAAAGTGCTTGCCGACAAGTTTGCGAATCTCGCCGGAATGAGTTCGGCAACGATCCGCAACGTGATGGGTGAACTTGAGGAAATGGGGATGCTTGAGCAGCCTCACACCTCGGCCGGACGGGTTCCCACCGACAAGGGGTACAGGTTTTACGTTGACAATCTGCTCGGTGTTTTGAGCATCTCGAATGACGACCTCTTTCGCATAGGCGAGGAATACGGTTTGAATTCGCTTGATATTTCAGACACGCCGGACCGGTTGATGGAACGTACTTCCCAGTTACTTTCAGCTCTTTCTAATAATGTGGGCATCGTGGTTTCGCCGTCTTTGGCGAGTGATCGCCTGCAGCATATCGAGTTTGTTAACTTGAGCGACAACCGCATCCTCGTCGTTCTGGTCTCAGCGCCGAATATTGTCCATAACAAGATAATCCGGCTCAACGTGACCTTTTCGAAGGAGGAGTTGGAACGCACCGCAAATTATCTGAACAGGGAATTTGCAGGAAAGAGTTTGGCCGAGATCCGTGCAGAGATCATGAAACTGATGCACGAGGAAAAGGCCTTGTTTGACAAGCTTCTTCAAACGGCGGTGATCCTTTGTTCTGGCAGTATCGAGGACGAGGGCGACCGGCTGGGCGAAGTTTTTGTGGACGGCACGTCGAATATTCTTTCGAAAAGCGATTTTGCCGACCTCGAACGCCTGCGTGACCTTTTGAGAACTATAGGCGAGAAGTCGCGTCTGATGCAGATCCTCACCGAATGCATTGAACGCGAAGCGGCCGCAAAAGGCGATGTTCAGGTCTTTATCGGTTCTGAGAACCGCACGCCGTCCTTTCAAAACTGTACGCTGATATCGGCCCCATACCGGGTTGGCAACAGTTCGGCGATCGGAACACTCAGCGTACTCGGCCCAACCCGGATCGAATACGCGCGAATGATCTCGATAGTCAGCTATGTCGCCCGCACGCTTGAAAAATTGATGTCGGCAGACCTTTCGAAAAACTAGATCCAGCGTTCGTTCCTGCCGCGCTGCCTAACAAATGAACCCCAAAGTACCAATCCCAATGCCCAACGAATCGCTCGATGAGCTCGATATGGATGCATTTGCCTCGGTCGATGATTTCATCAAGGAACTCGAAGCAAAGGAAAAGGACCTGCACATAACGTCGGATCTGAAGATCGAGATCTCAGAGTCAGAGTATGACCCGCGGGCGGTTCCGGACTTTCTTCCGCAGGAAATCGCTCAGGAACGTATGCAGAGTCAGGGTGAATCTCCGGGAGGCTTTCAACAGCCGGGATTGAAGACGCGTGTCTTTGAGCTTGAGAACGAGATCGATACGCTCAACAGGCGTATTTCGGAGCTTCGAGCGGAGAGGAATGACGTTCAGGAAAAAAGCGACCGACGGTTAAAGGATTTTGAAAATTACAAGTACCGGATGGACCGCGAACGCCGCGGTGCCTTCATCGATCAGATAAGTAACCTTGCCCAGCAGATGCTGCCTGTTCTCGACAATCTGGACCGGGCGATGGGGGCACTCGACAGGTCGCAGGCCGAGAAATCTGCTGAATTCCAACAGTTTTACGACGGCATCGCTCTCGTTCATCAGCAGGTGAACGAAGTCTTTTCCGAAATGGGCGTTCAGCCTATAGCGACGGTTGGCGAGCCGTTCGATCCGAATTTCCACGAGGCAGTCGCAACGGAGGAGCGGAGCGATATCCCCGGAAATACTGTGTCCGGGGAACTGCTTCGCGGCTATCGAATTGGCAACCGTGTGATCCGCCATTCAATGGTGAAAGTCACTCTCGGGCCTCAGCCGGTAAAATTTGCTTCTCCGGAGGATGCCGGTCCGGCGCCTGAAGGAGAAATTGTCCTTCTCTCATCTCCCGAAAACGAACTCCCCGATCTCGATCCGCCGTATAACAACGAGGATGAGAACAGCCACCCCGCAGAATAATCACATCACCAAAACCCCTCAAAGGAATTCAAAGCTATGGGCAAAGTAATAGGTATCGATCTCGGCACAACAAACTGCTGCGTCTCCGTTCTGGAAGGCGGCACAGTCCAGATCATCTCCAATAAAGAAGGCGGCCGCACAACGCCGTCGGTCGTAGGTTTTACCGATAAAGACGAGCGGCTCGTCGGCCAGATCGCCAAGCGTCAGGCTGTGACTAACGCTGCGAACACGCTGTACGCTGTCAAGCGACTGATCGGCCGCAAATTTGAGTCGCTGGAAGTCGAGAAGATGCGTACGACCGTACCATTCGAGATCGTCAAGGCACCTAATGGCGACGCTCACATCCGCGTTCTCGACCGTGTTTACAGTCCGCCAGAGATATCGGCAATCGTGCTTCAGAGATTGAAGCTCTCGGCTGAAGAATTTCTCGGTGACAAGATCACGGAAGCTATCATCACCGTTCCGGCATATTTCGACGACATGCAGCGTCAGGCGACTCGCGATGCGGGTAAGATCGCCGGCCTTGAGGTCGAACGCATCATCAACGAGCCTACGGCCGCTGCTCTCGCCTATGGATTTGGCAAGAGCAAGACCGAAAAGGTTGCCGTCTATGACCTTGGCGGCGGTACGTTCGATATTTCGATCCTCGAGATCAACGACGGCGTTTTCGAAGTGCTGTCTACCTCGGGCAACACGTTCCTCGGCGGTGAGGATTTTGACCATAGGATCATTGATTGGCTGGTCGAGGGATTCCTCACGGAATTCAACATCGACCTCCGCGGTGACCGCCTCGCGTTGCAGCGTTTGAAGGAAGCCGCTGAGCGTGCAAAATGCGAACTTTCGAGCGTAACGGAGACGAACATCAGCCTGCCGTTCATCGCGGCTGATGCGACAGGGCCAAATCACATCAACATGACGCTCTCGCGAGCCAAGTTCGAAGAGCTGGTCCAGGATCTCGTCGAATCGTCGGTAGAGCCGTGCCAGAAAGCTCTGTGGGATGCTAAGTTGCAGCCTTCGGATGTTGATAAGGTCATCCTGGTCGGCGGCCAGACGCGTTCGCCGATCATTACGAGAACGGTTACAGAAGTTTTCGGCAAGGAGCCGTCGGCGGAGATCAATCCGGACGAGGTCGTCGCGATGGGAGCTGCTATTCAGGGCGGCGTTCTTACCGGCGATGTTAAGGATATCGTCCTGCTCGACGTTCTGCCATTGAGCCTCGGTCTCGAGACTCGCGGCGGTTTGTTCGTCAAACTTATTTCACGAAACTCGACCATTCCGCTCAAGAATACGATGACGTTTACTACGGTTGTCGATAATCAGCAATCGGTCGAGATCCACATTTTGCAGGGCGAACGCGAGATCGCTTCGGCAAACCGCTCGCTCGCGAAATTCGAACTCGTCGGCATTCCGCCGGCACCACGCGGTGTTCCGCAGGTCGATGTTTCGTTTGAGATCGACGCGAACGGCATTGTCAGTGTTTCGGCTAAGGACAAGATGACGGGCCTCGAGCAGGCTCTTCAGATCACGCCTTCGTCGGGGCTCTCGCCGGACGAGATCGAACGCCTCATCATCGAGGCCGAAACGTCGATCGAGCGTGACAAGGATGAAAAGGAACTGATCGTCGAGAAAAATCGTCTCGATACGCTGGTTCGCAACTCACGCCGGGCAATGTCCGAGATCGGCAAATCGTTCGATCTGCAGGAGCAGCAGGCGATCAACGAGATCCTCAACGAGGCTGAATCGATGCTCGAATCAGGCAGCGTCGAGGAACTGAAGATCCAGTTCGACAAGGTCGAAGGCGCCGCCAACCGCATCACGACAGCGATGCTGAATATGTCCTAAGACAGATCTTGAGCTAATGCGCAAAAAGGCCGCCTGCAAGGGTGGCTTTTTTGATTGGAGAGCGACGGGAGCGCTGGGCGTCCCGCTTGCAACGCCGGAACACCACGAGCTTCGCCGCGGGCAAGCGAGACGCTCGCGCTCCAGTCGGATTCGACCGGAATTTTTGTGAAATTTCCGTTTTTCGCTATCTTTACCAAAAAATACGGCATAAAAAGTGTGAATCGTTTCACACTTTTGCTAAATCGAAGTCTCAGATGCCGGTAAATACTGGGTTTCAGCGAACAGGACCACATCGATCGGGCGAAAAATCGCCAATGGGTATGTAGAGGTAAATAGGGCGTTTTTACGTCATTGCCGGCAGATTGGTAGAGGTATTTGGGAGATTGTTCAAATGTCTCTTAAGAGGAAATCTGCGGATGGAGAACGGTGCGAAATCCCGCGCGTGAGCAAGGGCGATTCACTCATTTTGGGGTTACTTGAATCGAGTTTTTGGTCGAGTGATGGTTAAGTTGGATTAATCGCCCTTGCTCACGCGCGGGCTTGGGCAATGCCTGGGCTTTTGCATCGGGTTAGGCTCAAAAGTTGAAAAAAAAGTAAGGTTGTCGCAAAATATAAGAGCGTCAGTTCTTTCGATGGACTGTCGCATTTTTAGATTTATAAATGAGCAAACGAGATTATTACGAAATTCTGGGCGTGACGAAGACCTCGACCGAGGTCGAGATCAAGCGTGCCTATCGAACCCTCGCGGTTCAGTATCATCCTGACAAGAATCCTGACAATCCGGCGGCGGAAGAGAAATTCAAAGAGGCTGCCGAGGCGTATTCCGTGCTTTCGGATGCGCAAAAGCGGGCGGCGTACGACCGTTTTGGGCATCAAGGCGTTGGTGCCGGTGCGGGCGGCGGATTTGATCCCGGGTTTTCTAATATCGAGGATATCTTCGATATTTTCGGGTTCGGCGATATGTTCGGCCAGCAGGGCAAACGGCGGACGACGGTTCAGCGGTTCGGATCTGAGATACGATCTCGAAATTTCGCTTGAGGATGCCGCAACCGGCAAAGACGAAAAACTTCGCATCCCGCGTTTAGAAACCTGTGACGAATGCACCGGCACGGGAGCCGAAAAAGGCACGACCGCCGAGACTTGCGTCACGTGCGGCGGCAGCGGGCAGACGCGATATCAGCAGGGCTTTTTCAGCGTAATGCGGCCATGCGGCAATTGTCAGGGCAAGGGCCAGATCATTAAATCGCCGTGTAAAAAATGCCACGGCCAGGGCCGCGTAGAGAAAGAAAAAACGATCGAGATCAAGATACCTGCGGGTGTCGAGACCGGTTCCCGCTTGCGCGTCACCGGCGAAGGCGAAGCCGGCGTGAACGGCGGGCCGTCTGGCGACCTGTTCATCGTGCTGCACGTGGCGGCGCATGAGAATTTCGAGCGTCAGGGAGCCGATCTTTACGCTGCCGTGCCGGTCACATTTGCTCAGGCCGCACTCGGAGCTGAGATCGAGGTCAAAACGCTCGACGGCGTTGAAAAGCTGAAAGTCCCGTCGGGAACACAGACCGGTACCGTCTTTCGCATCAAGGGCCAGGGAATGCCAAACCTCGGCCATCGCGGCAAAGGCGACCTTTTTGTCGCCGTCACGCTTGTGACGCCAAAGACGCTGACCAAAGAACAGCGAAAGCTGCTCGAACAGCTCGCCGAGATCGAGGATGTAGATTTTTCGGACGAGTCGTTCATCGATAAGGTGCGGAATATTTTTGGGTAGAGCCCGGGAACGCAGGAGCCCTCGCCTGCAACGCCGGTTCCTCCGGCGTGAAGCCTCGGCAAAGAAATACTCGTGCGTTGTAAAATGGCGGCGTCTGTCACACCGCAGAAACTGCGGCGTTGCAGGAGAGGGCGCCTGCGTTCCAGTCATTTGCCGCTGATAAAATAATGTTTACTCTCGAACAGATACACGAAGCCCATTCACGCGTCACAAGTGGTGCGGATTTTCCGCAGTTCTTGCAGGATCTGATCGAGCTTGGCGTTACCGGTAACAGCATTTTCGTGGCCGATGGCCATGCGGAATATTGGGATAAGGACGGAGAGCGGTTGGTTTCTGACGCGGCGTATCCCTCGACAGAAATAGCTGACGCGTGCGACGTCGATGAGTTTAAAGCCAGGTTGAAGCTACATCAGCAGGGCGGTACTGACTATCCGAAATTCTGCAGCGACTGCGCAGAAACCGGCGTCGACCATTGGACGATCGACATGGCTGCTATGACGTGTACCTATTTCGACAAAGCCGGGAACGCTGTGCTGGTCGAGCAAATTCCGACGCCGTGACCCGTGTCAGAACCGCCTCCCGTAAGGGGGCGGAATGACGTCAGCGAGGATCCAATGCAACGGTTTTGAAAGCCCCGGCACCGTTCCGCCCGCTCACGCAGGCGGTTCTGACCATATGGACGCTCAATATTACGAAGATCAGGAATTTGACGGAGTCGATCTTCAGGAAGAAGATCTTACCGACAAAGAATTCGAGAGCTGTGAATTCTTGCGATGTGATCTCTCCAAATCCGATCTCAGTGGGACGGTTTTCGTCGATTGCGTCTTTCGTGACTGCAATCTATCGCTGGTGAAACTAAAGGAAGCCGCCCTGAAAACAGTCGATCTTTTCGATTGCAAGATCGTTGGCGTAGATTTTGGCAAATGCAGCGATTTTCTTTTTGCTGTGAGTTTTCAGAATTGCCAGCTCGACTATTCGTCTTTCTTCCAGAAGAAATTAAAAGCAACGCGGTTCGCGGACTGCTCGCTCAAGGAATCCAATTTCACGTCCGCCGATCTCACTTCTGCAGTGTTCCACAACTGCGATCTGATGAAAGCCTCGTTCGTCCAAACCAATCTCGAAAAGGCCGATTTCCGCACCGCGTTCAATTACAGCCTTGCCCCGGAACTGAATCGTGTTAAGGGCGCGAAATTCTCACACGCGGGAATCGCGGGGTTGCTGGGGAAATATGATATTAAGATCGATTAGACGCAGCGCATCTATTAGCTTCCGAGGAGCGAAATGATTGTAGAAGCAGGAGTGGCGAGTCGAATATGGCTCTGCAAAAGCGGCATTAGCCGGGCCGAAAATAGGGTACAGATTTGACGGATCGGACGGATTTACACGGATATGAAAAATATCATCTTTGAAGGTCCGTTACATCCGTTTTATCCGTGTACTATTTCCGTAGATACAGTGGATACCGAATTGATATGAAATTGCTATCATCCTTCGCTTTTGTTTTTGTTCTAACTGCAGGGCTTTTGGCTCAGTCGCCTTCGAAGGTGATCAGCCAGGCTAACAAGGCTCTTGGCGGTGAAAAGCCGCTTAAAGCGATTACTTCGTGGCAGCAGACGGGGAAGATAACGCGTGTTTCGGACGGGGCGGCTGGCAATTATTCGGCGTTTGGGTCGGGTGGGACGTTCTACGGCGGGATGTATGATCTGAACGGGTTTGAGGTTGCTTACGGCTACAACGGGAAGTCGGGCTGGATACGGGATTCGAAAAATGGGTTAAAAACGCTGACAGGAGAAGCCGGGAATGCCTTTCAGGCGGAGGCGGTGTACCGCAACACCCGCTGGCTAAGGGCGAAGGATGAGAAATCGAAGCTCACCGCCGGTGGTACAGCGACTGTCAATGGAAAGCCTGCAAACGTCGTCGTGCTGACCACAGCAAAGGCGGTAAAGCTCAAGCTTTTCTTCGATGCGGCAACCGGAATGCTGGTTCGCGAGGAAGTGCCGCAGGGCGGGAAGTCGTTCGAGTACAGCGATCATCGGGTTGTTAATGGCGTACCGACGCCGTTTGCGTTTCGTTTTGCCGATGGAGACGAGACGTATGACGTTAAGCTTGATGACGTTAAATACAACGTCGCGGTGGCTCGTTCGTCGTTCGACTTTCCGAAGATGGCGGGCGAACCGCTGCCGGATATTCCGAGTTTGCTGAATGAGATCCGGGCGAACGCTGACAAGGTCGATGAGATCCTCGAAAATTACAGCTACACCGAGACCCGCATCGACCGCGACCTGAACAGCAACGGCGACTTTGTTGTCAAAGGCTCTGAAAAGCGTTCGTACACGTTCTACAAGGGCTATCGTATCAGCCGGACTCTCGAGAAAAACAACAAGCCGCTTTCTGCTTCGGATCAGGCGAAAGAAGATCGGGACGTCGAAAAACAGGTCGCTGAGATCGAAAAAAAGATCGCGGAAAAAGAAAAGAAAGCAGTAGCAGCCGGCGTTGTCGGCCAGCCGAAGGGCGAGGGGCAGAGAATTACGATCGCCGAATCTCTCAAGGGATCGCTCCTGACGAACCCTCGCCGCGAGCGTTTTAAGAACCGCGATGTGATCGTTTTTGACTATGAGCCGAATCCGGCCTTCAAGCCGCAGACGCGAAACGAGAAGCTTTTTGCTCTTTGCAACGGAGCCGTTTGGGTAGATACTGCCACGAAACAGGTAGTGCGGTTGGAAGCGGTTTTGACGCAAAGTGCCGGGAACTTCCTGGCGAAGGCGAAACGCGGAGCATCGTTCAGCCTCGAGAATGAGATCGTCAACAACGAGATCTGGCTGCCGTCGCAGGCTGACATCAACCTGCAGATCAAGATATTGTTCGCAGGCATAAACATCAACAATCTCATCAAATATGGCGATTACCGGCGGTTCGAGACCGAGGTCAAAGATGCGACCGTTGGGGATGAGAAGAAGCCGGACTAATTGTTCTCCTCAGCTGTTTTTGCCCATGAATTGCCACTAGCTTTAGCTAGTGGACAAGGTATGTAGAATAAAAGGCTTTAGCAAAAGCCTTATCAGGAATTCGGCTAAAGCCTTTGTTTTGTTAGACCACAACCACTAGCTGAAGCTAGTGGCAACTCAAAAAGAGACAGGAAATTAGCCACGGATAGGACGGATTTACACGGATATTTAAATAGATCTGTGTGAATCCATCTTGTCCGTTTATCTGTGGCCTATTTCTTCCAGTGGTTGAAGAACCCGGTCGCTATCGCTCTTCGGTTCTGACTCCGACAACTTCGAACAAAGCATTCTTAAAAAATACTTTTTTCAATAACGCGTCGAGATTTGTCAGCGGGGCGGATCGCTGGGCTTTTTTGGTCGCGGCGATCGTGGTGTTTTGCTGGAAAACTTTGAGCGGGAGTTTGGCAAAAACGTCGGCTATCTGTTTTTCGCTGAGGTGGACGGTGTGGTCGGCGAAGGCGGAGAGTTCGAATTTGAGACCGATCGCATTCCACGCGCCGTGGGCTCGCGAGGCGAGATCGTAGAACGGGTGATGGACGTTGACCGTGAAATAAAGCAGCCCGCCGGGTTTTAGAACGCGGATTATCTCGTCAACCACGGCGAACGGCCGCGTCGCGTGGTCAATGACGTTGTCGCTCATGACGATGTCGAATGACGCGTCAGCGAATGGAAGTTCCTCACCGATCGCAGCCACGGTCGGAGCGGTTTGCTGGATGCGTGGAAAGAGTTTTTTGTAGTCGACCGCCAACGGATCGACGCCGACGCCGAAGCTGTTCGCGATGCCGAAAACCAGGCCGTGAGCACCGCTGCCGACCTCGAGGACCATGTCGGATTCGCGAAAAGGCTTTATCGATTCCAGCTTTTGACGGACTTGCTGCGAACGAAGGAAATTTGTCCGGACGAGCTCGGCTTCGTGCGGCGAATATGCGGCGGATTTGTGTTCCTGGTAATCGAGCTGGCGTTCGAGAGCCCGCCGGCCGCGTTCCTCCAGCTTTGATTCGGCCCAGCTCATTTGATTATGACAGTTTCGATTTTACGGTTTCGCTGACGAGTTTGCCGTCGGCGGTTTTGCCGGCGAGGTTCGCGAGGGCCGCTTTCATCAGCATTCCCATGTCCTTCATCGTCGAAGCTCCGGTCGAGGCAACTGCGGCATCGACGGCGGCGGCGATCTCTTCAGGCGTCGCTGCCTGCGGCAGATAGACTTCGATGACGGCGATCTCAGTTTTTTCTTTTGCGGCAAGGTCGCTGCGTCCGGCGGCTTCGTACTGCTCGATCGAATCTCGCCGCTGCTTGACGAGCGACTGCAGGGCTTTTGAGATCTCTTCGTCGGTCAACTCACCGCCTTTGTCGATCTTGCGGTTCATCAGGTTGGCCTTGACCATGCGAAGCGTCGAGAGCTTTTCAGCCTCTTTCGCCCGCATCGCGGTCGTCATATCGGCGATTATTGTGTCGAGTAAACTCATAGGTTCTGAGTTTAAATCTAGTTCTCGCGAGGTACAAGCCCGACGCACAAAACGTCTAGAGATCGTCAATTGTAAACGGGCAGATTGTTATTTGGAAGGAGGAATTCTTCTGCCAATTAACAATCAGCCAGTTTACGATTGACAATTAGATCCAAGCAATTCTCCTAGCTATCACTTAATGGTCGAGCCGACGGCCTTTAGCCAGTCGTAAGGTTTTTTGACGACGGCGAGCGTTTTGCCAAAGAAGTTCTTTTTTTTGGGTTTCGAGGCTATCTTCGCGTTCATTTCGTATGTTTGCGGAGCCTGGTCGGCGATAGCTCGCGGGTATTCAGTACGAGGGCGAATGGATCGGGTTTTGAATTCGACAGGTTGGTAAACGTTGTACGTGACGCTGACCGGACGCAGATCGTCGGCAGTATTTTGAGATACGAAAGTGTTGAGAGCAGGACGTTTACGGGCAACATAGCGGGCCGTCTGCGGAGCGGAGTCAGGACGCGGATAGAAGGATCGCTCGATCTCGTAGGTTTCTGGAGTTTCGTCCAGAGAGTCCGGGTCGAACTCCGCGATCTCTCCATTACCCACGAATGGCTCAACCACGTTGCTCTTTAAACTTCGGTCAGTCGCTTGCTCGTCAACCACGAGGAACGACGTTTCGGCCGCCGGATCGCTTGAATGATACGCAATAAAACCTAACTGAAGACAGAAAACGCCCGATATCGCCAGTACCAACTTTTTCATTTTCCCGGACCCCCGTGTATGAATCGTTTATCAATGATAAACATTCTTGTGATTAGTATAGCGCTTAAGGCAAAAGGTTGCATAAGCGGATCTTTTCAATTTTCTGAACTGGGAATTAACAAAACTGCGTTTTACACGCATTTTCATGGGAATTGTTCCCAAAGCTTGTCGCAGAAGATCGCTGGCCTCAAAATTCGCATGCGGTACTCTTAGATTTTCGCGTACAATCGACGAATTAAAGGATTTTTGGTTGGGAGAAATGGCAGCCGTGAAGAAGCAACTTAAAGCGTGGGCTCTGGTCGTATTGCTATTTGTTTTTGTGTCGTTCGCGCGGGCCGATTCGCTTGATACGTTCATCACCGGCCAGATGAAGCAGCGAAAGATCCCGGGCGTATCGATCGCCGTTCTGCGTGACGGAAAGGTCGTGAGGGAGAGTGGCTACGGCTTTGCCGATCTCGAATCGCAAACTCCGGCAACAAAGGATAGTGTCTATGAGATCGGGTCGATCTCAAAGCAATTCGCCGCAGAGGCCGTAATGCTCCTGGTCGAGGATGGTAAGATCAACCTCGACGATCCGATCACAAAATACCTGCCCGCAAATGCTCCTGAAATCTGGCAAAAGATCACGACCCGCAATTTGCTGAATCACACTTCGGGCTTGAAGGACTGGACAGAAATAAAGGAGTTCTCGTACCGACGTGAATATTCGGCGGAGGAGTTTGTCGATCTGGTCAAGGGTTTTCCGATCGGATTTCAGCCGGGCGACAACTGGCTTTATTCGAACACGAATTTGCCGCTGATCGGCATTATCGTCGAAAAAGCGAGCGGGCGGACGTTCGAGGAGTTTGTGACCGAGCGAATAATCAAGCCCTTGAATTTTCCGACCATTCGGTTCAAGCATCAGGAAGATGTCGTTGCAAATCGAGCATCGGGCTATGTTTTGCGAAACGATGTTTTGAAAAACGGCGAGCCGTTTCGGCCAAAAGTGATCGCCGCGAGCGGCGGCATATTGGCAACCGCAACCGACCTTGCCCGCTGGTGGGAAGCGGTGATGAAAGGCCGCGTAGTGAAACCGGCGAGCCTCGACCAGATGCTTACACCGACGAGGCTAAATGACGGCAGATCGGTCGCGCATGGTTTTGCATTCTTTACCGATATGTTCAATGGACACAAGGTGGTGCAGCATTTCGGCTCGACGGTCGGCGGATTTGGCAGCATCGTGCGTTACTACCCGCGGGAAAAAATAACAGTTTCTGTCATCGGCAATCTCGAGGATGGCGGCTTCGGTGCCGAATACATCGCTAAACGCATCGCTGATCATTTTATTCCGGGAGCATTTGCCGACGGTATGAAGGAAACGCCCGATTTGACGCCCGGGCAAACGAAAAACGCGCTTCACATCCTGAGCGAGATCGCCGCCGGTCGATCGACCGGCGAGATGTCGACAAATTATACCGCGAAGGTTCCTGACGCCTTTCGCAAGCAGCTCGCAGAAAATCTGAAACAAATGAAATCTTTCGTTTATCTAGGCCGTGAAAAGATCACAACCGATCATTTCATGCTCGACGCAACGGCGGATGAATTCATTCGCTACCGAATGACGCTTCCGGGAAAGAAAGTCTATTACTATTTCAGGATGAATAAGGAAGGAAAGATCGGTTGGATCCAGGTTGAGGAATAAAGATGGACGATCTTCGCGAAACATTCGGTGATATCGATATTTATCTGTTCGATCAGATCCAGAAAGGCCGGTTTGTGCCCGGGATGAAGGTCCTAGATGCCGGCTGCGGCGGCGGGCGAAATATCTATTGGCTGCTGCAAAATGGCTTCGACGTTTTCGCTGTCGATATCAACCCGGACGCGATCGGCGCTATCCAGGATTTGGCAAAAAGGCTCTCTCCGGGGCTTCCGCAGGAGAATTTTCAGGTCGCATCGCTTGATTCGCTGCCATTTGCGGACGCGAGTTTCGACTGGGTGATCTGCAATGCTGTAATGCATTTTGCCGATGATCGAGAGCAGTTTGACCGATGGCTTTACGAGCAATGGCGTGTACTCAAACCCGGCGGAGCATTTTTTGCACGGCTTGCGTCGTCGATCGGCATCGAGGAACTGCTTATCCCAACCTCGAACGGCCGGTTTTTGATGCCCGATGGATCTGAGCGTTTTGTTGTTGATGAACAAATTCTGAGAGACGCAACGGCGGCTGTCGGAGGCCATTTTCTCGAGCCGATCAAGACTACCAATGTTGAAAATCTAAGGTGTATGACGACTTGGGTTCTCGTAAAAGACGTTGCGTAGCAGCGACGGTCTGTCTGGGCAAAACTGCCGGATTTCGCTAGAATCTTAGAAAGCATGTTTTCAGGGGAGCAAGCCAGCTGAGAGTTGTTCGGTGGAGCCGGACATTACCCTAAAAACCTGACGCGGATAATGCCGCCGGAGGAAGAAAAACGATGAAAGAACAGTTGTCAGATATCAGTGGTCAGTTGTCAGTGGAGATGACCAGCGATCAGGTAAAATTGCCTGCTTCGCGGAAGGTTTATGTTGAGACGAACGGCTCTACGGTCAATCAAAACAAACATAATTTAAGAATTCCGTTTCGCGAGATAGCTTTGTCGCCGTCGAAGGAGATGGACGGCACTATTGTCGAAAATGCTCCGGTTCGCGTGTATGACACGAGCGGCGTTTGGACCGATCCGGCGGAGAAATGTGACGTTCGCGAAGGCTTGCCGGCGTTGCGGCGGGAATGGATAGTCGGGCGTGGCGATGTTGAGGAATACGAGGGCCGCGAGATCTTGCCGCAGGACAATGGTTATTTGACCAAAGGTGCTGAGGAGATCGCGAAGGCGAATGAACGCGGTACGTTGGAAGAGTTTCCCGGCCTGCGTCGTGCGCCGCTCAGGGCAAAACCCGGACATTGCGTTACGCAAATGCACTACGCGAGAAAGGGCATCATTACGCCCGAGATGGAATACGTCGCGATCCGCGAGAATCTTGGGCGACAGGCGGAATACGACAACCTCACAAAAGCAGAACGAAGCGACCGATCGTCTCTGAATCATCAGCATAAAGGTGAGTCGTTCGGAGCGTCCATTCCGACGTTTGTCACACCGGAATTCGTGCGCGACGAGGTTGCTCGCGGTCGGGCGATCATTCCGAACAACATCAATCACCCTGAATCTGAGCCAATGGCCATTGGCCGTAATTTCCTGGTGAAGATCAACGCCAATATCGGTAATTCCGCGATCGCATCAAGCATCGAGGAAGAGGTCGAGAAGATGCGTTGGTCGACGCTGTGGGGTGCAGACACCGTGATGGACCTCTCGACGGGGAAGAATATTCACGCTACTAGAGAGTGGATCCTGCGAAATTCACCTGTACCGATCGGAACGGTGCCGATCTATCAGGCTCTCGAAAAAGTTAACGGCAAAGCTGAAGATCTGACGTGGGAAATTTTTCGCGACACTCTGATCGAACAGGCCGAGCAGGGCGTGGATTATTTCACGATCCATGCGGGTGTGCGTCTGCCGTACATTCCGATGACCGCAAAACGGACGACGGGCATCGTCAGCCGCGGCGGGTCGATCATGGCGAAATGGTGCCTCGCCCATCACGAGGAAAGCTTCTTATACACTAGGTTTAGAGAGATCTGCGAGATCATGCGGACGTATGATGTTGCGTTCTCGTTGGGCGATGGATTGCGTCCGGGCTCGATCGCCGATGCGAATGACGAGGCGCAGTTTGCCGAGCTTGATACGCTGGGCGAACTCACCAAGATCGCGTGGGAGATGGATTGCCAGACGATGATCGAAGGGCCGGGCCACGTGCCGATGCACCTCATCAAAGAGAACATGGACAAGCAGCTCGAGATCTGTGGCGAGGCTCCGTTCTACACGCTCGGGCCGCTGACGACCGACATTGCTCCGGGCTATGATCACATCACTTCGGGCATCGGAGCCGCGATGATCGGTTGGTTTGGCACGGCGATGCTTTGCTACGTCACGCCCAAAGAACATCTAGGCCTGCCAAACAAACAGGACGTAAAAGAAGGCGTTATCACCTACAAACTCGCTGCTCACGCGGCCGACCTCGCAAAGGGACATCCAGGAGCGCAGTATCGCGACAATGCTCTAAGCAAAGCGAGATTTGAGTTCCGCTGGGAAGACCAATTCAACCTTGGCCTCGATCCTGAAAAAGCAAAAGAGTTTCACGACGAAACGCTCCCTGCCGAAGGAGCAAAACTCGCCCACTTCTGCTCAATGTGCGGCCCGCATTTCTGTTCGATGAAGATCACGCAGGACGTTCGTGATTACGCAAATGCTCAGAATATCGAGGCTGAAAAGGCTTTGGCAGTAGGCATGAGCGAGAAGGCGAGGGAATTTGTCGCCACCGGCAGCGAGATCTACCACGGCAACTTGCCGGAAGGCGGCGGCGACCATCATTGATTCAGCGAGAGAAAATATGACTGACGCTTGGACAAGCCGATGGGACGAACGTTACCGCGAAGACGAATTCGCGTATGGCGAAGAGCCCAACGTTTATCTGAGAGAACAACTGGAAAAACTGGACGCCGGAAGCATTCTGTTTCCGGCGGAAGGTGAAGGGCGAAATGCGGTCTTTGCTGCCAAACTTGGCTGGGATATCTTCGCTTTCGACATCAGCTCTGAGGGCAGGAAGAAAGCTCTCAGCCTGGCGGCAAAAAACAATGTAACTATCGACTATCAAGTCGGCGAGCTGCAAGATCTGAACTACACCGACGGTCAATTCGATGCCATCGCGCTCATCTACGCTCACTTTCCTTCCGAGATCAAATCTCAGATCCATCGGTCGCTGGACAGATATTTACGGCCAGGCGGCGTGATTATTTTCGAAGCTTTCAGCAAAAAACACCTCGAATATCTCGCAAGAGATCCCAAAATGGGCGGGCCGAAGGATATCGGCTCGCTGTTTTCGATCGAAGAGATCAAAGCCGATTTTCCAAATTATGACGCTCTCGAATTATATGAAACCGAGATCGATCTGAACGAAGGGCTTTATCACGTTGGACAAGGCTCGGTGATCAGGTTCGTCGGTCGGAAGATTACATCTTGATATCCATCACTTTTTTCGTTTTTCGGCTTTTCTCGGCCATAAAACCCATTACATGACTCTCGATCGACTGGTCGATGGTCGAGGTCAGCAATGACGGGTCTTTTTTGGAGATCGCCAGCAGCCAGTCATTTACCAATCGCCAGTCGCCGCCGCCGTGGCCGTCGGATTCCTGTTTCCATTCGGTTTTCTTGCCGGTCAGGAAATCGGTGTGCGTCATTGAGGTCATATCGCCGACAACATCGCCGAGCGTTCCCATGACGCGGGTTCTCCGGCCGTCGTATGATGTGAAGGCTTCCATTGAGAATGAAGCGGTGACGTTGTCATCGAACAGGATATTGGTGGTGTAGTGGTCGGGTTGGTCGTTTTCCATCCGGTAAACACAGCGGCCGTAGTTGGTTGTTTTCAGATGCTCCATGATGAAATCACCCTGCTCTTCTTTCTTCTCGGGCAGATCAAAGACGTATGTCCACGTCCTCTTGCGATGATAGATCTCGAGTGCCGAATATGGACATGACTTCTCGACCTTGCAGCCGTCTGAACACCGCGCGGTGCTTCCGGCTGGAGCATTTTCTTTTCTAAACCAGCTTAGATCGCCAAATGCCTGAATACTCTTGCTCTGTTTGCCAAGCATCCATCGGAGGATATCGAGATCGTGGCAAGATTTCGCAAGAATTATCGGCGTGGTCTGCTTACTGTTGTGCCAATTCCCGCGAACGTAGGAATGGCTCATGTGTATGTGTTGTATAGGCTCGAGGTGCTGGATCGAGACAACCTTTCCGAGGACGCCGCTCTGGATCAATTCGCGTAACTTGATGAAATATGGAGCATAACGCAGGACATGACAAACGGCGACGATGCGTTTGTTTCGCTTGGCCGACTGCAGGATGTCGCGGCATTCCTTTTCGCTTGGAGAGATCGGCTTTTCGAGCAGAATGTCATATCCCATTTCGAGAGCTTTCATACACGGAGCGTAATGAAGATTGTCGGGCGTGGAAATGATGATCGCATCGGCAAATTTCGGACGCTCAAACACTCTTTCCCATGTATCGAATCTATTGCTCTCAGGGATGTTGTGCTTTTTTGTATATCGCTCGTTCCTGATCTTGATAGGCTCAGCTACGCCGATGATATCTAGATTCTTCGGGTAGCTGACGGCGTAATTCCCATAAACATTCCCGCGCGATCCGGCTCCGAGCGTGATCGCCGTAACGGGTTTATCTAGTTGCAGATCCGACCGGAAAACTCGCTCGGTCTCAGCCGTTAATTCTGATTCAGAAAACCCGGAGGCTGGTAAAACAAGGCTTGCTCCGAGCGAGAGTGAGAGAGTTTTTAATAGGTCACGGCGATTCACTTTAGTCATATATTCGCGAAAATTGTACGGTGAAAAATTTTGTAGCGAAGCAAATATACAGCTTTGCTGCGGAATCTGAAAGCAGAGATCTACTCGACCAGCTTGGTTGGCGGCGAAACAGCCGACAATATCTAGGGCGAGACGTAACAACTAGTTTGACACATCATCCACGCGGTCAATAAACTTCCAAAGTGAATCCAGACCAGATAGCAGCCGATGAGATGGCGCCGGAAGAGGCACCGAGGGGCGGATTGACGACCAAGGTCGTCAAGGGCTCATTCTGGACGCTTGCCGGGCAGGTCGCGCCGTTGGTCGTCTCATTTGTCACGGCGCGGCTCGTGATCGGGATGCTGGGCGACAAGGGCTATGGTGTGCTGGTGTGGGTCAGCCTGATACCGACGTATTTTCTTTTTGGGGATTTTGGGATGGGAATTGCCTCGACCAAGTTCGCGTCACAGGCGTTTGCTGACGGCGATCCTGAGAAAGAAGCACGGATCGTGCGGACGACGGCATTTGTCGCCCTGCTTTCAAGCCTTCCGTTCGCGATCGCGATGTTCGCTTTCTCGACGTGGATCGCGAGGTATTTTGAGGTGCGAGAGGAGTTCCTTGCCGACGCCTCACTGGGGCTGAAACTTGCCGCGATCACGTTTGTGGTGAATTTCATGAACACGATATTCAACACACCGCAGCTCACGCGTCTGCGGATGGATCTGAATACGTTCGTGACGTCAGGGTTTCGGATGCTGGGGATGATCTCGACGCCGGTGGTTTTGTATCTTGGATTTGGGATCCCGGCTGCCGCCGGAGTCCTTTTGGGGGCAAGTTTGCTGACGCTGGCCGGACATCTGTATATTTCAGGCCGCCTGCTGCCGCAGCTTTTTGCCCTGACGCTCGAACGCGAACAGATGCGTACCTTGCTGAAGTTTGGCGGAGCTTTTGTCGGAGCCGGGCTCGCCGGTACAGTACTCGTGAATGCAGAAAAGGGCATTCTCGCGAAAACAGTTTCGACCGACGCTCTGGGGTATTACTCGATCGCATTTACGGTCGCGGCGATCGTGCCAATGTTCTCGGTCGCGATGATACAGTCGCTTATCCCGGCGTTTTCGCAGCTTCAGGGTAAGGAAGACCTGGGAAGGTTGAACGCACTATTCTCCCGCGGCCTACGGCTGAATATGATCGTTACCGTGCCGGCACTGGTCGTGCTGGCGATCGTGGCGAAAACGTTTTTGGCGCTCTGGCTCAAGGATGAGAATTTCGTTCGCGAGAGCCCTCGACCGCTTTATCTTTTGCTGTGCGGTATCGCGTTCAGCGTTCTCGCGCATTTTCCATACGCCTCGATCCTCGCGGCGGGGCGAACGGATATATTTGCGAAACTGTATTGGATCCAGCTCGTGCTATACGTTCCCTTGGTGTGGCTGCTGACGACAAAATTCGGCATCGCCGGAGCGGCGGCGGCGTGGAGCATTCGCGGGATCGTGGATACGTTTTGCCTGTTTGTGATCGCAAAGAATGTGGCGGGAGTTTCATTTCGAGTTCAGCGTGTCGGGCGGTTTTGTATGACAATACTGGTTATGGCACTGCCGCTTGCACTTTATTTTTATCTCGGCGAACTCGATATTTGGGTCGCAGCGGCGACGCTCGTGGCGTTGTCGATATACGCACTTCTGGTTTGGCGTTGGGTTCTCGAGCGTGAGGAACTGATCTGGCTCGCCGAGCGTTTGCGTCTGCCGTTTATTTCTCGATGAAGAATCTTATTATCAAATTTCTCGGAGCCTATTTCCGCAGCGGGCTTCGCGGCAGCAGCCGGTTGACGGAGTTTCTGTCTCAGCGGTTCGAATTTTTGGAAGCGGTGCCATTCGAGACGAACGGCGGCACCGTTTTCGGCGATATGCGAATGCCGGTTTATCGCGGGCTGCTCGTCTATTCGGGACAGGAGACGGACGAAGAGATCGTGATGCGAAAGTTTGTCTCGGCGGGCGAAACGGCGTTTGACATCGGCGTTTTCTGGGGCCTTTACACCGCATATCTCTCGAAAATGGTCGGGCCCACGGGCCATGTTCATTCGTTTGAGCCGAACAGCAGCCTGCATCGCTGTCTCGAGATGACCGCTGAAAAGCTTGGGAACGTGACGCTGCACGGCGTCGCATTATCGGATCGAACGGGCGAGGTCGATTTCTTTGTGCCGTGGGAAGACGCGTCGATGGCGAGCCTAACGAACTGGACAGACGACCTCGGCTGGAAGGTCAACAAAATAACCTGCCAAATGCAGCCGCTCGACGATCTGATCTCCGAGGGGAAGGCCCCGCAGCCCGACTTTATCAAATGCGATGTCGAAGGAGCGGAACTGTCAGTTTTTAGGGGAGCCAGAGCAACACTCGACCGCGTGGATGCACCGATCATAATGTTCGAGGTGAATCCGAAGTCAATGCAGGCATTTGAGGTCGAAGCAGACGCCACATTTCGCTTTCTGCAAGGCCTGGAAAATGCGGAATATCGGTTCTTTGAGGTGGTCAATGGCCGGATCGAACCGGTCTCGGATTTTTCGGGGCTGCACTTCAACAAATGGGGATTTACGAACGCGATCGCCGTGCCCGCATCAAAATGCGGTAATCTAGATATTTGAGCGAGCCGCAAAATGCCGAAAGTCAGCGTCATAATCCCGACATATAACCGGGAAAAATACATCTGCGAAAGCGTGAACAGCGCTCTGCGGCAGACGGTCGATGACCTCGAAGTTATTGTCGTCGATGATGGTTCGACTGACGATACCTCGACGCTGCTCGAAGAATTCGGATCAGACAGCCGTTTTAAGTACCAGCATCAAACAAATCAGGGCCGCTCGGCGGCACGTAATCTCGGGATTGACGCAGCAAAAGGCGATTGGATCGTTTTTTTGGATTCCGACGATCAGCTTGTGCCGAACGCGGTGGAGACGTTTCACAAGCATTCGGCTGAACATCCCGAAGCGGATGTGATCATCGGACGGGCCGAGTTCTTCGATGACGACGGGAAAACGATCCGCGGGCCTTATGCAGAAAATGTCGGTAAGGTCGCACGCGGATTTATTAGAAAGGCGTATCTTCGGGCTCTTCGCGATGTATTCTTTTCGCCGGGAAGCTACATGGTGCGTACAGATCTGATCAGGGCGAATGGGATCCATTTTGACACGGCGTATTCGGCGGCCGAGGATCTCGATTTCGCTTTTCGACTAGCCGCTCACGGCAGTCTTTTTGACACGACGGATATTGTTCAGCGATATAGATTTCATGGGACGAACACGTCAAAGACGGAAGTTCGCCGCACGGCGATCGAGGTCGCGCGAAAACACCTTGCCGAGGTCGTGCCGCAATTTCCTCTCGAAGAACAAAAGCCCGCGATAGCGAGGCTCTATCTCAATATCGGCGACAACTATTTCCTGCTCAATGACAACCGAAATGCGTTTTCGTATTATGTAGCTTCGCTGAAATACGACGCGAGCGTCGTCCGTGAATCGAACGTGATCCGGCAGATAATCTCATCGAGCATTCCCAGCGGACTACTCAAATATTTCAGATACCTGCGGCGCGGAGAGATGGAAAACTAGATGGATGCAATAAAAACGATCGCCTACAAAGCCCTCGATATCGTCACGCTCGGCCGCGGCGTAGGGCGAAACATCGGCGGTGAATACATCAAGTTTCCGGCCCGCTGGAGTAGATATTACGAGGCTGAATACGAACCCGAGACGTTTGCTTTCTTTCGACAGAATGTGAAAAAGGGCGATACCGTCCTCGATATCGGCGGGCACATCGGGCTTTTTGCGGTTGTAACCGCGAGGCTCGTTGGCGCGGGAGGAAAGGTTTACTCATTTGAACCGACGCCGTTCACGCGTGGCGTTTTGCAGGAGGTTGTTGATCTGAACGGCCTTTCGGACATTGTCGAAGTTCGCTCAGAGGCAGTTTCGTCGAAGAGCGGCCAGACGGTTTTCTTTGACACGGGCGATACGATCTCGAACGCCAATTCGCTTGTGAAAACCGAACGCAGCAAGACGGAAATTCCGATCACGCTGATCAGTGTTGACGAGTTTGTAAAAGAAAAGGGCATCAAGCCACATTGCCTGAAGATCGATGTCGAGGGTGTCGAACTCGATGTTCTCAAGGGAGCACGCGAGACTTTTCTCACGCATCGTCCAGTTGCGCGGCTCGGGCTTCATCCGCCGTTCATCACGCAGAACGGGCAGTCGCTGGATGAGATATGGGCGATCCTCGCGGAATACAAAATGCAGGTCATTTTTGAAGGCAAACCGGCCGAGAAAGATTGGTTTTGCTCACAGCCTGCTCTGTTCGACGTTAATTTGTTACCTTTTTAGTGATGCATGTCTGCCACATTTGCGACTCGTCGGTGCAGGGCGATTATTTTCGCAATATCGCCGCCGGGCTTACGCGAAAGGGCGTTCGTGTGTCATTGGTTGAGCTTGGGCCGGGAAAGCCGCCGACGTGGCTGGGAGAATTTTCGGGCGTAACGTATCGTTCGCTGAACGCAGCGGGCAAGAAGCATTATCCCGGTGCCGTCCGTCATCTTGCACGGTTTTTGAAGGCCGAGAAGGTCGATATTCTGCACACGCACCTTTTTTACTCAGGCCTCATCGGGGTTTTGACAAGGCGCTTGGGCAACCGCTCGATCGTCGCCCTGATGCGGCATCACACGAGCGTCGTGCGGATGCTCGGCTCGCGTTTTCATGTCAAAGCCGACAAGTGGATGGCTGAAAAAGCCGATCACGTGCTGACCGTTTCGAACGCGGCCAAGGCGTACATGCTAGATGTGGATGGCATCAGGCGGAATGATATCGAGGTTGTTCATCTCGGGTTTAATTTTGAGCAACTAGCGCCGAGCGCCGTTGATAGATCGCGGATTCGTGCAGAATTCGGCTTTGCTGAAGAAGATATCGTGGTTGGTTATGTCGCGAATTTCGCTCACGGCAAAGGCCATATTCAGCTCGTCGAGGCATTTGAAAAGATCGCGGCTGAGATCCCAAACGCTAGGCTTGTTTTTGCTGGACGCGGCGAGATCGCCGAGGTTAACGAAGCCGCAGCGAAGTTTCCGGCTGGAAAGATCGTTTTCGCCGGCTGGCAAAACGACATCGCAGCGTTTCTAAATGCGATCGATATTTTCGTCCAGCCGTCGCTCTCCGAGGCATTCAGTCAGGTGATAATGGAAGCGATGGGCGTTGGTTTGCCAGTCGTCGCGACCAATGTCGGCGGTGCGAACGAAGTGATCGTGAGCGGTGAGAACGGCGTACTGATCGAGCCGAATAACGTTTCGGCGATATCGAATGAAGTCATTCGCTTGAGTCGCGACCCGGAATTACGGCGGCAGCTTGGCGTCGCGGCAAGAAAAACAGTGACCGAGAGTTTTACGGCGGAGCGGATGGTCGAGCGGCAATTTGAGCTTTATCAAAAGTGGCTCGCTTAGCCGGGAACGCAGGCGCCCCCGCCTGCAAGCGTTCCGCTTCGGGATGCTGACACGAGTGGTGATTGAACTGGTTGAAGAATACTAGACTCGGTTACGCCGGAGGAACCGGCGTTGCAGGCGAGGGCGCCTGCGTTCCCAGGGAAAAGGATGGCGGTTTCGGAGAGATTTCAGGGAGCGAATGTGGTTGACGCCGGGCGTTTGTCGCCGTATTGGGGTGAACACGCGGCTCGCTATGTCTTTGCCTTGCCGTTTGTCGAAAACAAGCGAGTTCTGGATATCGCCTGCGGAACAGGTTACGGGATTGGCTTGCTGCGGTCGAAGGCGAAGTTTGTGACCGGCGTTGATATCGATCCCGTTGCCGCTAACGAGGCGAAAGCGGAATGCGGTGAGAACGGAGCAGTATTGCTGGGAAATGGATTGGGGCTGCCGTTCGATGAGGCGACTTTTGATGTCATCACTTCGTTTGAGACGCTCGAACATCTGCACGAACGTGGCGACTTTTTGGCGGAATTACAGCGTGTTCTGACACCTGACGGCACTCTTATCCTTTCCACGCCGAATGCAAATTACTCACAGCCCGTTAATGGCGTTCCGGCAAATCCGTTTCATATTCACGAATACGAGCCCGGCGAACTAAAGGCTGAGTTGGAAGAGTATTTTACCGTCGAACGCTTCCTCGGCCAGGACCTCAACGCCTCGATCAAGGTCTCGCCATTTTTTGAGGGTCAAAAGCGAATGCCGAATGATGTTGGGACGCAGGCGAGGCTGTTCGGGTGGAAGGTTTTTAACAAGATCCCGGTTGCGACGCGAGAACGCCTGAGCCAGTCGATCTGGGGCAAGCCGTTCTATCCGACGGAAATCGATTACAATTTTGATGAGGCGACGGTTGCGACGGCGGTTACGCTGGTCGCAGTTTGCTGGAAACGTCAATGAAACAAGGTCTCGTCAGCGTTGTAATTCCAAATTATAACTACGCGCATTATTTGCGCGAGACGATCGACAGCGTCCTCGCTCAGACGTATCACGAGATCGAGATCATTGTCGTGGACGATGGTTCGAAGGATGATTCGAAAGAGATACTTGCGGGTTACGGCGACAAGATCCGCACGATCTTTCAGCAGAATCAAGGTGTTTCCGCAGCTCGAAATAATGGAGTTAAGGAAAGCAGCGGCGAATTTATCGCTTTCCTAGATGCCGACGATGCGTGGCTGTCGACGAAGATCGAAAAGCAGGTTGCGAGGTTTCGCAGCGATCCGAAACTCGGGCTCGTCCACGTTGGAGTTGAAGAGGTTGACGCTGACGGCAATTCGCTTGTCGAGCGGCTCGAAGGTGTCGAAGGCAAAGTCTCAACAATTTTACTCATGCTCAAACGCGAAGGCGTGCTCGGCGGCGGGAGCGGGATGATGGTTCCGCGAAGAGTTTTTGACGAGATCGGCGGATTCGACCTGCGGCTTTCGACCTCGGCAGATTGGGATCTGCAATATCGTGTTAGTGAGCGATATACGGTCAGTTTTGTGCCCGAGTTACTGCTCAAATATCGCGTCCATAATTCGAACATGCACGCGAATGTCGGTGTTATGGAACACGACATGATGTTGGCATTTGAAAAGGCTTTTCGCACGAACGACGCGGAGATCCAGGCTGCAAAACGGACGGCCTATGGGAGCCTGCATCAGATTCTCGCGGGTTCGTATTTCGTGGCAGGGAATTATCCGGCATTCATTTTCCACTCGATCAAGAGCCTGTATTTTGAGCCGCGAAACATCAGTTATTTCCTTAAATTCGGCCGCCGTCCGTCGAATCGGCGAGGCGTAAAGGCCGAGGCGTAATTTGCATGGGTGGATCGATCCGAAAAACTCTTTACAAAATGGCGTGGGACACGCGTTGCCGTAATGTCGACGTCGCCCGTATCTTGAGGCCGTTTGTGAACGCGGAGACGACCGTGCTTGATGCGGGCTGCGGGGAATACGGATTGTCGGCGTTCGTCGCGGCGAAAAGCGTCGTCGGCGTCGATATTTTGCCGACGGATGTTAAGGTCGATGGCTTTACTTTCATTCACGGCAGCATCATCACGCTGCCGTTTGCAGAGCGCTCGTTTTCGGTCGCGGCATTGGTCGATGTGCTGGAACATCTGCCTGAAGGCCTGCGGCCCGAGGCGATCAGGCAGCTTGTTCGGGTCGCTAAAGATACGATAATCATTACTTTTCCGGCTGGGAAAATTGCCCGCGAGATTGATGAAGCTTTTAATACTAAGCTTGTCGCATCGCACCAGGAAGTTCCTGACTGGCTGTCGGAACATCTTGAAAATCCGTATCCGGATGCGAATGAAGTTGCAGAAATGCTCAGAACTGAGGCCGAAAATACCGGGGGGAAAATAAAGGTCACGATCCACCATTCCGAACATCTCTCAGTCGCAAGATTTCTGAGAAATGCAGCATCGACCTCAAAATACCTATACCTTTTCGGCAATCTCGCCGCCGGATTTCTGCTTCCGCTGATGCCGAAGGCGAGCGAGGCGAACGGCTATCGTGCGATAATCCTTGCCGAGTTCAAAAATGACTGAGGCAGCCAAACAAACCCTTTATATTTGCTATTTTGGAATGCGCGAGCCGCTTGTGCAAACGCAGGTTCTGCCGTATTTGCGTGAGTTGGTGAAGGGGGGAATTGGCGTTGGGATTGTCACATTTGAGCCGGATCTTAAGGCAAAATGGTCGGCGGAACAGATCGCCGAAACAAAGCGAACATTGGCGTCCGAAGGCATCGAATGGGATGCACTAGCGTACCATCGCTCGCCGTCTGCTCTCGCCACTGCATATGATATTTTCGCCGGAACGCTCTTTGTCAGACGAAAGATCCGCGAACGAAAGTTCGATGTGCTTCATGGGCGGATACATGTGGCGACGTTGATGGGGGCGTTGGCGAGGAAGTTTTCCGGGCGAAAGCCGAAGCTGATCTTTGATATTCGCGGTTTTTTTCCCGAGGAATACACCGATGCGGGCGTTTGGCCTGAGAAAGGATTGCTGTTTCGCGGAGCGAAACGCGTTGAGAAATGGCTGATGAAGGTGGCAGACGGCTTTGTTGTTCTTACTGAAAAAGCCCGTTCAATGATCCTCGCGGATGAGACACGTCCGGTCGAGGTTATTCCGTGCTGCGTCGATTTTGCCGCTCGCTTTCCGTGGATCGATCCACGTGTTAGAGAACGCCGTCGCGAAGAGATCAGTGTTTCAGGGCGAACGGTTTACGCACACATCGGGGCTCTCGGTGGACTTTATTTGACGAAGGAACTCGCCGATTTCCTTGCAGCGGCACGCGAACTCGACCCCCGTTCATTTGCGTTGTTTCTTACTCAATCCGACACTGCCGAGATAAAAAAGCTTCTGACCGAACGGGGATTTACTGAAAACGATTATTTTATAGGACGCGTCGCCCCATCGGAGATCTTCGACTACCTGATCGCGGCGGATTTTGGGCTTGCGTTTGTGAAAGCGACCTACGCGACTCAGTCGCGTTCGCCGACCAAAATCCCGGAGTATCTTGCCGCGGGCCTTCCCGTTATTGCGAATTCCGGCGTCGGTGATGTCGATGAATTGATCGAGACCGAGAACGTCGGCCTGCTCATAGGTAAATTCAACCGCGAGGCGTATCAAAACGCGATCTTTCGGCTTCGGCGGTTGGGAAATATCGGGTATCGATGCCGCGAAGTCGCTCTCCGCCGATTCGATCTGGAAACTGTCGGCGGCGTTCGCTACCGGAGCCTTTACGAGCGGCTTTTTTGCAAAGAGGGTAATTAGTTGTTACGATTTCTCCTTTGTTTATGCGTGTTCTAGCTGTAGTTCCTTCCATTTACGACACCTCGCCGGGCCAGCGATTTCGAATAGAACAGTGGGAGCCGATCCTTCGCGAAGGCGGGGTTAAGATCACGTACGCGCCGTTCGAGAATGACGAGCTGCGTGCCGTTTTATATCAAGGCGGAAAGGTTCTGACCAAGGTCAGCGCGGTCACGCGTAACATGAAACGGCGTCGTGCTGAACTCGCGGACGTATCCGAATACGACCTCGTCTATATCTTCCGCGAAGCCGCACTTTTGGGACCGCCGTGGTTCGAGCGAAAGATCGCAAAGTCAGGCGTTCCGGTGGTTTTTGATTTTGACGATGCAGTGTTTGTTTCGTACAAAAGCCCGTCAAATGGCTATTTGAGCTACCTCAAGTTCCCCGGAAAGATCGCTGAGATCTGTAAGCTCTCGACGCATATCATGGCGGGAAATGAATATCTCGCCGACTATGCTCGGGCAAATAATCACGCCGTGACGATAATTCCGACGACGATCGATACCGACAAATACGACTTTATTGAGAGAACGGACGAGCCCGAGACGATCACAATTGGCTGGTCCGGAAGTTTTAGTACGATCCAGCACCTTGACACGATCCGCGAGACCTTGCAGGAGCTTGCCAAGCAAGAAAATTTCCGGCTACGGGTGATCGGGGCTCCGGTTTACAAGATCGCTGGTGTCGATACAGAGGCGATGCAGTGGCGTTCGGAGACGGAGCTTCACGACTTGCGGCAGATCGATATCGGCCTGATGCCGCTGCCGGATGAGAATTGGACCAAGGGAAAATGCGGCCTCAAGGCTCTGCAATACATGGCCCTCGGCATTCCAACGATTTGCTCGCCGGTCGGTGTAAACTCTACAATTATCAAAGACGGAGTTAACGGCTTCCTTGCTGATGGCCAGGCCGAGTGGATCGACAAGATCAAACGGCTGATGCATTCGGCAAAGCTGCGACGCGAACTTGGACGTGCGGGACGCGAAACGGTCGAGCGCGAATACTCGGCCAAGGCAGTAGCTCCAAAAGTTTTAGAGGTGTTCGAAACTGCGGTAAATGCCTCGAAAAAGAAGGTTTAGATGGAAAAAATGAATATTCTCGTCACGGGCGGAGCCGGATTTATCGGCTCGCATTTAGTTGACGCACTTGTCGAACGCGGCCACACGGTCCGCATTTTCGATTCACTTGTCGAACAGGTCCACGGCCCCACGCCGCCGCCTCATCTCAGCACGGAAGCAGAGTTTATCAAGGGCGACGTCTGCGACGCCGAGGCTGTTGCCGAGGCTCTCGACGGTATTGATGTCGTCTATCACCAGGCGGCTGAGGTCGGTGTCGGGCAATCGATGTATGAGATCGTGCGGTATGTGAAGGCAAACGATCTCGGAACTGCGGTTTTGCTCGAGGAGATGATCAAACGGCCGAAGCAGTTCAAGAAGCTGATCGTCGCTTCGTCAATGTCGATATATGGCGAAGGAGCGTATCGCTGCAATACCTGCAATGAAACCGTCTTTCCGTTTCTGCGGCCAAACGAACAGCTTGCCGCACACGATTGGGAATTCAAATGCGAAACCTGCGGCGGACAGCTTGAGACGATCGGCACGCACGAAGTGAAACCGCTTTTCCCGACCTCGGTTTACGCGGTCAGCAAACAGGATCAGGAACAATACTGCCTCGCAGTCGGCCGTGCGTACAAGATACCGACGGTCGCGTTTCGATATTTCAACGTTTACGGTACGCGGCAGGCTCTGTCGAATCCATACACTGGCGTCTGTGCGATCTTTTCGTCACGACTGATGAACGATCAGGCTCCGACCATTTTCGAAGACGGCGAACAGTCGCGTGATTTCGTCAATGTAAAAGATATCGTAGCCGCAAACCTTCTCGCCCTTGAAACCGATGGCGGGGATTACAATGCTTTCAATATCGGCACCGGACGAGCGACCTCGATCAAGAAGATCTCCGAGTTGCTCGCCGCCGGATTAGGCAAAGATATCGCCCCGATCCTCGTAGGAAAATACCGCGAAGGCGACATTCGCCACTGTGTTGCGGATATCTCGAAAGCGAGAAAGATGCTTGGTTACGAGCCGAAAGTGACCTTGGAGGATGGTTTGGCCGAGCTGTTAAACTGGCTCGCTGAGCAGGAAGCTGAAGATAAAGTCGAAAGTGCCACGGCGGAGTTGGCGGAGCGGAGTCTTGTTAAATAGGAGTCATAAAAACGGATTAACGCGGATTTTCGCTGATTTGTTGGAGATTAGTTTATGAGTAGTGAACTGGCCTTCGGTGACTTAACTTACAAGCTGATCGGGTTAGGAATGCAGGTGTATTCGACATTGGGGAATGGATATCTTGAGCGGGTTTACGAGAACTCATTGATGGTTCTCTTTCGTAAGAATGGGATCCATGCTGAACAGCAGTGCCCAATCAAAGTTAGGTTCGAAGGTGAAATTGTCGGCGATTATTGTGCAGATGTTCTGGTTGACGGGAACGTGCTGATTGAGCTTAAGGTGGCGGATAGAATAACCGATGTTCATAAGGCGCAGGTACTCAACTTCCTGAAAGCGACTGGTGTCGAACTTGGGATGATCTTTAATTTTGGGGCTAAAATCTTCGAGCATCATCGGTTGATAAACCGTTTGAGTAGACCGGGAATTTTAACAACGGATTAACGCGGATTTTCGCGGATAATTTGAGAGAAGCGAAAATTGTTATGCACGCAATTTATAGAATAATCCGTGCAAATCTGCGTTAATCCGTTGTTGCTTTTATTTTCTTATGTACATTCTCGGACTGACAACACTAGGCGATTCTGCGGCGTCGCTGATAAAGGACGGTGAGCTTGTGGCTGCCGTGGAAGAGGAGCGCTTTTCGCGAAAGAAACATCATGCGGGGTTTCCTTACCGGGCGATCCAGTTTTGTTTGGATCAGGCGGGGATCGAGCTGAAGGATGTCGAGCACGTCGGGCATTATTGGAAGCCGTGGATCCTGCGGCACAAGGCGATGCAGGCGGCGAAGTCGGCGTTTATTTCGAAGGACATGTTCAAGGCTCGTGCCGATCGCGGAATCGCGCAGGTTAGCGATAGCTATTTGGGGATGTTCAAGCATCCGAAGCGGCTCCGCGAGCATTTTGGGCCTTCGAATTTCAGATTTCACTATCTGGAACACCATCAATCGCACGCGGCCTCAGCTTTTTTTGTCTCACCATTCGATTCCGCCGCGATCATGACGTGGGACGGAACGGGAGAAGATACAACCACGCTTTTTTCCCGTGGAAAAGGGAACAAGATCGAGGTTCTGAAACGGATCAAATTGCCGCATTCGCTTGGCCAGTTTTACTCCGCGGTGACGAATTTTATCGGGTTTGATATGTTTGCCGGCGACGAGTGGAAGGTGATGGGCCTTGCGGCGTACGGTCAGCCAAAACACTACGACTTCTTTCGCGAGAAGGTGTTGACGACCAACGGTAGGGGCGATTTCAAGTTCAACATCCGTGTTCTCGACCATCATCTTGCTAAGCATTATCAGTTTCCCGACGCGATCGTCAACGAACTCGGCCCGCCACGACTGCCGGGTGAGGAATTGAACGAGCATCATTGGGATATCGCGTGTTCGGCCCAAAAAGCAGTCGAGGAGACCGCGATACATCTCGTCAAGCATCTAAAAGAGATCACCGGCGAGGAAAATCTATGCATGGCGGGCGGCGTGGCGTTCAACTCGGTGATGAACGGGCGGATCTTTCACGAGACGCCGTTCAAGCGCTTTTATGTTCAGGCGGCGGCGGGCGATGCGGGATGCTCGCTCGGTGCGGCTATGATGGTTTGGCATCAAAAGCTGGGAAATCCTAGAAAGTTCGTAATGAATTCGGCCTATTGGGGACCGGGATTTACGAACGAACAATGCCAGACCGCGCTCGATACCGCCGGGCTCAAATATCATACATTACCTGACGAAGAGCTACTGCCAAAGCTCGCTAAAATGATATCGGAAGGTGCGATCATCGGCTGGTTCAACGGGCGAATGGAACTCGGGCCGCGAGCCCTCGGTGCCCGCAGCTTTCTCGCCGATCCGCGTCGCGCAGATATGCGCGAGATATTGAATCACAAGGTAAAGCTTCGCGAATGGTTTCGCCCGCTCGCTCCGTCGATGCTCGAGGAACATGGGAATGAGGTTTTCGGCGTTGAGCATCATGATCCGTTCATGATCACGGTCATCGAAGTCGCTGAGGAATACAAATCGAAGATCCCAGCCGTGGTTCACGTCGATGGTACGGCTCGGCCGCAGATGGTCAACAAAGAGACGAATCCGCGTTACTGGAATCTCATCAACGAATTCAAAAAGATCACGGGCATTCCAATGCTGCTGAACACTTCATTCAATGTGCAGGAGCCGATCGTCTGTACCCCGCAGGACGCGATCAATACTTTTGGCAACGCCAATTTTGACGCACTTGTTCTTGAAAACAACCTCGTTCTTCGCGACGAAAACTAGCTGATGCTAAACCGGTTCATTTCACTAGCATGTATTTTGGTGATCGCGATGGGCATCGCTCTCGTGCCATTTCCGGATGGTGCTGCCGCGATCGCGTTCGTGATGGCGCTGGCCGGTTTATTTATCATTGCATTCAGGAAATACACCGAGGAAAAAGAGTTTATCACGACGGTTTTTCTGGTCGCCCTGGCTCTCAGAATGGCGTTTGGCCTGTTCATACATATTTACGAACTTCGCGAGTTCTTTGGCGGTGACGCATTCTCATATGATGCAAAGGGCGCCGAGATGGTCGAGGCGTGGATGGGCCTGGCAATCAACCCTGACAGTACATTTTTCGAATTTGATCCTCGCAGCGGCGTCGCGTGGGGAATGTATTACATCACGGCCGGCATCTATTATATTTTTGGCAGGAACATCTTCGCGGCCCAGTCATTTTGTGCGGTCCTCGGTGCGGCGACGGCTCCGATGGTCTATTTCTGCTCGAGAAAGATATACAACAATAGGAATGTAGCCCGTTTTGCTGCGATCGCGATCGCGATCTTTCCGTCTTTCATTATCTGGTCGGGACAGCTGCTCAAAGATGGATTGATCATCTTTCTCCTCGTTGTCGCGATGACGATGGTGATGCAGCTGCAGTCAAAGATCAGTTATGCCGCGGTTGCGATCCTGATCGTTTCGCTTTTCGGCATACTTTCGCTTCGGTTCTATATTTTTTACATGGTGGTCGTGGCGGTCGTGGGCAGCTTCGTAGTTGGTATGTCCACCACCCAGCGATCGCTGCTGCGAAGCACGGTGATCCTGCTCGTGATCGGATTTGCCCTTGCCTATTTAGGTGTCGGACAGAGAGCTACTGTTGAGCTGACCACATTTACCAACCTTAATCGAATCGAGGGCAGCCGCAGGGATCTTGCTCGTGCCGCCGAAACCGGCTTCGGCGAAGAGATCGATGTTTCCACCGCGGAAGGAGCTCTGACCGCTATACCACTTGGCTTTACGGTATTGATGTTTGCTCCCTACCCGTGGCAGGCGACAAATCTGCGGCAAGCGATCACGATACCTGAGGTCTTGATCTGGTGGGCGATGATCCCGTTCCTGATAATGGGCCTGATCTATACGATCAAGAACAAGCTGCGAAACGCCTTTCCGATCTTAATGTTCAGCCTGATGCTCACGATCGCTTATTCGGTTTTTCAGGGAAACGTCGGTACGGCTTACCGGCAGCGAACGCAGATCCAGGTGTTTTTGTTTATTCTGATCGGTGCGGGATGGACGGTCTTTAAGGAAAATCGGGAAAACAAGATCCTTACCCGGGCGGCCGCCCAACGACGTATCGAAGAGCAGCTTAGAGCAAACGCAGAGCCGCGAGAGATCGAAATGCAGTATGAGCCGGCGAGAGGCGGTACCCTTAGATAATGTGCGGAATTACCGGATTCGTAAATTCTAACCGCGAGGCCGTCGATCGCTCCGTTTTGGAGGCGATGAATCAGGCTATTTTCCACCGCGGCCCGGACGAGGACGGTTTCTACGTTAAGGAAAATGTCGGCCTAGCGATGCGACGGCTGGCGATAATCGACCTTGCCAGCGGCCAGCAGCCAATGTATAACGAGGATCGTACGAAGGCCATCGTTTTCAATGGCGAGATCTATAACTATCAGGAGCTTCGCGAAAAACTCGACCAGCTCGGCCACAAATTCTACACAAAATCGGACACCGAGGTCATCGTTCATCTTTACGACGAATACGGCGTGGAAGGCCTGCAGCACCTTCGCGGCATGTTTGCTATCGCGATCTGGGATGAACGCGACAAGTCACTTTTCCTCGCCCGCGACCGAGTCGGGAAAAAGCCGATCCTTTATTCGCATCAGCCGAACGGCGATTTGATCTTCGGCTCGGAATTTTCAGCGGTTCTGAAACATCCGGCAGTTTCCCGCGAGGTCGATCTCGAGGCCATCGACAATTACATGTCGTACCTCTGCGTTCCGGCACCGATGACGGCATTCAAGCAGATTCGCAAGCTCGAGCCGGGGCATTGGCTTCTCTGGAAAGACGGCGAGATCAAAACGCAGCGATATTGGCAGCCTGATTTCTCAAAGAAGATCAAGATCACGGAAGAAGAAGCGATAGTCGAAACCACGCGGATCTTGCGTGAATCGACGAAGCTGCGAATGATCTCCGAAGTTCCGCTCGGAGCGTTTCTATCGGGCGGCGTCGATTCTTCGGCTGTTGTCGCATTGATGGCGCAGGAAAGCGAACAGCCGGTCAAAACCTTCTCTATCGGATTCGAAGAACAGGATTTCAGCGAGCTGAAGTACGCAAAACGCGTTGCCGAGCACGTCGGAGCCGAATATAACGAATTTATCGTCCGCCCAAATGCTCTTGACGTTATTCCGACCCTCGTCGATCATTACGGCGAACCGTATGCAGATTCGAGTGCGATCCCGACCTATTACGTGGCGAAAGAGACGCGAAAGCACGTCACCGTCGCTCTAAATGGCGACGGCGGCGATGAAAGCTTCGCGGGTTACGAACGCTATGCCGCGATGCGGATCGCGGAGGCATACGCCCGAGTTCCGGCAGCTTTGCGAAAGGTCTTTGTTGAAGTTCCTGTGAGTCTATTGCCAACATCGGAACTGAAACGGAGCCGCTTTCGCGATGCGAAACGATTTCTGCGAGCTGCAAATCTGCCGCGAACCGAACGCTATTTCCGATGGGTGACGACATTTAACCGCGATACCAAGAAGGAACTCTATACATCGGACTTCGCCGCGTCAGTTTCCGGACAAGACCCGTTGTCGCTGCTCGATAAATGGTTTGCTAAGGCCAACGGAACTGGCACGCTCGACGCAACGCTCCTGACCGATCAGATGACGTATCTGCCAAACGATCTGCTCGTCAAGGTCGATATCGCGACGATGGCAAATTCGCTCGAGGCACGCTCGCCATTTCTCGATCACAAACTGATCGAGTTTGCCGCAACCCTGCCGGAAAGCATGAAAATGAGCGGGGTCGGCACAAAATCGCTCCTCAAGAAAGTTGCGGCAAGGCTGGTCCCGAGGGAAGTCATTTATCGGCGCAAAATGGGCTTCGGCGTGCCGATAGGGAAATGGTTTCGCGGCGAGATGAAGGATTTTGTCCGCGGCGTTCTGCTATCCGAGCGATCCTTAAAACGCGGCATAGTTAAGCCTGACATTCTCGAAAGGTACGTAAACGAACACATTGCCGGTGAACGCGACCACTCGTTCCAACTCTGGACATTTCTGATGCTCGAGCTGTGGTTTCAACGGTTTATCGACTAGTGGGAGATGTCTCCGGAATAGGTTATAAGTGCTAAGTGAGAAGTTATAACTTTTTACTTAGCACTTATCACTTATTCCGAATTTACAACTCGAGATGCGACTTGTAGGACGGTGGTGTAAAATAGGGGATTGGCAACCGGCAGCGACTTCCCCGCACTGTCGTCATATCTTCCGCCGCCCGCATTTATTTGCGGGGCGCGGTTTATTTGCCGGTTGCCGCCTGAGTTTTTTATGGCCAAGGCCCCGATCACGAATGCTTTAACGATCGACTTTGAAGACTGGTATCAAGGCATCGAGATCCCGTATTCGGAATGGGACAAGTTTGAAGACCGGATCGAGTTTGCGGGCGACAAGCTGTTGAAAATTCTTGACGACGGCGGTGCCAAAGCAACGTTTTTCATGCTCGGCTACGTTGCTGAAAAGCACCCCGAGATTGTCAAACGCATTGAGGCCGAGGGCCACGAGATCGGGACGCACGGGTTTTCGCATACGCTGATCTATAAGCAGGAGCCTGAGCTTTTTAAGCAGGAATTGACGCGGGCGATCCATTATCTTGAGGATCTGACGGGCAAAAAAGTGCTCGGGCATCGTGCCCCGTTTTTTTCGATAACAAAGGAATCGCTTTGGGCCTTAGATATTCTGGGCGAACTTGGGATCAAGTACGATTCGAGTATTTTCCCGGTGTTGAATTACCGGTATGGCATCGCAGACGCTCCTCGATTTCCGTACAAGATCACGCGCGAGAAATTTGAGTTTATCGAGTTTCCGATCTCGACGCTCAAATTGCCGGGTTTTACGATGCCGATATCGGGTGGTGCGTATTTCCGAATTTACCCATATCAGGTGACGAAACAGGCGATAAAGTCGGTGAATCGCGGCGGCGAGCCGGTCACGTTTTATCTGCACCCGTGGGAACTCGACCCGGAACATCCGCGGATCGACGTGCCTCGGCGGATCGCCTTAACGCATTATTTTAATCTCGGTGCGACGGAGCGACGGCTTCGAAAGCTTTTGAAAGATTTTAAGATGGCACCGATGCGCGAGGTTTTGAATATTGACACACCGCTAGAATTACAGCGTTGAGTGGGTCGCCCTTGCTTACGCGCGGGCTTGTGCAAAGAGTTTTATGACTGACAAGGGAAATACGACGGTCGAGGACAAAGTTCGCGATCATTTTGATGATGACGCCGAGCGGTTCGACGCGATCTACGACGATAAAAAAGGGCTGATCGCCGGTTTTATCGATAATTATTGGCGCGGTGTCGTACAAAAACGGCTCGAGCTCAACGTCGAGAAATTGAAGCCTTTCGAGGGAAAAAAGATACTCGATGTCGGCTGCGGATCGGGCAGGTTTTGCATTGCCTTTGCGCAGAATGGGGCCGAGAAGGTCGTCGGCGTTGATTTTGCCGAGGTCATGATCGAGATCGCTGATGAACTGGCTAACGAGGCCGGCGTCGGCGATATTTGCGAATTTGTCGTTGGGGGATTTCCCGAGGCGATCGGTCTGGACGAAGGGCCATTTGATGCCTGTACGGGGAATGGATTTTTCGACTATGTCGAGCATCCCGTGCCGATTATAACGCGTATGCGTGAGCTGACAAGGGGCAAACTGATCATGAGTTTTCCGAAAGCGGTCGAATGGCGCGTGCCGCTGCGTCGACTTCGTTTCTGGATGAAAGGTACGCCGCTTTTTCTCTATACCGAGCCGCAGGTTCGCGACATCCTCGCTAAATCCGGCGTAAAAAACTTTGAATTTATTCATCTCGATCGCGATTATTTGGTAGTTGCCGATGTCTAGCTTTTTGTCAGAACCGCCTACGTCAGCGGGCGGCATGGGCGATAATTCTGCACGTCCTGCGATATCAATGGCCAGGCCGCCCGCTCACGCAGGCGGTTCTGACCCGATCCGCGTCCTCCACATCATTACGCGAATGATCGTCGGCGGAGCGCAGGAGAATACCCTGCTGTCCGTTGTCGGTCTCGACGCGATGCCTGAGTACGAGGTTGATTTCATCAGCGGCATCGACAAAGGTAAGGAAGGCGAACTGCTTTCGCAGGCACGCGAGACGACAAACCTTATCATCGTCCCCGAAATGGGCCGCAGCATCAACCCATTTTCAGATCTCGTCGCCCTCTGGAAACTATACAAGCTCATCAAAAAAGGCCGATACCACATCGTTCATACGCACTCGTCGAAGGCTGGCGTTTTAGGCAGAATCGCGGCTTGGCTCGCCGGAACGCCGTTGATCGTCCACACGCTGCACAGTCTTGTTTTCCATGAATACCAGCCGTGGCTCGTCAACCGAACTTGGCGTGTTGTTAAAAAAGTGTGCGCGCGGGTAACCGATTATTACATCAGCGTCTCAGAGATCATCGTTAAAAAAGCGATTGCCGCGAATATCGCGGAGCCCGAGCGATTTCGAACTATCTACAGTGGAATGGAACTCGATTGGTTCCTGAATGCAAAGTTTGACGCTGACGCGGTAAAGCGGGAATTCGGCATTCCGCCTGACGCTCCAGTTGTCGGCAAGATCGCCAGACTTTTCCCGCTCAAGGGCCATGACGAGCTGATGGACGCGGCTCCCGAGATTGTTAAACGCGTGCCGAATGTCAGGTTTTTCCTGATCGGCGACGGCATTCTGCTCGAGCATCTGCAAAAGCGGGCGTCGGAATACGGGATCCTTGAGAACTTTGTATTTGCAGGTTTGATCGACCGCACACGAATTCCGGAGATGATCTCGGCGATGGACATAGTCGTCCATACATCCTTACGCGAAGGCCTCGCACGCGTTCTGCCGCAGTCGCTCGCGATGGGCAAGCCCTGCGTCTCGTTCGACATCGACGGAGCACCTGAGGTCGTTATCGACGATTACACGGGTTATTTGGTCAAAGCGTTCGATTCAGTCGGGCTCGCAGATCGCATTGCCCATTTGCTCGAAGATCCTGAACTGCGAAAGAAGCTCGGCGACAATGGCAGGATCCATGTCGATCCCAATTTCCGGACTGAGAAAATGGTCGCCGATATATCCGAGGTTTATCAGATGCTGCTCGAACGCCACGCGGATCGTATCGCTGCTTTTGACCGGAAAACGCAAAACGGTTGATTTTCTGCGATAATTGGCTTGTAATTACGTTTTTATGCCCGGTTTGGTCTCAAGCCCATTTTTTGTCGGGGCCGTAGCGGCGATACTCTCGGTGATCTGTACGTTCGCCGTGCGGTCGATCGCGGTGCGCTACGGGTTTGTCGCCAAGCCGAAATCGGATCGCTGGCACAAGAAACCAACTGCTATGCACGGCGGCATCGCGATCTTTATCGCGACGAACGTCGTATATTTCACGCTTGTTCCGATCAGCCGGGAATCATTGGTCGTTATCGGCGGCAGTGCGTTCCTTTTTCTCGTTGGTTTGATCGATGACCTCATCAGCGTTCGGCCCTATCAAAAGCTGATCGGGCAGTTGATCGGCGCCGGAATTCTGGTCATCTCCGGGCTGAAATTGCCGCTCACCGGTTTTGAGATAGTTGATATCTGGATCACCGTTTTCTGGGTGATCGGCATCACAAATGCGATAAATCTGCTCGACAATATGGACGGCCTCGCGGCCGGGATCTCGGCTATTGCGGCGTTTTCGCTGGCGATGAACTTTGCATCGAGCGGATTGACGAACGAGCTGCTGCTCGCAAGTGCGTTTGTCGGCGCTCTCGTTGGGTTTCTTGTTTTCAACTTCAATCCGGCGTCGATCTTTATGGGCGATTCCGGGTCGATGTTTATCGGATTTCTGCTTTCCGGGTCGGTGCTGCTCAATCAAGTCGGCGGCCGTTCGCGCGGTATCGTTGCCATTCTTGCCGTTCCGGTTCTAATACTTTTTGTCCCGATCTTTGACACGACATTCGTGACGGTCTTACGTAAATTGTGGGGCCGCAAAGCATCGCAGGGCGGCCGCGATCATACCTCTCATCGGCTCGTCGCCCTTGGATTGTCCGAGCGAAATGCGGTCCTGATGTTATATGGTTTTGCCGTGATCGCCGGCGGTTTGGCAGTGATGGTCGCGCGGGTCGGGCCGTTCAGGAGCTTTGGCCTGATCGGCGTTTTTACGATCGTGCTGGTGATCGTCGGCGTTTATCTTTCAAAGGTCAAGGTTTACGAAGGCGTCGAGGAGGAGCAGGCTATTCAGGAAAACGCCGTGTTCGCCTTCCTCGTCAACGTCTCGCACAAACGGCGGATCTTCGAGGTTTTTCTCGACGCATTTCTGATCACGCTTGCCTACTATTCCGCGTGGGCGCTGCTTTATCGCAATTTTGAAGAGTCGACGAGCTGGACGCTGTTTCTGCAGACTGTGCCCCTGCTTGTGCTGATAAAACTCGCTGCCTTTCTCGCTGTCGGCGTCTATCGCGGCCTGTGGCGATACACCAGTATCGGCGATGCAATTACGTTCGGAAAAGGCGTGGTTCTCGGTTCTGCGGCGAGTATGCTCGCGGTGCTTGCGATCTATCGGTTCGAAGGATTTTCGCGAAAGGTTTTCTTTGTCGACGCCTTGCTGCTGCTGCTCGGCGTAATGGGCAGCCGAATGGCGTTTCGTTTGATACGGCAGGTTTTGCCGGCGGTCGCCGCCCACGGCAGCCGCAAGGTTCTGATCTACGGCGCGGGCGACGGCGGCGAAATGGTGCTTCGCGAGCTGAATAACAATCCCGAATGGAACATGCAGGCGATCGGGTTTATTGATGACGACTCGAAGAAAAAAGACAAAGTCATCCACGGGCTAAAAGTTTTTGACGGAAACGGATCGCTGGCCGAGATCTGCAAGGAAAAAGAGGTCGCCGAGATACTCATCTCGGTTCGCCATTTTCCGGCCGAGAAGTTGACCGCTCTGAGAAAGACCTGTGACGAGGCGGACGTTACGCTCAAACGAGCCCAGATAAAGATCGAAGCCGTGGATATTATTTAACAATTTTGTCGCTAAAGCTCATAAAAATCGAACCAAAGTTCGCAAAGGCTTCGCTCGTCGTGGTCGCGTTGATCTGCGTGGTGGCGACGTTCTTTTTCATCCGTTGGAACTTTTCGAACGCCATCGCCTCGCGCCTCGACCTTAAGCGGCCGGAATCAAAACTCGTCATCGACTGGCTGATCGGCCTCGGCCCGTCAGATCCGCAGACGCATTATTCCGCGGCGGCCTTGTTCGAAAAAACATTCGACCCCGGTGATCTGGCGAGATCGTTGAGCGAATACGAAACCGCCGCCGCGCTCGCTCCAAACAATTATCTGATGTGGCTCAACGTGAGCCGGGCGCGTAACCTAAACGGCGACACCGAAGGCAGTGAGGCGGCCATCAAACGGGCATCGGAACTGGCCCCGAACTACGCGGCCGTACAATGGGCATACGGCAATCTGCTGATCCGCGAAGGGAAGACCGACGACGGATTCAAGCTGGCGGCAAAAGCCGCAGAAACTAACTCCGATTTTGCCCGAAGCGCCGTTGTTCTGGCTCTTCAGATCTTTGACGGGGACCTTGCTCAGGTGCGAACGTCGCTCGGCGACAGCGAGGCGATAAACGCGGCACTCGCGACATCGCTGATCGGCCAGGAACGCGAGGACGATGCGGTCGAATCGTGGGCGAAACTGCCGGATCAGGCGAAAATCACCCGTTACAAAAAGCTCGGGGAAGATCTGGCTCAAAAGCTGCTCTCCGCGAAAAAGTTCCGTCTCGCGGCTCGCGTTGTTTCCGATCTTGCTCCAGAAGGAACGGAAAAGCCAGTTGTTGGGCAGATAGTGAATGGAAGTTTTGAAAGCGGGATAAAGCTTCGCGGAGCCGGGCCTTTTGAATGGCAGATCGCCGAGGGGGCCGAGCCGCAGGTCGGCCAGAGCGACGTCCATAAACGCTCCGGCCAGTACGGGCTGTTTTTGCTGTTCAATTCGTTCGATTCGTCGCATTTTCGCACCGTATCGCAAACCGTTGCGGTCATTCCCGGCGCCGAATATGAGTTCGAAGGCTTTTATCGCTCCGATCTGAAAACACCGGCGGCGCTGAAGCTGGAGATCGCGGATGCGGCGACGACGGGAACGATCGTCAGCACGCCGCCCTTTGCACTGGCCGGCGACTGGACGACTCTCAAGGTGAAATTTACGGTGCCCGCTGGCAGTGATGGCATCATCATCAGGCTTGCCCGCGAAGGGTGCGGCGGGCCGGCTTGCCGCATAACCGGGCGATTATCATTTGACGATCTTTCGATCAAGCGTTTATAAATGAGCGAACTGCAGGAAAAAGGGAATTCGATATTTGGGATCGAGGATGTCACCATCGGTGATCATACCTCGCTGCCGAGCAAGGCCGTGTTCTTTTTGCTGTGTTTTTTGCCCTTGTTCGCGACGGTGCTCTTCGGCGGCGTCGATAATGTTACCTGGATATTCATTTCGATAGCCTGGGCACTGATCGTTCTACTTTGGATAGCCGAAACATGGACGACGGGCGGCCTTTTGATAAATTCGAGCTCGCTTCAGATACCGATTGCCGGCTTTCTCCTGATCGCCCTCGTCCAGCTGCTGCCGCTCGGCGGAGCCGTCACAGGCTTAGCGGTTCCCGCCTCGAATGCCCTCTCTCTTGACCCTTATTCGACCCGGTTCTTTGCCGTAAAACTGGTTGTATATCTCTTGTATTTTGCCGCCTGCCTCGCCTTCATTAATAATGAGAAGCGTCTAAAAAAAGCGGTCTATTTCGTGATCATATTCGGGGCATTGATGGCGCTTTACGGCATCCTACAGCGCCTCGCAAGTCCTGAGGGCATCTACGGCGTGCGGGAAACGTCCGGTGCCCGGCCTTTCGGTCCGTTCGTTAATCAGCATCATTTCGCGACGTTCATGCAGATGACCGGCGGCCTTGCCCTTGCATTACTATTCGGAAAAAAAGCAGGGCGGGAGCAGAAGATATTGCTTGCGGCCGGCATCGTTGTGATGGGCGTTGCGACGGTATCGACCGGTTCGCGCGGTGGATTGTTGGGCTTTCTGGCGACTTTGGCTTTTGTTTCGCTGCTTAATTTTCTTTCCGGCCGTTGGTCCGGTGAGAGCCGTTCAAAGGCAGGCATGCAGCGAAATTTTGTTATCGCTGCCGCCGGCATTGCTCTGATCGTGGTCATTTTTGGTGTCGTACTTCTGATCGGCGGGAACGATGCTCTGCTTCGCGGCACTGGTGTTGTGCTGGCTGACGGGGATATTTCGACGGGCAGGCTGCATTTCTGGCCGATCGCTTTGAAGATATTTCTGGCTCATCCGATATTGGGCGCCGGGTTCGAGTCGTTCGGGGTCGCCTTCACAAAATACGACACAATGAGCGGGGAATTCCGTGTCGAACAGGCCCACAACGAATACCTTCAAACCCTCGCGGATGCCGGGATCGTTGGTTTCATCTGCCTCGCGGGCTTCATCGTCCTGTTGTTTAAGAAAGGGCTGAAGACGATCGCGAGTTCCTCCGGTTTTAGAAACGAAGCCGCGATCGGAGCGTTGGCAGGATGTTTAGGCGTTCTTGTCCACAGCTTCTTTGATTTTCCGCTGCGTACGCCCTCAAATGCGTTTTTCTTTCTGATGCTTTGTGCCATTGCAACGGCTGCGATAGCAGCTCACGACCGGCCATCGAAACGCCATCATTGATCTACTGCACCCTGACAACAACCTCTTTCTCGCCGCACGGAGCCTCGAATTTCACCTGAAAAACTCCGGTTTTTGAGCTGACCGACCGCAGAATAAAAAGCGCGGTCCACTTCACGCCGGGTATCGCCTCGCGCCTGATGCTGACATCCTGCGGGCTTGTCGATGTCGCCGTCAGTCCTTCGATGTCACCGTCGTCCGTTCGGCGAACGACGACTGCCCGGTCAACCCCCGTGCTTTGAACGCTGATCGTTTCCTGATCGATGGTTATCGTGCACGGCTTGATCTCTTCGCTGGTCGGAACGCCGTCGATCACCCTCGGCCGCCCTTCTGCGGGCTTGGCGTCTGTGGGTTTCGTCTCCGTTGGTTTTGCTTCCGGCGTTGGCTCCGCTTTGGGCACATATTTTGTCGTTACCGGCGGCGGCGGAATGTTGATGATAACGGGCGGAAACAGTCCGTTCGTGTTGTCGATCAACTTTGTTGATGCCGTATTTTCCTTTGCAACGGTCGTAGCCGAAGGTTCCGGCGAAGGCGAAGGCGACGGAGTAGGCTTTGGCTCTTCCGGCGTAGGTGTCGCCTCGGGCGTTGGCGATGCCGTGGGCTCGGCCTTTGGTTCTTCTGCGGTCACTTTTGGTGTTTCCTCGGGTGTTGGCGATGGAACCGCGAGAGGCGTCGGGCTCGGCGAAGGCTCTTCGACGGCAACCTTTGGTGTTTCGATCGGTGTCGGGATCGGAGACGGTTCCGGTGTCGGCGTTGCCTTTACTTCTTCCGGTGTTGGAACTGGAGTTGGATTGGGAGTTGCGATCGGCGTCGGCCTTGGCGTCGGCGTCGATCGGGCAATAGCGATCGGGATCGCAGGCGTCGGGGTCGGACGCACCGCAACGGTCTCTGTGGAAACCGTGGGCGAAGGATTCGGCCCGATCCGGTTTTCGAGGCCCATTGTATGGCCGTTGACTCGTTTGTATAAAGCTTCTATAGCGTTGTATCGCAGCGGGTCGGGCTGGCCGCTCTTGTAACTGCGGATGTACATCTCAAGCGCCTCGGCGTTTTTCCCCTCAAGCTGCAATGATGTGCCGAGGCGCCAGGTGCTCGAACGCCACCAGGCGCTGTCAGCCGGCAATACGCTTACGGCCCGTTTTAAATGTACCGTCGCCTGAGGCGCATCATCCATCTGAAAGTGTGCCCAACCGTTGATCTCCTCAACGCGGCCGCGGAGCACAGCCGAAAGCGTAGGCCGGGCAACAACCGGCACGTTGATATAGGTGCCGCTGGTCGATGCGATGGTGCGACTTTCGTAAAGCTCGCTTGCCATCACGGCGGCAGACGGATCGGCAACCTCGAGCCCTGCATCCAACGCCGATGGGGCGGCCTTGGTCAGCTCGACGACCTTTGGCAACGCGACTTTCTTATCCAAAAGCTGTGAGCTGGCAAAGACGATGCGATGCACCTTCATCTTATCGTCGCCGCTGACGAATTCGTCCGCTGCCTTAGCGACCTCGGCCGCATTCGGCTCCGGTTTATCGAGTTCCTGCTTAAGGTCGAGCAAGGCTGCCATGCGGGCCGCGTTTTCCGGGCTCTCAGCCGCGACCGGGGCGAAAATGCTGGCACGTCGTTCAAACCCGACAAGCTCGTTAAAGTCCTTCGATCCGCGATTGATCCGCCCGCCAAGATTCGTATAGACCAAACCATCTTTTACGGAAAAGCTTTTCGCGAGTTCCTCGGCCGCCTCGCGATAGAATCCTGCCGCTGCTCGTGCCGAAGCGATCTCGTATTCGAGCGTCGGGAAATTGCCGTAGCGGCGGGCAGCGATGAGTGTCTTTTCAGCCGCGATCGGATTTCTCTGAGCAATAAATCCGCGAGCCAGAGCAATGTGAGACCAAATGAAACGCGGATCGGTGGCGATCGCTTTTTGGGCGAGATCGACGGCCTTTTCGCCCTCATTATTTGCCGCGTACCAATACGCGGCGCCGGCTTGGAGGATGATATTGCCCGGATTCGCCTCGAGCGATCTCGCGAGTTCGGCCTCGGCATCGCTGCGTTTTCCGGCGTCAAATAGAGCGAGAACGAGCCCGGTTCGTGCTGGAACGTCTGCCTCATCTTTAGCCAGAATTTCGCGATACAGGGCGACCGCGTCGTCCGCTTTGCCGGTCGCTCGCTTCATCTCGGCGAGGCCGCGGCGGGCAGTGAGCGATTCGGTGTCGAGCTCGAGTGCTTTGGCATAAGCCGCCGCCGAATCATCGAGCAGGAAATCCATCCGGTTCGCGAGGCCGAGCGTTTGGTACGCGGCCGAGGAAAGCGGATCAAGCTTAAGCGCGGCATCGGCGACGCGGCGAGCCTCCGAGCCGTTCTCGATGCTCATGTAAAAATTTGCGACGCCCAGAAGTTGCGATACGCTGGCCTCGCACTTTGCCTCGATCGCCTTCGCCAGCTCAAAACCCTCGGCCCTGGCACCGCGAAAATACAGATTTGCGGGAAATCGAGCGAGCGTATCAGCGAAAAGCTGATCGGGAACCGGCTTCGGTGCGTCAGTAATGGCCGCTCTGTAGTATTCGACCGCTCCGGGGACGTCGCCGGCGGTCAATTTGTCGTTGCCGAGCTGTGTTTCGACCGTGACGATCAAGCCTGCCGCGTCGGGGATGCGTTTGGCGGCCGGGTACTTTCTAATGAATCGTTTCAGAGCCGCGATCCTGTCGACCCCGTCGGTGACGGTCGATGCCTGCTCGTAAGCGGCTTCCTCGTCCGCTTCCTTCTTAGCGATCTCCTCGGGCGTCGGGCTGCCTGTTTTAGGCTTTGGCTTTACCTCGGCGGGTTTGATCTTCTGGCTCGCGGATGTTGGATTCGGCAAGATCGGGTTGTTTTTAGATGCCGTTGGTTTCGGTTTGGCGGGAGCAACCTTCTTCGCCTGATCCGTCGGTTTAGGTTTTGCGGCGGCTTTCGCCTTGTTATCCGTTGGTTTGGGTTTGGTTGCGGCCGTTTTTGTCTTGGTATCCGTTGGCTTAGCGGCGGCGGGCTTGGGTTTGGCCGGCGTCGGTTTAGGTTTTGCCGCCTGAGCAAAACTGGTCATGGCGAGAACGCCGGAAAAGAAAAGAACACCCAAAAATCTCATAAAACAATGGTAAAAACACGTCGCCGATGTCAAAATGATAGCACGGACAAGCCCGTTTCCTCGCCTATGCTCGAACTCGACCACGTCTGGTCCAAAATGCTCGACGAAGCAGCTTTCAAAGCTTCGAACGCCGGTCGTCAGGACATCGTCGACTACCTGCGGCTGAAGGCAACGAACGATGCGATCAGAAAAGCAGGCGTTTCGTGGCTCTTCGACACCGTGATCGAGATCGCGTCTGACGCCCTGCGAGACCGCCGCAATATCACTATCGAACGCGAAGAGCCGCACAATTTTGCCCGCGGAAATTCCAATATGGTCGGCTCGCTCCTCGAAATTCGTCAAGGAGTGAGATGTCTCTCGGTCGCAGCAGGTTGGGCGCGAACGCCGTCGGATGGAATTATGCTCAGCGGTGCGCTTGCCTTCGCACGGATCTCTCATTTCGGAATGCCGAAATTCGGGGCCGAAATTCGTCTGGTCCATGGCGATTCGCTGCCGCAATGGCTCGGCGAAGATGATTCGATCATTGAAAGCAGCGAGATCAGCCGTCACTTCGAGATTTTTCTCGGTTCGTAAACTTCGCCTTTGTTATCGGCAAAATGTGCGGTAATATTGAAAGTTAGTTTCGAAATACGGGAGTAAAGCATACAACGTGATAGCAGAACTTGATAAACTGATAGAGTTACAGACCACAGATACAAATCTCAGAAAACTAAAGAAATCCCTAGAGACAGCTATACAAAGGCGTGCCGAGATCGAACAAGAGTTTGAACAGCACGCCTTTTCTATTCGCGAGATACAGAACCGACGCGATACGCTGCAGGCAAAGCGGGCAGATCTGGAAAAGCAGATCGCCGAAAATAAAACCTATCTCGAACGTGCCGACCGCAATCTAAAGCACGCCCAGAATCAGAAAGAATACGAGACCGCGATGCGCGAGACCGACGCTCTGCAAAAGCAGATCACGGCCTTTGAAACGACCATCGTCGAGATCCTCGAAGAGGTCGAAGGCGTCGAAAAGGAACTCGAGGAACGTGCCGAAGAGATCAGTACGCTCGACACAAAACGCGACGCCGCCCTCGCCGAATTTGATAAGTCGATGTCGGCGGATAAGAAAGAGTTCGACAAGGAAACGACTCATCGCGCGGCCGCCTTTGCAACGCTTCCGGCACGCCTCGCGTCGATCTACGACCGCCTATCACAACGCAGCCGCGACGGCATCGCCGTTGCCGAGGTCGTAAACGGCTCATGCAGCGCATGCAACATCCAGCTCCGCCCGCAGGTCCAGCTCAACGTCAAAAAAGGCGACGAGATCATCACCTGCGAAAACTGCACCCGCATCATGTACATCGCCCCCAAAGGCGAAGCGGCAGCATAAAGACCGTCTGCAACCGCGGATCCGCATGCAGCTCCGGAGGAGCGACATGTTTGTAGAGATCGCAAACGAAATTAACTGAGCTCCGTAGGAGCGGCATATTCCTGTCCTAAGAGAATCGATGCCGCTCCTACGGAGCTTCGTTCATTTTCTATAGCCTTTTTCTACAAACATTTAGCTCCTACGGAGCCGCCGTTACAAGATGCACATTCTATAACGCGATTTTTCTCCAAATGTATCGAGCACTACATACCGCCAAGCTGCCCTGAAATACAATCAGATCAGTTCAACAGAAAGCAGTTTTATCGAGGCTTTTATGAAAAGAATTTGTAGGGAATCAGAGCCGATGTGCGAGACCTCGGAACCGGGCGAGCGGCTGATAGAGCGTGAAGACATCTTGCCGATCTCGCTCAACATCGGCCGACGGATATTAGAGATTTTTGGCTACCAAAGCATCGCGAACATCGTCTTTCGCCTCAGATCGACACGGCGCGAAATAGACGATGTCGTCAACGGCGAAACCCTGCCAACCGCCGAACTGCTCCTCGGAATAAAAAAAGCCACCGGAGCCTCGATCGACTGGATCCTGACCGGCGAAGGCCCCAAATTCATCACACCAACGGCCCGCCCATCCGCCGAGTCGCGCCCAGAACAAAACCTCGCACTCGCGGTCATCGCCACCCACCGCGACCGGGATTCTTCATTGATCTCAACCGATCCGCGTTTTGTCAACGGCCACACCGCCTCCTCGCAGCAAACAGCCACGCGGCTTTAGGGCGTGGTCTGGGTTTGCGGCCTGACCTCCAGCCCGTTTCAACGGCTTATCCGAGTGGCGTAAGTCGCCCAAATGTAAGGACGTCAACCTTCTTTTTCTCTGAGAAAAAGAACCTTTTCTGCGAACGCTTTTACCCAGCCTGAGATATCTACTTCAGAAGCCGAATTTCCCACCTGGATGCTTTCGGGTAGTAAGGTCGCCGGTGGCGATGTCACTCGAGACCCACAAAATCTATATTTGAAAGATTGTCCGAGATCACCATGACCCGCGGGGAAAATCGGTACCGTTTCGAGGAGACGGTGATCGTGTAACTCACGCCCGCCGCGACGTTGGTGAATGAATACAATCCAAAGGAACTCGTGGTTGCTGTCCGCCTCACACCCAGCGGATCGATCATAGACACGGTTGCGTTCCGAAGCCCCAGCCCGGTCGGCGTGGTCACTCGACCGCCCACCGTGACAGGCGACGCTCCCGGACCATTGACCGCAGGCGTAAATTCGGATGAGTTCCCGTCTGCGTCGGTCGCAGTAGCCGTCAATCTGTCGCCGGCTACGATTCCTAGAGCGGCTGCGTTCCCCAGATTCTTCTGCCGGATGCCTGGCGTGCCGTTAGTGTAGTCGCTAAGAAGGTAGTGATCCGACCCTAGGAAGTTTTGCCCCGCACCAGTCGCGTCCGCCTCAAAAAACTCAACATATATCCCCGACCCGCCATACGTTGAATGCTGCGGAGCCGAATCGACCTGATAACTCACGATCAGATCACCACCGACGAGCGCCAGCGTCATCGTCGGATAATTCTGCAGCTTGTTCGGCCCGATATCCGCATCCGCCGGATCATTCGGCGTAAACCCATTTTCGCCTATGTCGATGCCCGCGAGCACGTTACCAAAGATACGGTTCGGGTCGATGATGTTGTTATTTCCGGCGTCGTTGGTAAGAGAAATACCGTTCGAGCCATTGAATGCGATAGTATTCCCCGCATTCTGCTCGGGCCCGCCGATGATCGTTCCCGATACTGATACGCCCACGCGAATTCCACGTTCCGTGTTACCGAGTGCAGTTTGGCCATCTCCCTTGGTACCAATGTAGTTTCCAGAGATTCGGTTCAAGTTCGCACCATTTACGAGCGATATCCCATTGCGCCCGTTTCCGGAGATAGTGTTCCGGGCCGCGGGCATGTCTGCACCGAAACCGCCGATCAGAGTCCGCGTTGCAGTCGACAACACAATGCCGTCCTGACCGTTCGGAATTGCTGCGGTTCCGCTTATGTTGGTGCCGATGAAATTGCCTTGGATCTTGTTGTCGGTTGGAGGTACAGCACCTTGAGATTCTCCGAGCTGCAGGAAGATTCCCGTCTGTGCATTCCCCGAGATCACATTGCTAGCACCGGCACTCGTCCCGCCGATTACATTGTTTTGGGATCCGTTCGCGATGATAATCCCAGCTATTTGACCGCCCAGTCCCGCCGTTCCGGCACGATTTGTCCCAACCGTATTTCCCCGCAATGTATTATTATTCGCGAGAATTGTCGGCCTCTCGGGATCTCGAGCTATTGCGATCCCGCCCTCGTTGGCTGAGACGGTATTATTTGAGATCGTGTTGTTCGAGCTTAAGACCAGCATTCCTCCGTCGCCGTTCCCATTTGCAGCATCACCCACAGCATTTGTTCCGATTCGATTGTTCTCAATTGTGTTTTGGTTATCCTGAATCTGAAGCCCGACCAATGTGTTGCCAGATATTACATTGTTGGTTAGTGTGTTCTGCCGACCATCCACGATCACTCCATTGCGATTCGGAAACTGTGCCGTACCCGCGGTGTCGGTGCCGATCCAGTTGTTGTGGATGATATTTGAAGTCGGTATGTCGTCTTCAGAGTCAATCCGATTGATCAATACTCCTTCCTCGGTGTTGCCGGAGATAATATTGTTCCTAACCTCGGTTCCGGAACCTGCAAGCCTGATACCCGTTTTGTTTGGCTTTATCACAGTCGCTGATGCAAGACCGACGAAGTTTCCTTCGATTTTGGTCCGTTGAGCACCTTTGAGCACCAGCAGCCCGACATAAGAACAGTCAAGCACAACATTCCGAAAGCTGCCCTGCCCGTTACCTATTTTAGAGTCGTTTGCCGTGCCCACCATTACTCCAATGCTGTCCTCCTCTGCGAATTCCGGGTCACTCACTACGAATACGTTTCCGAATACCTTATTGTCGGAACCGGCACCACCAGCAACTGCGGTTGGCCGCTCTCCATCAAATATTCGCGCTTGACCTGCCCATTTTGGAAGTGTCCGTCGCACATCAGCTTCGATATCCAAGAGCACTCCAAACTTCGTTGTGTCGATCTGGTTGCCTTCGACGTTCGTTGCAGAAACAATTTCGCCCCCGATCCGATTGCGGGAAGAATTTAGAACGAGCACACCGACTTCTGAGAACGCCAGTACGTTTCCCGTGACCACATTGTCGTTCGACCCTCGATTTATCTCAATTGCGGCAAGCGCAGCAGCTATCTTATTTTGGTCTGGTTCGCCATTCCCGCCAATGGTGTTTCCCGAGGCACCATCAGTTATAAGTACTCCAGCTTCTGCGGACGTTTCCACTTCGTCGTTCCCATTAGAGCCGATCACATTTTTCCTAACGAAGTTGCCGGTCGCCCCCGCGCCTTCGATCCGTATCTCGCTCTCCTCATTAAAGACTAGCAAGTTACCACTATCGGTATCACCTATTTTGTTACCGCTGCCCCTAACGGTGACTCCCACTGCCTGAGTCTGGCCCGAGGTCAGGCCGGTCGAATCCGTTCCAATATGCGATTTCTTGATCGTATTGTTATTTGAAACCAGTAGAATGCCGCGTTCACTAAAACCCAAGATGCTTACGCCGAGTAGCGAGGATGCATCGCTTCCGGGAGCAAACTCTAGGCCGGTCGGAGTCGAAAGTGCCCCTCTTACCTCGACCACGGGCCGAGTATTGTATCCGGGCTGAGTCGTACCGTCAATTGTGACCTTCTCTGTGATCGGCGGTAAGACGCTCGCCGGAGAGATCGTCTGAACTCCGCCGCCGGGGATGTTGAACAATATCTCATCCGGCCCGTCCTTCGCATTCGCCGTCTGTATGGCTGCGCGCAGGCTACATTGATTTCCCGACTGGGCCATGTCGACATCGCACACGTCATCTTCGAGGTCTAGGTCGGGCTGATCGGTCGTAATATTCACTTCAATGTCATCGTCGCACGGAGGAGACGATGGGGGCGGCGCTACCGTGGTGCGGTCTATGGCCCAAGCCGACCCTTCATTTGTTTGATTATTCGAGCCAAAGTCGTCATATGTTGCACCTACGAAGATCACGTCACTCGAAATAGCCACGCTGTAGCCGAAAAAATCACTAGGTTGGCCGTCTGGCGCAGTGATCGTAGTGTCGCGCGTCCAGGTCGTGCCGCTTCGCACAAAGACCTCTGCGCCGCCCGCTAGAGTGCCTCCCTGGAAGGTTCCATTGTGTGCTCCGATTATCGCCGTATTGCCTAAAATTCCTACGCTTCGGCCGAAATTAAGACGATGGACAGCTCCTGTCAGCTTTGCCTGCTCGGTCCAGGTCGTCCCGTCGGATACATAAATGTATGCCGATCCTGTTTGTGTTTGGTTCGTGCCAAGTTGGTCCGTCTCGGCACCGATGATCACCGTATTCCCTGAGATCGCGACGCTGCCGCCGAAATCTATGTTGGCTGAGCCATCGCTTGGGATCAGTCGTTGTTGCTGGGTCCAGGTCGTACCGCAGCGAACATAAATATACGCCGCCTCCTGCCTTGTCCCGGCAGTGTTAGGATTACCAATCACGACCGTATTACCTGATATTGCTACTCTCGATGTAAAAGTCTCGTCGCCCCCTGTGATGAGCGTGGCCTGGATCGTCCATGTCGTCCCCTCGCGGACAAAAACATGAACGAAGTCACGGTGGGGAGAAGATTGGAGGAAGCCGAATGCAGTGACAAGAACCGTATCGCCGGAGATCGCCACGCTGAAACCGATATCGCCATTAAACACCAACGGGGTATCAGCGTTCGTAAATCTCTTCTGGAGCGCCCAGGTGGTGCCGGTTCGGACAAAAACGTATGCTGCACCTGAGTAAGATTCAGGCACATCGTGGTAAGGGGCCGCGACGACCACCGTATCACCGGAAATACCTACGGTGTCGCCAAAGGCATTTCCATTGCCCGGAGAACTATCAGGAGCGGTTAATTTCTGCTGGAAACTCCACGATGCCCCGTTGCGAACAAATATGTAGGCTGCTCCCGGAATACTGCCGCCACTGCCCTCAGGAAGGTTCGTTGCTCCGATGATCGCTGTATTGCCGGAGATCGCCACGCTCGAGCCGAAGAACCCACCCGCTATGCCGTCATTCGGCGTGAGCTTTACCATGGCCTCGGGGTTGTCCCGTAGATCGTCGGCCGCGATCGACTTGAAAGCGTTCGCAAGCGAGTCGTAGCTAGATTTTTTTTCTAGATATTCAACGGCCGAGTCGCCCTTCAGCGACGGCATATCTCGGTCGATCTTTTGCATCGCCGCAGTCTGCGTATGATGAGCCAGCGACAGACCGAGGGCGAAGATCACCGCAACGCCTATGAGAACGAGTGTCTTTGCTGGCAAATAGCTGCGACTTTGTTTACGTTTTCGGGTGGCGGTTCGATTCGTCATTGGGCCTCCGGCACAGAGTTTGATTCTTATCGCTTCAAGAGTATATGCGTGAAACGTTGGTCAATTCAGCCAGATAAATTGACAAAATTCGGGGGTCAGGCCTGCAATATTGCAATTCTCGCCGGGCTAACCGCTCGGTTAAACGATATCAAGCTCGGGCAAACGCCGCTTTACGCCATCGTATATAGCCGATCTAAAGTGTTCGTCGGTTAAGAACCGGATCATTTCTTCCAGTCTGGAGAAAAGCCATTCTTGCGGGCTAGAAGCACTTCACGGGTTAAACGCGGCGGAAAATCCTTTAGATTTTCCAGCCGTTTCTTTTCAAACTCGCGATCCTGTTCCACGAGATACGCATCGACCTTTGCTTTGTTGTGGAGGTAATATGCAATTGCGGAATGGACCTCGGCAAGTGAGAGCGTGTCGAAATTGCGCTGAATCTCAGCGGCATCCTCGCCTTGGTTGAAGGCGTAGACTACGGAGTCCAGCGGGACATGCGTTCGTCCGACGCGAAGAACGCCATACGAGTCTTTTCTGACGGGTTTTGGAATTGTGCCCACTACTATTTCCATTACGTTTTCGATATTATCACATGATTTTTACGGTTGGAACAGGAAAAAGCTTCGTTCATTTCGAGACGAAGCTATGAGATCTTCGGTCTATTGCAAAACCTTTCCAATGCTTACACCAGTCGCTCTACGCGGGCCGCACCGGTTGTAGGCTGAAGTGAAGCCGCCAAATATTTCCATGATTTTCCATCTTATCCCCATCTTGGTGCCCATAGAGAGAAATTCGGCGGTCAGCGGCGATCCATCAAATTTGGCGGTGATGCGACCCGGAAACTGTCATTTTTGTGGTCAAAAAAACGTTTGACCAATCCCGGAAATAACTCTACCAATCTCACGGTTTTCCTGTACCAAAGTGGCCAAAGTGCTCTACCAAAGTCAGTAAAAATGGGAGCATCGCTTCGTTTTGGGGAATTTTGGGAAAATTTAGCGTTGAACGAAAAATTCGCGCAAAAAAGCGGACGCAAAATGGATGCGTCCGCTCTTTAAAATTGACTTCGACGGTCTAGATGAACGCGAAATCGAACTGGGCCTGATGGATCGATTTGTCCGAGGCGATGTCGATGTGGCCAAGGTAGGCTTCGATCTCGTCGAGGACCTCACGTTCGGTGCTGCGGAAGGCCTTGGCCACGTCCGGATGGACCCGGAGAGTCGTATGACGGACGTCCTCGACGCTCTTGGTCAGGCGACGGGCTTCGGCCAGGATCTCGTAGCAGACGGTGATCGGCGATTTGACCCAACCGGCACCTTCGCAGTAATCGCAAGGCGTGCACATCGTGCGTTCGAGCGACTGTTTGACGCGCTTGCGGGTCATGATGATCAGCCCGAAGTCGTTGAAAGACAACACTTTGGTCGGGCTGCGGTCGGTCGACAGAGCTTCCTGCAAAGCCTGTGAAACCTTGTGCCGATTGCGGCGGTCTTCCATATCGATCAGGTCCAAAACGATGATCCCACCAAGGTCTCGAAGCCTGATCTGACGGGCAATTTCATCGACCGCTTCCATGTTGGTGCGGGTGATCGTGTCTTCGAGCCGGGCATTGCCCTTGCCGACGAATTTGCCGGTATTGACGTCGATCGCAACGAGAGCTTCGGTCTGATTGATGACGAGATAGCCGCCGGATTTCAACCAAACACGGGGTTTAAGGGCCTTGTCGATCTCTTCCTGAACCCCGTAATAATCGAGGATCGGTTCATCACGGGTGTAGAGTTTGATCCGGTTGACCATCCGCGGCTGGATCAGATTTATGAACTCGACGGTGCGGAGATATTCCTCTTCGCTATCCACGCGGATCGCCGTGAAATCGTCAGCAAGCTGGTCGCGAAGGATCCGCTGAACGAGGTCGAGATCCTGATGGATCAGTGCCGGCGAGCGTTTCTTTTCGGAGCCTTTTTTCGACTCAGCCCACATGCGGGCTAGGTATTTGGCGTCGTTCCTGAGATCTTCTTCTGCCACTCCAATACCCGCCGTGCGAACAATAAAGCCGCCCGAAGGGATCTCAGCGTCCTGGCGAATACGCTGGATCAACGTGCGAAGACGGCTGCGTTCCGCGGCGGATTCGATCTTTCGCGACACACCCAAATGCTCAATTGTCGGCATATAAACGAGATATCGGCCCGGCAGTGCTATGTGCGAAGTGATGCGTGCACCCTTTTTAGCGATCGGCTCTTTTGCGATCTGCACAAGGATCTCCTGGCCTTCGCGAAGCAGATCTGAGATCGTCGGCTGAGGCGGGCGTCCGCCTCGGTCACTGCGGTCATTACGGTCAAATCGTTTGCCGTCGTTGCCCTGGCGATCATTGCTTGGACGGTCGTTGCTCGGCCTATCGCTTGTTGGACGATCGCCGCTTGGGCGGTCATTAGCCGGTCGATCACCGGTAGGACGGTCATTTCTTCCTCTACCACCGCGCCTGTTCCGATCGCGGTCATTTCGTCCACGTGGGCGATCGTCGGACGATGAAGATTGGTCTTCGCCGGATTCTGGTTGTGGTTCTCCGAGAGCGGATTCTTCCTTTGGGACACTAATGATCGGCTCTGATTCTTCCAGTACCGCGACGTTGCCATTGACCTCATCATCACCGGACTCGGTGCTGTCGAGGCTCTCCTCTGACCCGTCCTCAGCCTTGGATTTACCACCGCGACGACGGCCTCGGCCACCCCTTCGAACCGCCATTTCGGCAGTATCGCTGGATTCTTTTACGCTGGCTTCGGCATCTTCGAGGCCGTCGTCCTTAGACTTTTTAGCCTTTGATGTCTTGGAGAATTTTCCTTTCGCAGGTGCCCGTTTGGCCGGTGTTTTTTTCTTTGGAGCCGGACTTTCCGACGGGTCTTCAGTTGCAGTTTTTGTCTTGCGACGGCCTTTGGTCGGGGCCGTGGGGGGAGTGTCCTCGTCCTCATCGGCGATGCGTTCGAAGCCACCCGCATTACCTCCGACTTCACCTAAAAGCGAGCCAACTGCAGCTTCTGCAGTCGTTTCCATGTCGAACTCCACCGCTCGGACGCGGTTGACGATGGCTTCCTGGACGTAGGCATCCTTGAACATCTCGCCCGTATCGCTATCGTCGCTAATGCGTTCGAAGCCCGAATTATCGAACTCGATCTCAAAGACCGGCTCGGGCTGAGCTTCCTGAGCGGGCTCCGAAACTGGCTCTTCCTTACGTCCTCGACCGCGGCCGCCACGCGAGCGTTTGCTTTTTTCGGGGCGGTCCTCGACGAATGGACGGGTCTCTTCTTCGCGGGGCTCTTCGACTGGAGTATCTTCAACTATTGCTTCAGTTTCGGCCATTGGCTCGGCGAGCTCTTGGGTCGAGTCCATCTGTTTTTCACGCTCAATTCTGGAGCGTTCGATCTGTTCGTTGGCCTCTCGTTTCGCGTCTTCCGGGGAACCCTTGCGGCCTTTTTCCATTACCACGCGTTCGATCTCTTCCTCTTCGTCAAAGAAATCAGAGACATACAAAAACGCATCGCGCTCGAGTCCTATGTCCACAAAGGCCGACTGCATCCCCGGCAGTACGCGCATTACGCGGCCCTTGTAAACATTACCTACGACGCCGGAATTCTCCTCGCCGCGTTCTATATAAAATTCGGTGACCTTACCATTATCCAGAATGGCGATCTTTTTTTCCCGGCCGTTGACCGAGACTATCATTTCTTTTGACATGCAAATATTTCCTCAAAAATTGGGTTTTCTATTGCCCGTTTTGCGAGGACGAAGAGTGCGTCAGAATTGTGGAACTTAGGTAGAATTCTAGGCCGTAGCTCGAGGGTGAACGAGGGGTGCGAGTTTGGTTTTATAGCTTGATTTTGGAGTTTTCCAAAAGGACAAGTATTGAATTTTGATCACGCTGGAATCTCGTTTTTAGCGAAAAGCTCTAGCTTTTTCGCCCTCGGGGAGCACCAATATTTCCCGTGGGAAATTGTGCTTCAGACCCAATAATTTCTTTATCTCGTTAGACCTAAGTCCGTTGAAAAAATCTTCTGACGTTTGCTCTTTCCCCGCAAGTGTTAAACGCTAACGGTGCAAACCGGAGGTAGTATAAACGAATCAAATCGTTAAGTAAATATAAAAAGCCCAAGTTGATGATCTCGCACTACATGTTCGGCTGGAAGGCCGCTTCCGATTCGGCGCACGATCCGAAACCGCGTTACAATAAAGACAATCGAATATGGAGATCTATTTTGAGTTGATTCGCGATGGGGCGGCTTTGGCGCGCGCTTGTGGGGAGCTGGCGGGGAAGGCGTTTTTGGGGTTTGATGTGGAGACGACTGAACTGGATCCGTATCGCGGGGATGTGCGGCTGGTGCAGTTGAGCGATGGGGCTAATACTAAGGTCATTGATCTGAAGGAGTTTGCGGGTGGTGAGTGGGGCTCGAGCAGTGGCAGTCGCAGCGGCAGCAGCACCAGTGTGCTGAGGGCGAATCCGGAGTTGGCTCCTTTGCGCGAACTGCTTTCTTCCACCAAATCGGTGAAGATCGCGCATAATGCGAAGTTTGATACTAAGTGGGTGCGGCATCATCTTGGGTGTGAGGTCGGGGCGGTTTATGACACTTATTTGGCGAGCGTTTTGATCTCGGCGGGTGAGGGTGAGCGGCGGCACGGGCTGGCGGATCTGGTGCAGTTTTTCCTGGGGCGGACGCTCGACAAATCCGAGCAGGTGAGCGATTGGGGAGCGGAAACGCTGTCGCAGTCGCAGATCGAGTACGCGGCGAAGGACGCGGCGATCATGACGGAGCTGCGGGAAAAGGTGCACGAGCGCATCGTCGCGGATGAGCTGGAACAAGTTTTGGCGCTTGAGAATGCGTGTGTAATGCCGATCGCCGAGATGGAGCTGAACGGGTTTTACATCGACAAAGGGCGTTCGCGTGAGCAGCTCGAAAAGGTGACGAAGGTTCAGGTCAAGGCGGCTGAGGAACTGCAGTTTATGCTGTCGGCTGGTGTCGCTCAGGCTTCGTTGTTCGGGGCTCCGACGATCAATCTGGATTCGCAGGCTCAGGTCACTGACGCTCTCGTCGGGCTGGGAATTCCGATGCCGAATTCGACGCGGGCGTGGGAGCTGCAGCCTCTGGCAGAGGAGTATCCGGTGGTCGCGAAGCTTTTGGAATATCGCGGCGTCGCGAAATCGATATCGAGTTTTGGTGAGAATATTTTGGAATTCATCGAGCCGGCGACGGGCAGAATTCACGCGGATTTCAGGCAGATCGGTGCTCCGACAGGGCGATTTGCTTGCTCGAAACCAAACTTGCAGCAGATACCGCACGAGCCGGAATATCGGCGGTGCTTTCGCGCTCCGGACGGGAAAATGCTGGTGATCGCGGATTATTCGCAGATCGAGTTGCGGATCCTCGCGGATTTTTCAGAGGACAGGAATTTTATAGAGGCGTTCGAATCGGGCCAGGATTTTCACTCGGCGACAGCGGCTCAGGTGTTTGGGATCGATGCGAAAGATGTGACGCCGGATCAGCGTTCGTTTGCAAAGCGGTTGAATTTTGGCGTGGTTTATGGGCTCGGGGCGTCGCGGTTTGCGCAGATGGCGGGCTTGTCGCTTTCGGAGGGCGAGAGCACGCTGCGGAAGTATTTTGCGACGTACCCGAAGATGGACGAGTGGCTGCGAAACCAGTCGAAGAGCGTGCTGACCGAGCGTTCGGCACGGACGAAGTCGGGGCGTTTGGCAAGGATCAGCTTCGACGCGAACGACCGTTCGTCGGTCGGAGCGGCTCAGCGTTACGCTAAAAACATGCCGATCCAAGGGACGTCCGCGGACATCCTGAAGCGGGCGTTACGGCTGCTGCATGATGATCTGCGGGGCACCTCGGGCAAGCTTGTGAACATCGTCCACGACGAGATCATCGTCGAATGCGACAAAGCCGAGGCTGATGAAACGGTTAAGAAACTCGCTTCCGCGATGTTAACCGCCGGGCAGGAATTCGTTGGCAAGGTGCCGATCAAGGTCGATATTCACACTGCGGATGAGTGGTCTAAATAGAACAAGTTTCTCCGCGTGGAGCGTTCACTAACAGTATGAAAACTAAGCTGACTATCATCGCTTTTCTGCTTTTGCTCTCCGCCGGCATTTCAGCTCAGTCTGTCGATAAAACGGTTGAATCTATTCGCAGCCGTTACCAAGTCATCGCCGAGAAAGCCCGCGGCTGTGAGACCGACGGAGAGCTCGGACAATATGGCGACCTCGTAATGAACACGCTCACGATCAACAGCCGTAACCATCAATGGCGGGCCGTTGGCATTCATCAATTGACCTACAAATTCTTTTACGCCGGCGGCGACAGTGAGAAACATCTGTATCCCGACAGGCTCGTTTTCGTCAAAACCGAGCGGCGGGAATCGAACCGAAATTACAGCGAGGAATTTTTTTACTCCGACGCGGGCGTTTTGATGTTCTATTTTCAAAAGGCGGAAAACGACGATCAGGTGCCGGCGGAGCGGCGGGTTTATTTTTCGGGTTCGAAGGCTGTTCGCGTGATCGAGGATGGCAAGCTTCGTGATCGGCTTACGGCGAATGATCTGAAAACCGTTCGAGATGTGACGGCGTCGAATGCCAGCATCAAAGATCTGTTTATCAGGTCGATCAAGCTCTAATGCTTATGAGATACTCTCTTCCGATCATTGTAGCCATATCCTTTTGCCTTAGCTGCGGAACGGTGGATATTAGGACAGCCAACCCAGCAGCAAATACGCATCAGACGACGGGGAATCCACCGCCGCCTAAAGACGGCGATTATGCGGGCACGGGAACGATCACGAAGATCGATCTCGGCATAGGTTCGGTCGAGATGGATCATCAAGCGGTTCCGGGATTGATGTCGGCTATGAGGATGGAGTTTTACGTCTCGGACAAAGACCTGTTGAAAGGACTTGCTCTCGGCGACAAGGTGGAGTTTACGATCCTATATAAGGCTGGGACCGAGACGATCACCAAGATAGGAAAGACAAAATGACTAGTATAGATTTTTGCAAGTTTCACGGGTTTGGCAACGATTATATCGTGATCGAACGCACGAAGATTCCTCAGACGGCTGATCTAAGTGAACTCGTAAAGGCTATCTGCAACCGCCATACGGGCGTGGGCGGTGACGGAATCGCGGTTCTGGAAAAGCTGGACGGCGTGACGGCTGATTACTTTTGCGAGATCGTTAATCCAGATGGGAGTATAGCCGGTTTCTCGGGAAACGGAACCCGCTGTGCAGTTGCATATCTCCATTACCAAAAAATCTGGAGCGAACCGAAACTGCGGCTGGAAACTCGTAGTGGAATTAAGACGTACCAGTTGATCGAACGCAAAGGCGACGGCGAATTCTGGTTCGAGGCTGAGATCGGGAAACCGATATTTGCGAGCGACCTTATCCCGGTCGGGAGCGGTACGTGGCGCGAAGCGATCGTCAATGAAAAGATCTATGTTGACGGCCAGATCCATTCGTTTTCGGCGGTGAATGTTGGTAATCCGGTGGCCTGTATTTTTGTCGAGACTTTCGCCTTTGATTGGCGTACCGTCGGGCGGGCCATGGAAGTGCATCAGGTCTTTCCGCAAAGGTCGAACATCGTTTTCGTTAAGGTGATCGACCTCGAGAATATCGAGATACGCATCTGGGAACGAGCCGCCGGCGAAACTTCGTCGTCAGGTACCTGTTCGAGCGGGGCAGCAGTTCTCTCGGCATTTCTGCTAAAAACCGAACGTGTCGTAAACGTAAAAGCCGAAGGCGGCACAACCCGGGTCGTTTGGCGTGACGACGACGAGATTGTCATTAACGGACGCGCCGATCTGGCGTTTTCGGGTATTTGGCCCGCTTAGTTTTTGCTTGTAAGAATTTCAGTCACGACCTTCTGCCTATAATCGAAGATATAGGCGAGCTCACTCTTAACAAAAAAATGAGCGAGGTCGCCGAGCGGTTCGAACGGTAGGCGGTAGCGGACCTCGTCTTCCATTAGGGTTTGCGTGGGGCTGAGTTCGGTGAAGGTGTGGGTGTGGATCCACTGGCGGTACGGGCCGCGGAGTTGTTGATCAATGAAGCGGAATGGCGGTTCCCAGACGGAGATCTCGGTTCGCCATTTCACTGAGATGCCGCGTATTTTTAGTTTGTAATCGATCAGCGTGCTCTGGTAAATATCTATCGGCTGCGGCGTGATAATCTGAAAATTCAGCTCGGGCGGCGTGATGCGTTCGAGATTGCCGGCGTCGGCGAAGAAATCAAAGACCTCCTTGATGGGCAGGTAGAGCGTTTGTTTTCGGGTAAGTACATGTTCGGCCATAAAAATAAGTAACCACGAAATAGGACGGAGCCTTTTTTGTGTTCCGTTTAGTGTTCTTTTCGTGGTCACTCGCTTTTCAGTTTCGGTTCTTTAGAAATTCTTTTGGAATCGGCTGATCCGGCGTTTCCGCCTGCCAGTAGATGGTTACGACCCACCACCGTGCTCCGTCATTTAGGAGTTGAAAACTGTTGATGCCGCGAAGGAACGGATCCTTATCATCAAATTTCCGGAAGGCGTGATAGGTCGAGAAAACCTGAGCAATATTGCCGTACATATCTACGTGGCGTGCGAGTTCGCGTTCGTGAAAACCGTCTTTGGCAAAGCTGGGCTCCGCGCGTTTAATGTATTCCTCGGGCGTGAAGGATGTCGCGGTTACTGCCTTTGTCGTGGCGTTTTTGCCAGTTGGGATCAGCCTCGCGTCTTTGTGAAAGAGCGAGCGAAAACGATCCCAGTCACGCGGTTTCCCTGCGTCGCCGGAGATGACGTCATAGACGGCCTTCATAATACTGTCCAGCGAACCGACGTCTTTTGGATCGGCGGCTTTTGGTGTGGGCGAAGTAGTCGGCGGCTGTGCGATGGCTGCGAACGAGAGCAGAAAGAGCATTGAGATTATGATCGTAAGATTTTTCATGATCATTATTCTACGTCCATTTGCTGGTTTTGTCCTGTGATCCGATCCGTCCAATTCCGTGCCTACAGTAGTGGAGACCTTCCAAGATACCGACCACGGAACTCACGGAGCGACATCGGAACTCCACTATGGCGATGCTAAAACACGTTTTGTCTCTATAACATCCTGAACATCTCTTGGAAGTGCCGAGAAAAGATCGAGTTCGGTTTTTTGTTCGATATCGCGGACGGTCGTTTGGAAACGCTGCCAATTCTCGTTCTCTATTCCTTCGATGTTTGGCATATCGACGGCGATGATGCGGGTTGTTCTTGTTATTGTCGTTTGGCCGCGAGGGAAAACGACGATGACTTTCCAGCAGTTGGTCGGTACCGTAACCTTGCCACGCAGGCGGCCATTCTCGCCGTAAACTCCGGCGATGGTGTAAAGGTCATTGCCGCTGCGGGCGATGCCGCGGGCGTAGGATTCGAGTTTATTCCAGGGGAATTGGTTGAGATCGCCGGTTTGCGGGACGATATTGGTCATCAAAAAGGTCTCTTCCATCAAACTCTCGTCCGCAAAACGATCGGCCGCCGGAACCATGTGGCCGCGATCGTAGCCGCTGCCGGAATAATCGTAATACTGGACGCGGCGAAAACCGTTTGGCAGCGACGGGTCTTCTTCAAAGCGGCTGCGTTCCCGTTTTTCGCCGAGGTCGCTGGACCTTGTACGCCACACGATCCAATTCAACGTGCCGTGGCTGTTGTTGTATGAGAGCGTATGGCTTCGGTGGATGAGCAGGTAATTGTCAGGGTCGGTTGCGGCATTTGACGGATTGCCGAACGGTAAAAGAGCAACTTGCGGAGTTTGCGGATCGGGTTGTTTGACAGGTTCGCCGCTCGTACCATCAGATATTCGCTGACACGAGCTCGATGCGAGCATCATCGACATCAGTGCGAACCGGAGCAGTATGTGTCGGAATGGGTTCATTAGAAAGTGATGGGACGAGTTTAGCAAATCGGAGCGGATTTCTGGTCGTATCTTGATATTGCGGTGCTGAATTTGTGTCTGGCCCGACCTGTTTTGAATCGTTAACTGTAAATTGGTTGATCGTTAATTGGGTCGTGGAATATTCCTACCAATTAACAATTTCCCGGTTTACGATTGACAATTAAATTCAAGGGATGCTACGAGATCTGGACAAACCGGATCTCTTCTTTCCCAGCGCCGAAGAGCCAGTCAGCTGAGAATGCGTTAGAATAGAAAAAGTGACTGGGAAACTTCACATCACCGGCATGAACCGCACAGAGCTTGAGGAATATTTCCTATCGCTTGGCGAGCCGAAATATCGTTCAATGCAGGTCTTTAAGGCCGTTCACGAGCGGCGTTTGCAGTCGTTTGATGAGATTACAGATCTGCCGAAAAAGCTGCGGGCGAAGCTGGAAGAGACAGCGGATATCTCGCGTCTGGTAGTTGAAAATAAGTATGTTTCGATCGATGGCACGCGGCGTTATTTAATGAAAACAACGGACGGCTATCCAGTCGAAGCAGTTTTTTTACCGAGTGAGAATCGCGATACGATCTGTTTTTCGTCGCAGTCCGGCTGTCCGCTGAAATGTGATTTTTGTCTGACCGCAAAGCTTGGGTTGTTGCGAAACCTGACGGTTGGCGAAATCGTCGAGCAGATAATTACTGTGCTAAATGATGTTTATGGGGTCAATGGCGAGACGCCGCATGGCACGAATCTGGTCGGAATGGGAGCGGGCGAGCCGTTCCTGAATTTTGAAAATCTGATCGCCGCGCTCGATCTAATGTCCGACGAAGATGGGCTTTTCATAGTGCCGAATCGCATAACGATATCGACCGCCGGCATTGTGCCGAAGATCTATGAATTCGCGGGGCTCGAAAACCGTCCCCATCTGGCCATCTCGCTTTCGTCGGCGAAGGACGGGCTTCGCGATACACTGATGCCGATCAACAAAAAGTGGAATCTCGACGAACTGATGACGGCGGCGAAGGAATTTGAGGGAAGTCTGCGACGCGGCGAGCGGTTCACCTTCGAATACGTAATGCTCGGCGGCGTGAACGATTCGGATGCCGACGCGATCGAACTCGTGAAACTGCTCGAAAAATATCAACTCACGCGTGTGAAAATTAATCTCATTCCGCACAACGGAGCCGAGCAGCTCGATTACCAAACCTCAACACCGGAACGCGTCGATCGGTTTAAAGCCGTGCTTGAGTCTCGCGGCGTTTCGGCGTATGTCCGCCAACCGCGCGGACGCGACATTTATGCCGCCTGTGGTCAGCTTGCGGCAAAGAGCGAGCCGAATTTGGTACAGATCCGGACGGTTTAGATAGGTATAAGTTATGGAGCTTTTGATCCCGGGCCTTATTCTCGTAGCACTCATGGTGTATGCGTCGACGCGTATCAAAAAATCGGCGGCGCAGGCCTTCGAGCCGGAGACGATCGACACGGAGCTCTTTTATTTTGAAAAGCCTGAGGGATTTTTAACCGTGCTCAATGGCAAGCCGGAACTGGACTATGAAGGATATTCGCGAGAGTTCGGTGGCGACGGGGCCGAAGATATAAGGCAGGGACGTGTCGAGGTGAGAAAGATCGGGAATTCTTCCCTAAAAGATGCGGTCGCTACAATAGGTGGATCGGCAAAGATCACGTCGAAAACGACGGAAGTCATCGACCAGCGAAAATACCTGCTGATCGAGGCTGAACGCGTTGAAAAAGGAGCAGGAATGGTCGAGCTTTATAAGCTGACCGAATCGGGGCGTGATGTGATCGAACTAAAGATCACTGCCCTCGAAGAAACAAACGAGGACGTCGCGCGTAAAATAACAGGTATCGCTTCCAGCTATTACGTGAAATAAAAACTGCTATTTTTAGCATCTAAGAGAGATATGAAAAAGATCGTCTTAAGAAGTATTAGTTCAGTTCTATTTTTGATCGCTACAGGAGTAGTGGCGAACGTCAGTGCTCAGTCGGTGAGCGGCTCGATAGGAAATGGCACGATAGAAAAAGGCAAAGCGACGCGGGGAACGATCGTTCTCAGCATTCCCGGCGGCCTCCATGCTAATTCCAATCGTCCCGGAAGCGAATACGCGATCCCTACGACCGTTCGGCTTAGCGGGCCCGGAATTAAGGTTGGAGGTGTCAGCTATCCTCGGGGAAAAAACCGAAAATTCAGCTTTTCGTCTGATACTATCAACGTTTACGAAGGCCGAGTTTCATTTCCATTTACGGTAACAGTTCCCGCGACATTTAAAGGGTCATCGATCCGCGTGAACGCGAGCATTCGTTATCAGGCTTGTAACGATGAAGTTTGCTATCCGCCAAAAACAAAGGAAGTAACTTTAACGGCCCGCGTACTTTAGTTTTTTCGGCCGATGACCGAGAGTAAGCGACCGGTTTTGCCATCGCGTTGCTTTTCGAGGCGATATGAAAAGAAAAGATCGGGACGCTCCATCGTGCAGAACGGCGCGGAGTAAGTGTTTTTATCGCTCACGCCACTGGCGATGAGTTGATCGCGGTTGGCTTGATGCAGATCGACAAGAGCATGACCTTCGCGGGTGCTTTTGAAGTACTTTTCGCTTCCTGCAAAGTTTGCGGCGAACGCATCGATGACGTCGGTACCGATCTCATAGTGCGAGCATCCAGCCGCCGGGCCGATGGCTGCGATCATGTTGGCAGGATCGGCGCCGTACAAAACTTTGAGTTTGTTAACGGCTTTGACGACGATCGATTGGACTGTTCCGCGCCAGCCGGCGTGGATCGCGGCGAAGGCTCCGGTCACGGGATCGCCGATCAGGACCGGAACGCAATCGGCAGTTTTGGCACCGGCGAGGACGTTTGTGAGGTTTGAGATGACGGCGTCGGCTTTTTCTTCGGAATCGCCTATTTCGTCGAGTGAATTCACGGTTTTGATCTGATCACCGTGGACTTGCCAGACCATCGCGAGGCGAAAATCTCCGTCGAAGGCTTTTAGAAAACGTCGGCGGTTTTCGTAGATGTTTTCGGCTTCATCCTCGTTAAAGCCTGCTAGATTCAGGTCACCCGCGGGAAACGCGGAGACGCCGCCGAGGCGAGTTGAGAAGCCGTTGGTGAAACCTGCGTGCTCAAGTGCGGAGCAAACCAGTACCTTCACGCCATCCTTTTCTCGCCAAGCGAAGCCAGTTTCGGTTAAAATCTGTTGTTCCTGTTCTAACTTCGTACTGTTCGCTGAGGCAGGCGATTCTGACAACTGCTCCATGATCCTTTCCATCGGTATCGACATTATTGAAGTATATCGCATCCGCGAAAGCATCGCGCGGACGCCGCGGTTTGCTGAACGTGTTTACACCGCCGCAGAGCGCGAATATTGTGAGAGCAAGGGCGTTGCCGCCGCTCAGTCATATGCCGCCAGATTTGCTGCCAAGGAAGCGTTTCTCAAAGCTCTCAAAACTGGCTGGCGTGGCAAAATTTCCTGGCACGACATCGAGGTCGTCTCGGGCGAAGACGGCGTTCCCGATCTCGTCATCACCGGGGAAGCCGCTGTCATACTAAAAGAACGCGGTGCCGACCGCGTTCACATCTCCCTATCCCACACGACCGATCATGCGGTCGCTCAGGTTCTGCTAGAAAAATATTAGGAGGTAACCACGAAATAACACGAAAAGACACGAAACAAGAATGCTCTTTTTAGTGTTTCTTTCGTGTTATTTCGTGGCTACTCTTCTTCTTGATCTACTTTCCCGGTGTCGGTGACGGCGAAGCTACGGGTTTTGGTGCCGGTTCGTCAAGCGACAGGAAAACGACTGGAGCATCGTGGTCTGAAATTCGTTCCGGCCGCGTTGCATCGTTTGACCAGACGAGTGGAAAATCCGCATCGACGCGGGCGTAGCCGAATTTAAGAAGCCGTTCTCGCCCGGCTTTATTGATCAGGATGTGATCGAGAGCCTGAGCTGCTCCGTCGAACGAATACGAATAGCGCTTCAATGGGTCGCTCAGATAGTCGATCAGAGCGACGAGTCCGGTCGGGTATGAGGTCTTTGAGGGAGCAAGGACGTTAGGGTCCGATTTGCCTTTGAGGGTGCCGATCAAGTCGTTGTAGCCGTCGTTGAACTGGAACGCGTTAAAATCGCCGCAGAGCAGAATGCGTTCGGTCGAGTCGGCTTTTTGCCGTTCGACGACAAAATTTGCAAGCCATTCGGCCTCGAGGCGGCGTTTTTGTCGGACGCGATCGCCGTCTTTTTCGTCGTCGATGCCGTTGTATGATTTGAGGTGGTTGACGATGACGGAGAATGCGAGGGGCTTGGCGGGTCTCGCATCGATCACCTCTGCCCGAAGCATGAGCGGCGGACGGTCGAAAAGATTTTGGCCCTCGGCTCCGGCAACGCCCTCGATCTTGGCATCTTTGGCGAGTTGCTTGACCTCGAGGACCTTTATCTTGGTCGATTTTACGAGAAACCCAACGTCGATACCGCGTACGTCATTGCCTTCTTCTAGATAAGGCATGTATTTCGGGCTCGGCTGGCCTGCCGCTACGGCATCGGCGTTTATCTTGTCCGCTACTTTCTGCAGGACCTTCAAATTTTCAACCTCGACAATGCCAAGAACGTCCGGCTGCGAGAGGACGTTTCTGATCGCGAGCGAAACTTTTGCGAGGCGTCGTTGAAAGACCTCCTTAGGAACGGTCACCTCTTTTTCGACGTTGCTGGAATTCACTTCGTCGTCAAAAAAGTTCTCGATGTTAAAGCTGCCAACCGTTACCTCGCGTTCGCCGGCGGGACTGAGCGGTACGAAACCTTTGATATTCTCGACCTTTGGCGGCGTAGCGGCATCGACGTAGAGCGTGTAGAATTTACGCGAATAGTCGATAACGCCGGTCATTTCCTTGATTGTCGCACCGGTCGGAACGTCGATGGCCTTTGCACCAGTTTGCTGCTGGCTGTCGATGCGAAGGATCTCAGGATTCATGTCGAACGCCGGTGTCGTGGATGGCAATTTATCGACGATTATTTGCAGGATGCCCAGTCCTGGTTCGCGAAACGGCCGCGGCGTGCCATGTAATGTCGCGAAAAACACGCCATTCGACGTCGCGATCTGGGTTTTATCATTCGTGAAGCCACCAGTCGGGCCGACGACTACAAAATCGCCCTTGACCCGCATCCCTTCGTATTTTTCCATCTGATCCAGCTTTCCTTTCGGATCCAGATCGGCTTGGGTTAGAGCTATCGGAGCGGGAAGCGGATTGTCTTTAGAAAGGACTTTAACGGTCGGTTTCGTGATCTCTGTGATGGTTAGAAAGATCCTCTCGGTTCGCGGACGAAACTCGGTGACGGTACCATCGACCTGGACCAAATTGCCGATGGCGACCTGAGCGACACTTTCCGCACCGTAAACGTATATACCTTCTGAGGATTTAGGATCTTTGTCGGCCTTATCATCAGGCGTTTGGACAAAGAACCCATTCCGAAGCATCGCGGTGACGACGCCGGTAACGCGGACATTTTCATTAACGACCGGCGAAGAGCCCTTGTCACCCTGTACCTGGGCTATCGTGTATTCCTTCTGAGCAAACAGCGAAACGCTGATGCCGAGCACCAGTACGGCACTCGCGGCCGTGCGTAAAACTATAGAACTGATCTTCATACTGCTGAACCTGATTTACTGCGTATCCCGCTTGCTCTCAATGTATTCCTGCGTGTTTCTAGGAACGTTAGAGAAAAAGTCGTAACCGGTCAGGGTTTCGACCTGATCCACTGTGACGCGATAATTCCGCCACGCGTTGCCGCCTGTAACCGATTCGTTCGACACAATTATGCCGAAGGCACGGGTCGAGCGGTTGACGCGACGCAGGTCGTCTGTGCCGTTCGGCAAAATGAGGACGACTTTCCATGTCCATTTAGGGACCGTGATGCGTCCGTTCGATATCGTCGGGGTTATGGAACTCACGCCTTGCGGACCGGATATAATGTAGACCTCATTGGTCGAAAGCAGAGAGCGAAGGTAATTCTCAAAATCGTTCCACGGACCCTGATTGTTGGCTCCGAGCTGCGGAACCATGTTGGTCATCAGGAATGTTGCGGAATTATCAGGAACGGATCGCGTCCTGTCGCCCGACGGGCACATGTGGCCGCGGTCGAAGCCCGAACCCGAATAATCATTGTCGGCGACCTGATACCAGCCGTTAGGAAGCGCCGGATCAGGGCGGAAATCATCCTGTCGGTTCGCACTGCCTATCCACGAACTGTCGATTCTCCATGCGACCCAATTCGACGTTGCCTTGGATCGATTGTACGAGAGCGAATACTGTGGCTTGTGCATCAGGTAATTGTTCTCATTTGCCGTGTCGGGCGTTGCGTTCGACGGGTTGCCAAATGTTATCGGGTTATCGCCGGCGAACGGAGCATTGACGATGATCGTCTGGCTCAGGTTTACCGTGCGGTTTTGTGCATCGTGGGCTACCGATGTAATGACGTAACTGCCGCCGGCTGTTCCTCCGGGAACGGTTGCTGAGTACGAAAATATATTATCGCCAGCCGCAACGTCACCGTTGGTGCCGTTATCGTAAAATGGCTGAGTCGCAAGGCCGCCGATCGTTGATAGGTTGCCGTCTACGCCGATTCCGGTGCTGGCCGGATCCGTTGCGGGAGTAACCGTTACCGTAAACAAAATGCTGGCCCCGGGAGCAACTGCAGTGGGGTTGGCGTTCATTGAGGCGAAAAGATTTGCCCCGTTGCTGCCGCTGCACAGAAATGGGGTTGACGATTGATTTCGCGGCGTAGAAGGGCTGGTCGCGACGAAATCGTTCGCATTGTTGTTCGTGTCCTGGCAGCCGCTGTTCTGTCGCGAGCGGCTGTCGTTAACCGGAGCCGCGGCCGTAACCGCACCTTCTATAAACGCATTTGTCGCGGTTCCCCATCCGACCATATCGACCGGCGTTCCATTTACTGACGGGCGAAGGGCCAAACCGCCTCCCGCGACACCCATAGAGCATGAGCAGGTGGCGGGATTGTACGTGAGGTTAGCCGCCGCACTGCCGTCATAGCTGGTCGCCGCGATAAGGTAGTACTGGCCCGGCTGAATCAGCGTCTGAGTGCTCCATGTCGCAAAAGGGCCCACATCGGTCGAGCCGGATGCGGAGCGGTAGACGAGGCGATAACCATTTAGATCGACCGGATCGGTGCCGGTGTTATGAAGCTCGATGAATTCGTCCTCAGCCGTCGCTCCACCGGTTTGAAATTGGCTGATCACGATCGAACCGCCAGCTCCCGGCGTTGGGGTCGGTGTCGGCGTACCAGAGGGGGTTGGAGTCGGCGTCGGCGAAAAAGCCGGCGTTGGTGACGGCGTCGGTGTCGGGCCGGCGGCACAGATGTTGACTGCGGTAGCTGTATTTCTTGGGACAGGATTCGTTACTACATCAAAATCAAGGTTGTTGTTGTCGGTATCGGTGCAACCAAGCGCTTTGCGGACCGAGCCCTGGGTTGCCGTCAGAGCAGCCCCATTGTTTACGGCTGTTCCGCCTTCGCCGTTACCAGCTGTCCCATTTCCTGCCGCCCCATAAGCAACCCAATCAACAATTTGGGCTAGCTGAGCTGAGCTGCAAGGAGTGGTTGAAGAACCGCAAACATTCTGCGCAAGAGTAGAAACGAGAGCAACTTTACCGCTGGCACCTCCCATGGCAAGGTTTGTTGTCGTCGCATCTGGCGTGACTGGAAGAGCAACTCCACCCGTTCCAACAGCTCCGAGTTGCACAAGGTAATATTGTCCCGGATTTAGCGATACGTTAGGTAGGGCGAACGCATTGCTAGTAGAGCTGGCGAAATTTCCCGTCGCTGAGCCGTAATAAAGGGATAGCCCGTTCAGCGATTGCGTGCTTCCGGATACATTTTTTATCTCGACGTAATCGAAAAGATACGTGCCGCTTCCACTCCCGCCACCCCCAGCGACTTGACTCAGAACGAGCGTGGTCGAAGCAGTAACGCGCTCGGATTTCTTCTCATCATCATTCTGAGCGTTGGTTGTAAACCCAAGGCTGATCCAGGCAGTAAAGACGGCCGACAACGCGAAAATAAAATATAACTTCTTCATTAAAAACCTTGCTGTATTGGCCCAGAACGCAATGTCACAAATTCGTCGTAAGCTTTATTTTTACCATATTATGATGCCTAAATGAATCACCGAGGCTGTCTGCTCGTGCCTTAAATGTGTGGCGATGACCGGTCGGCTGCGCAACCCGAGCATAGGAAGGCGAAACCATAAGATTATCGGCACCGCCCAGGGTTGAACGATCTTCTATTTGAGAACTCGAAGTTTTGTTGCTATAAAACGCCGAACAGATTCGTTGGTGGTCAAGCTTTCAGCCATTTTGAGTGATGCTGCTGCGAGTTCCGGTCTATCGAGCAGAGCTTGGTAGTGGGCTTTTGTGATGAAGAACAGATTATATTGGGACAGTTTCGCTTCGAGCTCAAGGAGCAGTGAATATGCCGCTTCCGGACCGTCGGTCTCGCCGATGACGATGATCTTATTCAATTCACGTACCGCCGAGAACTGTCGGTTTTGCAGTTTGTCGTATGCAGAGAGTATGCGTTGCCAATCGGTGGACCTGTATTCCGCAGCGAGCGTGTAGATGGCGGCGATCTCTGCTTCAAGGTGATAGTCCGAGATAGTGTCGCCGCTCGCGGAGAGCCGAAGATGATGAGTGCCGCGTGAGATCAGGCGTTTGTCCCACATTTCGCGATCTTGCTCGGCAAGGATGAGTAATTCGCCGTTGTGATCGGACCGCGCGGGCATCCGGGCCGCCTGAAAATAGAACAACGCCGCCAGAGCATCGACTGTCGGCGAAGTGGTAACAGGATGGGATGCAAGCAAAGACGCGAGTCGGATCGCTTCGAAAACAAGATCTTTGCGGATCAGAGCTTCGCCGGTTGATGCACTGTACCCCTCGTTGAACATTAAGTACAGGCTTTTCAGAACACTGTCGAGCCGGGCAGGAAGCTCGTTCGGCCCGGGCATTTCCATACGAAGGCCAAAATCGCGTAGTTTCGCTTTTGCTCTCGAGATAAGTCTGGTGACCGACTCGGTATTCGATAGAAACGCATTTGCGATCTCGGCGACGCTGAAGCCGCCAACGATCTTAAGTGTCAAAGCAACTCGGCTGTCGGGTGATATTTCGGGATGGCAGCAAGCAAAGATCATCCGCAACTGATCTTCGCTGATCTCGTTGGCGAAATAGAGCGCATCTGTATCAACTATGTTTTGGATATCCTCGTCGATCGACGTCGAGCGATTATTTCGCCGGAGAATGTCGATGCAGCGATTCTTTGCGGTACGCAAAAGCCACCCGAATTGATTCTCAGGAACTCCGGAATACGGCCACGTTTTCATCGCCGCGATCAAGGCGTCCTGTACCGCGTCCTCGACCGTATCGATCTTGTCGAACCCGAACGAGCGGCAGAGCGACGCGACCATCATTCCGGCATGATCTCGGAAAAGATGGCCGACGGTATCGTTTGTATTGTAGTTTTCATCAAGCATGAGATCTAAGACTTGGGCGGCAACCAAAGCAAGCTACCGCGTCAGTCTCGCTTGGTTCTTTGTTTTCAGTCGGTCGGCTGTATCTCATGTAATTCGATACGTCCGCCGAATTTGAGATGTGGGCAGTCGGCTGCCAACTCCACAGCCTCGTTATAATCGGTCGCCGAAATGGTGAAAAATCCACCGATTATCTCTTTCGCCTCAGCGTATGGCCCGTCGGTTACTCGAAACTCCGACCCGAAGCCATTCAGCTGGCGTCCGCCATCGTCTTTCAGTTTTTGTCCGCCGACGTATTTCCCTTTTGCCTCGACGGCTTGTGACCACTCGATGTATTCGCGGATCACGGCCTCGATATCCTCGGGCGACATTTGTGAATAGTCCATCGGTTCTTCGTGAAGTATCAGCATGTATTGCGGCATAAATTTCTCCCTTTTTAATTCGGTCTTTAAAGGCTGTTTGTAGGCCATCGATCTAATAGACGAACGAAGCTCACGATAACGGACATCAAAAATAAAAAAGCCGCGAAAATATTCTCGCGGCTTCCGATAACTCATTTAGCGGCTATTTCGCAGGCGTCGGAGCCGTTGTCGCTGCAGGTCGCGGAGCCTGAGCCGGGCGTGGGTAAACGACCGGACTTTTATTTCCCGCTTTGTCGACGGCTCGGATGCCGAAGAAGAAATTATCCTTCGACATTCCTTTCGCTGTATAGGTCGTGACGTTTCCGATGGGCAGCGAATTGGTCCATTCGGCGGCAGTCGTGTCTCTCCAGACGAGTTCGTAACCGGCGAGATCGACGTCCTTTCCGGCGTCCCATTTCAGGACGGTATCGTTGTTGAGGCCGCCGGTTATGATGCCGACGTTTTTTGGTTTCGCCGGTGCGTTTGCGAGGCTTGCCAGAGCTATTAGATTAACGCGAGCAACATTTGCGGTGTATTCGAAATCGACATATTCCGGCGTGTCGCCGTAGAAAACGCCGTTTTCGGTACGTACGTTTTGATGCTGGTGCGTGTAGTCCTCGTCAGATTCGGTAAAGCGAACGGCTGGGAAGCCATTTGCCAAAAACGGCTGATGATCGCCGCCGCGGCCGTAGCGATCGCGGCGGTAGATCATCCAAACGCCAAAATCCTTCAGGTTGCGATCTGCCTGCTCTTTGATGTAGCGTGCGAGTTGGCGCGAGGTCGAATCGTTCTCGCCGCCGACGCTGCGCCGCGTGTTGGCTTCCTGCTCGGTCTCGTTCGTCGGCACACCTTCGCTGAAAACTCGGACCTTTTTGCGGAATTGTGAATTCTTTTGTGAGGTGACGCCGCCGACGATGTCGTTGGTGAACATCGCTTCGATATTCATCTTGAGTCTCTTGGCTTCGTCGGCGTAATGTGTTGCACCAAGCAATCCTTGCTCTTCGCCGGGAACTGCCATGAAAATGATCGTCGCGTCGAATTTTCGCTTCGACATCACGCGGGCAAGTTCTAGCGAAACTGCTGTGCCTGACGCGTCGTCATTAGCCCCCGGAGCATCGCATTTTGCATCGGTCGGTGACGTACACATCGAATCATAATGGCCGGAAACGACATAAATTCGACTAGGATCGGTCGTTCCGGTCAATACAGCAAAAACGTTTGATAGATTAGTCGGCTCGGGCACTCGAGCGGCCTTTGGTTGCAGAAACGTCTGCATTTGCGGGTCGAGACACATGCCGCATTCGACACTGATCTTGCGAAACTCGGAAAGGATCCAATCGCGAGCGGCTCCGATGCCGCGCTCCTTGCTGGTTTGATCCGAGAGCGTGTTTCGCGTGCCGAACGACACGAGTTTGCGGATCGTGGCCTCGATATTCTTGGCCGAAACTTCCTTGAGCATCTTCTGGATCTCAGGATCCGGCTTTTGCTTTTGAGCAAAAGCAGGAACGGCTGAAAGACAGAGACATAGCGCTAGAAATACAAGTATTTTCGTTTTCATGTTATTTTGACGTTAAGATAGAATTGACCACAGATTAACACGGATCGACATAGATAAAGAAACATCTGCATGAATCTGTGTTTATCTGCGGTTAAGGTTCTTTTTACCGATCTACAAAATCAAACGCCTGCAAATTATTTCCGTTTGCCGAATAAAGCAAACCGACAGCTTCGTCAGTCACGAATTGCGCGTCAGGCACTGAGACGAGTGCAAACCTTGCATCCCGGCCCGTATGAACATTGACCCCAATGAGGCCTCTTTTTTCGTAGGGACGCGGAAGGTCGGTGTAGAAATACATGTGGTTCGAACGCAGCTCGGCGAGGCGTTTGCGGCGGAGAAGGTAATCGGAGAACCGGTCGAGCTGCCGTGCCGGATCTATGCGGTCGAAGATGCTCTCGCTAACCGCTCCTCGCGAAGGCGTCACACGGTCTACCGCTCGCCCGATGATCTGACCGCGGATGTCAGTGGCGTTTGGAACCGTTACATTAAGGCTGCCGAAACGGCTGAGATTTTGGATTCGACCGAGAGACCCGTAGGCGTAGACCCGCCGCATCGCATAATTTCTAGCCGCGTTTCCCGCGAGCGTTGACAAGTTTACCGACCCGAACCGCGTCTGCAAACCAGACCAGCGAAACGAATTTGCCGCCGTCGCGATACTTAAACCTGTTCTCGCAAAACCGATCGCTGAAGTCGCGATGCCGCCGTAGCGGAAATATAACGCCGCGGCTCGGGATACGATCCCGGCGATGATCCGAAATGTTCCGCGTGCCGGAGCCGTGTGACGAACACGCCATAATTCCGGCGTTTTCGAGTCTGAGCCGACGCGAAAAGCTGCGATCTCGTTTCTACCCCCAACGACCGCTTGGCCGCCTTCGTTTATGAGGACAAATTGTGCTTTCTCGGTTTTGTGGTCGCGTTTTGCCGTGCGTGTTCCGCTACGGGCGTCGAGCGTTATGAGGTCGTCTTTGTCGGCGATCAGGATGGTGTTTAGGTCGGCGAAAACAAAATTTGTCAGCCCTTTGTCAGCACCTTTGTAACGCCAGAGCGTTTTACCGTTGGTGGTATTGATAGCGGTCACACCGAACGGGCCTTTTTCTTTTAGTTCGCCGTCCTTTAGCTGCGTGAACTGGCCGCCCGTTCGTACATAAAGCACATTTCCGACTAGAGCCATCTCCGCACAAATGCCGAGATCGTCCGCTTCCCAGTCCTGTTTTCCAGTGCGGCGGTTGACCGCACGGATCTTACCTTTGCCCGAGACGTAGACGTGTTGGTCGTCAAAAACCGGATCGGCCTCGGTCAGGGCGAGGCCGTCTTCGTTGATCTTGAATTTCTCGCGTTCCTTCTCCTTTCCCGTGCGGGCGTCGAACGAGGTTGAGCCTTCGTAGAACAGAAAGAGCCGACCATCAAGGAGCAGAGGAGCGCGGTAATTGTCGAGCGTGTAGTCGATATCGCCCAGATTCTCGCCAAAACGCGTCGGCATCATTTCGATGCTGGTATCGAGTTCGCGTTTCCACAGTTCGTCGCCGGTTGAGAGCTGCAATACTTGAACGGTTGGCTTTTTCTTAAAATTGTCGTCTGCCTTCCCGCGCGGGTCTCTCACGAGAACTACCGCGATCAGATCATTCTCCGGATCGACCGCGAGCTGCATCACATCGCCTTTGACCTTGTCACTCTGCCAGATACGTGAGCCCGTAAGCATATCGACGGCCTCAAGCCGTGAGTTTTTGCCTTCGTCGCGTGAAAACAGAATAAGATCAGTATCCGGCACCGGCGTGACAGATGTCGCATTGATATTCCCGGTCGATTGCCTCCAAATACGTTCGCCCGTCTGTCCGTCAATAGAGTAGAGGCTTCGCTCCGTTCCGGCGAGGATAATGCCGAAATCGGTTGTCTGGTAAAAGCGGATCTTCGAATCGAGATTAGATTGCCAAGCAGGCTGAGCAAGGGAAATAGCCGCGTAAAGGTACAGGATGCATAAAAGTAGAACTAGTGCTTTCATGCTGATAGTTTAACGTGATTCTTTAAGTAGCGACAGATTTATTGGACACGGTAAGCCTTGCCCTTCCAGACCAAGACAACGGTTCCGCCGATCGTGTCGGCGATGTTTCGGAGGCCGCTGTCGAGTTTTTTGTATTCGTCGGTGCCGCGGCGGAAGTTCATGGTCGCCTGATTTTTATAGGCGGAATCGTACCATGCGCCGTTGCGGTTGTTGAACGTCTTCCCACCAACCGACCGCGTGACGGGCATGTCGTAAGTTTGATTCTGGATCTGATTCGTCTGCGTATTGATCGGGCCTGATCGAACCGGGCCGCTCTTTGACGGCTGCGGCGGCAGGTCGCGTCCGCGTGGAACTTCCGCTTGCTTTCGCATGACTGGCTCTGGAACGCTGGCGTCATCCTTATTTTTTAGCCTATCGTCGACCTCTTTCTTGCTTTCGCGTTCACTCGCGACTGCACCGCCGAGTATTGTCGGGGCTGGCGGTGGCGGAGCGGCTTTGGTCATCGGCCGTGCTTCCTCTGCCAGTTTGTCTTCGTCGCGGGACACAACGCCGTTGTCGGGCGATTCGCCGGTGGTTGAGACTGAACCTGGTTTGGCTAGGGTAATCGATCGCTTATCAGCTGGGAGTTCGCCAGGCGTTACGAGCGGATCAGGAACAGCATTTTGGGCCGGAAGTGCGGCGGCATTTGCCGCAGTGTTGGTCATAGCCGGGGCAGTATTGGCAGCAGCAACGGCTTTGTTTGCTGATTCATCGCTCGCATAAGGTCCGCTTTTCTGACGTTCGCTGTCGTTGACCTGTGCAACGCTCGCGTTTTGCTCAGACTGTCGATTTTGGATCACCGTGAAGGCGAAAAATCCGCCGAATACGAGTACAAGAGCCCCCATCGCTATCGCCAGGTTTGGCGTGCGGAAAAGCTTTTGATACCAAGGGATCGCCACCGCGACAACGGGCGCCGAAACGACGGAAGCGGCTTTTACGTCCGCTTCGGAAGCAAAAAGCATTGATTGGGAAAGGATCCGGCGACAGCGGTCGCAATCGGCGAAATGCTCCATATAAAGCGTTCGCGTCTTGGTCGGCAGAGCGTTCTCGACAAACGCCGCGATGGAATCGGCGTCGACGTGCTTCGTTTTCTCAGGCGGTTCATCGCCCACGAGCACACCGCGACCATCCCGCGCACGGCGGAGGATCGCATCCATTTCTTTGTCGAATTCCAGTTCCATCTTAAAAATTAGCCACAGAGTTCACAGAGAGTACAGAGTAAATCGAAGTATTGTTTGTAAGAACCATGACTTTCATTCAACATCACCATTTATCTCAGTGATCTCTGTGTCCTCTGTGGCTACGGTTTTCGTAACCCGTCTATAGAACGCCGCTACCTACAATATCTTGCACGATCGCCAGTAACAGTAATGCGGCGAACATCGTTTCGAGATTAATGCCGAGGCTCGCTGCGGTCTCAGAGAGGTGACGTTTGACCTCAATGTCAGTCCAACCGTGCTGCGTTTTCAGGCTTTTTTCAACGCCTTTGCGGATCTCGCTTTGAACGCGTGTGAGTTTTCGGCTCGCTGTTGCTTCGTGATAGCCGAAGGTCGCGGCGATGTCTTTTAATTTCAGGCTGTCGAAATAGTAGAGCTTAAGGATCAATCGATCTTCGGCTTCAAGTCCTGCAATTGCCGAACTCAAGGCTGCGGAAACGTCGGCCGTCGTGCGGCCTTCGCTATAAAGCTCCTCAGGATTCTCAATATGCGAACCAAAATGCGGCCCGTCGCCATTCGAAGCCTCGTTTGCCAGATTCTCAAACTCGCGGTCTTCCTCGATCTGAACAAATTTGGACTGCTTTCTAAACTGATCTACGGCCAATTGCGAAACCACCGCCCGCAGCCAACCGGCTAGGCTTCCGCGTCCCGAATAATACGCCAGCTTGCTCTTCTTATTGCCGTCCGCATCGACACGAAGCCCGTAAAGCTCTGCCCAAATCGAACTTGCGAGATCCTCAGCGTCCTCGTTATTCGACGAGATCTTGCGTGCGGCAGACTTAACCGTCGAATCAAAATTCGCAACCAGATCTTCCCAAGCCTTCTCATCGCCCTTTTCGCAAGCCACGATCAAACACAGGTCATCAGCCCTGATCTCATGCACAAAATCCTCGATCTCAACATGAGCGGCACCGGGATTGTCCCGCAGCAAATACTTCTCAACCGTCGCCTCAACCCGCCCCGCGATATCGTCACCCGTCAGAGAACGCGAATTACCGGCGCGAGAGATCAAATGCTCTATCGCCTCGCGAACCGTATTTTTGTGCTTCTCAGGAACCGCGCTCATTCAGAAAAAGGTGTCACGATTTTAGCACTGTTTTGATGACTATTTTAGTGTTGGAGTTGGTGTGGAGTTAAAACTCTCCGTTTAGAACTTCCTTCGTAACACCGATTGGATCGTGAAGGAACAACTGCGGATTATCAGCTAACGTGACTATTCGGCAGGTAATATTTGTACAACCGAAACAGGGTTGACCAACATTTTCTCTTAAATAAAAGTCTACTGATATGCCTATGACGAACATCATAATGGCAACTGGCAGAAAATTAAGTTCATGCCTGAAAATCCTCATATTAATCGCTGATTCTACACCAAAATTTATCGCTATGCCAGATGTTTCTCGACGCAGACCTTTGCGATGTCATATAGAAGAGATGTTATTTGATATCTATCCGATGGCTGGCAGTGCAGTCCTACTTCAAATGCTTCCGCAAAAACGACACTATCTTATAGCCGTCGTAATAGACCCACGGTTTTACGCCTAGCGTGTAGTGTCCGCAGGGAATCGTTACGGAGCTGTGTTTGATCTTGTGCTGTTTTAGGGCGTTGATCGTGTCGCGTGAGAGGTCGACGGGGAAGCTTAGGTCGTAGAGGGTGTAGATGTAGCGTTGGGGACGCGGCGGTAGTTTGGCGAGGCGGTCCATGTAGGCCATGGGCGAGATGGGCAGCCAATATTCGCGGAGTTCTTCGAGGGTCACGTTGTCGCCGATGCCTTCTTTCACGTGATAGGTCGAGAGGCCGTGCCAGACGACGTCGGCGGGATAGCCGGAAACGTGGTTAAAGACCGCCGTATCGATATCGAGATCGTGCGTAAACGCAAAAAAGCCAACGCACGAACCAATGCTGGTGCCGACGATGCCGATCTTTTCGTAGCCTTGCCGCTTCAACCAACGCACGGCCGAACGCGTATCCACAACTGCCTGACGAAGCGATTGAAGCGTGCGGCCGACATTTGGAGCGACGAGATAATCGGCACGTTCGAGCTCCGGCGGCATGCGCTCTTCGTGATAGGGAAGCGTCAATCTGAGGGCGGAAAAGCCGACCTTGTTGAATATTTTGCAGAGATCGTAATACGTTCCAGCTTTTGCATTCCAATGCGGCAGAACCAGGACTGCTGCCTTTTTGTTCGTCGCGTGCGGGAAATATCGAGCGTAGGCGGTGTTGTTCTCGGGGGAGACCGTTTTGATGCCGCTTGTCCATGTGAGCTTGTTTTCACCATTCGAAATTTCAAATTTGAAATCTGAAATTTCCGGATTGATGAAAAAATTTTCGCTGTTCTCGACGGTGTTTTTTGAGTATTGGCTGAACAGCTTTCGCGGGTCGTCGCCGTTTGGGTGATCGGTGATGTATTCCGTGCCCCATGCGAATTCACGCACAATCCGGTTATCGTCACGCATTGCGTGCTCGCGTTCCTGATTGTGCATGTAGCGTTTTAGCATAGATGGAATAGGTTGATAACAACGGATTAACGCAGATTTACCCGGATAAATCTTCGACAATTGCGTTAATCCGTTGGTTTCACTTCTTTACGCGGCTGCTGCTTTCGCTTTGTTGACGATCTTTTCGTAGAAAGCGATGTATTGCGGGATGATCTTAGATGTCGAATATCGCTGAACGGCGAGTTCACGTCCTCGTTCGCCGAAGGCCCGTCGCAGATCTTCATCGCTTAGCAGTTTCAGCGTATCCACGCTCATCTTTTCAACGTCGCCGACATCGCTCAGGAAGCCCGATTCTCCATCGTTAACCACCTCAGGAATGCCGCCGATTCGGGTGGCAATGACTGGTACCTCGCACGCCTGAGCTTCTAGGGCTGCGAGCCCGAAGGATTCTAGTTCGGAAGGCAGAAGGAAGACATCCGCGATGCCGAGATAATCGGCGATATTCGCCTGTTTGCCGACAAAGACCGTGTTTTCTATGACGCCAAGCTGTTCGGCCCTATAACGAACCGCTGATAACTCTGGGCCATCACCGACCAGAATAAGCCTCGCATTCTGCCCCGCGGCTCGGACTTTGGCAAGTATCTCGACGCAGTCATTTGGACGTTTTACATGGCGAAAATTCGATACGTGAACGAGCAAGCGTTCGCCGTTGGGCGCGAGTTCTGAACGCAACGGCGAATCGGGCAGCCGCATGTAGTGCTTCTCGCAAATAAAATTCGGAATTACTTCGATTTCATCAAAATCAAAGGTCTCGATCGTAGCCTGTTTTAGAAATTTCGAAACGGCGGTCACGCCGTCCGATTGCTGTAGACCGTAACGTGTGATCGGCAGATAGCTGCGGTCGGCTCCAACCAGCGTGATGTCCGTTCCGTGAAGCGTCGTTATAACCGGCACGTAGCGTTTTTGCTTGATCGATTCGCGGGCGAGGATCGCAGAGATCGAGTGCGGTATCGCGTAATGAACGTGGAGTAGGTCTAACTTTTCTGCTCGGGCGACGGTGGCCATTTTGGTCGCGAGGGCTAGATCGTATGGCTGATGTTCGAACAGTGCGTACGACATCATTTCGACTTCGTGAAAGTGAATACGTTCGTTCAACTCGGTGAGCCTCGTCGGGAGAACCGACGAGATGAAATGCACATTATGCCCGCGTTCCGCGAGGTCGCGGCCGAGTTCGGAGCCGACGATCCCGCTGCCGCCGTAGGTTGGATAGACTGTGATGCCGATGTTCATAGAGCCCCAATCTCGCTAAGCGTCCTCAGCAAACGTAATCGTAACAGTTTCTGTTACAAGACTCTACTGACAAGGATTCAGCCTTTCTTTCTAACGACATACACGATACCCGTAAAATCATCTGTGAGCAGAAAAGAATTGGCATCGAGCTTCATGATGTCGCACGGGCGGCCCATGACCTTGCCGTTTTGGAGAAATCCGGTGATCAGGTCTTGCAGCTTTTCGCCCTTACGCATGATGACGACCTTGTAGCCGTGACCCATGTTCTTGTCGGTCGAGCCGTGAAGTGAGACCAGGAAGGCGTTTTTGACGAGCGGATCAGCGTCGGCGTCGTCGAAATAGTCGAATCCGAGTGCGGACGAACGCGAGGGGAAAAATGCGTACGGAGCGGTGACATTTGTGCAGCCGCTCGAGCGTTTGATCTTCGGGTCAGCAAAGATCTTGCCGTTCGACGAGTGGCAATACGGCCAGCCGTAATCGGCACCTTCTTTTAGCGCGTAGAATGTCTCGTCAGGCTTTTGCATACCGAGGTGGTCACTGCCCTGGTTGGTCGCGAAGACATATTTGCCGATCGCCCGCAGGCCGACGGCGTTTCTCAGGCCTTTAGCGAACTCTCGTTGATCAGTGCCGTCGGGGTTCATTGAGATGATACTTGCGCGGATCTTTTCCTTCTCAACACACGAATTACAGCTTGAACCGACCGAGACATAGAGACGTCCGTCCGGTGAGAACGAGATCGTCCGCGTCAGATGCCAACCGCCGTACTTGTAAGAGAGGCCGTAGTCGGGGAAGGTTGCGAGGACCTCGGGTTTTGTGTCGGTCGGTTTTGTTTCGCCGAGTGTGAATTTTCTGCGAGTTAGCTGATGAGTTTCAGCAAGATAGAACCATTCCTGGCCATTTGCGTCGCGATAGAATTGCACGCTGTTCGGGTTTCGGAGCTTGGTCAAGTACGGAATAAGCTTGCTGAATTTGCCCGTTTCCGCATTCCAGCCGTCAAGTATGTAAACAGTACCACGGGTATTGTCAGCGAGGTTGTACATGTCAGTCACGAAGATGCGGCCGTCGGGGGCTTTGGCAAAAAAACGCACGCGTTTCAGGCCTTCCATTGCCGGGATCATTTCGTAGCCCTCGGCGATCTTTATCGTGAACGATCTTCCATTTTTTAGCGAAATGCGCTGGTCGACGAGCCTCGATTGGCTAAGCGTGTAGATCGGCAACAACAGGATCGTAAAAAACAGTAGCTTTCTCATATCTTTGAATTAACGTTTGGTCTGTTCAAAAAAGCTGAAAACTGATAGCTTAAAGCTGAAAAATCTGTCAGCAATAAGCTATTGAGAAAAATGAATATAGAAAAATTCCGCGTTGCCGAAGGTTCCAAAGTTAACCTCAAAAAACATCCCACCGACTTCACCGGCGATTATACCGATAAAAAACAAGCGGTGAAAGACCTCGAGAAAAATGTCGCACGGATGCGCGAATTGCAGGACGTTTTGTATGCCCAGGACAAATATTCGCTGCTCATTATTATTCAGGCGATGGATGCGGCTGGAAAGGACGGGGCGATCGAGCACGTTATGACCGGTGTCAATCCGCAAGGATGCCATATCGTTTCATTCAAACAGCCGTCGAGCGAGGAACTCGACCATGATTTCCTGTGGCGTTGTCAGAAAAACCTGCCGGCGAGAGGAATGATCGGCATTTTTAACCGCTCACACTACGAAGAGGTTCTGGTTGTGCGGGTTCATCCGCAGATCCTGCAATTTCAACAATTGCCGGACGAGACGCTGAACGACAAAGACATCTGGAATAAGCGTTTCAAACACATCCGCGATTGGGAAAACCATCTTGTTGAGAACGGAACGCAGGTCATAAAATTTTTCCTTAATGTTTCGCGGGACGAGCAAAAGGCGAGATTCCTGTCGCGGATCGAGGAGGAAGACAAAAACTGGAAATTCTCGATCGGCGATGTCAAAGAACGCGGAATGTGGAGCGAATACATGAAATGCTACACCGAGGCGATGGAAGCGACATCGACGGAAAAAGCGCCATGGTATATCATCCCGGCTGATAAAAAGTGGTTCACGCGGCTCGCTATCTCAGAGATCATTGTTAAGAAACTCGAATCGCTCGACTTGAAATACCCGGTGATGACCGACGAGCACAAGGCTGAGCTTCTGGAAGCGAAGAAAATGCTCGAGTCAGAACCGCCTGCGTAAGCGGGCGGGCTAGAACTTGGCTTATCGAGAGCTTGTTTGTTGTGTTCGTTCCGCCCGCTGACGCAGGCGGTTCTGACAGTGTTAGTTCGGGACGATCCGCATGATCCGGTCATCATCTTTTGAGGGCGAGCCTCGACCGTCCAGGTTTGAGGTTGAGAAGTAGATGTAACCGTCCGGGCCTTCTTCCATTTCGCGGATGCGGCCGAATGTGCCGTCGAGGAGATTTTCCTGAGCGACGAAATTACGGCCGTCGAGCGTGACGCGGATTATGCGAGCACTTTTTAGACAGCCGAAGAAGAAATTCCCTTTGAACGCTGGTAACGCGGAACCGTTGTAGAACATCCCGCTTCCCGGTGCACACGCCGGGGAATATTCGAGCAGCGGTGAGACCATGCCCTCGCGTTTTTCCGTGTGATGGATCTCGGACCAGCCTAGATTCTTTCCTTTTTCGACAATATTGACCTCGTCGCCGCCTGAGCCCTTGCCTTCGAAAAAGCTTGGGCCGTGTTCTGTTTGGAACATCAAGCCTGAACCGGTCTGCCACGCGAGCCCCTGCGCATTCCGATGGCCGTATGACCAGATCTCGGAACGCGCGTCTTTTTGGCCAACGAACGGATTATCCTGCGGCACAGTTCCGTCGTCGTTTAGCCTTAACGTTTTACCCGCGAGGGAATCGAGCTTTTGAGCTAGATTCCAGTCGGTCGAATCGCCGGTTGTGACATATAGCTTGCCGTCCGGGCCGAAGCGGGCTCGCATTCCGGCGTGATTCGGGGCTCCGGGAATATTGTCGATGATGACTTTCGGCTCAGTGAATGCGTTGCTCGCAAACTTATACCGGACGACCTTAACGCGTTTGCCGTCGTTATTATAGGAGTAGGCGAGATAGATGAAGTTGTTCTTGGCGAAGTCGGGATGGAGCGAGATATCCATCAAACCGCTCTCGCCACTCGGTTCGACATCGGGAACTGTGAAAATTGGTTCCGCACGCAGTTTTCCGGATTCGATGATGCGCACGCGGCCTTTTCGTTCTGTGAAGATGAGATCTTTGTTTGGCAGCCACGCGATGCCCCAAGGTACTTCGAGGCCGCTCGCGACCGTTTCGACGCGGAATTTTATCTGTTTATCCTGTGTTTCAAAAACAGTATTCTCAAATCCGCCCACCGGGGTTGCGTTCGAACACGCCATCGCAAAGATCGAGACCGCAAAAAACAAAATGCCCTGCATAGTCATATCGAAAGTCCTCACCCTAGAAGTGATTGTAAACTCTCCGGATGACGTTCGCTAAGGATAATTTATTCCCTAGTCTAAATTTTAGGCCTGCGAAAGAAGTCGAAGGCCCTTCTTGCTGCCGCTCTTGGCTTCCGAACTCACTCGGTTCCGGCCATTGTCTTTGGCTTTGTAAAGGTGTGTATCGGCACGTTCCAGCAGCGATTCGAGCGTGTCTGATTCGCGGAGCTCGGCAACGCCGAAACTCGAAGTAACGCTGAGGTTGATAGCGGCGTGCTTGATCTCGAGATTCTGGATCTCGCGGCGGAAAGCTTCGGCGACGGCGTGGCCGCTTTCGATGTCGGTGTGCGTGAGCAGCAGGCCAAATTCCTCGCCGCCGATGCGGGCGATCAGGTCGTGCTGCCGTGTCATTCGTTTCAGAAGTATGCCGATCTCAGTCAGGACCTTGTCGCCGACGGAGTGTCCAAACGTGTCATTCACCTTCTTGAAATGATCAAGGTCGAGCAGGACGAGGCAGGTTGGAATATTGTACCGGCGGCTGCGCTTGATCTCCGCAGAAGCGAATTCGTCAAATGCTCGCTTATTGCTGACGCCGGTCAGGAAATCGGTAGTTGCACGCTCGAGGAGTTCGTTTTCCTTGGCACGCAATTCCTCGTTGAGCCTCTCGCTGTTGAGTACGACGTAGTTCAGTGTCCAAACGGTCGCGAACACGAGAAATATCATGAATGAGACGGTCTGGATCCATTCAGGTGTGTAAAGATGACTGAAAAGCGGAAACGTCATTGACGCGACCATCCTTAGGAACATAAACCCCGAGAATAGAAGGAATGTGAGTGCTACCGTGCGGTAAACGACATTCGTCATCAATCCCGGTTTTTCGGTGAAGGCTCGGTAGCTGAGAAAGGTTAGTACCGACGAAACTATCGAGGCGGTAACTATCCGGTTCGTAACGCTCACACTTACGTAGGTTTGATAAATCAGAGTGATCGCGTATCCAGCCATGATCGTGACCGGAATGACGCTCTTGCGTTTTAACTGAAGAAAACTTCGATTGCCTTCGAGAGCGAGTGCCGTTGTTCCGACTGCCAGCATATTCCCAAGAACCACCGTCAGCAGGTCAGGTGCAAATCCACGCAAGCCCAGGCAAAGGAAGCCCAATGTTCCGGCAAGATTTGATAGTACCCAGAATCCCGTCCCGGTATATGTCTTCTGAGCGCGCAGGACGAAGTACATAACGCTGGCCATGAGACCGGTGACCAGCATTAGTGCAAACGATAACGTGCGAAGATCTATGAAATTTTCGGGCATTACTTCGGGATCCGAACCGTGAGATCGGGGGAACAGGGAGATATCGGCGAACAGGAAATCGCCTCACTCAAATACTAACATAGTTTAACAGGTTCGCGATACATAAAACTTGCGCGTGCCTCGGAGTATTTTGGGATAGAATTAAGGGAAGTAAATATGAGAAAGATAAGCTGGGGAATCATCGGAGCAGGCGATATTGTGCGAAAACGCATTGTGCCCGCGATGCAGGAAGTACTTAACTCGGAGGTAGTAGCGATCGCTCGCGGAAAAGCCGATATGGCGGCGGCCTTCGCTGCTGAGTTTGGCATCCCGAAATGGTATGCGGACTATCGGGAAATGCTCGGTGACGACGAGATCAATGCGGTTTATATCGCATCGCCTGTACATCTGCACGCCAAACACACGATCGCGGCCGCCGAAGCCGGAAAGCATGTTTTATGCGAAAAACCGATGGCGATGGACGCCACCGAATGCGACCGTGCGATAGCGGCTTGTGAGGTAAATAATGTAAAGCTCGGCATTGCCTACTACCGGCGATTTTATCCGGTCGTCGAGCGAATTCGCCGGGCATTTCGCGATGACGAGATCGGAAAGCCCGTTTTTGCTCAGATAAATAGTTTTGAAGCGTTCAATCCCGGACCTGAACATCCGCGGCGTTGGTTTGTCGAAAAAGCGAAAAGCGGCGGCGGGCCGATGATGGATTTTGGCTGTCACAGGCTGGAGATCTTGCTGAATCTTTTCGGGAAGGCGAGCCGTGTTGAGAGCATTAATGCAAATGTCGCGTACGACCGCGAGGTCGAGGACACCTCGGCTGCGTTGATGCAATTTGAATCGGGAACTTGTGCTTCGCTTGTGGTCACGCATGCGGCGCAGGAATCGCAGGACACTCTAGATATCTTCGGCACCGCTGGATCTATCCATATCGCCTCGCTCAACAGCGGCGAGATAAAGATCGTGAAGGGTTACGAAACCAGAATCGAGATGCATCCGCCATCCGCGAATTTTCATTCGCCGCTGATCGAGGATTTTGCGGACGCGATCATTAACGACCGCGAGCCGCGAATTTCTGGCAAAACCGGCCGCGATGTCGCCGTGATCGAGGACAAGATATACGGACGGTAAACAAAAAAAGGGTGCAGCCGGCAAGCTGCACCTAAGGAGGAGGATCAATTGAGAAAAATTGCTCCCACTAGAAACCTGTGTTTGTGATGGTCAGATAGTTTCTGACCGACGAGCTTTCGCTCATTACTTTCTTCTGAGCTTTCGTCTTCATAAGCTCATTCTTCGAGGCCGACCCTTTTACGAGGATTTCTGAGAGGAAATTTGTATCTCCGACAGTGTCGAATACGAGCTGGGTGGTTGCCGAAACTTCGTCCGAGCTCGAAACGACCGTATCGAAGATGATCGCTTCGCCGTTACCGCGAAGGATAAGGAGCGATGGCGAATCTGAGGTGTTCGGGGTGCGTTCGATGGTGTAAACGCCGGCTTCGAAGGTTGAGTCTTTAACTACAAATGAATTTGGAACGCTGACCGTGATGATAGAACCGTTGCTGATCTGAGCGTTAGCAGCGACTACGCCGCCGAGGAAAAGTACTGCTGTTGCCAATAAGGATTTTGCTTTAAGATTGAACATGATAATTTCTCCGTTTGTTTATTAATTTTCTTGTCCCGCGAAAATTCCCCACTTGATCGAATATATAAATTTCGGCTAATAAAACTCGCCCGAATTCCGCGTACAATTAAGATTACGAATCTTTTCGACTTTTGGATGTCAGTTTTTTGCTAGGTTATGTAAAGTTCTGTAAAAGATGAGCGAAATTCGGCGTTATGCTAATCTGACAGTTCATTTATGAAGCTTAGATGGCGTTTCGGCATAATTGCGGGTCTTTTCTTGGCGGTGTTTTCTCTGTATCCGCAGATGAAGATGGTGTACATGCGTGGTGCCGACTGGAACGGGCATTATGCGTACAACGATATTGACGAGGTAGCGTATGGTTCATACCTCAAAGCTCTGATCGACGGGCGGCCGCGTAAGAACGATCCCTACACCGGCCGAGACGATTCACCGGAAACTCCGCAGCAGGAATCGCTCTTCTCTATACAATTTGCCGGGCCGATGACGATCGCGGTTCCCGCCCGCATCCTAGGCATCGGTGCACCTTGGGCGATGACGATCTCGGGTGCGGTAGCGGCATTTCTGACGGCTCTTGCGATATTCTGGCTGCTTGGAATGATAACGGGCGACTCGATCTTTGCAATGGCGGGAAGTCTGATCGTGCTGGCCGGCGGTGCGCTCTTTGCCGGCGAGGGGGCGATCGGTGAGATACTGGGGACGAGCTATTCGTATCCTTATTTTCCAGGTTTTCGCCGATATATACCGGCGATGGCTTTTCCGGCGTTCTTTATGTTGGTCGGGCTTGTTTGGAAGATGGTTGCCCACGAGACACACGAAAAGCACGAAAATGAAAATAAGGTTGAGACCGTCGCCTCTTCTCCTTTTCTTGCGATCTCCTTTGCTGTTCTAGCGTTCGCCTACATCGTCTTCTCCTATTTCTACGTCTGGACGACGGCAGCTGCGTGGCTTGGATGTTTAGGAGTGTGTTGGATAATTGCCAGGCCGGATGGGATTTGGGGCGATCTGCGTAGATTGGTCGTGCTTGGCGTTGGGTGTTTGTCGGCTTTGGTACCTTACGCATGGCTGTTAGCGAATCGCTCCCACACGATGGATGATGTTCAGTTGCTGGTACTGACGCGTGCGTTGGATCTGACGCGTGTACCGGAATTGATCGGATTTGTGGTCCTTGCGGTGATCGCGATCGGAGTCGCAACAAAAATGTTGGTTCTGCGGGATCGCGGAACGCTATTCGCGATCTCGCTCGCTCTAACGCCGGCCATCGTGTTTAACCAGCAGGTGATCACCGGCCAATCGCTGCAGCCGATACACTATCAGGTGTTTATCGGGAATTATGTAGCGGGGCTCGCCGTCGTCGTTACCTTCGGTCTGATATGGCGAACCGTCGAAGGACTGCATAAGACACCGGCGAAGCTCGCAATGGCGGCGGTTGCTTTTGTCGCTGCTGGGTGGGGATTTGTCGAGTGTCATTACACGGTGCGGGTTTTGGATGATGTAAATGTTATCCGTGACGAGGCCTATCCGGTCGGCAAACGGCTGACCGAACTAGCTGCGAACGATCCTGATAAACACAAACGCATCGTTCTCCACCTGGGTATTGCCGAGGGGGACGATCTGCCGACGATCGCCCCGCAGTCGGTTCTTTGGGCGCGGCATCAGCACGTTTTCCCGGGTGTTGACTGGCAGGAAAGCAAGGAGCGGTATTATCAGCAGCTTTTATATCAAGGTGTGGGCGAAAAACAGTTAGCGGACGGAATGAAGAAGGGTGACGATTTTGTCTCGATGATCTCGTTGTTCGGCTGGGGCCGGCATACCGACAGGCTGAATTCCGCCTATAAACCTCTCACTTTCGGCGAGATCGATAGCGAGGCGCGAAAATACGCCGAATATGCTGCAAAATTCGATGCAAGAGGCGAGGGTGTTCCGCGGCTTGACTATCTCGTGTTGCCGGTCGAGCTTGATCCGTATCTTGCGAATGTGGACAGATGGTATTCGAGGACAGACCGAGAGCAATTTGGAAAATATGTCTTGTATCGCCTCAACCTAAAATAGACGAAAAAAAGACCGTCCAAACGGACGGTCCTAAACTGGTATTACTAAAAAAAATATTAAAACTAAGCGGCTAATAGGTCATTCGAGGTTTCGGCAAAAACTCGTCTGCCGTTGAGGGCATCGTCGATGATCTCACGTACTGCCGAGGCATCAGGATTAACATCCATACGAGCACATGCTCTTAGATGTCTTATGATGCCCTCTGCGGCGATCTCCACCGCGTCACCCGTCAGTTTTGAAAACCGACGTGCCTGTATATGGTCAATTTGCAAAACTCTGTCTTGCAAGGTCATTGGTCTAGCTGCTGCCACGTTTATTCTCCTTGTTTCAATTTTTACCCTCTCGGGAATAGGTCGCAATGTCGCGTTGACACGACCCGAACGAAAAAGCGTGAAACAAAATGCTCTTCCGGCATAAATTAGTCAAGACTTCCAGCCACAAAGTCGCTGAAAAAATTCAATACCCTCGGCTTTCATCTCAACTGTAACGTCATCGTAACAAAAAAATATTGCAATGTCACTACTTTTTTTGGCTCACGGCGAGAAAAGTTCAAAAAAAAGAAAACCGGCAAACCACAAGATTTGCCGGTTAAATAAAAATGAGTCACACGATGCTGTGTTTATGCAACAGCGTCTTTCATAGCCTTGCCGATCGTGAACTTGACAGTTGTCTTCGCAGGGATCTTGATGACTGCTCCCGTAGCCGGGTTACGTCCTTCGCGAGCCTTGCGAGCGGTCTTTTTCAGTTTGCCGAATCCAGGCAGCGTGAATTCGCCGTTCTTCTTTACTTCCTCGGTTGCGAGCGATGCAAGAGCGTCAAAAAGAGCTTTAACATCCGATTTTTTCGCACCGGTCGATTCAGCCAAGCTGCTGATAATTTCAGTCTGTGTCATACGAGCCATAGTTTAAGTAACCTCCAGTTTTGGTTGTGAATGTATATATACTTTTCAGTAAATCATTTGCTCTAAAGCAGTTTAGGCAAAAATCGCGGGGAAAAACCAATCATCAAAAGAACAAAAAAAGATTGGTCGGGGCAGCAGGATTCGAACTTGCGACCTCTCGCTCCCAAAGCGAGCGCACTACCAGGCTGTGCTATGCCCCGTTCTGTCTCAACTAAAAGACGATTCCAAGGTTGGAATTCTAAGCAACGGAAAGGTCAAGGTCAAGTCACCCCAGCTTAAAATGCCGTAAAAATGGGATTATTTGTTGAAAAGCCCTCGACCGGTGGCTTATCGTCTGCTTTGTGGAGCGGTCGAGTTCGCCAAATGTCTGAGCGAAGCCATCCGGAATGAACAGCGGATCGTAACCAAAACCGCCCGCGCCGCGCGGCGAATCGGCGATCCGGCCTTTGCAAACGCCGTCGGCGGTGAACAAAATGGTGCCTTTCGTATCAGCGATCGAGATCGAGCAGACGAATCTCGCTCGCCGTTCGTCAGATTCCGCAGCCTTCATTTCATCGATCAACATCGATATTTTCTCAGCAAAAGTCGTGGCCTCGCCGCCATAGCGGGCTGATAGTACGCCCGGACGGCCATCGAGAGCATCGACCTCAAGGCCGGAATCGTCCGCCAGGGCGAAACTGGACGTTTGCCGAGCATAGCCTGCGGCCTTGAGCTCTGCATTCTCGGCAAATGTCGATCCGGTTTCATCGACTTCTACTACGGCGGGAAAATCGGCCAGGCTGAGTAGTTCGATAGGGAAATCGGCGATCAGGTCTTGCAGCTCGGCTACCTTGCCCTGATTATTTGTTGCTATTAGTAATTTACGGTCCATTTCCGGTACGCATCGAGCAATTGGCGGCTCAATTTATCTGTAGTTTAGGCTACCTTCCAAAAACCGCGTGCGCAAATACGGGAGCTTCGCTGCCTTCACCACTTTTTTATTGCCAACCCTGTTCGATAAAAGGTATAAATGTAGTAGCGGTTTTCCCGCCGTGTCCCAGTCGTACCTACTCAGGATAGGAAATCCCCTTTTGTCAGCTGTGTTTGTAGAAGATCAAGTGGAAGTTCGCTCAGACAATGACCTCGACGAAGCCGTTCGCTCGTCGAGCACTAAACCGTCTGCAGGCGAAGTTGCGATCGCTGTTGAGCTTGGAATATGGCTTTCCGGCCTTGAGAGTTTTCTCGCGTCGGGACACCACTCTTTTTCGGACCAGCGCGATGAACGGCAGGTGGCTGATTCGAGCAAGGAATTTCGTCTCGTCCATTCAGCTTTGCAGCGATGCACGATGCTGAATTCGAGATTGATAAGCACTAACGGCCGGAACCAAACATTTGGAGACCTTCGCGAACTCGCTTCCGTACTTCGCGATACTATGCTACTCTCCGAGGGATTTATCCATTCGAATAAACTCGGCTCGGGTGAATGGAAGGCTTGGAGCAACCTGCTTTCGCATAGGTTCTCTTCAGTTCCGGCCATGTCAAAGCTCATCAAATTTGCCGAAGCGGAAGGTAGGGAATATCTGCCCGACGCTCTTAAAGAGCTGTCGATGAACAACGGGTTTTTAAGTTCCGAGCATGCCGAACTTGCTTTGGTCTTGCCTCGCTTCGGCATGATCCTTAAATGGCTTGGTGTTATCGGCCGAATGCTCGATGCCGACGAACCGCTCAAGCCGGCACTTCTTATCTTCTCACGGATCAATGAGCAGATCTTTGAGCTGACAAGCTATATAAACAATCGCCTCGAGCGCTTTCCTAACGAAGAGGCGGAACTGTTCTCTTCGCTCGACGCGGCATCGTACACCGCGTCTATTGAGCTTAAGAAGGTCTATTCGCAGGAACTATCCGGCATCGCCCGCATGCGGCCTTCGCCATCGATCTATGCCAGGATGGAAACCGCCCACTCGCTCTTAAAAGAAGGCTTTCAGCAGATCCTCGCGAGCTTCGCCCGGATCATCGATCCGGAAACGGACATCTTTGAGCTGTTCCCTAGATTCCGGATCAAACTCGAACAATCTATTGCCTTACGGCGTGAGCTTTGGGATGCCGTGAAGGTCGTCCAGGCCGCCGAATCAAACCCCGAAAAGCCGCAGGTCGAGAAGATGCAGTCGGAACTTCGAGAGTTCATGAAGGGAACGGTGAAATTCCTCTTTTATAAAGATACCGAGACCGTCGAACGCTTCGTCGAGGAAATTCTAATAACGCAGCAGAACAAGGATCTCGTGCCTATCCTTCACCGGTTTGGGGCTTACCTTGAAACTCTCTTCGGACAGGTGAATTTGCGTGCCGTGCTGGTCGATCATCCGTTCGATCCAAATGGCGACTAGTGGAACATCTTGCATCTAATTTTTGGTGAATTTCGTGTTTTTCGACTTTTCGCCTATTTTTACCAAAAAATGCCCCATTAAAAGTGTGAATCGATTCACACTTTTTTAGACTGACCACTCAAAAGGCAGATAAACACTGAGTTTGCGTTCGCTCGGGTTTTGAAATTCCGGCTGGATCCCCGAGATCGATTGGTAGAGGAAAAAAGGTGGTTTTTGAGCGTGCGCAGCGAGTTTGGTAGAGGTTTTTGGGAGATTGGTCGAAGGTCTGCGAAAACAAGGATCATTGCGAGCGCAATGTTCCGAGCGGTTTTCGGAATAAGACATCAAAACTAGCCGCAACACCGACCAGAGTAACCAGAAGCGCCGTCACTACCACGCCGAGCACAGCGATCGTCGGCTCAAATTCCCAGTCGATCCGCATTAGATATTTCGAGACCAAATACGAAAGCGTAACGCCGAAGCCGCTGGCGATAATTCCGGCCAGCAGTCCGAGCATGCCGTATTCGGCAAACAGGATCGTTGCCAGCGTTCGCCGTTTTGCTCCGAGCGTTTTTAAGATCGCGTTCTCATAGATCCGCTGCGATTTGGTCAGAGCGACCGAGCCGATCAGGATCAGAATGCCGCTAAGCAGTACGAAGCTGCCCACGAAAGATATTGCGATCACAAAGTTATTCACCAACCGGTTGACCGCCGCGATGATGTCTGCGACGTCGAATATTTGAACGTTCGGAAACTTGTCCAGAATGTCACGCTGCAAACGCTGACGGTCGGTTGCCGGAACGTGGTTCAGGGTTGTTACGGCAAAGCTCTGCGGTGCCTTTTCGAGGCTTCCGGGTTTGAAGACAAAGACGAACGCGGTTCGGGCATTGCGGACGTCGATCTTTCTGATATTCGAAACAAGAGCTGTGATCTTGCGGCCCGAGATGTCGAAGGTGATCGAATCGCCCGGCTCGATCTTAAGCGTTTGGGCCATTCCTTCCTCGACCGAGACCTCCGGCAGGTCGGGGTCTTTGCTCTTTTGCCACCATTCTCCGTCGATAATGGTTTCGTTCTCTTCGAAATTTTCGCGATAGGTTATGGCGAACTCACGGCCGATCTGGCCTTGCTGCTGACGCACTTCACGCTGTTGATAGTCGATCGGTTCGCCGTTCACGAAAGAGATGCGTGCTCTAACGGTCGCGGTCTGCTCCGGTTTCTCGCCGGTACGCTGCTCGATCATCTGAGCGAGGTCGGCGATCTGGCTTTTTTGAATATCAACAAATATCAGGCTCGGCAGGCGACGGTTTCGTGAAAAATCGAACTCGCGAACGAGATTCGTCTGCATGATCTGAACGGTAATGACAACGAATGCTCCGAGCCCAACGGCCAGCAGGATTATTCTCGTCTGATTTCCCGGACGATAGAGCGAATTCACCGCCTGGCGAACTGAGAACGAGCCGAGGCTTTTGAACTTTTTCAGGAGCCACGTAAGAACCGCCGCCGAAACATATAAAACTAAGCCCGTTGCTGCCAATCCGCCGAGGAAGAACGCTCCGACGCGGATCGATCCCGCCTGCCAGATCGCCAGGCCGAGCAATCCGAGAAGACACACGAGCCCGAACGACCACTTCGTCCAATCGAGCTTCGAGATATTGACGTTGTTCTCGTCACGGAGCAGCAGCTTGGGCTTTATCGTGCGGATCTGCAGCAGCGGCAAAGCCGAGAACAGCAGCGAGATCAGAATGCCGAGGATCATCCCCTGAATGGCGGTCGAGAAACCGACCGCATAGCTCATCTTCTCAGGCAGAGCATCGGCAAAACGCCATTTTGCGATCCACAGGCCGCCCTGGGCGAGCACAGCGCCGAAAAGGCTGCCGACGAGCCCGAGCGTCAGGATCTGGAGCAGATAGACGGTGATTATCTTCGTTCCGCTCGCACCAAGACATTTTAGAACAGCGACCGTTTTTCGCTTCTGTTCGACAAAGGCACGGGCGACATTCCACACGCCAACGCCGCCGAGGACGAGAATGAGAAGACCGGTGAGCGACAGATAATTCTCCGTCCTCTCGAATTGCTCGCTCAGATTCTCCTGCTGTTCGCGGTACGAATTGACCTGCACGGTCGTGCCGGTCAGGGCTGTTCGCAGCTCTTTCACCAACTCCGTCGGATTTTCGGACGTGCGGTAGAGGATGCGGCGGCGAACTCGGCTTGTGTTTCTCGTGATGCCGGCGTCGTCGAACGCCTTTTTCTCGACAAAAATACGCGACCCTAGCCGGAAACCGCTCGATCCGCCCGGTTCCTCGTCAAATGTTGCTCTGATCTCAAACTCGCTCTCGCCGATCTTCAGCTTGTCGCCGACCTTTACCTTAAGTTCCTCTAGCAAGATCCGGGCGACGACGGCGCCTTTGTTTTCGAGCAGCTTGAAATCGAACGGCTTACCATCCGACAGTTCGAATTTACCAACCAGTGGAAACGGCGGTTCAACGCCTTTTAGTTCAATGAACTCAAGCGATGTATTCGCGGGATCCGCGGGCCGTGCCATCGAAGCGGTCGTGATCGTCTCGTTTCGAGCCTCGACCGTGGGGAAGCGTTTTATAACCTCCTCGATCCTAGAAACGTCGGTTGGTGAAAAATCGTTGGTTGACGTGACTTCAAGATCTGCGGTCATCAACGCCCGAGCGTCATTCCCGACGACCTTGGTCAGATTCTGTATCAGCGACCGCAAAGCGACCACCGACCCGACACCCAAAGCGATGCAGAGAAAAAAGAACAGCAGTCGCTGCCATGATGAGCGGATCTCGCGTCGGCTTAGGTTGAAGATAAATTTCATTTGAAATCACCGTTCAACTCATCGTTCACGACCCGGCCGTCAGCAAGAATGATCTGCCGCTGAGCTTTCGCTGCAAGAGCACCGTCGTGCGTTACCAAAATGAGCGTAACGTTATTCTTTTTATGTAGATCGGTCATCAGTTCGAAAATATGCTGGCCGTTCTTTGAATCGAGATTTCCGGTCGGTTCGTCGGCGAGCAGGATCTTTGGCGAATTGGCGAATGCTCGAGCGATAGCGATCCGCTGTTGTTCGCCGCCGGAGAGTTCGGCCGGGTAATGGTGGCCGCGGTTGGTCAGATCTACCTGATCGAGGAGGGCTGAGGCGCGTTCACGAACGCCGCTCAGGCAAAGTATTTCCATTGGGATCAGGATGTTTTCGTACGCCGTGAGGCTCGGGATCAGGTGGAACGACTGGAAAATGAAGCCGATCTTTTCACTGCGGATCTTCGCGAGGCCGTCTTCGGTCATCGCTGTGACTTCGTCATCATCAATGAATATCTGGCCGGAACTCGGAGCATCGAGGCCGGCGATCAGACCGAGCAAGGTCGATTTACCGCTGCCGGACGCACCAGTGACCGCGACGAACTGGCCGTCCGGGATGTCGAACGATACATCATTGAGAATGGTCAGATCCTCGGTGCCTGAGCGGACGGTTTTGATGACATTCTTGAGCTGGATCATAAGAAGAAAAGAGCGATTTAACGCAAAGACGCAAAGGAGCAAAGTTGCAAAGGCTCTATAATAGGTGCAAATGTCATCTCTTTAGTTTCCTTAGCTTTGCGTCTTTGCTCCTTTGCGTCTTTGCGTTGAAAAACCTGTCTTCATCTTAGCTTGCGAAAAATACCCGAACAAGTTCCAATAATTTTTGCATCATATTTAGGTGTCTCGTCGTTATAGCAAACTATCATGCGTTCTTTAATGCGAAATTTATTGATCATTAGTTTCACCTTTTTGGTGGCTCTCGGTTTAGGCTGTGCGGCGGCAAAGCCCGGACAAAATTCTTCGAACCGAGCGGCGAAAGCTGTCTCGACCCCGAAAGCCGTATCGGATCGGCCCAAGATAATCGCTTTCGGCGACAGCCTTACCGCCGGATTCGGTTTGGCGGAAAAAGAATCTTATCCGTATCTGCTCCAAGAGAAACTGAAGGCCGACGGATTCGATTACGAGGTTGTAAACGCGGGTGTTTCGGGTGATACGAGCCTCGGCGGACTTGAGCGGGCGGATTGGGTTCTCGAACAGGACAACGCCAAGATCCTCATCCTCGAACTCGGGGCGAACGACCTGCTGCGCGGTGTTCCGGTCGAGAAGATGAAAGATAACCTCGACAAGATAATTCGCAAGGCAAAGGCAAAGAACATCAAGATACTGCTTTGCGGAATGCTTGCGCCGCCAACGATGGGAGCGCAATATCAGCGTGATTTCCTTAAAGCCTTCCCCGATCTTGCGGCCGAACATAAGGTTGAGTTTCTTCCATTTCTGCTCGATAATGTAGCTACGGTCAAAGAACTTAATCAGGCGGATGGTATCCATCCGAACGCCGAGGGCGAAAAGATCATGACCGAAAACGTTTATAAAGCTCTCAAACCGATGCTCGGCGAGCGAATCCGTTAGCTAAAAAAAGACGAAAAAGAAGGTCATGAAGAGAAATGCATTTTTGGTCTCCCTTGTGCTTGCATCGGCTGCGATAGGAATGTCAGTTATTTGCGTAAATGGCCAGACACCTTACGTCAGGCCTAGTGCGGAAAAGAGATTCCAAAATTACGTCAAAGATACGGTTGGTCCTGGAGCCTGGGCTGGCATGGTTGCAGGTGCTGGTTTCGCGACGGCGAGAAACGATCCCGAGGAATGGGGTGGAAAATCGAAAGGATTCGGCAAGCGGTTGGCCTCCAATTTTGGCAGGAATCTGATCAAGAATACGATCACCTACAGCCTCGACGAAGCCCTCAAACTCGACAGCAATTACTACAGAAGCGAGAAACGCGGGGTCAGCGACCGGATCAAAAACGCCCTGCTTTCTACCGTTACCGCCCGAAAGCCGGATGGAAAGCGAACTGTCGGCATCCCGCGTCTTGTCGGAACCTATTCCGCCGGCATCATATCAAAGGAAACCTGGTACCCGCCGCGTTACACCTGGAAGGACGGTGTTCGAAGCGGCACGATCTCTCTTGGCACTAAAGCTCTGATAAATCTGGTCAAAGAGTTCATAAGACGCTGATCAACAGCGGACCGTGCACTGTCCGAGGAAAAACATCCAGAGAGTCTCGAATCGATCGAGCGACGAGCGAATCCATTGATCGAAAAAGCTCGAAATCGATATTCGGGACGAAATAATAACGGTTGTTCTGGGGCCAGTTGTTTTGCTTAATTCGCCTTGCTCTTGCGATCGTAGCTGTCCTGCTCTCTCAGCCGGAGAAAGTTGTGCAATTGTCTTTGACCGCAAGATTTAACTTGTTTCGAGAGTCATTCTTCCTTGCGTTGGACTCGATCCGCGGCAATGGAACGCGCTCAGCTTTAACCGTTGTGGGCATTGTGGTCGGCGTAGCCGTGGTGGTTATTGTGGCGGCTTTGCTTCAGGGGGCTCAGGCATTCGTAGTGGCGGCGACGGCGGGATTTGCTCCCGATGTTCTGCGGGTCGAAAAAGCATCGTTTCAAGATTTTGGTTCCGACGGGCAGGCGTTCGTTGAGGCTCAGGCGAAGCGGCCGGATATTTTTACCGACGATCTTGAATTCTTGAACGAACGGCTCGGCGAAAAGATCGAATTTGGTGCCCAGGTTGATTCCTCGCTTCCGGTCCGCCGAAATGAAAAGACTTTGGTCGGCGTACTCGTTCAGGGCGTAACCCCGAATATCACTGAGCTTTCGAATGTTGATATCGCCTACGGCCGTGGACTAACTGCTACGGATGACAGATATCGAAGTAACGTTTGTGTAATAGGCCAAGACCTGGTCGATGAGCTGTTCCCGACAACCGGAGCGATCGGTGCGGATATCCGCCTCGGCCAGGTTCGTTATCAGGTCGTCGGCGTCGCATCGCCGCGGGGATCTGCCTTTGGTTCCTCGCAGGATGGGTTCGTTCAGATCCCGCTTGGCACATTTGCTCGGGTTTTTGGTGCCAGGTCGCTCAATTGCCATTCTCGCTAAGGCGAGAGATAAAGATAGGCTTTCGCTTAGCGATGTCGAGGAGCAGGTCAGGGTGGCGATGCGGATCCGCCGCAAATTGATCGGGACAGACAAGGAAGATAATTTTAGTTTTGTGACGGCGAAAAGCGTTCAGGCATTTTCCGCGTCCTTGACCGGGCTTGTTGGAATGATAGTTTATCCTCTGACCGGCATATCGCTTTTCGTCGGCGGCATAGTCGTGATGAACATGATGTTGTCGTCCGTTACGGAAAGGACGAGGGAGATCGGTATAAGAATGGCAGTCGGAGCTCGCCGCCGCGATGTGCTGATCCAGTTTTTGATCGAGACAACGACGCTGACCGTGATCGGAGGCGTTTTCGGCGTAGCGGTGGCTGCGGGCCTTGTTTCACTGCTTTCTTTTGCAACCGGGCTTTCGCTAGGGGTGCCGCTTTGGGCGGTTGCGGCGGCGATCGGAGTTTCGTGCGTCGTTGGGATCTTTTTTGGGGCGGTTCCTGCGAGGCAAGCCGCAAGGCTGGATCCTATCGAGGCATTGCGGTCGGAGTAAAAGATCACGCGATATTAAGTGAACATTCAGAGCATAAAAGATACGTGGCTGACCGTTCTGGACTCGATCCGGAACAATAAGCTGCGCTCGGGGCTGACTCTCACCGGCGTCATTGTCGGCACGGCCGTGGTAGCCCTGGTCGGTGCGGTACTTACCGGTCTGTCGCAAAGGGTTCAGGAAGTCTCAGACAAAAGCTCGCCAAACGTAATTTATTTTACAAAAGAGCCGCGAATTGGCCCTTCGCTCCAGCAATTGACGGCTGAGGAGCGCCAGCGGAAGGACTTCACGCTCAATGATGCGATCGCGGTTTCCGAACTCGAATCACCGCAAGCAGTTTCGCCTCAAAAGGTTCGAGGCAGTTACGGCCCTTCGGCAGATATACCCAAAGTTACGGCCCGTTCACGCGAGGGTATAAATCCGTTGATACTGGGCGTATGGGAAAACTACCCGCAGGTAATAAATGTACCTCTCGAAAACGGGCGTTTCTTTACAGAAGCGGAGCGGCGTGCGCGTGCTTCTGTTGCCGTTATAGGGTATGGGATCGCTAAACAGATCTTCGAAGAAATAGATCCAGTGGGTGAGGATGTAAAGATAGACGGGAAACTATTTCGCGTAGTCGGCGTCCTTGGACGTTCGACCGGAGAGGGCGTGATCGGCAGCGATGAGTTGGACGAGCGGACGGTGTATATCCCTTTCGAAACCTCGATGAAATTCTACCCCGAGATCGAAGGGACGCTGATCGCGGTTAGAGCACCGAACGGCAAGGTTGATGAGGTTACGGACGAAGTTACCTATCTGCTTAGAAAGCGGCGCGGGCTCAAGTCTTCGGATGAGAACAATTTTGGCGTTAACCGGTCAGAGCAGGTTTTTGAGCTGGTCAACGATGTGATCAATGGATTGGGCGTTATAGTGGTTCCGATCGCGTTGGCGAGCCTGTTCGTCGGCGGAGTTGGTGTTACGAATATTATGTTCGTGTCGGTCAAGGAAAGGACGGAGGAGATCGGGATCCGGCGAGCGCTCGGTGCGACTCGGAACGTGATCCTGAGACAGTTTCTGGTTGAAGCGATCGTGCTTACCAGCCTCGGCGGGCTGATCGGAATCGCGGTTGGGCTTATTCTGGCATTTGCCGTTAGAACTATCATTAGTTTCCCGGCTGCCGTCCCTTTTTGGGCTCTCGCGGCAGGATTTGGAGCGTCGGTAGTGGTAGGCTTAATCGCAGGGATCTATCCGGCTCTGCAAGCTTCAAGGCTCGACCCGGTTGAGGCCATGCGTCGAGTTTGACTTACGAAAACTATGAATGTTACCCATCTCGAATGTGCCCTGTGCGGATCGCGGCATGAGGCGAATGTGCTACAGAATCTTTGCGTCGAATGCGGAAAGCCGCTGCTAGTTTGCTACGATCTCGAAAAAGCGGCACAGACCCTGACAAAGGAAGCTCTCAAGACGCGAGAGCCGTCGCTTTGGCGTTATCGCGAGGTTTTGCCCGTCGAGCGAGCCGAGAATACCGTGTCGCTCGGCGAAGGCTGGACGCCGCTTTTTAGGACCGATTCACTCGCGGCAAAGCTGCCGATCAAACTCGAACTCTACATCAAAGACGAGGGCCAGAATCCGACGCAGAGCTTTAAGGCACGCGGAATGACCGCGGCGATCTCGATGGCTAAGGAGTTGGGCGTTACGAAAGCTGCCGTTCCATCGGCTGGAAATGCTGCCGGTGCTCTTGCCGCTTATGCGGCAAAAGCCGGTATCGAGGCAAACATTTTCATGCCGGCCGACACGCCAAGGGCAAATATCGTCGAATGCGAGCAAACCGGTGCGAATGTCACGCTAGTGGACGGCCTTATTACCGATTGCGGTGCGATCGTTGCCAAGCGAAAAGAGGCGGAAGGCTGGTTCGATGTTTCGACTCTCAAAGAGCCGTATCGGGTTGAGGGCAAGAAGACAATGGGCTATGAGATCGCGGAGCAGATGGATTGGAATCTGCCGGACGTGATCATGTATCCGACCGGCGGGGGAACTGGGCTCATCGGTATGTGGAAGGCCTTTGACGAGATGGAACATATGGGTTGGATCGGTTCGAAACGCCCTCGAATGGTCTCTGTTCAATCAGAAACATGTGCGCCGATCGTGCGTGCTTTTGAGAACGGCGAGCGGTTTGCAGAGGAATTTGAAAACGCTGCGACGGTTGCTTCGGGCCTTCGCGTGCCGAAGGCGATCGGCGATTTTCTTATCCTCGATGCCGTACGGGCGTCACATGGAACCGCTATTTCGGTCACCGATGAGGAACTTGTCGCCGCCGTTCGTGAGATCGGTGCCGCTGAGGGTATTTTTACCGCACCTGAAGGAGCTGCGTGTCTCCCGGCACTGAGAAAATTGATCGCTGACGGCTGGATCGTTGAGGGCGAATCGGTCGTTATATTCAATACCGGAGCCGGCGTGAAATATCTCGAAGCTTTCGCTTAAAAAAACGACATTTTTAACATAAAAGGTAATTTTCCGCTTATGTAGTTTGCTCTATTGCCGATAAGAAGAGTGCGTTCCCTTCCCGCGCTCGAACGGCAATCCGTTATTTAAGAGCAAGTTATGTTTAAAAGTGTCGATCTTGAATTTTTTTCGATAGAGAATTTAGTTAAGACCGGACTACCGTCAATGCCCTCAAGCGTGATGAGGATCTCGGCATTGATGGCAGATCTTAACGTCTCGCAGCAGCGAATCGCGGGGGCGATCAGTCTTGACCCGGTGATCTCTTCTCGTATACTCGCCCTTGCAAACTCGCCGATATATGCCCTGCATGGGACGATCACCAATCTCACCGAAGCCGTCAACGTTGTCGGGAACGGAGCGATAGCCGAGCAATTGCTTGTCTGCGGTGTCAGTGATGCGTTCGGCAGAAAGGTTCTGGATTCGCCTGCGGGGCGAACGATCTGGGTTCATTCACTCGCAACCGGGCTGACCGCGAACGAGATCTGCAAAATGGCGAAGATGCGCGGTGCAGAGGATGCCTTTAGCTGCGGACTGTTACACGATGTCGGCAAACTGATCCTATTGCGGGCAGACGCTCCGTTCTACACGGACCTGATCAAGCAAGGTGAGGATTCGGGGGATATTTCGGTGATCGAGCGACGTGTGCTGGGCTTCGATCATGCCGAACTCGGTGCCGCTGCCGGCATTGCGTGGAAGCTGCCGGGAGCCGTCTGCCATATGATCCGCAATCATCATCATCCGAGCACCTCGACTGCCGGCGTCGCACTAGCGCATGTGCTGCAGACGGCTGACCAGTTCGTAAAGGGAAGGATCTCATTCGAGGATCCTGAGTACTTTTTTGCGAATGACGACCTGCGTAAATTCGGGCTTGGCGAAGTCGAATTCGAAGACATCTGGGATAATGTTACGCTGCGGCTCAGTGAAATGACCGATCCCGGACATTTATCGGGTGAATCTGTAAGTAACCGAAAAACGAAAACGCATTCTTAGACGAAAGTTTAGGAGTGCTTTTTTGTATGGATCTAAATGGAAAGACTTGTTTGGTTTTCGGTGCCGGGAGAGGGATCGGCCGGCGTGTCGCCGGGCTTTTTTCGAATGCGGGGGCAAATATTGTGGTCAGCTCCAGGACCGAAAGCGACCTTCATGAGCTGGAATTTCAGTTGAACGCTGAGGGCAATCCCAACGTTCTTTCAGTTGCGGCGGATGCTGCGGATAGAGATGAGGTGGACAAAGTCGTAAGTGCTGCGATCGGCAAATTCGGCTCGATCGACTACCTTGTCCACGCCGCCGGTTTAGGGATCCTGAAGCCTTTCGGAGAACTGACCGCAGCCGATCTAGATACGCTGTTAAATGCAAATGTGCGATCGGCGTTCAACGTATTTCAGGCGGTTCTGCCGCAGATGAGCGAGCAGAAATTCGGCCGTGTCGTGGCCTTTCCGGGCATTCTCGGCAAGGCTCCGATGATGCAGGCCGCTGGATATTGTGCAGCGAAATACGCGTTGACCGGCATGGTCAAATGCCTTGCTCAGGAATACAAGAGGTTCGGTATTCGTTTTAGCCTAATGCACTTGGGCGGCGTCGATTCTACCTTCTGGGATGACATCACGATGCGTGTCGACCGCACGAAAATGCTGACGGTCGATGCGGCAGCAAATGCAGCATTCTTTGCTGCTACGCAGGAAGGCGAAGGCGTCATGGCTGAGGTCGTCCTGATGCCTGAATCGCACCAGTTGGTGTAGAAAATTCGCCTAGACAGCTTTATTTTGCTAAGATTCGCCCTTGGCTTTTTAATACCAAGCGGAGAGTTTAGTGAACAGTCTCGTCTTCTCAAACATGCTTCATCGCCCGGCTCGAACGGCCGTGAGCGTCATTGGTATCGGCATCGGCATTCTGCTGATCGTCTTTACTGTGGGCCTTGCGAACGGCAGCCTGCGGGAACGCGCCGACCGTGACAAGAACGTCGGGGCCGAGTTGATGTTCGTCGCAGAGGGGAGTTGGGGAATGAGCGGAACCGAGCTTCGGCTGCCGGTCAGCTTGAAGCCGGACATCGAGAAGGTCGAAGGCGTTGCGGTCGCAATTCCGCTCGCTCAGAAAAGTGTTCCCGCGACCGACGGCTTGACAGGCAATCGGCTTTTGGACGGCATTAATTTTGACGAATATGCCGCGATGGCCGGTCTGCAGATCGTTCAGGGCCGGAAGTTTACCGACGGCGCCGACGAAATGATGTCAGATTCCGCGTGGCTCGAACGCCGGAAGCTGAAAATAGGCGACAAATTTCAGATCTACGAGCGAGATTTCACCGTTGTCGGCACCTACGAACCGAGTGCCGGAGCTCGCATCAAGATCCCGCTTTCAACGATGCAGTCCCAACTTGGTGCTGAGGGGCGAGCCTCGGCATTTCTGATAAAGCTCAAGGACGGCTTCTCGGCCGATGTCGTCGCACCGGCTCTTTTGCAAAAGCTTCCGGGCAATCAGGCAGTTCGTACGAGCGAACTCGAAGAGCTTTATATGCAGGGTGTTCCGGCGTTGAACGTATTTCTCAACGTCGTCATCGGCGTCGCGGCGGCGATCAGCGGGCTGATAATTTTGCTTACCATGTACACGACCGTTACCGAACGCACAAGGCAGATCGGCGTACTGAAATCGCTCGGAATGTCTAATTTCGGCATCGGCTGGACGATCGTGCAGGAAGCGATCCTCATCAGCATTGGCGGCGTAGTTTTCGGTGTCGCGGCAACGTATGTATTAAAACTTGCTCTTGGGAAATGGTCCACGCTTACCGTCGCAATTGAACCGAGGGTAGTCCTCACGATAGTTGTTATCGGGGTTGCGAGCGGTATCGTGGGAGCTCTTTATCCCGGAATGCGAGCTGCCAGGCTCGATCCGGTCGAAGCTCTGAATTACGATTAGTTACTGCCTAGCGATCACGTGCATCGAGGCCGATTGAGCTGCGTCAAGTTTGTAGATACGGGCGGCTCTGATGCCTTTCAGTTTGATCTCGATCGGCGTCACAGGCGAGCTGTTCAGAAGCGTGACGAACGGAGTATTGCTGAAATAACGCCTGCCTTCTACCAGAACCACCAGATCTCCCGTATTTAGCGTCAGCACCGCAGTTTTATCGGAAAGCGATACGAAATTGATATCACTTCGTCCTATCTTTTCCGCGTAATGTGCAAAGACCGTCGGCGTCTCGCAGGCGACGATGGCGTTCGGCCGGGCGTTGGCGGCGATCGCTGTTACCACATCCATCGAGGCCGCGTCGTAGAATTCATCGTGCGGAAAATAGGAACCTGCCGCAGCCATTCCGCCGCCGATCTTGTTGGTAAAGAGCCTGAAATGCGGAGCCACCGCGAGCGAGTTTGTAAGCTGCGTCGCCACGACGCCGACTAGCAGGACGGCTTGGGCTAAGCCCGCCGCTTGAGAATTACTCAAAACCTTCTCCGTCAGCCATTTCGCCGCAAAATAAAAGCCGACGGCAGCGACGATCGCCAGAAGCGGCTCGACGAAAGTGAAGTACCGCGTAAACTTTCCGCCCAGAAATGTGAACGGCAGAAACCACATGAATGCCCAGAAAAAGATCAGAAATCTGCCGTCGCCGAGTTTCCGGCGGAACATGAACGGGAGGCCGATCAAAAAAAGTACAAGGATCGGTAGAGTCGTTTTGACCGCCATAAAGACGTAATAGAACGTCCACGGAACCCCGGCGAGCCAGGCACTCATTTTGTTCGTGTAGAGATCACCCCAGAATTCGTAGCTGTCATGCCCGATACGGCTCTCGCTGGAAAATTTCAGCATTTCACGCCAGGTGTCCGGCAGTACGATCGTTGGATTCAGGACAAGGAACGCTATACCCATGACCGTAATGAACTTGACCCACCGAACCGGTTCCATTCGCCATTTAGTAGCGGGAATATATTGGAAGATTATGTAATAAGCACCGACGATCGACAGCAAATGCGGGTAATATTTTGACGCCATCAGGCCCGCAAAACTCGCGGCTGCCGCCCAGGCGTACCAGGTCCAATTTGTACTTCCTCGCTCCGCTTTGGTCTGGCCGCGAACCCAAAAGAACATCGTCAATAAAAAGAAAAACAGCACGAAGCTGTCTTCTTTTGCGATGCGGTCAAAACCGATAGCCATTGGTTCGAGCGTCCAAAATATCGCCGAGACCAGGCCAATGCTCCGGCCGAACAGTTCCGATACCAGCAGAAAGATCAACAGTGCGGAAAAAGTGCCGACGAGAGCAATGGGGAATCGCAAAGCGCCCTCTTCCGAAATTGGAACGCCGGCGATCTGGCTGAGCTTTTCCGCGGCCGTGATACTGACGGTCTGAACCCCTTTCATCAGGAAAGGATGTTCTCCGTTCTTTCCCGAAAGGCCGTTCTGGCGATACTCGGCAACGGTCTGAAGTTTGTTGAGCTCGTCCTCGCCCAGGCTCTCAGCACCGAGCTGATAAACCCGGAGGCCAAAGCCGATCAACATAAAAAATGCAAGGATCAGTGCGGCGATCTTTTTATTTTTTGCGAAAAAAAGTTCGTCAGAGAACTGTTCGGGGCGGATACCCGCAGTCATGGTAGGAAGAGGTTGCTCAGACAATTTCTTTTTATAACGCTCCAAAGGTAGTCGGATCTGTTAGATAAATAACGCTGGATCCGGTCAATACGACGAGTCAAAAGCTGAGTTTGAAGATTATCCGATTGGCACGACTGCTGTCAAAACTTATGACATCGATGTTAATTACGTGGTATTATTTTTAGATGTTTTGCCTGATCGGATGGGGCATATCGGGGAGCGGTTTGGAGTCTTGTTGAAGATAATTGCAGCGGTTCTATTAGGCATTTGGCTCGTATTGGTGCTGCTTGGTAAGGGCGGTTTCGTACACCTTCTGCTGTTAAATGGGATGGGCGTCGCAGCCGTCGAGGCGATGACCATATACCGCACTCGAATGTCAGCCTGAATCCTTATCGAACGTTTTGGGCTATACTGGCATCAGACCGCTATTCGTCGAAACATTCTGCTTTGCAGCACTGTAACATCCTCCTGAATGGTTAGAGTAGATATTTGTCGGGTAAATTTCCGCGATGAAGTTGATCAGAACAGCACTAGAGATACAGGCATTTCGCCCATTGGCGGTGCTCTTTCTTGTCTTATCGTTGTGGTTCTCAGCACTCCCGACGATCGCTGCTGCTCAAACGACCGCTCCTCTGGAACCAATTGTTCCGGATAAGCCCGTTGAGGAGAACACAGGATTCAGAGTAGAAAAGGTGACGGTTGCGGGCGGATCCGAACTGATAACGATCTTCGCTCGCCGCACTTACTACGATGGCCCGATGCAGGGGCCGGTGAGCGATATTCCGCTCGTGAGTGTACTTCGCGACACTCTTGGAGACGACAAGCCTGAAAACGACAGGCTGCGTTACGTATGGATGCTGACGCATACCGAGCCTACGTTCAGGCAGAAACTCGGGGCTCATATCCCTTTCTTATATACCCGGACCTCAAACAAGAACAAGATCGGTTCAGAACCGCCGCCTCCGGTAATTGATCTGAGCAAAACCAATGAAGCGGTTTGGAATCAGGTCTTCTGGGCGGTGTTCAAACGGCTTTTATTTGGTGACATCGGCCTCGGTATCAAGGCTTCAGGCCTCCAGTACAATCAAAATAAGGTCGATTACCGGCGTTCAGGTATAGCGGCCGCCGCCGCGGTGCTTTCGCTCTATCAGGAAACCGAAGGAGCAAAGATCCTTACGGAGGCAGAGTTAAAAGACATTCAGGCCCGGTTCTTCCTTACGGAAAAGCCGCTGGGCTGGCACATGCAGAGCGAGAACCTGGGCCGCGTTTATAACAAGGAAACGACACTCTTACGCGACTATCGTGGTCATAACTGGGAACTTCTTAGACAATATTCAGAGGCACAAGGACTTTACTTTGAACCACTTGAGATGTCTGATGGTTCAGCTCGTCATGCCATCGTTTGGGTTGCGGCATCTGATCTTCAGGCGAATAAAGGCAGAAAATTTGACAAGCGTTTTTTGAATTTCAAGAATCCCTGGACGGATAGTGCTTTGTTGGATTGGAAGGGCTATTCGGAGGTGCGATGGTATGACGCCGAAGACCGCGAGGTAGCTCCTGAAACACCGGGAGCTCATCCAAAGACGATGATCCCACTCGCCATCTACGGTCTTGATCATCCAAAAATTCCGGTGATCCTGGTCGACTTTCGCGATAGCGGAAACCCTAAATTTCGTGAAATAACGAGACGCGTGCTCAACGATCTGACCGGAAATGTGCTGTCGCTCTCGAAATTTGGAGGGCTTCCGTTCTTTTTCGGCCGTTTCATTTATGATTTCGTGACAGGGCGGCGGGGAGCAGATCTTAATCAGGCATCACGCCTTCGCGCTTATTCACAACTTAAGCTGCTGGTCGCTCTGGACAACTCACTCGATCCGGAGCTGAAAGACGAAATATCGGAAAGGATCGAATCGGCCACATTGAATCCGATGCAGAACGACGGCGATGTCGAGGCTCGAATTGCTCGTGCTCAGTACGAAAATCTTCTGGCCTTTGCCAGTGATCCGGCCGGCCTCGCGAAAAAGGTAACTGACGATCGACGCGAGGAAATGACCAGGTTGAAGCACGGCGGCAAGACCCGAGCGCTGATAGCGTTAGGCCGCGTCTTTTCGCTTGGGCTTTATACTCATCGTGAAAAGGATTCGCCCGAGATGATGGCTCAGCTCGATATTCGCCGGCAGCTTGATTTTCACGAGCGCTTCTTGCGCGAGGTAGCCTTCACTTCTGCCGATCCGGAGATTGACAGCAAGCCGGAGGAAATAAAACGATCGCTCACCTTTGTTGCTCATAACGGTTCATCTGCCGAGGCCAAAACAACGCGTGCCCTCGCTAAGATCTTTTCGATCAGCAAGAATGACGATATACAAACGCTCTGCCTTATGAGCCTTTATCGTATCAATAGTTCCGCGGCTAAGAATGAGCTGCTCGCTATCTACAAAAATGCCACGACCGCCGAGCGTTGGCGTGACACCTCGGCCCGCTTTTTGCGGCTTGCCTTGAAAGAGGGCCAGCGTATGTCGGTCCGTGATGCCCGGTTGATCGCCAATATTGCTGCCAACTGATCTTTATTATCCCCTCAGGACACATGACGTTTCGATCAAGAACTAATTCAGCACTTCTCTTTCTATTTCTCCTATCGGCGCTCGTGTTTTCTGCAAGCGCCCAAGGGGTAAAGCGTTTGGTGGTTGTAAAGATCGACGGGCTCCCGGCTTATTATGTTGACCGCTTCGCAAAACAGACCGATCCTTCGACAGGTAGATCGATACTGCCGTGGTTCGAAGAGGTTTTTTACAATGGCGGGACGCGCGTTCCCAATTTTTACACCCGCGGCATGAGCCTGTCAGGGCCATCGTGGGGCCAGATCGATTCCGGCCAGCACCTTCAGATAAAGGGAAATGTTGAATACGACCGCTATACCCTGCATGCCTATGACTACCTGAACTTTCTACCCTACTACATCAATTATGGCCTGAATAAGAAGGTGGATATGCCGGCAATGGAGGTGATGGACCAGCTCGGGATACCCGTACTTACTGATGCCTTCGATTATGAGAAGCGCTACACCAGTCAGCAGCTCTATCAGAGAGGGAACAGCTGGGATGTTCTTGCCAGCGGATTTGTAAAGCTTTACCCGGGAACGCCCAGTGATTTCATTGACGAGTGGACCATCGGGCTGAATTTTCGCAAGGTAACCGTTGATCAGGCGGAACGCGATATTCTCGGGAAGCTCGTAAAACGAGATCACATTGACTATTACGATTACTATGACGTGTCGTTTGACCACGTGTCGCACCACAACAACGATCCTCAGTCGCGTCTCTCGGCACTTAAGGATCTTGACCGCCTGATCGGCCGGATCTGGGTCGCGATCCAATCGTCGGGCCGGGCGTCAGAAACTGCTCTTGTCCTGATTTCCGATCATGGCTTCAACTCGGAAGAAAAGGTATACAGCCAAGGGTTCAACCTCGTCAAACTGCTCGCCAGTGCTCAAGGCGGCGGGCACCATGTAATAACGAAACGCCGCCTGATGCTCGACTACTCGGTTAAGGGGATCTATCCGCTCGTTCCTCTCATCAAGACATCTTCCGAAGATTCGTACTATCTAAAAGGCCGCTCGAGCGATTATCCTACAGCACTTGTGGACTTTGACGGGAACGAGCGCTCGTCGATCCACCTTCGCAACAGCGATCTGAACACCCTGCACATTCTCTTGCAGCAGCTCAAACAAAACCGCCTGGCTCCCGAAATGAAAAAGGCTGTCGCCGATGCCTTTTTCGATATTATCGAGGAACATCGCGGTGAGTGGCGGCAAACCGCTGATGAGGTTGAAGAGGAGATCGAAGCGCTTCAACGATGGATCGAGGTTCAAAAGCCTATCGTGGCGGCGATCCCAAAGAAATTCACGCCGGAAGAGGCGGCTCGGGGCATTGATGAAAAATCCAGACGTCTGGCATCACTTACCCAAATAGCCATCGAGACCGAATCAGATTTTCGCAAATACGTCTCGACTCTCCGGGCTCTATCAGGCTTGCGGCGGGATGCGTTTGATCCAAAGAAGATCGATGTAGAAGACGTGATCCCGCCCGGAGCGATGGGAGATTCGAACACCATCAACCAACTCCAGAATTACGTCGTTGGCGTCGCAGCCGAGGGACTGACGCTGAACTCGAAAAAAGAACTTGACCTTGACCGCAGCTTCGCCAGGGTCAATTATCTTGAACTCCTCCACAACCAGCGGGTCAGAAATAACGTTCAGCCCACGGTCAGCAATCGCCCGGTAGATTTTGTTGCGGTCAGGGTTCCGCTTGATTCAGTAATGGATTCGATACCGGACGGTACAAAGCCGACCGAGGACCCGATCTGGCTTTTCGGCGGGCCGGACAAGCAGGCATTGCTATTGGCGTCAGAAGCGGATGACGGATCGCGTTCTTACCGCTATGTGCCGATCGCACGCCTCAGGCAGGACTCGCAAGGTAAGACCACGTTTCTGATGAAGGACTGGGCTGCAGGGTTTCCGCTTAAGTACTTTGAGGATGAAAATTTCGGAGTTTCACGTTCGGTACGTGCGGCCTGGCTTGGAGAATGGCACACTGAGCTTGAATGGCTCAACGCCGCTCATAAGACCCAATATTCCAACGCGATCATCGGCCTTAACGAACAACTCGACCGGCATCCGGTCTTTGGCGACGAGGGCAAGGAGATCACCGCCGACGAAAAACTGATCCGGCGATTTCGCCAGCGGCAGCGTCATCTGACCGAGGCAGACCTGCTGATCCTCGCGAACGATCATTGGAATTTTGACGTTCGCGGATTCAATCCCGGCGGCAACCACGGCTCATTTTTCCGCGTATCTACAAATTCGACATTTATGATCGCAGGCGGTGCGAATACAGGAATTCCACGCGGCCTCGCGGTGGAACAGCCGTACGACAGCCTCAGCTTTATGCCGACGCTGATGAAATTAATGGGTAAGATAGATGATGACAATCAGCCCAATGCTGAATTGAAGCAGCGTGGTTTCCGGCGTTTTCCCGGTCGAGTTATAAAGGAAATTACAGCTCCCGGGAAGTGATCCTAGTCGTCGCCTTTCGCAATAATTTTTGATCCGCGAGCAGCTCCTCGCCAGAGCAAGACGATGAGGCCGACGGTGGTCGAAAAGAGGATCGCTCCGCGCCTGACAAGAGCCAGAGACACACCAACGGCTGTAGCATAACCCAGCGTTTGCAAGATGAATTCGTTCCCGCCTTCGTAAGCTCCGATAGTTCCCGGTACGAAGCTAAATGCTACATTGATGACCTTTGTCAGGCTTTCAATGATCAGTGAGGTCGATATTGAGGCGTCGTAGCCAAGGAATTTCACCGCGAGGAATACTTCCGCCACGCTCAAGGCATGAACCGCTAGACTGATCCCGAAAACCTTGAAGAAATCTGCCGTTCGGTTGTGGTAAAACTGAAAAACGTTATTTTCGACCGCCAGGATGTGATGTTGCTTTCGCGCCAAAAATCCAGGTGCAATGCCTCGCTTTTCAAGAGCTTTGATCGTAGAGGTGAGCGGAGTTACGCGATATTTGATCGCGAGCGAGAGGCCGATAAAGCCGATGACCGAGAATGCGACGATCAGGATCAGGGCATTTTCGATCCCATTTCCGCCCGAACCGAACGCCGAGACGAGCGTCGCCACACCGGCGAGAATCACCAGGATCACTGTTAGATAATAGAGAATATTATCAATGATCACTGCCGACGCTCCGTGCGTGAGCGTCAGATGCTTCTTGAGGAGCACTGCCTTGGTCGCGTCTCCTAAAAACGGGCCCGCAAACGAAAAAAAGTTTACTGCCTCGCCGCCAAATCGAGCTGCGACGACGCTCATGTACTTGCCATTGCGGTGTTCCGGTTCGATCGCCAGATATAAACTCGCCGCACGGCAGAAATGACGTGTTACATTGAGAGCAAGCACGGCGGCAAAGCCCCAGCCGACTTTCGCAAGCGAGTCGAGGATCTTTTGATAGCCGATCTCGTAAATAACGACGGCCAGCAGAACCAGACCAAGCAAAAACGTAATGCCCTGTATCCAGATAAGTACCTTTGTTTTATTAGATCTTGAACGAGCAGCGGGGAGTTCCGGTGGCGTTAAGTCGGATTGAAGGAAATTCTCGCTTTGCATAGGTACTTCGATTAACGCTCGAACGCTCGAACTATTATAGCCGTTTTGGGACTCTAAACATAAATACCTTGCGCCACTGTGAGCTTTCAGGCACATACCGCTGGAACTCACTGGCTAATTCGCTTTTATTACAACGGGTTTAAACGCCCATCGCCGGCACGTATGGTAATTGTCCGTTCATCACAGCTATTGAGATTCTCGTTATTTTTGCTTGGGTTGTTTGCAATGCTCCAGACCATCCAGGCTCAAAAGCGTTTTTATATCGCGCCTGACGATCACACGGATTATTTCTGGGTTGCGGATGATGTTACGTATCGCCAGGTGTTCCTGACGATGTCCGATTATTACCTCAACAAAATGGATGCGACACAGAATAATCCGTCAGACACGCAGATGCGTTGGAACTGTGATGGCAGCCTGTGGATGTGGGAATACGAAAAGAATCGCACCCCTCAGCAGTTCGAACGGTTCCTGTCGCGGATCCGCGACGGGCACATGAGTGTGGCTCTGAATCCACTAGTCCTTGTTCAGGGAGGAGCACCGGCTGAGACGGTTCTACGCGGAATGTATTACCCGGGCATGATAGAACGCCGGCACAATGTGAAATTTCCGATGGCGATGGCTATGGAAAATCAGACGATGCCGCTCGGGCTCACGTCGTTATGGGCAGGTTCGGGAGCGAAATACAGTTGGAAAGGCGTGTGCAATTGTGCCTCCGACGTTCCGGGCCTGAACAACCGCGACCGTGAGATCTATTACTCCGGCGGGCGCGACGGCAGCAAAGTGTTGATGAAGTGGCAGTCGGTGCTGACCGACAACCAGATGTTCGGCGGTTATGCCGAAGCATTTGACCCGATGCAATCGATCCTGTTTGCCGAAAATAACACGACATTTCGCAATAAATATCCATATCCGGTCATCGGTGCGTTTGGCAGGGGTTGGGATTATTTGCAATACACAAGTGATGAATTTGTCACTGTTGCCCAGCAAAATTCTAATCCCAATCGTCGGATCATCGTTTCAAATCAGGAAGATTTCTTTCGTGATTTTGAGACTAATCACGGCACCGGGCTTGAAACATACGCCGCTGCGTTCGGGAATGATTGGGACATTCTAGTCGCCTCAATGGCTGAGGTATCTGCTAGGGTAAAACGCGCTGCCGAAAAGCTTCGCAGTGCTGAGGCGATGGCAACTCTGGTGTCGCTTGACGATCCGGCATTCATGACATCGCGAACGGCAGCTCGCGATGAGGCAATGCTGAATTTCGGGCTTTACTTCGAGCACGACTGGACCGCTGACAGCCCGGTGATCTCGCGGGAAACACGGGCGAACTGGAGCCGCTCGGTCGAAAAGAACATTACCTCATACGTTGAGGATCTCTACAAAGACGCCCGTTATGAACTCGGCCGCCGCATATCGCGAAGCGGTACAGGCCAGCGGTTTTATGTATTCAATCCGTCGAGCTGGACACGGACTGATCTTGCGGACGTGCCGCTCGGGCCGTTCACGAGAAAGGCGAGGGCCGTTGATGTCTCGACCGGCCTCGACGTGCCGTCACAGGTCATAAGGCAGGGAGCGAATACGGTTCTAAGAATTCTCGCGACAGATATTCCGTCTGCCGGCTATAAGGTATTTGAGATCCGGGCGGGAATGGATGTCGGCAATCCGCCAGCCGCGACCGTTAATGGTGCGACGGCCGAGAACGAATTTTACAGGATCACTCTCGCACCCGATGGTGCCATCACAAGCTTTATCGACAAGGTTCGAGGTAACAGAGAGACCGTTCGGGAGATCGAAGGGAAGGTCATCAATGACCTCGGCGGCGACCGCAGTGGGATCGTACAAGTCGAAAGCTCTGGGCCTGTGAGCACCACCCTGATTGCGACCTCGGAAAGCCCGGTTAAGCACATCACGCGGGTCACTCTCTTTCGAGGCATCAACCGGGTCGATATCAGCAACGAGATCACCGAGAATTTTAGTGATGTGAAGACCTGGAATTATTCGTTCGACATCAATTCGCCCGATATGTGGCATGAAGAGGTCGGGGCTGTCATCCGCGCCAAACTGCTCGCGAACGGCGGCCACTATTCCCCGCGAAACGCGCGATACGATTGGCTCACGATGAACCATTTCGCTGATATCAGCGACGGAGCTGCAAATAATTTCGGCGTGACCATCTCTAATTGGGATAACTATTTCATGAGGTATGGAGACAGCGCGATCAATTCGCTGGACACGACCAGGCCGCAGATCAATGTTCTTGCCGGCGGACAAACCAATTACGCGTTCCTGGGTATTCCGGATCAGGGCGGCGATTCATATTTTCTCCAAAGGTTTGCCCTTTCGACGCACGGAGCGTTTGATCAGACGGCAGCGATGAAATTCTCGCTCGAACACCAAAACCCGCTCGTCGCCGGCATGATCGAAGGCACCGGAACGCAAAACCGTGCGTACCCCGCAAACAGTTTCTCGTTCCTGAATATCACAAACCCAAACGTCCTGCTCTGGAGCCTCAAACCCGCCGAAGACGGCATCTCACGCGGCATTGTCGCCCGCGTCTGGAACCAAAGCAATTCACCCGCAAACTACCAACTATCGCTTTCTCAGCCAATAACCTCCGCCGACCGCACAACCCACATCGAAACCACGATCGCCCCGGCAACTGTGACGTCGGGTGTATTGAACACAAGCATCAATCAACAGCAGATACAGACGCATTTGCTGCGGGTGCAGTAGCACTGCTGGTTAGAACCGGGAGCGATAGCGACTGGGTTTCCGTGAGATTTTCGGATTACTCGCTCCTATTCACCGCAACCAAAATTGATCTTATTTCTAATAACTCGCTTCTGCCCCGAAATTCGAGCGGTTAGAAATACGGGTTCGCAGCCAACGTTCTTTATCCAAAAACCAGTGTAAGCCTTGCCGGTCTCTGACCCGTTGCGGATCTTTTCGGTTTGTTTGAGGGTTATTGAACGATTGCCTGTGTCGAACGGGATGTATTTCGCCGTCAACTCGATCAGGCGTGGCTTCTCCAAATACTTCGGCACGCCATCGACCTCGACGGTCACAAAAGTCGAAAAGGCCCAGTCGAACGGCGTGTTCCAAAGGTCGAACCCTTTGTCAGTCAACACATTCTCTGAAAAGGCACCAGTATTCTCGTAGAAAAGCCGTGCCTGGATCGAGCTGATCTTAATGGCTTGTGCGTAGCCGCCGATGGCGAAGAGTGTGATGGCAAGGAAAATCTGGATTTTCGACATTCTTAATTTCATGAAATAAGAACGATCATCAAATCTGCCTTTGCAGTCTTTGCTTACTTTGCGACTTTGCGGGGAAAGTCTCCCGCCAAGCCGCCAAGCCGCCAAGCCGCCAAGCCGCCAAGCTGAAAAGATGGGAACCCTTAACTCAATGCACTGAGGAGTACATTCAAGCCTCTTGCCACATCGTCACCCAAATGCACCCGCAACGCTCGTCGCCCGCGATCGAGCAAGACCTGAAAATCGCCGCGTGCTTGAGCGGCTTTGACGACTCCGAAGGTATATTTCTGTCCCGGAATGGGCAGGTCTGACGCGTCGTCGGATGTGATCTGGAGAACTACGCCGTTGTTGCCGCCGCCTTTGTAGGCTTGTCCGGTGGAGTGTAGAAAACGTGGGCCGAAGCCGAGGCAGGTCGCGGCGTGGGTGCGTTCGAGGACGGTTTTGCGGATCGCGGCGAGGAGCTTTTTGTTTTCGGCATTCATTTCGACGTAGCCGAGCAGGGCGAAATAGTCGTTCGCGACGATCTGGCCGATATGGGCGTTCAGATAGTTTTCGATCGATGGAAAATCAACAGTCGAGTTGAGTGTTGCAACGTGTTCTTCGCTCGAAAACAGTGCGATGCCATTGGCTGAAAAGAACGGCTCTTCGGGCGGCAGCGAGCCGGTTTTTTCGTATTCGTCAGTGATCTTGCGGGCTTCGATCTTGGCGGATTCGACGTCAGGCTGGTTGAATGGGTTGATCTGCATGACTGCACCGGCGACAGCGGTCGCGAATTCCCAACGGAAAAATTCCTGACCGAGATCGTCGATCGAATTCAGCTCGATCCGCACCGCCGGATGCCCGGCGTTAGTCAAGGCAGAGTATTGCTCGTCAAGGCTGTCATTTCCCGTCACGGTCAGGAACGCAAAAACGCGGTCGTCGCCGTATGACCCAACATCGATTACGCTCTCGCGATCGACCGGGATGATCGCAACACCATTTTTACCTGTCGATTCAGCAACGAGCTGTTCGAGCCACGCTCCGACATCGTGTATCTCGGGTGTGGTGAAAATAGTCAGCTTATCGCGGCCGTGAGCGTGGCAAATGCCAAGGATGAGGCCGAGGATCGCACCTGGGTTTGAGCTTGGATCGGCAGTTTTGCAGGCTTCGACCATCTTCGCGGAACTTGTCAAGAAGGATTCAACATCAAGCCCCATCGAAGCCGCGGCCGTCATTCCAAATGCAGACAATGCCGAAAATCGCCCACCGATCTCGGGTTTGCCGTAGAAAATGTGTCGAAAGCCATCGTCTTTAGCTATCCGTTCCATCTTTGAGCCGGGATCAGTGATCGCGATGAATTGCTTTCCCGCATTTTCCGCTCCGACCTTCTCAGAAACTCGTTCGAAGAAATACTGTTTGAAGCAGTTCGGCTCAAGCGTCGAACCTGATTTGCTGGCGACGATGAACAATGTTTTTGCGAGATCGAGTTTATCCTCGACCGTTTTGACCTGTGCAGGCACGGTAGAGTCGAGAATGTGAAAATTCGCCTTGCCAAAGGTCATCGCCAGAACCTCAGGGCACAGCGATGATCCTCCCATTCCCATCAGCAGGATGTCCGAAAATCCGGTTGCCTCGATGTCCTTTTTCAGGTCGGCATATTTCTGCGTGGCGGCGAGTTCTTCGCCAACGATCGTGAGCCAGCCGAGCCATTTTGCTTCGTCATCGCTGCTCCATACAGTCGCGTCTTTTGCCCAAATTCGGGCGATCTTGTCTTCGGCGGTCCAGCTATTTGCGGCCGCATCAACTTCGGCGGCGAGAGCCTCTGGGAGGAGAAACTTTATGTGATTTAGCATGGCAACATCTTGTTAGAATCGGCGGTAAGTGTCAACCCGGATCGCCGGCGCCGGACGCATTTTTTTGGTGGAGGAATTTCGGTGAGAAAACGTTTGACCAATCTCGCACTTTACTCTACCTATCTAGGCATTTTAGGCCCGACAGTGGGGATTCACATTTGACCAACACGGCTGTTGTGCTAAAAACAAGTCGGAAAAATGGGCATATTCTGTAAAATGTGAATCGATTCACACTTTTTATGCAAATTTAACCGACAACCTGATCAGCACGAAAAATGCGCCCCAAAAATTGAAACGATGGGTATCCGTCACCGCCGTTGTGATGTAATATCGCGTTATGAAATTCGCCGCATCGATCCTCCTTTTCCTGAGCCTTTCAGCGGCCACCGGTCTTGGGCAGACATGTTCCGAAAATGCCAAAGAGGTCAGGCCGCAGCTTTCGAAAGAGGCTGAGCTGAAAATGTCGCAAGACCTCGAGATCGCCGCCCGAAACGCGGTGGCGGATCCGACTGCCGATAACATCATCTGGTACGCGCGCCGAAAGGGTTATTTAGGCCGGTACAAAGACGCCATCGATGCTCTGACGATCAGCTTGCCAAAATTTCCTAACGATGCCAGGTTTTACCGGCATCGCGGACACCGATATATAACGCTGCGGTGCTTTGACGATGCCATTCGTGACTTCGAGAAAGCCGCAAAACTCATCAAAGGCAAACCCGATGAGGTTGAGCCCGACGGCATGCCAAACGCCCAAAACACGCCGACCAGCACGCTGCAATCCAACATCTGGTACCACCTCGGGCTCGCGTATTATCTTAACGGCGATTTCAAAAAAGCGATCGAGGCTTACAAGGAAGGAATGAAGGTCTCGAAAAATAACGATATGCTCGCCGCAATGTCGCACTGGCTCTACATGGCCTATTGGCGCAGCCAAAAACCGGTGGACGCCGGACGCCTGCTCGAGCCGGTCAACGGAGATTTTGAGGTTATAGAGAACGACGATTATCTCAAACTTCTTCGGCTCTATCGCAACGAAGTGAAGCCAGAAATGCTGTTAGAATCGCTGGGCGAAAAAGCCGAAACGCTCGGAAACGCCTCGCTCGGCTACGGCCTCGGAAATTGGTATCTCTACAACGGCGACAAGGTACGGGCAATGAATATTTTTCGCAAGATCACGGCAGGGAATCAATGGGCTAGTTTTGGCTTTATAGCGGCGGAGGCGGAACTGATTCGGGCTAAGTAGTTTGTCCTCAGCGGTGTTTTCCAATGCGACATTAGCCACGGAAAAGAGAAATACCCGCTCTGAAAACTCAGCCATGTGTTGTCCAAGGGCAGCCGAACATTGTTGAGAGTCGGTTTTGATACTAATATACGACTGTTTGTCGGCTTCTTAAAAAATTCGCCCAGCGAGCGTTAAGCGGCCGGGATGTTCGCGATGATAAAAACACCTCGTTAGAGAGTTAAACTTATGAATCCACAAGAACAGAGATCGACGGTCTCCGATGCCGTTCGTAAACATAAAGAGTTCCTGTTTCCTGCTGTTGCCAATTATTATCAGGAGCCGATCGCCCTGGTAAAAGGCGAGGGCGAATACGTTTGGGATGATCAGGGCAACCGGTATTTGGATTGCTTTGGCGGCGTACTCACGGTCAGCATAGGCCACGCGAATCCACGAGTAAATCAGGCGTGGAAAGACCAGGTTGATCGGATAGCGCACACCTCGACCCTCTACGCTAACCAGCCGCAGAGCGATCTCGCGGAGAAATTAGCCGAGATCACGCCGGGCAACTTAAAAAAATCGTTCTTTTCGAACAGCGGAACCGAGGCTGATGATACGGCGATCCTGGCTGCGAAGCTCGCGACGGGTAATAGCGAGATCATTGTACTTAGACATAGTTATGCCGGGCGGTCGGCGACGGCCTTGGCTTCGGTCGGGCATAAGACGTGGCGGCCGGTGGCGGCTCAGGTGCCGGGGATCGTTCACGCCGCGGCGCCCTATTGTTACCGCTGCCCGTTCAAGCTCGAATATCCGTCATGCGGCGTGGCGTGCGCGGATGATGTCGAGGACATCATCAACACGACCACTACCGGGAATATTGCGGCATTTATGGCCGAAACGATCCTCGGCGTCGGCGGATTTATCATCCCGCCGCAGGAATATTTCTCGCGTGTTGCCGAGATCGCACGCAGCCACGGCGGGCTATTCATATCAGACGAAGTGCAGGCGGCGTGGGGCCGCACGGGCGATAAGTGGTTCGGCATCGAGCATTGGGGCGTCGAGCCGGACATCATCACTTCGGCAAAAGGTATGGGCAACGGTGTGCCGATCGGCTGGACGATCGCGACGCCGGAGGTTGCGGACGCGTTTCCTGGCCTTACATTTTCGACCTTTGGCGGCAATCCGGTTTCGTCGGCTGTCGGCCTCGCCGTTATCAAAGTTATCGAGGAAGACGATCTCCGGACCAACGCCCGTGTGGTCGGCGATTACCTTATGAACCGGATGCTCGAACTAAAGGAAAAGCACAAAGTCATCGGTGATGTTCGTGGAATGGGACTGATGCTCGGGATCGAGCTTGTCAAGGACCGTCAAACCAAAGAGCCGTATCCCGAAGCCGTGTTAAGGGTCTTCGAAGAAACCAAACGCCAGGGCGTTCTTATTGGCAAGGGTGGACTTTACGGGAATGTCATTCGAACGGGCATGATGTTAAATACGACGACGGAAACGGTCGATCGCCTGGTTGAGGCTTTGGATGTGGGGCTTGCTCTTTGTTAGGTATTTCGATGATACTACGGCTTAAAACGCTAATGTTGGTTGCCGCAATCTTGTCGGCGTGCCTCAATACGCATGGTCAGCAAACCGCGGCTGATCAAACACAGCTTAAGCTGCTGCAGCCGGCTCTCGATGCGATTCGGGCGGACACGATTTTAGAGCACATTAAAAAACTCGCTTCCGACGAATTTGAAGGCCGCGGGCCCGGAACCCGCGGTGAAACGCTTACGGTTAATTATCTTGTCGACCAGTTCAAACGCTCCGGCGTCAGGCCGGGAAATCCAGACGGTACGTTTGTCCAGAAGGTCCCTTTGATCGGATCTCAGACGACACCTGAGATCGAGATCGAGGCCGGCGGGCAGACGATGTCGCTCAAGTTCCTTGATGAGTTTGTGCACGATTTTCCCTCGCTGCGACGGTCGGCTTTGGTTAGAAATACGGGCGTGGTATTTGCGGGGTATGGGATAGTTGCCCCGGAATTTGGGTGGGACGATTACAAAGGCGTTGATGTTCGAAACAAACTGGTCATCGTTTTGAGCGGAGAACCGTCACAGCCAGACAGGAACGATCCGAAGAAATCCGACTCAGCCTTTTTTAAGGGCGACACGCGGACGTATTACTCGACCCGGGAAGCTAAATACGACCTTGCAGGAAAAAGAGGAGCTGCGGGCGTGCTCGTTGTCTACGATCCGGATGCGTCGAAAACCTACTCTCTTTTTCAAACTTTTGCAAAAATGGAAGGCTTTGGGCTGAAGCCGGCGAATATTAATTCCGCTCCGCTGATCTCGGGATTGATAACGATCGGAGCTGCTCGCCGCCTCTTTGCACTCGCGGGCCAAGATCTAGACAAGCTACAAACGGCAGCGTCACGTCCAGATCGAGCATTTGTTCAGATAAAGGCGAAAGCTGATATCTCGGTCAAAAGTAAGATCAGAACCGTAATTAGCCATAATGTCGTCGCACGGGTCGAAGGTTCTGACCCGAAACTAAAAAATGAATATGTGATCTACTCAGCCCACTGGGATCATTTAGGGAAAGATACGAACCTGAAAGGCGACCAGATCTATAACGGTGCCCAGGACAATGCTGTCGGTACCGCCCAGTTATTGGAGGTGGCAAGAGGATTTGCCAGACTGGCAAGTAAACCGAAACGGTCGATTCTCCTTATCGCCGTGACGGCTGAAGAAAAGGGCTTTCTCGGTTCGCGATATTACGCTCAACACCCTTTGTTCCCGGTCGCGAAAACGGTCGCAAATATAAACCTCGATGGCGGAAATGTTTGGGGTGTGACCGCAGATCTCATTACAACAGGTTATGGCCTCTCAACGCTAGACGAGTTCCTGGCCGAAGCTGCTCGGATCCAGGGCAGGAAATTCATAAAAGAGGCTATCGACAACGGCGGACTGTACTTCGGGTCGGACCAGATCGAGTTTGCGAAGGTCGGAATCCCCGCGTGCTTTCCCTTCAGCGGCTCGGAATACATCGGGAGACCTAAGGACTGGGGCGACAAGAAGTGGGAGGCGTATTCCCAAGAACGCTATCACCAGGTATCGGATGAGGTTAAGCTCGATTGGGACCTTTCCGGGGCCGCAGAGGATGCAAAATGGCTGTTGATCGCCGGATTTAACGTCGCCCAGGCCGCAGAACGGCCGGTGTGGAAATTAGGCAGCGAATTCAAGCGGCGCAAATAACCAGTGAGCTGGGATCAGTTGCTTCTTGGCCCCGATTCCGGCGGCGAACAGGCTTCGATCCTGGTTTCACACGGTGCCATCCGGCCTATCATGAAATCGACCAGAAGAGTCGCCCCGAGATAAGTCAGATATCCTATGAAAAAACAGATAATGCAAACTGCGACAGTTAAAGCAGACGTTCCTTTCATCTTCGGCATTCTCCTTACTTAAAGCGATTATGAAAAATGATTGCTCTATGAATGATCGGGAAAATGCCTGTTTCGCAAATTAATGCGTTCAAGATATCATAAGTGTCAAATTTATCCAACAAAATTGATCTATTGTGTATCTCCCGCTCAGGGAATTGGGTTATTTTGCTCTTTGGCTATCGCTTATGAAGAACTGCCCGGAATGTGATCTTCTTGTTGCCGACGGACAAACTACATGTTCGAAGTGCGGCTTTGAGAAACGGGCTGTGTCGGACGAAACGGCGGTGCTGCCGGGGCCCTTCCTTGAAAAAGATAAATGAAAAGTATGCGGAATTTTATTTTGGTACTTCTATTGACGTCGATGCCGGTTGCGACTTTTGCGCAATCCAGTAAGGAAAAGCATACGACCGTTTTCAAGAACGGAACACTGATCGATGTAAACGGCGGGCCGTCAAAGACGGAAATGACGGTCGTAGTTTCGGGAAACCGAATAATTACGGTCGGCAAGAGCCGGACCACAAAGATCCCCAAAGGCTCGAAGATCGTCGATGCGACCGGCAAGTTTCTGATCCCGGGGTTGTGGGATATGCATGTGCATATGTTCAACAACATCTCACGGGTCGGCACGGACAACCATGAGGTATATTTTCCGCTTTTAATTGCTAATGGCGTTACGGCGGCGCGCGATATGTTCAGCGACCCGGACGACATAAAGCTCGCAAAGCAATGGCAGAAGCAGATCGAAGCCGGGAAACTGATAGGCCCCCGCCTCTTCGTCAGCAGCAGTATTGTTGACGGTGTTCCGACTTTTTTGCCGAATTTGATGGGAGTCAAAAACGCTGCTGAAGCCCGAGCTGCCGTTCGTTCGCTGAAGGCTGCCGGGGCGGGACTTATTAAGGTCTATTGGAACCTGACGCCGGAGACTTATTTCGCGATAGCTGACGAATCGAAAAAGCTAGGCATTCCATTTGCCGGGCACGTCCCGTTTCTGGTGAGTGCGGCGGAAGTTTCCAATGCCGGACAGAAAAGCATCGAACATCTGACCGGCATTCTCGAGACATGTACAAGCAAGGAAGTCGAGTTACGCAACAAAGAATGGACACCAGCCGTCTATGAGGAAATGGTCGCGACGTTTGATGATAAGAAATGTCTTGAGCTTTATAAACGCTTCGCGAAAAATGGTACTTATCATGTTCCGACTGCGATACTTCACCGCGGTATGGCTCTTTATGATGAGCCCGGCTTTCTTGATGATCCGAGCTTCAAATACGTGCCAAAGAGTATGATGAAAGAATGGTCCGAGTCGCCGCAGCTCGACAGAGATCATGATCTCAAAACCCGTAAGGAGCGATATAATTGGCTTCTCGATATGATCGGAACAATGTATCGTGCGGGCGTTCCGATCATGACGGGAACTGACAATAATAACCCTTACGTCGTTCCGGGTTTTGCATTGCACTCCGAATTAGAATTGTTTGTCAGGGCTGGCCTGACCCCGATCCAAGCGTTGCAAAGTGCGACGATCGTTCCAGCCAGATATCTTGGATTGACGCGATCTAATGGCTCGACCGAAAAGGGAAAAATTGCGGATATCATCCTGCTCGACGCAGATCCACTTTCGGACATAAGAAACACACGAAAGATCGCTGCCGTCATGGTTAACGGAAAGCTGTTGGATAGAGCCGACCTCGACAAAATGCTAAAAACGGTCGAGGCCTCGGCGACGAATAACTGAACCACCGCTAGAAGATGTGAAAACTCTAATAAAAAACGGACGTGTCGTCACCGCTGTTGACGACAATCACGCAGATATTTTCATTGATGGTTAGACCGTCAGGACTATCGGTAAAACGCTCGATATGTTGACGGATGTTGACGTCGATACAGGATGGTGTTGCATTAAATTGCGGAGGTTTATGATCCCTAATCGAACTCGTGTCGTCGTTCTTCTGGTTTCGCTGCTCGTTGGCATTTTGCCTGTCAGGAGTCAGGAATCAGGCGTTTCAAGCGACATTTTGACCACTCTCAAACCTGCTCTGGAGAGCATTCGTGCTGACCGGATCTTTGACAGCATTAAGGTGCTCGCGTCGGATAGATTCGAAGGCCGAAACGTTGGAACAGCGGGCGAGGCGCTAACCGTCGATCATCTCGTCAGCGAATTCAAAAGAGCCGGTCTGAAGCCGGGAAATCCTGATGGGACTTACGTCCAAAACGTGCCGCTTGTCGGATATCGCACGCAGCCGCGGATCGAACTGGACGCCAAGGGCATTAAGGCGTCGTTAAACTTTCCGGACGATTTTGTTCACGAGTTTCCACGTCTGCAGCCACAAGTGTCCATCAATGACGCAGAGGTTGTATTTGGCGGATACGGCATTGTTGCCCCTGAATATGGCTGGGATGATTACAAAGGGATTGACGTTCGGAATAAGCTTGTTATTTTTCTTGGCGGCGAGCCGTCGATCCAGGATAAGAACGATCCCACAAAAATGGACAGCACTTTTTTCAAGGGTGATCTGAGAACGTTCTACTCCACCATGGAGTACAAGAAAGAGCTAGCTGCCGAGAAGGGAGCCGCAGCCGTACTTTTCATCACTGATCCGGAAAAGTCGCCTAATTACTCGATCTTTAAGACATTTGCCTTGCTCGGAGGGTTCGCCTTAGAGCCGAGAGGGCCGGCGAATAAGGCTTTGGCGGTGACAGGGCTTGTAACGATCAGTGCGGCCCGGCGGTTGTTTGCGGCTGCCGGCCAGGACCTCGACGCATTACAAAGTTCCGCCCAGACAAAGGACTTCAAACCCGTTTCGACCAATGCCAGAGCTAACATCTCCGTGATCAGTAAGCTTCGACGGGTAAAGAGCCAGAACGTCGTTGCACGGATCGAGGGTTCGGACCCAAGACTGAAGGATGAATATCTGGTCTACACGGCCCATTGGGATCATCTTGGCATGGACAAGAACCTAAAAGGCGATCAGATATACAACGGTGCGATCGACAATGCCATAGGCACTGCAGAAATGCTGGCGATAGCTCGCGGCTTAGCCAGACTCCCGCGGGCCCCGAAACGCTCGATCCTGTTCATTGCCACCACCGCTGAGGAAAAAGGCTGGCTCGGCTCACGATATTACGTACAGAATCCGCTCTATCCGCTCTCAAAAACGATCGCTGATATCAATCTTGACGGCGGCAACGTCTGGGGCCGGACAAAGGACGTGAACAGCAGCGGCTATGGGTACACGACGCTGGATGAGTATTTCGAGGCGGCCGCTCAATTGCAGGGGCGAACATTTCCCAAAGAGTCGATGGATAACAACGGCCTGTATTTTGGCTCGGACAACGTCGAATTTGCGCGAGGCGGTGTTCCGGCGTTTTTTGCATTTGGCGGTTTCGAATACACAGGCCGGCCTGCAGACTTTGGCGGGAACAAATGGAACGGGTACGCCGATAAGGATTACCATAAGGTGTCGGATGAGATCGGGCCGGACTGGGACCTCTCCGGAGCAGCCGAAGATGCTCAATGGCTGCTGATCGCCGGATACAAAATTGCCCAGGCAGCGAAACGACCCGAGTGGAAGGCGGGAAGTGAATTCAAGGCATTGATTGAACGGGCGAAGAAATAGACACCGTTTGTCCAGCGACACTTATCAAAGATGTCCCGGTCGTTACTGCTGTGGACGACTATCGGCAAGCGGCTTGATATGTCGGTGGATGATGTTACCGGCGCCGCGAGCTAGTTCGTGATTTCCAGCGGGCTGTTCGCCATTATCACGCCCATTTGAGGAAATAGTATGAAGAAAATCTTTGTGACACTCTCACTTGTACTTCTGACAGGTCTTTTTGCATTCGCACAGGGCGGTTCGCCCGAACTGATCTTGTTTAATGGGAAAATATTTACTGCTGAATCTAATCAATTGACCGTCGAAGCCCTTGCGATTCGCGGCGAAAGGATCCTGGCCGTCGGATCAAATGATGAGATCAAACGACTCGCCGATAACAAAACTCGTTTGATCGATCTGCAGGGCAAAACTGTCATTCCCGGGATCAACGATGCGCATTTTCATTTCACGCCTTTTCCTGAGGGCATTCAATTAACATTTGACAGTATGGAGCCAACTTGGGCGGAAACTGTCGAGGCCATAAAAAGGGCGGTCAAAACTGCGCCGAAGGGAAAATGGATCTTCGGTACTATCGGTTACAAGGTTTTGTCTGAAAAGACGGCTGACCGTTTTGCTCTTGACCAAATTTCGCCTGACAATCCGATCTTACTAGGTGCTTTTTACGGACACGGAGATATCGTCAATTCAAAAGCTATGCCGCTTTTGAAAATTGCCGATGACGCTCCCGACGTGCTGGGCGGATATTTTGAACGGGTTTCAAATTCGCAGAAAATTAATGGCAGATCTTGGGAATATGCTCAGTGGCGACCAGCAAGGGTCTTGGCCGAGCAAGTTTCGGATGAAATTGCCATCGCAGAACTGAAAAAGATGTCGGACGAAGCTGTTCGATTTGGCGTTACTTCGATGCAAGTTATGTCAACTTTGAGTATTGACCGGTTTGCGAAACTATTGGTCAAGGCTGATCTGCCAATTCGGGTCCGTGCCATTCCGTTTGCCCTCACTTTTGAAAACAGGCGCGATTTGTCTGAATTTCAGATGTTGTCAAAACTCAATTTTCCAAAGTCAAAAGTTAAGACAAGCGGCATTAAATGGATCTTGGATGGGACGCCTTTCGAACGCGGTGCGGCTACACGTCAGCCCTACATGGACATGCCTAGTTCCAGAGGTAAAATGAATTTTCCGGAAGCCGAGATCTCTAAAATGCTCAAGGAATCGCTGAAATTCAATCAACAGATCCTCTTTCATTGTTCCGGAGATCAATGCGTCGCGTCCGTTTTTGATGCAATGGAAAAGATCAAAATTGATTGGAACCAAAAGCGGGTCCGAATCGAACACGGGGACGGAGTTAGTGGCGATCTGATCGAACGCGGCAGAAAGCTGGGCGTGATCGTTGTGCAAAATCCCACTCATTTGTCGTTTGTCGAAATGCTCTACAGCCGATATTCGCCCAAGATGGATTTCATGCAGTCTCGCTCGCTCATTGATGGCGGAATGCATTTCGCACTTGGTTCAGATGGCCCGATGAACCCATATCTGAACATTATGTTTTCCTCAATTCATCCTTCGAGGCCAACCGAAGCAATTACACGCGAGCAAGCCGTGGTTGCATATACAAAGGTTGCGGCGTTTGCCGAGTTTGCCGAGAAAGACAAAGGGAGTTTGATTAGAGGGAAACTGGCGGATCTATCTGTACTTTCACAGGATATCTTCACCGCTCCCGTGCCTGAACTTCCGAAAACGCACAGTATACTTACTTTTATCGGCGGGAAAATAGCTTACGATGAAAAATTACTAAAATAGAGCTGGGAACAGATTAATGCAATGAAAACACTAATAAAAAACGGCCGAGTCGTCACCGCTGTTGACGATTATCACGCGGATATTTTTATTGACGGCGAGACTGTGACGACTATCGGCAAGCGGCTGGATATGGAGGCGGATGTTGTCATCGACGCCGCTGGCAAACTCGTTATTCCCGGCGGGATCGATCCGCATACGCATATGGAGCTGCCGTTTGGCGGGACGCACTCATCGGACGATTTTTTTACCGGGACGCGGGCGGCGGCGTTTGGGGGGACGACGACGATCATTGATTTTGCGGTGCAGACGAAGGGGGAATCGATGACTGCGGGCGTCGATGCGTGGCACAAAAAGGCCGAGGGCAAGACGGCAATCGACTACGGGTTTCATCTCATCACGACCGACTTTGAGGATGGTGACGAAAAAGAGATGTACAAGCTGATGGACGAGGGGATCACGTCTTTCAAGCTGTTCATGGCGTATCCGGGCGTGTTTTTGGCGGACGACGCGACGATCTTTCGTTCGATGTCGGCGGCGGGCCAACGCGGCGGGCTGATCTGCATGCACGCCGAGAACGGCATCGTTATCAATGAGATCATCAAACGCTTTCTGGCCGATGGCCGCACTGCTCCGAAGTATCACGCATTGACTCGTCCGACCATCGCCGAGGCCGAGGGAGTCCATCGTGCGATCGCCATTGCCGAAATGGCCGAGTCGCCGGTGTACATCGTTCACCTTTCGTGTACGGATGCTTTGAATCAGGTAAGACAGGCGAGAGATCGCGGCATTCCGGCGTTTGCGGAGACTTGTCCGCAGTATCTTTTCCACTCGATCGACGATTACGGCGATGGCTGGGAAGGTGCGAAATACGTAATGACGCCACCTTTGCGTGAGAAGCATAACTGCGCCGAGCTGTGGAAGGGCCTCAAGATGGACGACCTGCAAGTCATCTCAACCGACCATTGCCCGTTCTGCATGAAAGAGCAGAAGGAACTCGGGTTAGGTGATTTTACAAAGATCCCGAACGGTGCTCCGGGCGTCGAGAACCGCATGAATCTGATCTACAACGGCGGCGTGGTCGAGAACAGAATTTCGCTCAACCGTTTTGTCGAGCTGACCTCGACGGCGGCGGCGAAGATGTTCGGTATGTTCCCGAAAAAGGGAACGATCGCCGTCGGTTCCGATGCAGATATCGTTATCTTCGATCCAAACGGCGAAACGACCTTCGGTGTCGAGAACGAACACATGAACGTCGATTATTCGTCCTACGAAGGGTGGAAGATCAAAGGTAGCGTCGAAACAGTTCTGTCACGCGGGCGCGTTGTGATCGAAAATGGTGAGCACAAAGGCAAAGCCGGTGACGGGCAATTCATAAAACGCGGCGAATGTGCCGCGATCTAAATTCGGATGCCAACTCACAATGATCCAGTCTCATTCTGGCTTACACCTCTCGCAATCGAAGGCGGCGTAGCGGTCGAATTTCGCGGGGATCATATTCACGTACAACTTGGCAAGGGGTTCGAGGTTAGCACGAATCAGCGGAACACCCTCTGGGAAATGATCGGCCGTATGGCCGCTGAACACAAAACCCGCCGCGTTTTGGTCGAAGGCAAAGCTCCCGAAGGCGTTTTTCAAACCTCTGAGGTCATTGATGCCGGACAAAAAACAGCGACGGTGCCAAAACTCTGGATGGCAATGTGTTTTGATAATTTTGAGCCGGGTGAACTGACCGAGCTTTTTGAAACTGTTGCAGCATCGCGCGGCATTCGGGTAAAACACTTCACCAACCTCGAGCGGGCATTGCTTTGGCTGAGAAATAATTCTCCGGAATGATCCCTATTATACTCCAAACACCCATTTGTGACATGCGTCATAAATTCAAAGGCCAGACAGTCTTACGCTAGGCATAGGAGTTGAATTGATCTATGGCTACATCTGTGAAAAACGAAAAATACGTCTATTTCTTCGGCGGCGGCAAGGCTGACGGAAATGAATCGATGAAAAACCTTCTCGGCGGCAAGGGAGCCAACCTTGCTGAAATGGCAGGCCATCCTAAGCTGAAACTGCCGGTTCCGCCGGGGTTCACTGTCACGACGGAAGTTTGCACATATCTGAACACCAATAAGAAGGCGTATCCCAAAACCCTCAAGGCCCAAGTCGACGAAGCTCTTGGCAAGGTCGAAAAGCTGACCGGGAAGCGGTTTGGGGACGAGGCGAACCCGCTGCTGGTCTCGATCCGTTCCGGTGCCCGGCGTTCTATGCCCGGAATGATGGAAACCGTGCTTAATGTTGGTCTAAATGAGCAGACTATCAAAGGACTGATCGTGAAAAGCGGCGACGAACGGTTCGCGTATGACGCCTACCGGCGTTTGATCATGATGTACGCCGATGTCGTGATGGAAAAGGGAGCGGGCATTGAGCCAAAAGGCGGGAAAGGCGTGCGAAAGGTCTTGGACGAAATGCTCGGAGACATCAAGCATAAAAAGGGCTACGCGAGCGACACTGACCTGACGGCCTCTGACCTAAAAGCCCTTGTAAAGGATTTTAAGAAAACGGTCAAGAAGGTCTTGGGAACCGAGTTTCCCGAGGATCCATGGCAGCAAATGTGGGGTGCGATCGGTGCGGTTTTTAGCAGTTGGAGTGGTAAGCGCGCCGTCGAGTATCGTGCCATCGAGAATATTCCGGACGAGTGGGGCACGGCGGTGAATGTTCAGGCCATGGTGTTTGGCAACATGGGAGACGATTGCTGCACGGGTGTGGCTTTCACGCGTAATCCCGGTAATGGCGAGAACAAGTTCTACGGCGAATACCTCGTTAATGCTCAGGGCGAGGACGTTGTTGCTGGTACAAGGACGCCGGCTCCAGTGAATGAATATTCGAAAAATGCACAGAGCAAGCAGTTCAAGACGCTTGAGAAGTTGATGCCTGCTTTGTATGACGAACTTCATGAGTATCAAAACCGGCTTGAAGTTCATTACAGGGACATGCAGGATATCGAGTTCACCATCGAGAATGGAAAGCTTTATATGCTGCAATGCAGGGTCGGAAAACGAAACGGCGTGGCGGCTGTTCGCATGGCAACCGAAATGTATTCCGAAAAACTGATTGACTTAAATACGGCACTGATGAGGGTCGGCCCGAATCAACTGGTCGAACTACTGCTGCCGATGCTTGACCCGAAGGTCGAGTTGATCACAAAACCGATCGCAAAAGGCCTTCCGGCTGGTCCCGGAGGAGCAAAAGGCCGTGTCGTATTTAGCTCCGAAGATGCAGTGGCCTGGGCCAAGAAAGGTGAGGCAGTGATCCTGGTGCGTGAGGAGACATCCCCCGAGGATGTGGACGGAATGCACAAATCTGAGGCGATCCTCACAAGCAAGGGTGGTATGACATCACATGCCGCACTGGTAGCGCGTGGCTGGGGCAAGTGCTGCATCGTGGGATGCGGCGACATCGAGATCAATCACGAAGCTCGCACGTTTAGAGCAAAGGATGGCGTGGTCATCCACGAAGGTGACTGGCTGAGCCTGAACGGCACAAAAGGTCTCGTCTATGAGGGCAGCATGGCACTCGTCGATATCGACCTTGACAAGAATAAGTCTTACAAAGACTTGATGAAACTCGTCGACAAGGTGAAAGTACTTGGCGTTCGAGCCAATGCCGAGACGCCGGAGGACGCTGCGCAGGCATTGAAATTTGGAGCCGAGGGTATTGGCCTTTTCCGAACCGAGCATATGTTCTATGGCGAAGGCGGCGAGGAGCCGCTCTTTCTGCTGCGGAAAATGATCGTCAGCAAATCCGAGGCGGAAAGGCGGCAGGCGCTCAATGAGCTGTTCAAATTCGTCAAAAAGGACGTCAAGGATACGCTCAAGGTCATGAACGGCCGGCCGGTTACAATAAGACTGCTTGATCCGCCGCTGCATGAATTTGTGCCGCACGACAAGCAGAAGCTACAGGATCTCAGTAAAGTGCTCGGGATCAGCTTGAGCGTTCTAAAGCGAAGAGTATTAGCCTTAAACGAAAACAACCCGATGCTCGGCCATCGCGGCGTACGGCTGGGAATCAGCTACCCCGAAATTACCGAGATGCAGGTCCGAGCAATACTCGAAGCGACTGCCGAATTGATCAAGGCCGGAAAGAAAGCACTTCCTGAGATAATGGTGCCGGTCACGTGCACGGTGAACGAGCTTGCACACCAGAAGAAGATCGTTGACCGAATTTATAAAGAGGTTTGTGAGAAACAGGGGCTGAAGAAAATACCTTATCTATACGGCACAATGATAGAGACGCCGCGGGCGGCGATCCGCGCGGGTTTGATGGCACAGGAGGCGGATTTCTTCAGCTACGGAACCAATGACCTCACCCAGATGAGCTTCGGTTTCAGCCGTGATGATATCGGCGGATTTCTGCCAAAATATCTCGATCTAAAAATTTTGCCTTATGATCCATTCCAGACCATCGACACAGACGGTATTGGCGAACTGATGCGGATGGGAATCGAACGCGGCCGACAGATAAAGCCCAAGCTAAAGATAGGTATCTGCGGTGAGCACGGAGGCGATGCCGACAGCGTAAAATTCTGTCATAGGATCGGCATGAACTATGTGAGTTGCTCGCCCTTTCGCGTACCGATCGCAAGGCTCGCAGCGGCACAGGCTGCGATCGAATTCAAGCAATAAGAGACGTTGCTTACGCTCGACGGAATTGTGGTTCTCGCTTTCACGAGCGGCCGATTCGTTATAAAATCGGAAAAATGAACATTCGGCTTGCGGATAGGGAATTGCAGACAAAGTTCGGAAATTTCTCAGAGGTTCTGTATTACGATGGGATCTGCGAGTCGATCGCGCTCGTTATGGGCGAGGTTGAGGGGCGGGAAGGCGTGCTTTGCCGCATCCACTCAGCTTGCATAGGCGGGCATGTATTCAACAGCATCGAGTGTGAATGTGCTGACGAAATGGCTGCGGCGCAAGCTGCGATCGAGAGAGCGGGTTCCGGCGTGATCATCTATTTAGATCAGGAAGGAAAGGGAAACGGACACCTTGCGCTGATGAAGAGTATTCCGTTCAAAAAGGCTGGCTTGAGCCAGGCCGATGCATATAAGAAAGCCGGTTTTGAGGCTGATGCACGGAGTTTTCGGCCCGCTGCAGAAATTCTCGCTGATATGAAAGTCAAGTCGGTCGTTTTGCTTACCAACAATCCTGAGAAGGCTGAGGACCTGAGGAGAGCTTCGATAAATGTTGCCGGAACAAAACCAACCGAAAACTCAAAATGATATTTTCCGATATAGTACTCTCTCAGAAGCTCGAACGGACCGAAGCTCGCGCAAATGCGGATTTCGTTGACACGCGGGCCCGGCTCGATCCTGCCAATGGTGCCGCGTGGATCGAGGTTGGCGGGGCGTACGCGATGTTCGACAGCCCGGAATCGCCGCTGACGCAGACTTTCGGGCTGGGCATTTTTGAGGGAGCCACGGACGAGCATCTTGACGAGATCGAGGCCTTTTTTTTGAAGCACAACGCACCTGTCTTTCACGAGGTCAGCCCGTTAGTGGATTTTTCGCTGATGGAATTACTTAGCGGCCGCGGTTACCGGCCTATCGAACTGACGAGCGTAATGTACCGCGAGCTCGATGCAGCCATCGAAAAACGTGAACGAATTCCGGGCCTGGCCACGCGTGTTATAGACGAGAACGAAGTTGAGCTGTGGGCAAAAACCTCTGCCGACGCATGGACGGCCGAGCACAAGGAACTGGGCGATTTTATGTTCAATTTCGGCTCGGTCAGTGCCTCATGCCGAGGGTCTTATCCCTATATCGCCGAGCTCAATGGTCAGCCGATCGCGACCGGCATGTTATTCATCTATGACGACGTCGCGATGTTGGCCGGAGCGAGCACGATCGTTAGTGGCCGCAATCAAGGTGCCCAAACCGCTCTCCTCGAAGACCGTCTCCAATTCGCTGTATCCAAAGGCTGCAGCCTAGCAATAATGGGTGCCGCTCCAGGCAGCCAATCACAAAAAAACGCCCAGAAAAATGGCTTTCAAATCGCGTATACCCGTACGAAATGGCAGAAAATAGGTTAGAATGGCGTGCTAATTCCATTCGTGAAAACCTATGAAACGATGTCCTGAATGTAGACGGGATTATTACGACGATACGCTGCTCTATTGTCTCGACGACGGGAATGCGCTTCTCGAGGGCCCGGCGACGGCGAAGTCAGAACCGGGCGCGATAGCGACTGGGTTCTCAGCCGACGAACCGCCAACCGTGATACTCCACTCGACCGCCGCATCCGGCGAAGCTCCGACTCGTGCGCAGATACATACTACTGAACAGACCGCCGTTTTTCCTCGTGGAGCGGGGGCGGAGCCTCGGGGATCTTTGGGTGGGCTTTCGGAAAGGCACAGCCTTTCCGCACATCGAGCGGCGAAGCCGCTGGTCGCCGTTGCACTCGCGGCTGTTGTTCTGATCGGTGGATTCTTTGGTTACAAATATTTCGCTCCAACAAAACAGATCGAATCGATCGCCGTGATGCCGTTTGTTAATGAGAGCGGGAATGCCGAAATTGAGTATTTGAGCGATGGAATGACTGAATCGCTTATCAGCAGTTTGACTGAGATCCCTAACCTGTCCGTCAAAGCCAGGAGTACGGTTTTTTACTACAAAGGCAAAGAAAAGTCGGTAAAGGAAGTGGGCGAAGAGCTGGGGGTCGAGGCGGTTTTGCTTGGCAGAGTTAGTCAACGGGGTGACGATCTGAAGTTGACCTTGGAGTTGGTTGATGCGAAAAAACTCGATGCGATCTGGAGTCAAACCTATAACCGCAAGATGAACGATCTCGTTTCCTTGCAAAGCGAGATCGCCAAAACCGTTTCGGATAAACTTCGTTTGAAATTAACGGCGAACGAACAGGAGCGAGTAAGCAAAACTAACACGACCAGTTCCGAGGCACAGCAGCTTTACCTAAAAGGGCGTTTTCATTGGAACAAACGAAATACCGATGACTTTCAAAAAGCAAGAGAGTATTTCCAGCAAGCGATCGCTGCTGACCCGAACTATGCCCTCGCCCAAACGGGACTCGCCGATACGCTGGCTTTGATGCCGTATTACGGCAATTTCAGGCCAAGCGAATATATGCCGCTTGCAAAACAGGCGGCACAGAAAGCCCTCGAAATTGACCCAAATCTGGCGGAAGCACATGCCTCGCTCGGTCAGATCTTGACCAACTATGATTATGATCTTAAAGGTGCTGAGAGAGAGCTAAAGAGAGCAATCGAACTCAATCCGAAGTATCCGTCAGCTTATCAGTGGCTTGCAGAGGTCTATCATTTTTCGGGAAATGGCGACCAAGCGATATCGGAGATAAATAAAGCTATTGAACTTGACCCGTTGTCGATGGTCATAAATAACCAAAAAGGTAGAGTGATTGATTTTGGAGGCAAGCGGGACGAAGCAATTGCTCATTTTAAGAAAACCATTGAGTTGTTTCCGGACGCAGCGAGTCCTCGCAATAACCTCGCCGACGTTTATGAAGCCAAGGGTATGTATCCGGAAGCCATTGAGCAGCGCCTTATACAACTAAAACTACTTTTTGGCCTTAGTCCAGAAACCATTAAAGACCTCAAACTAGCTTTTGAAAAAGGCGGCTATAAGGGTTTTGTGCAAAAGCAAATAGACATTCAATTGGACAGTCAGAGATCAAGTCTGGAGAAGGATAAAAATGCTTATCTGCCAGCCTTTCGAATTGCGGAAACCTATGCCCGTCTTCAGGACAAAGATAAAACGTTTGAATACCTGAACAAAGCGTATGATCAACGCGAACCACAGATCGCGGAACTCAAAATTCGAGTACCATTTTATTCTCTACGAGACGACCCGCGATTTAAGGAATTGGTCAAGAAAGTTGGGTTTCCCGAATAGAATCTTATGAAACGATGCCCTGAATGCGGTAGAGATTACAACGACGATTCGATGAGCTTTTGTCTTGATGACGGCTCCGACTTGCTCTTCGGCCCGGCGTCGATGGACGAGCCGGCGACAGCGATCTTGCACTCGACGGCTGCCCCAGGCGAGGCCCCGACTCGTGCGCAGATCAATACGACTGACCAGACTGCGGTCTTACCGCCTGGGGTAAGCGACGCAGCAAAACGCGGCTTCAATAAGCGGCTGCTTGCCGTACTTATTTTGCTGATCATTGTTTGTGGAGCGGTTTTCGGCGTCTATAAGTTAATCAATTGGCGGGGAACGACGGAGGGATTCTCAAACACGGCTAATATGAGGATCACCCGAGTGACGGCGACGGGCAAAGCGAACCGAGCCGCCATTTCGCCGGACGGCAATTATATCGTGCATTCGATGGACGACGCGGGAAAGCAAAGCCTCTGGATCAGGCAAACGGCGACCGGCAGTAACGTACAAATACTCGCACCGGCGGCAGTGAACTATTGGGGCATCACATTTTCCCGGGACGGTAATTATATCTATTTCGTATCCAGGGACGTCGGAGCGGGCACCGGAACCCTTGCTCGCATTCCCGTTCTTGGCGGCGCACCGGCCACCCTGATCACGGATGTCGACAGCCCGGTAACCTTTTCCCCGGATGGCCAGCAGTTGGCATTTTTCCGCTGGAACCAACGACGCGACGAGAACACCGGGCTGTGGATCGCAAACTCCGACGGCACCGGCGAAAGACGGTTGGCGTTTAGAACGAGGCCGGAGGGCCTGTTAGGAGCACCGGCCTGGTCGCCAGACGGCAAGGTCATAGCCTGCGCTGTGGGCGGGCTCGAACCCACTGGGGGGTATATAACCGCGGTGGCGATCAGCGTTGCTGATGGCGTAGAAAAAGCGTTTACCTCTCAGCGTTGGAGCATGCTGGGAGCCAGCAACGGCCGCCTCGGATGGGTCGGTACCGACAGTCTGGTGATGAATGCGCCGGAGCAGGGCAGCGGCGATAATGCTCAGCTCTGGCAGATCTCATACCCGGGCGGGCAGACGCAGCGGCTCACGCGCGACCTTAATGATTATGACGATGTCAGCCTCACCCGCGACGGCAGCTCACTTGTCACGTTGCAGTCCGATCGACAAACGAATCTGTGGCTCGCGCCCGAGGGCGACGCACGCCAGGCCCGGCAGCTTACATTTGGCAAGGGCAGCGAGGGCGAAGGGCTTTGCTGGACACCGGATAACAGGATCGTATATGTCTCGCAGGTGAGCGGAAACCAGGAGATCTGGATCATGTCGGCCGCGGGCGGCGATCAGAAGCAGCTGACCAATGATCCGCAGGCGGACATACTCCCCGCCGTCTCACCTGATGGACGTTACATCGTTTTCTTATCCGGCCGCACCGGGACCCTAAGCCTTTGGCGGATGAATATGGATGGCAGCGGCCCGAAACAGTTGTCCGGCAAGGAGGCTCGTATCTTCCAGCCTCTTATCGGAACTGACAGCCGTTCGGTTATCTTTCGGGCAGAGGACAATAACACGTGGAAAGTGCCTATCGAGGGAGGAGAGCCCGAGCCGGCCAAGGCCGGAGATGCAGAAGGACGCTGGGCGGGTCTGAATTATTCGCAAAAAGACGCTGACGGGATCGCCCGCCGAAACCTGACCGTCTGGCAAGGAGGCGAGCCGCAGCGTTTTGAAATTCCCCAGACGGCCGCGAACATCTTTCCACGATTTCGTTCCGACGGACGTGCTGTCTACTATGTTGACGCCCCGACAGGTGTCTCAAATATCTGGAGCTTCCCGTTGGATGGCGGCCAGCCTAAACAAGTCACTAACTTTCAATCGGAACAGATCTTCGCCTTTGCCTACTCGCCCGACGGAAAACAGATCGCCGTCACGCGTGGGTCGCAAACTAACGACGTCGTGCTGTTAAAGGATTTTAGATAATAGAGTGATGCCCGACCGCCATTAAATTTTATGAAACGATGCCCTGAATGTAGGCGGGATTATTACGACGACACGCTGCTGTATTGTCTTGAGGATGGCAATGCTCTCGTTCAAGGCTCGGTGCCATCGCCCGATGGTTCACCCACGGCGATATTGTCAGAACCGGGACCGATAGCGACTGGGTTGTCACCGGACGAACCGCAAACCGCGATCCTGCACTCGACCGCGGCTCAAGGCGAGGCTCCGACGCGGGCTCAGATATTGAATACCGATGCGACAGCAATACTTCCCAACGCTATCGACAAGTCGCGCCCTAAAACCGCATCGCGCAGCAACTCGCTGATAGCAGGCGTGTTGGGGATAATTCTAGTTACCGCTCTCGGCGTCGGCAGTTACCTGTATTACGGACGCAGTTCAGCCAAACAGATCAATTCCATCGCGGTGATGCCGTTTGAGAATAGGAATTCGGATGCCGACACGGATTATTTGTCTGATGGTTTGGCGGAATCGGTGATGAATCGGCTTTCGCAGCTGCCGGATCTAAAAGTAAGTCCGACGAGTTCGGTGATGCGATACAAGGGTAAGGAAACCGATGTTGCGAAGATCGCCTCCGAACTTGGCGTGGATGCGGTGATGACCGGACGCATCACCCAACGCGGTGAAAACTTGACGATCAGCGTTAATCTGGTTGATGCCCGTGTCAACAAGTTGCTGTGGGGCGAGCAGTATGAACGGAAACTGTCGGAATTATTGACCACCCAACGCGAGATCGTCACCGAGATCGTGAGCAAACTGCAGCTAAAACTATCGGGCGAAAGCGAGCAAAAGCTGGCCAAGAAATACACCGATAACAACGAAGCGTATCAGCTTTATCTGCAAGGTCGTTACCATTGGAACAAGCGGCAGATACCTGAATTTGAAAAGGCGATCGTGTTTTTTAAACAAGCCATCGAAAAAGACCCGAACTTTGCTCTGGCTTACACCGGATTAGCCGATACTTATGCCTTGTTTCCCATCAACGGCGATTTCAGACCGAAAGAGTATATGCCGCAAGCCAAGCAAGCGGCACTCAAGGCTCTCGAACTTGATCCGAACTTGGCGGAAGCCCACGCATCACTTGCAGTAGTCCATAAAGACTATGGATATGACTTTGCAGGTGCAGAAAAAGCATTCAAACGGGCGATCGAACTTGATCCGAATTACGGATCTGCTCATCAATGGTATGCCGAACTATTAACCGCCAGCAGCCGGCACGACGAAGCGATCAGGGAAAATTCAAGGGCACTCGAACTCGATCCGTTTTCATTACCGTTCAATGTGGGTATGGTAGAGAATCTGCTGCGTGCCGGACGATTTGACGAAGTGCTTTTACAAAACAAGAAGTTCAATGAGCTCTTTCCGAATGATACACGTTTTCAAGCTGTCAACGTTAGTGTTTATGTAGCTCAAGGCAAATATGATCAGGCTGTCGAAGAGAGCCTAGCTAATGCCAAACCCGAAAATATTGCAAAATTGAAAGAAGCCTACGAAAAAGGCGGCTGGGATGGTTTCGGGCGGATGCGGCAGGAAATACGCCTCGAAGAACTAAATACCAAACAGGCAAAAGACCCCAATGGATACGTTAAAGCCATGGATTTTGCCAACGCATATTCTTTGGGCAAAGACAAAGATAAGACGATCGAATATCTGAACAAAGCGTATGACGAGCGTTTCAATCAACTGATCAACCTAAACATCAATAAAAGGTGGGACTTCGTGCGAGACGACCCGCGATTTAAGGAATTGGTCAAACGAGTCAGGATCCCGGAATAGAAGTCCATGAGGTTCTGCAGTAGTCAACGTGTCATTTTGATTTTGCTCTCAGGTCTATTCGCGGGCCTGGTGGCGGGCAGCGCAAATGCCCAGCAAGCGTCTCAGAATCCGTCGCCGATTACCGATACTACGCGGCCGCATCCGCGGATTGAAAAGGTCGAGGTTTCCGGGCGTCGGACGGAACTCGCCGCTCTGAAAGGTGCGGTTCTGTTTGCCGGGCCAAACGTAAGGAATGACAAACCCGTGCCGCTCATCATCCACTTTCACGGCGTATCGTGGTTGATGGAGTATCACATCGCAAAGCACTTTCCGAAAGCGGCATTGATAACCGTCAACCTCGGTTCGGGTTCGCGGGTCTACGGCGAGCCATTTACCGAGCCCGAAATGTTTCAGCGGCTGATCGACGAGGCAAGCAGCAAACTGGATCTAAAGAAAGGCTGGTCCTCGATAACGCTCGTCGGATTCTCGGCGGGATATGGCGCGATACGGGCGATACTCCGGCAGGATGTGAATTTCCTAAAGGTGGACAATGTGCTGCTGCTCGACGGCATTCACGCGAGCTATGTTCCCGAAGGAAAGCGCCTCGCCGACGGCGGCGTGATCAAGACTGACGATCTGGATTCGTACGTGAAATTCGCCCGCGAGGCGGTTGCCGGCAATAAGAACTTCATGATCTCGCACTCCGAGATATTTCCCGGTACATATGCCAGCACGACTGAGTGTGTCGATCACTTGCTCTCAACTCTCGGGCTAAAAAGGAAACCAAAGCTCAAGGCCGGCCCCGTCGGCATGCAGCAGTTGAGCGAGGTCGATGTGAGAGGTTTTCATATACGCGGTTACGCCGGAAACACGGGTGCCGATCACGGCGATCAGCTGCAGGCGATGCCGGAATGGCTGATATCATTGAAGATAAAATAGCGATATGACGGACACGATACAACACGACGACGGACGCGTCGAACTGAGAGACGAAGCACTTCGGGAGATCGAGGGCTCGTCTCTATATAACGAAGACCTCGCTCCGGTTCCGGTCGCGAAACGAGATTGGACGACGTACAACTACGCCGCACTTTGGATCTCGATGGCACACTGCATACCGACGTATATGATGGCGTCGGGGTTGATCTCGGCGGGCATGAACTGGTGGCAGGCTCTGTTTACGATCTTGCTTGGGAATGTTATTGTGCTCGCTCCGATCCTGCTCAATTCGCATCCCGGCACGAAGTACGGCATTCCGTTCCCGGTATTTGCACGTGCGGCGTACGGGACTGGTGGCTCGAATCTGCCGGCGTTGATGCGTGCGATCGTCGCCTGCGGTTGGTTTGGCATTCAGGCGTGGATCGGCGGGCAGGCGTTGCAGACGTTCTTTGCGGCGTTCATTCCGGGTTGGGCGACGCTGCTGGGGCCGGTAATCGGCGGACACACGCCGACCGAGTGGCTTTCGTTCCTGATCTTTTGGGCGATGAACATTCTCATCATCTATAAGGGAATGAACCTGCTAAGGATCGTCGAAAACTGGGCCGCTCCGTACGTGCTGGTAATGACGGGCATCCTGCTCGCGTGGATTCTATATCAGGCGGGCGGCATCGGATTTCTTTTGCACGAACCGGGCAAGCTCAATACGCTCAGAGATTTCTGGCCGGTGTTTATCCCAAGCCTCACGGGAATGATCGGCTTTTGGGCAACACTGTCGCTAAACATGCCCGACTTTACGCGGTATGGTAAAAGCCAGCGTGAACAGGCCATCGGCCAGACCGTGGCATTGCCGACGACGATGGTGGTCTTTGCCGCGATGGGCATCTTGATCACGTCCGCGGCCGTCGTGGTATTTCCGCATATGAATCCGGCGGACGCATGGGATCCGGTCAAACTCGTCGGACAGTTCTCACAGCCGGTGGTCGTGGCGATCTCGATGTTTACCGTCGTCGTCGCGACGCTGTCGGTCAATATCGCCGCCAACGTCGTCTCGCCCGCGAATGATTTTGCCAACGCTTTTCCGAAACTCATATCGTTCCGCACCGGCGGGTTGATAACAGGTATTATCGGCATTTTAATGATGCCCTGGAAGCTGCTTGCCGACCCGAGCGGTTACATTTTCGGCTGGCTCGTCGGCTATTCAGGCGGTTTGGGATCGATCGCGGGTGTGCTGATCGCGGACTATTGGCTTGTTCGCCGGAAAGATCTGAACCTCGGCGACCTTTACCGCAGCCACGGCAGCTATGGCGGATGGAATTGGCGTGCGATCTTTGCGACGCTTTTAGGTTGCTTTTTTGCATGGATAGGGTTGATAATTCCAAGTCTCAGAACGCTTTACGACTACGCGTGGTTTGTCGGCTTCGGTGTTGCGTTCTTTGTCCATTGGGGACTGATGGCTGCATTGCCGCCGAAAGATATTCATCGCCAAGACGCAGAGGGCACGGAGTAGAGAGCCTTTGTCTTTCCGGTGAGGCGATCAATAAGCCTCAGTGATCTCCGCACTTATGTGGTGAGAAACTTATGAAGTACCAAAGAGTTAGAAATTTTTTTAACGGTCAGTTTGTCGAAAGTGTTTCGACGGCCGACCTCGACGTTATTTCGCCGATCGATGGTAATTTGCTCTCGACCGTGCCGATGTCTACGACTGAAGAGCTTAGTCGGGCCGTCGCGTCCGCTAAAGCCGCTGCCGAATCGTGGGGCCAGCAGCCGATCAAGGAGCGAGTCCAGGTCTTTTTCCGCTATCGCAATCTGCTCGAGAAAAATTCGGATGAACTCACAACCCTGATCGCGGAGGAAAACGGCAAAACGTGGGACGAGGCCAAAGCCGAGGTCGATAAGAGCATCGAGCTGACCGAATTTGCCTGTTCGATGCCGCAGCTTGTTTCTAATGAGGTTTTGGAGGTTAGCCGCGGCGTCGAATGCCGGATCGAGCATTTTCCGGTCGGCGTTGTCGCGTCGATCGCACCGTTCAACTTTCCGCTGATGGTGCCCAACTGGACGATGCCGAACGCACTCGTACTTGGCAACACGATGATAATGAAGCCTTCCGAGCTTGTGCCGCTGTCGGTCATTCGCATGGCCGAACTGCTCCAGGAGGCGGGCCTGCCTGACGGCGTTTTCAACATCATCAACGGCGGCAAGGACGTTGTCGAGGGCATCTGTGCTCACCCGGACATCGAGGCGGTCAGCTTTGTCGGTTCGACCAAGGTCGCGAAGCTCGTCTATCAGCAAAGCACGCACAATCTGAAACGCTGCGTCGCTCTCGGCGGTGCCAAAAATCATCTTTTCGTGCTGCCCGACGCAAACCCGTCGATGACAGCCTCGAACGTAACCGCGTCAATGTCTGGCTGTGCCGGTCAACGCTGTATGGCGGCGTCGGCGATGCTGGCGGTCGGCAACGTCGACCCGATCATCGACCAGATCGTCGTTGAGGCACGCAAGATCATTCCGGGCAAGAATCTCGGTGCGGTCATTTCCAGAGCGGCAAAAGAAAGGATAGAGGGTTATATCACCCAGGCCGAGCGCGACGGGGCGAAAATTCTCGTTGACGGTCGTGGGACAGTGGTTGAGGGTAAAGAGGGCGGCACGTACGTCGGCCCGACGGTCATCGACTACGTCACGCCCGATATGTCGGTTGCGACCGAGGAGATCTTCGGCCCGGTCATCTCGATCATGCGGACCGGTACGCTTGATGAGGCACTTAAGATCGAGAACGCCAATCCGTACGGCAACGCCGCTGCGGTCTTTACGCAGAGCGGCGGCCTCGCCAGATACGTCATGGAACACGCCAGTGCGGGAATGATCGGCGTCAATATCGGCGTGCCCGTGCCGCGAGAACCGTTCTCGTTCGGCGGCTGGAATGATTCGCGTTTCGGTGCGAGCGATATTACCGGCAAAAGCTCGATCCCATTCTGGACCAAGCTCAAAAAGACGACGACAAAATGGAACCCGGAGGCGGGCGTCAATTGGATGAGCTGATACCCTGTGCGATAGTGTTAACGTCCGTTTTTCCCGAGATCGCGAACAAGTTTAGAGAGTCGTAACGCGGCTCGTATTTTCTATAGATTAAGGAGCCTTAAATTAGATATGTCGAAAATGGTTACGATAAAGTTAGTAATAGTTATCTGCTTAGCGGTGGTTGCCGGATTTATTTTTAATATAGGAAGGTCAAGCGCTCAAACGAATCAGGTTGAGACCGCCGGGCAGAAATTTAAGAGTATTAAGGTCCTTAACGATATGCCTGCCGATCAGATGGGTAAGGTCATGAATATGATCTCGGCCTCGCTCGGCGTGAATTGTTCGTTCTGTCATGCTTCGAACGATGCGGACTATGAAAAAGAGGGCTTTGAACACAAAGACACCGCCCGAAAGATGATCAAAATGGTGTTTGATCTTAACAAAGCCAATTTTAATGGCCGTCCTGAGATCAACTGCAACTCGTGCCACAACGGCAAGTCGCATCCGCAGCCAAGCTTTCCGCTCGCTCCAATGCCCCAACCAGAACCGCGTCCGGCGCAGCCTGCGGTTAAGCCGACTGCGGATCAGATCATCACAAAATATTTGACGGCCCTTGGCGGAGCAGAAAAGCTGGCAAAAGCAAAGTCACGAGCGATCACCGCGACCCGCGTCGAGCCCGATGGTAAGACGACCGAAGCCGAAACGATCTGGCTGAGTGATAAAGCCTATCGGAGTGACACTATGTACGGTAAATCTGTCGTGACCGAGATATTCGACGGCACGGACGGAAAGAAATTTGGAGATGCCGCCCCGATCGAACTGAAGCCGGACGAAGCGGAGCAGATCAAACGCGAAGGCCAGCTCTTTTTCCCGGCTAATATAAAAACGATCTATCCAAAATTGGAATTTCGAGCTCTCGAAAAGATCGACGGCCGCGAGGTCTATACCGTATTTGCAACGACCGCGAATAACCTGAATGAACGGCTCTCGTTTGATGTTGCGACCGGATTGCTTGTACGTAGAACCGTTTCATCGCGTACCTTATTCGGCAATTTTGTTTATCAGGTCGACTACGCCGATTACAAGGATTTCGGCGGGATCAAGATGCCGGCGACCACACACTACGCGATGCCGCACATTCGCTGGACCCGAAAGCTTGGTGAGGTGAAAATGAACGTGCCGGTCGATGCATCAAAATTTACCTCAGCAAAATAGGGGAAGAATTATGTCAAGAATCATCAAATGCGGATTGATCCAGGCACACAATGTAGCCCCGACTGATGCTCCGATCGCGGAGATCAAGAAAGCGAATATTGATAACCAGATGAAGTTCGTCGAGGATGCCGCTCGGCAGGGCGTCCAGATGCTTTGTTTTCAGGAGATATTCGCAACGCCGTACTTTATGGCGGAGCAGCAGACTCGTTGGTACGATGCTGTTGAACGCGTGCCTGACGGGCCGACTGTCCAGCTCATGCAGGACGTTGCGAAGCAGTTTGGAATGGTTCTCGTGGTCTCTGTTTATGAGGAAGAGATCGCAGGTATCTACTACAACACCGCGGCAGTGATCGATGCCGACGGAAAGTATTTGGGCAAGTATCGTAAAACGCACATTCCCCACGTCGCTCCCGGGTTTTGGGAGAAGTTCTACTTCCGTCCGGGCAATCTTGGTTATCCTTGTTTCGACACCGCATTCGCGCGGATCGGCGTTTATATTTGCTATGATCGGCACTTCCCGGAAGGTGCGAGGTGTCTCGGCCTGAACGGAGCGGAGATCATTTTCAATCCGTCTGCAACAGTTGCCGGGCTTTCGGAATATCTCTGGAAACTCGAACAACCTGCTCACGCAGCTGCAAATGGATATTTCGTCGGGGCTATCAATCGTGTTGGGGTTGAAGCTCCTTGGAACATTGGTGAATTCTACGGCCAAAGCTATTTTTGTGATCCTCGCGGGCAGATCATGGTCGAAGGCTCACGCGACCAGGACGAGCTGATCGTAGCCGACCTTGATATGGACAAGATCAAAGAAGTCCGCAATACGTGGCAATTTTTCCGCGATCGTAGGCCCGATGCTTACGGCCCGATAGTTGCCGGCTGATAGAGATATGAATTTTTATCGAATAATCGCTTTCGTTTTTTTGATATCCATCATTTCGATAAGCGGGGTTGCGCAGACTAATAAGGCCATCGCCTCTGAATTGCGGGGTCACCTCAACCGTCTGTCAAAAAATGTCGGCAATGAAAAAGCACTCGATCGGGAAAACAAGCTCTTAAAACAAAAACTCATCAAGTATGGAAAGCGTGCTTCGACGTTGAAGTATAGTTTCAGCGAACTTGATGGGCAGATGTACATTGCAACCTCTAAGGACGGTAGATTCCGGATATACTCGTGGGATACCAAAACTGGCGGCACGATGAAGTTCTTTGACGGTATTTATCAATATAAGAACAGCCGTGGAAAGGTCTATTCAAAGCCGTATCAGGCCTCGCGTGATTTTGCTGCCAGAGGTTTTTACTCGCAGATATTTGAGGTTAATACCGGAACTGGGAAGGCGTACCTTGCTAACTCAAATCTGATCTTATCGAATGCTATGATGCACCAAGATCTGGAAGCTTTTGCGATCGAGGGAGCAAAGCTGAACACTGATCTACGTCTGATCCGCACAACGACCGCGATGAGAAACTCCGTAGGATTTGACTATGATTTTTTCTCCGTAGTTGACAGGCCCGAGCGACCAGTCAAGCTGTTTTCGTACGATGAAACGAAAAAGCAGTTTAGTTTCCCGATCGTATTGAAAGACAAGAAATTCCCGAACGGCGGCAGAGTGACGAATAAGTTTATTACCTATCGGTTTAACGGAAAATACTTTGTAAAGATCTAGTATGGAGAACACGTTCTGCTCACCGCTCGACATCACCCAGATCGAGCAGAATTTCGCTGAGATAAATCCTGCACTCAGTTCGGCTGAGGCTATGCACGAGGCGAACCGGTGTTTGTATTGCTACGATGCTCCGTGCATTCAAGCTTGTCCGACCGGGATCGACGTTCCATCCTTCATCAAAAAGATCGCGAGCGGCAATCTGACAGGTTCTGCGCGAGTTATCTTTGACGCCAATCCGATAGGTGCGTCTTGTGCCCGCGTTTGCCCAGTAGAGGTGCTTTGCGAAGGTGCATGTGTTGAAAAAACTCTTCTGAAAAAGCCGATCGAGATCGGGCGGTTGCAGCGGTATGCAACGGATCACGCGTTATCAAATAACACGCAAATATTCACCAAAGGCGAGTCGAACGGAAAGTCCGTCGGAATCGTCGGCTCAGGGCCAGCGGGGCTTTCGTGTGCGACTTATCTGACCCGCCTCGGCTATGAAGTGACTGTCTACGAAAAGCGGTCCCAGGCCGGCGGGCTCGATACTTACGGCATGGCCGAGTACAAAATGCCGAAGAGAGTTTCGCTAGCCGAGGTCGAGCAGGTCGAGAAAATGGGCGTAAAGTTCATTCTGAATACCGGGATCACGGGGTCAGAACCGGGAGCGATAGCGACTGGGTCGAGCATTGCATTTAAAGAACTTTCGCAGAACCACGATGCCATCTTCCTCGCCACTGGCCTCGGAGCGACCAACAAACTCAACATTCCCGGTGAAGATCTTCCCGGCGTTTACGATGCACTGGCATTTATCGAACAGATCAAAACCCGCGACTGGAAAAACATTCCAATTGGCAAAAACGTAGTAGTTATCGGTGCTGGAAATACTGCGATTGACGCCGTTACGCAGGCAAAACGTCTAGGGGCGGAAAAGGTCACGCTGATGTATCGTCGTACCGAAAAAGATGCCCCGGCGTACGCATACGAAATGGAACTCGCTCGCAAAGACGGCATCGAATTCATGTGGGAAACCACGCCGGTCGAGATCGGCGGGATCTCAAGCGTGATGGGAATGCGGGTTCGTCAGGGCAATTCCGAATTTAAAATCGATTGCGACATGGTAATAAAAGCCATCGGTCAGACCAAAATGTCATCGTTCTTTACCGACGTGATCGGCGTCCAAACCGACGAAAAAGGCCGCGTTGTCGTCGATGAAAATATGCAAACCTCTGACCCCAAAATCTTCGCCGGCGGCGACTGTGCCAACGGCGGAGCCGAAGCGGTCGATGCCGCCCAGATGGGCAAACTCGCCGCTCAGGGCATTCATTTTTCACTCACCGGCGAGACTGTGAAATTCGCGGGTTCTAAATAACTTTAGCTTAATCCAATTAATGAAAAAAATAGCTTTTATCTTTGCCCTCCTTGCCATCGCACAGGTTTCCATCTTTGCTCAAAACTCTGAGATTCCTTCCTCTAAACTTTTCGACTCAAAACAATTACTCCGCGATGTCGAGGTCCTCGCTGCGGACGACATGGAGGGCCGAGGCTTTGGAACTCCGGGCGGGACCAAGGCCCGCGAATACGTTGTAAAACGCTTCAAAGAATCCGGCCTGGCCGACATTGACGGTAAAAATCTACAGCCGTTTTCTATCACGGGCCGCGACAAGGTCGAGCGTCAGGGGGCGAACGTTTATGGTGTTATTCGAGGAACAAAACATCCCGAGAAATACATCGTCATCTCAGCTCACTACGACCACGTAGGTACTCGAAACGGCGAAGTCTATAACGGGGCGGACGATGATGCTTCAGGCACCGCGGCGCTGTTTGCAATGGCCTCGTATTTTAAGAAGAAGAAGCCCCAAACTTCATTGTTATTCGTTGCTTTTGACGCCGAGGAATCGGGGTTAGTAGGCAGCAAAAAATTTGTTTCCGAACCGCCTGTCCCGGCCGCGAGAATCGTCATGAATATCAACATGGACATGGTCGGCCATAGCGACAAAAATGAGCTGTACGCCTCTGGTTCATACCATAACCCGTTTCTCAAACCCTACATCGAGCCGCTTGTTAAGGATGCCAAGGTCAAACTCCTATTCGGCCACGACACCCCGGAACAGAAGCGTGATGACTGGACATTCCAATCCGACCACGGCTCATTTCACCGTGAAAAGATCCCATTCATCTACTTCGGCGTCGAGGATCACAAGGACTATCACAAACCGACCGACGATTATCCGACCTTGACCAAACCGTTCTATGTCCATAGCGTCGAAACCGTCTTGGCAGCGGTCAAGGTTTTTGATCAGAATGCAGCTGCCATAAAAACCGGCAAATGATTTGCGATCGACGTCGGTTTTTAAACGATTTTAACCGCAGATAACGCGGATGACGCAGATATGTTTTGAGGGACTATGCCGAATGAGCAATTTCTTCATTCCGACCTGACACAGGCTATCATTGGAACATTCTATGAAGTCTATAATGAGCTTGGCCATGGGTTCTTAGAGTCCGTTTATGAAAATTCGCTAGCTCTTGCTCTTCGTAGCAAGGGATTTGAGGTTCATCAGCAAATCGCCATTCCAGTTTGGTTTCGCGGTACACGCGTCGGTGATTTTGACGCTGATATTCTGGTAAACAAGCTGATCCTACTTGAGCTGAAGACCGCCAAGAATATCGATTCAGCCCATGTCGCTCAACTATTGAATTATCTTAAAGCAACCAAAATTGAGGTTGGTCTGGTTATGAATTTCGGTCCGAGACCCGAGTTCAAAAGGGTTGTATTAGGAAACGAACGCAAAGTCGAAAGCTCTCGAATCTAAAAATTATCTGCGTCATCTGCGTCATCTGCGGTTAACCAATGATTGAATCGGAGACGCCATTATTAATTAAGATGGCAAACCTAACTACAAACTTCGCAGGCATTAAATCTCCCAATCCTTTCTGGCTTGCCAGCGCGCCGCCGACCAATATGGGGTCGATGATCGAGCGGGCTTTTGACGCCGGTTGGGGCGGTGCGGTTTGGAAGACTTTGGGTGAGCCTATTACCAATGTTTCCTCGCGGCTGGCTTCGCTGGATCAGGGGCCGCTACGGATGATCGGGCTGAATAATATCGAGCTGATCACGGATCGACCGCTTGAGGTAAATCTCAAAGAGATCTACGAATGCAAGAAAAAATATCCTGATCACGCCGTCATCGCTTCTTTGATGGTCGAGTCAAAAAAAGAAGCCTGGCAGGAGATCACTAAGCGTACACAGGACACTGGTTGCGATGGTTTCGAACTCAATTTCGGCTGCCCGCACGGTATGTCGGAACGCGGGATGGGAGCCGCGATGGGCCAGGTTCCGGAGTACACCTGCATGGTCACCGAATGGGTCAAGGAAGTCTCCGACCTGCCCGTCATCGTCAAACTCACTCCTAATGTCACGCACATCGTGCCGCCCGGCCGGGCTGCTCAGAAAGGCGGTGCGGATGCGGTTTCGTTGATCAATACGATCAACTCGGTGATGGGCGTCGACATCGATACGCTAATCCCGTACCCAAACGTCAACGGCATGGCAGCCCACGGCGGTTATTGCGGGACGGCGGTTAAACCGATCGCTCTGAACATGGTCTCGGAGCTTGCCCGCGATGCCGAATTCAATATTCCGATCTCGGGCATCGGCGGTATCAACACTTGGCGTGACGCGGTCGAATTCATGCTGCTCGGAGCCGGAAACGTCCAGGTTTGCACCGCAGTGATGCATTACGGATACCGCATAGTCGAGGACATGATCGACGGCCTCAACAATTACCTCGACGACAAAGGCTACGCCTCCGTGGGCGACATCATCGGCAAATCCGTCCACCGCGTAACCGACTGGGGCAATCTCGATCTCAACTACGACGTCAAAGCCCGCGTCAATAAGGAACACTGCATCCAGTGCAATCTCTGCTACGTCGCTTGCGAAGACGGAGCCCATCAAAGCTTTGTGTTCGAGGAAGTCGACGGCAAGCGCTTCCCGTTCGTAGTCGAGGATGAATGCGTCGGATGCAACCTCTGTGCGTTGGTCTGCCCATCGCCCCGAGCCATCTCAATGATCCGCGTTGACGAAGGCGGCCCGACGCAGAGTTGGCGTGAGCGGACGGCGGGGAATTAGTTGTCAAAGATCAAAGCTATTTAAGCAGTTCATCAATACGAACCGGCTCGTATTGCTTGGTTTTAAGCCACTCGATCAGATGGTCAACACGGTCGTGAAATTTATCCGTCCGCTTCGGCCCGGAGCCGATGTGGGTTAGCAGAATGAATCCGTTGAGGCCGTTAGGATCTTTCGCTTCGTATTCTTTTATCCTCGTCATGATCGCATCGCTCGAGATGTAATTCTTATCGTCGTCGGTCGTGTAATCTGCATTCGAACGCATGCCCGAAGTGAAGTTTACCAGCCGAAATCCCCTCGCCGCTGTCCAGTCGCTGATCTCCTGGTTGTACCATTCGTACGATGGCATAAAAAGCGTTGCCTCCGTGCGGTCGATCCCGAAAGGCCGCATTGCCGCGTAATTGTCATTCAGGTCCCGCTCGAACTGGTCGCGGGTGACGAGCAGTTTTTTGCGGTCATTCCAGTCAGCGTACAGCAGGTGCTGGTCGGAATGTGGCCCCAGATAATGCCCGTCTTTTACCAGCCGATCGATGATCTGACGGTTCGTGCGGGTGCGGTAAAAGCGTCCGGTCAGGAAGAACGAAGCTTTGACGCCATGCTTCTTGAGAGTGTCGGCGATTACGGTTCCGCCCTCGGCAAATTCGTCGCCTGTCAACACGAGTGCCATTCGTTTCGACGATCTGTCGCCGCGTGTAATGCCGCCCTGGTCGTAGGTGAATTTGGCATTGGGAATGGCCTCGGCACGCTTTGCCGGTTTTGCTCGTTCGCTGAACATCGCCATCATCAGTATCGCATCCGCCGTTCCGTCCATGGTCGGTTCGTTGGTCGAATAGTCGCCGACATCGTCGTGGTAGACGATGTCACGCGGTTGAAAGGCGGCGAATTCGTCTGGTTTTGTCAGCGTCAGGCCGATCAGGCCCTTGTAGGTCGAGGCGGCGATCGGACCGTCGACCAGGCCGCCGCGGACCTGTTTTTTCAAGAGCTGAGTTGTCGGCAGATGAGTATCCTCAGGAAAATCGCCGCCAACCGGCAGCCCCTCGAACATCGACGTGCCCCACGGATTTCGCCCGAACAGCCAGTCGCGGTGGGCGATCATCGATGCATGATATTTCTTGTCGCCGGTCATTAGTTCGTAAAGGTGGACCTGCGTGATATACGCAACCACCAGATTGTTTGAGCACCAAAGGAACGGTACGCCGATGCCGTAGGTGTTGGTCGTGCCGCGTTCGACGATCCGCTCAATTCCGTTGCGGTAGTAACCTGCTAATTCGCGTTTTGTCTTGGCGTCGACGAGCGGGTAGAGAGCGAAATGTCCGACGTTGGTGAACGGATACATTTGATAATGCCGCGACATTTCCGGTCCCATCTCTGAGTTTTCAAACTCCATCCACGATGTCGTTCCGGCGAGCTTGGCGTATCTGATCGCGTCCGCAAGATAGGCGGGCTTTCGGGTGGTTTTGTATAGCTCGGCGGCACCGTATTCCATATCGTCCGCCCACGTATCTTCGTTGTAGCGGTACGGGGCGCCGAACGAATTGCCCTGCTGAAATCCCTCTTGCCGTTTGCCCATTGCGTAAAGCTGTTCTGCTGCCTTCAGGCATTTGGTGGCATATTCCTTATCTCTGGCGTCGGAATTCCAGATCCTATAAGCGGCTGCCATCGCGGCGGCTGAGCGGCCCGCGATGTTTGCGACGCCGGTTGACTTGCTCTTCCACTGGCTCAGACCCTGCGGCTTGCCGTCGGCAAAATAGACTGGCCGATAACTGTTCGCTCCCCAACCGTAATCCGCATTGTCATTGTTCGGCATCTTGAATCCGCGATGGTCACGGTCATCGGCAACCTGATGAAAAAGCTGATCGGCTTTCGGGTGGAGCTTGTGGATCCAGTCGAGGCCCCATTTTGCTTCGTCGAGGATGTCGGGAATTCCGTTGGCTCCGTCGCGTCCCATGTCATCGACGAAGTCTCCGAACTTTGCCTTTTCCAACTCATACGCGAGCAGCATCCGAGCGGTAGCGTTACTTGCCGTGATCAGATATTTGAGCTGGTCGCCGGCATCGTGCCAGCCTCCGCTTGCGTCAACGAACGTCTCATCCGGCATCGGCCCATTGAAAGAACGCCCGTCCATCTGATGGCAAACCATGTCGAGAAACGGGTTGTAACCGCATCGCTGCTGACGCATGAAAAACAGGAGGTCTTCGTGATAGCCGGGATAGGGGCCGATCGAAAATTCCTGTGACCGAGTCGCTGTATCGGGAAGTTCGATTAAGTATCTGCCGGTTTTTGTCAGCGGGGTCAGATCGAGCGTGTAATGGTTTGGAAACGGTGCGTCCCAGTTTGCATTGTTAGCCGGGCGAATGTCGCCGGTGATAATTACCGCTTTCGTTGGTATTTCCCTGACAGAGAACTTACCCGCGATCGGCTCTTTTGAGAATGCTATGGCGGTTTTGGTATCGCCCGGGAGATAGCCTGCTTGGTTTACGCGGATGTATGCCGTCTGCGCGACTATCGAACCGGCAAGCAAGAAAACGGCGATGGACGCGGATAGTAGTTTCATCGGATCAAATACTTTTTCTCTCGATCGCCCCGGCAGCGATGCGTCCCAACTCTCCGACGAATTTGTCGAATCCTGCAAACCTTGTGTCCCTGGTGAAACCCTTTACGTATCTCGCGTAGATCTGCTGAGCGATCACTGCGATCTTGAAGGTGCCGAAGGTGTAGTAGAAGAGCATGTCGGGAACGTTGTGTCCCCGGGCTTCGGCGTACATTTCTACGAGTTCGCGGCGGGTGATATTTTCCATCAGGACGCGTGGGTTGAAGGGCATGTTCATGAGCCATTCCGGCGCGTCACTGGACATCCAGTAGCCGAGTGTAGTGCCGAGGTCCATTAGCGGATCGCCGATCGTGACCATTTCCCAATCGAGCACGGCAGTGACGCGCGTGAGGTTGGTCGGGTCGAGCATGACGTTGTCGAATTTGTAATCGTTGTGTATCAGTGACGCGCCGGATTCCGGCGGGATGTTGTCGTTGAGCCAGGCGATCGCAGATTCGAGTTCGGGGTGCTCGTCGGTCTTGGCGGCGAAGTAGCGTTTTGTCCAACCCTCGACCTGGCGGCGGTTGTAACCTTCGGAGCGTCCCAGAGTTTCGAGGCCCGCCGTTGTGAAGTCGAGCGAGTGAAGGTCGGCGAGGTTTTGGATGAAACTTCGGCAGACCTTTTGGCGAAACTCGTGGGAATTTTCGAACTCGCTTTTCGTCCGTGTCGGGGCTTTTGATCTCGCGTCACAGGAATTTTCATCATGGTCCGATGACTCGAGAGAGCCCTTACTTCGTGCGGGCTTCTGCATTGTGACTGCGGCTTCGCTCGCATGCGTCCCTGGGATCTTTCCCCGGATTATCAAACCCTCGCGGCGTTCCATCAGGTAAAATTCGGAGCCGATGATCGATGTGTCCCTGGCAAAGATCAGCGGTTTCGGTGCCGGAAGATAGACCTTCGAAAGCTTTGAGAGCACGTCAAACTCTCTGTGCATATCGTGAGCCGATTTGACCGTGTTGCCAAACGGTGGACGGCGGAGAACGTACTCTGTGCGTCCCACGCGAACGAGATATGTCAGGTTCGAACTGCCGGCGGGAAATTGCTCTACATCAATTTCATCCGTGTCGAGTCCGAGTTCTGAGCTGAGGAACGCGGCCAGACGTACCACATCTATCTCTTCTCCGGGCCTGACGGCGTTGGTTTCTGCCATACAATATTTTTTCTCAAGCGGTGATCGAAGGCCACCGAAAACGAACCAAAAACTTCAAATAAAACGCGCCGAATTTCTGAAGATTATTGGGTATTGCCTTGCCGAAAGCAAACTTGTAGATCAGCCATTTAGTTTTCAAATATCCGTAAGCTGAAACAGTGTTGCATAAATAAAACAAATAGTCAAGAGAAATATTGCAATCCATAGAAAAAATATCGTTTGAGAGGTTTTCCCTACAGATGGAGCAGCGTAATTTTCGAACAATAATAATATCGTGGTACTTTTGGAAGCATGAATTTCGAACCTTCAGAAAAAACACTTGAAATCTCAACACGTCTCAACGCCTTTATGGATGAGCATATTTATCCGAACGAGACGGCGTACGGTGAGGAGATCGGAACGGGCGACCGCTGGGCTCCGTCGGAGTTGATCGAGAAGTTGAAGGACAAGGCAAAGGCAGCGGGGCTTTGGAATTTGTTTTTGCCGAGTGAGTCAGGGTTGACGAATCTGGAATACGCTCCGTTGGCGGAGATCATGGGCCGCGTGACGTGGGCGAGCGAGGTTTTTAACTGCTCGGCGCCGGACACGGGAAATATGGAGGTGCTTCATTTATATGGCACCGATGATCAGAAGGCGAAATGGCTGACGCCGCTTTTGAATGGTGAGATACGCTCGTGTTTCTCAATGACCGAGCCGGATGTGGCTTCGTCGGATGCGACGAATATTCAGGCTTCGATCGTCAGCGACGGTGACGACTATGTTCTGAACGGCGAGAAGTGGTGGTCGACCGGCGGCGGTGACACACGGTGCAAGCTGTCGATCTTTATGGGCAAGACCGACGAAACCGCCCCGAAGCATTTACAGCAGTCGATGATACTTGTTCCGATGGACACGCCGGGTGTCATCGTTCAGCGGAATTTGCAGGTTTTCGGGTTCGACGACGCACCGAACGGGCATTCGCAAATATCATTTATTAATGTACGCGTTCCGAAGTCGAACATCCTGCTCGGCGAGGGACGCGGTTTTGAGATCGCACAGGGAAGGCTCGGGCCGGGGCGTGTTCATCACTGTATGCGTTTGATCGGTGTGGCCGAGCGATCGCTCGAGTTGATGTGTCAGCGTGCAAAAAAACGGGTTGCATTTGGCAAACCTGTCGCTGACCAAGGCGTCGTCCGACAATGGATCGCGGAGGCCCGCTGTGCTATCGATCAAGCACGCCTTCTCGTTCTCCGCACTGCCTGGCTGATGGATACCGCTGGCAGCAAAGCCGCCCGCCGCGAAATCGCTATGATCAAGGCCGTCGCCCCAAAGATGGCATTAAAGGTCATCGACCGTGCCATACAAGTTCACGGCGGAGGAGGTGTGTGCCAGGATTATCCGCTGACTCAGGCTTGGATATATGCGCGCAGCCTAAGGCTCGCGGATGGGCCGGACGAGGTGCATCTGGAATCGGTGGCGAAAATGGAACTCAAGGGTAAGCCGTCCGTTGTAGATCCTCAGCAAGCCCATAGATGATGCGACAACGCTAAGACAACGATACGAAAAGCCAACGAACACTGACAACGATCTATGCCAGCAATAGAAGAATCATTCGAGCCGCCTGAGACGATCAGTGCAGGCGAGGCTAAATTTGAGGCTTATCGAAAGCGTGCCGGATATTTTCTAGCGCCGGCTGTTTTCCTGGCTATCTTTTTTTTCCCGTTTCACGATCTGAAACCTGAGGCACACCGCCTTGCGGCGATCATGGCAGCGGTGATCGTACTTTGGTTGTGCGAGACGCTGCCAATGACGGCGACGGCCTTGCTGGGAGCGGCGGCGGCGGTTGTTTTTCAGGTAGCGGATGCTAAGACGGTTTTTGCTCCTTTCGCTGATCCGCTTATCTTTCTGTTTATCGGGTCGTTCATTCTCGCACGGGCGCTTTTTGTCCGGCATTTGGACAAGCGCGTAGCTTTCACCGTTTTGTCGTGGAAGGTCATTGGCGGTCGTCCGTCGCGCATCTTGTTCGCATTCGGAGCGGTGACCGCGTTCATGTCCGGCTGGATGTCGAATACGGCCACCACGGCAATGATGTTCGCGATCGGCCTGTCAATTATCTCTTTCTTAAAACGGCAGGAAAAAGAGACGGGTATTAAGATCAACCCCAGCTACGCGACCGCTCTGATGTTGATGACCTCATTCTCGGCGTCGATCGGCGGGGTGGCGACACCAATTGGAACGCCGCCGAATGTTATTGGCATCGGCTTTATCAGGAGCCTCGGCGGAACGGATATTTCGTTCTTCAACTGGATGCAGATCGGCGTGCCGGTTGTCGTCATTCTATTTTTGTTTCTTTGGTTCTACTTAAACAAGCTCGCGCCGGCAGGTGTGAAGGTCATCTCAGGCAGCAGCGAAATGCTGGCGGCCGAACGCGATAAACTCGGCCCGTGGACGCGCGGGCAGCGATCGGTAGCGATAGCATTTGGTGTAACGGTCATTCTTTGGATCGTTCCCGGCATTATCGCGCTCGTGATGGGCGAACAGAGCGCGCAGTATAAGGTGCTTAACAGCCGTTTACCGGAATCGGTCGGTGCTCTCATCGGGGCAATGCTGCTTTTCGTTCTTTCCGGCGATGAAACCGGGGAAAAAGCTATTAGTTGGGCCGATGCGGTGAAGATAGACTGGGGCGTTATATTTTTGTACGGCGGCGGATTTGCGCTTGGTGTTCTCTCGTTTCAGACGGGTCTTGCCGAGGCGGTCGGACGCGGCCTTACGGAGATCCTTCCTTTTTCAGGTGGTTTCGGGCTGCTCGTTGCATCCGTCCTCGTTGCGGTCATTGTGTCCGAGACGACATCGAACACCGCCTCCGCCAATATGGTGGTTCCTGTGGTCATCGCTATCGCCCAATCGCAGAATGCTGACCCTTTCATCCCGGCACTTGGAGCGACGCTTGCCGCGAGCCTCGGATTTATGCTTCCGGTCTCGACGCCGTGTAATGCGATCGTTTACGGCTCGGGCTATATTCCGTTGATGAAGATGGTGCGCTACGGAATACTGCTCGATATCGTCGGATCGATAGTGATCATCGCCACCGTTTGGACTCTCGGCGGCTACCTCCGATAGCGAGCCGCAGACATTAGTTTGACCAATTCCAAATCATAAATCGTTCAATTTGATCGATGGCTATCGATCAGGCTGAATACATTCCTATCATTCTGCGTTAAACAACGTAAAAAATTGTTGACAGACGTTGAGCGTTACTGTAAATTTTATAGAGTGACGGCATATCCACCGTCTCACCTTCGCCACCAGAAGCGGCAAAGTTTTCTGAAGTTAGGTTCCACGCGAGTCACGGTTCGTGACCGAAACATCCGACAAATGCGGTTTTGACACACATCTCAGAGTTGACCTGCCTTGAAGCGAACTTCCTTACTTTTCGGTCTAACGGCTGGTGGCAAAATCCTCGAAATAAGATCGCAGATGCGGGTGGGAAAATAAGAAAACTTTTCGGGTAAGAAAGCATCCGGACGGATGCTAACAAGGAGCAAGAAAAATAATGTTCGGTAAAAAGAAAAGCATTGCCGGTTTGGACATCGGTTCCAGTTCGATAAAGATGGTCGAGCTTGAAGGCAAGCTGAACAATTTGAATTTGGTGAGCCTTGGCTTTGAAAATCTGCCCGGCGACACGATCATCGACGGTCAGATCATGGAGCTGAACGTCGTTTCGGACGTTATCCAGAGCCTTTGTAATAACCATCAGGTTACCGCGACGAATGTCGTTACCGGCGTCAGCGGCCACTCGGTCATCCTGAAGAACATCGTTCTGCCGCCGATGACCCGCGAAGAACTAGAAGAATCTATCGACTGGCACGCTGAAGAGCATATCCCTTATGATCTCGCCGACGTCAGCCTGGACTATCAGGTGACCGCCGAAACGCCTGACTCGACACATGTTTTGATCGCAGCCTGCAAACGCGAGCGCATCGACAATATCAAACAAGCGATCCAGCTGGCCGGTAAAACACCGGTTGTGATCGACGTTGACACATTTGCTCTCCAGAACTGCTACGAAGTCAACTACAACCCGACCGACGACCAGGTCGTGACGCTCCTTAATATAGGTGCTTCCACGATGAACGTAAACATCGTTAAGGGAACGCGTTCGCTCTTTACGCGTGACATCACAGTTGGCGGCAGTCAGTTCACCGATGTGCTTCAGAGAAGCCTCGGACTGAATTTTCAACAGGCTGAAGCCGTCAAACGCGGCGTTGTCGACGCTGTCGACGGGATCGAAGAAAAATCTATCGAGCCGCTCATGAATAACGTGACGGAGATCGTCGCGATGGAAATTCAGAAAACATTCGATTTTTACCGTGCAACGACCGAGGATAACGAGACAGTCGTGCAGAAGATCCTCATCTCCGGCGGCGGTTCTAAGCTGACCGGTTTGGCCGAGGAACTTTCGCACCGTCTTGAATTGCCGGTCGAGATCCTCGATCCGTTCCGAAACATCAAGGTCGATGGCAAGAAATTTGACCCGGACTACCTTAGAGAGATCGTGCCCGAAATGGCTGTGGCCGTCGGTTTGGCAGTTAGGGGAGTGTAACAACAATGATCAAGATCAACCTACTAAATTCTGTTACTGAAAGACAAAACGGAGCCATCGTTGCTGTCGATCGCAAGGTCTCAAGCCCGGCTTCACGCCTTGCTCTGACGTCCGTGGTCGTGTTTGTTCTCCTTGCGGCCGTTATTGGCTGGGATGTGATCAGTTCGCAAATGGCCAAAACTGAAGCTGAGCGTCAACTCGCCGAACAAAAGACGATCGCTGCCGAACTCGAAGTCGTGATGAACGAACAGAAAGAGCTCGAAGGCAAGATCGCCGGCATTGATGCCCGCATCGAAGCGATCAAAAAGCTGCGAGCCTCGCAGGCCGGCCCGCAGGCGGTGCTGGACGCGATGCGAGAAAGGATCGCGATGTTCCCGGGGCTCTATCTCGAGAGCATCGAGCAGGGAAAGGACGGTATCGTTGTTTCCGGCAGCTCGCCTGACGAATCTCAGGTCACGCAATTCGGCCGAAGTCTCGAATTTTCGAACGGACTCTTTACCAACTTGAATATCGAGACGACCCGCAATGAGATCACCAACGAAAATGCCGTGATGAAGCCCGGCGACACGGGTGAACGTCCGAAAGTAGCGATCGTACAATTCAAGATCCGCACCGCTTACACGCCTGAAAAGGCGGCGGGAGCCAACAATGGCACCGCTCCGACGACCGCTTCTGCCTCGGGCCCGGCCACTGCGGCTGGACAGCCCGCCGGTCCGCCTCAGGTCGCAAAGAATTGATCGGTTGACCAAGCAAATATAAAAGGGAAAACGAAATGTTAGAGAAAATCACAAATCTAAAGTGGCACTTCCAGTTGATGTTGCACGTCACCGTTGCGGCGTTGCTCTACACGAGCGTGTGGTATTTCTACACGAGCGAAACGAGAGCTGAAACAGCAAAGCTGTCGGACGAAGTTGCGGCATTGACGGCCAAGAACGAGACGGCACGCGTTGCGACCCAGCGTATCAATGAGTTCCGTGCTCTGTACGCCAGCAAGGCCGAGGAATATGAAGAACTCAAGGTGCTTTTGCCTGAACAGCGTGAACTGACCAATGTTCTCCAGGGCTTGCAGGACACCGCTAACAGTTCCCGCCTGACCGTTATGCGATTTAACCCTCGCGATGAGGGAAATCAGGACGGTATCATGGCTAAGCCTGTCGAGGTCGAGGTGGACAGTAACTTTACCAACCTGCGTTCTTTCTTTGACGCGATGGCAAAACTGCCGAGAATCGTCTCGATCACCGATTTTAAGATCAATCAGCTGCCAAAGCAGACAGATGCCAAGACGATACATGCTCAGTTCCTGCTTACAGCCTATTACGCAGGCCCGAACGATCTGAATCCTAAACCGGCAGGCCCTCCGGGAGCACCTGGTGCACCGAGTGTTCCGCCGCCGGCCGGACAGCCAGCCGCTCCCGGTGCCGCCGCACCAGCCGGTCCACGTCCTCCCGCAGTTCAGGGTGCCCCGCCTGCAGCAGCTCCAGCTAAATAGTTTTTACTACCCAACCCAAGAGAAAAAGCCATGATGAACACATCGACATTAAAACGCTTTGTCAGCTTTGCCGCGTGCGCCGCAGCGTTCGTGGTCATGAGCGGAACCTTTTCAGAGGTCGCAGCTCAGCGTGATCCGTTCCAGAAGCCCGGATTTATGAAGCCAAAGGTTGTCGTGCCGCCAAAGCCAAAACCTGTGAAGGTCGAAAAGCCGGTCATTCCCTACGCACCGCCGTCGGTCGAGGCACGCATTGAGTATTTCAAGCGTCTTCGCGAGACTGCTGCTGCAAACGGAGCACCGATGCCAAAGGTCACGAGCGTTTTGACGCTCAATGAAATGGCGGTGACAGGTATCTTCAAAACGCCTCGCGGCTACGCTGCGATCGTCGAAGCAACGCCCATCAAGCTCTCTTACACGATCTATCCGGGCGAGAAATTCTTCGACGGGCAGCTTGTCGCTGTCGATGAGAACCGCCTTGTCTTTAAGAAGGTGACCAAGGTCGCCGAAGGAAAGTTCATCGCGTCGGTCGAGAACAAAGGACTGAGGCAGTTCGGAGCAAAGGCCGAGACCACTGCTGCCGCTCCGCCGCCGGTGGATAAGCCGGCCGAAACCGCCAGCAACACGACAGCGAGCGGAAAGGATGCCAAGCCGGTCAAACCATCTAACCCATTTCTCTCGCCGGTCGATGAAATGAACTCGCAGCCCGAAGCGCCGAAAGAGCCAACCAAGATCGCGAAGAAACCGGCCAAGGTAGCGAAGAATAAAAAATAATTTTCCCAAGTCCCACTTAAGTTTCGATTTCTTGCACAAAAGAAACGATTTGATCCAGTTACGGAGGAAACAATGAATTCTCTTATCAACACACGCGTTACGGTCACCAAGATCGTTACCGCATTAGTTCTAGTCACAGCATTTGCCTTATCGATCTCGGCTCAAAAAGTTGATCCGCAGAACCAGGGTAAAATGTACGGCGACCCGGGATTCAAGGGCGAGGTCATTGATCTCAACGTTGTAAATGCCGATGTCCGGGAAATACTCAATTACATCACCGACCAGTACGGCATCAATTTCGTGATCGACAAATCGGTCAAGGAAACGCCGGTCACGGTAAAGGTGAAAGATGTTCCGTGGAACATAGCTCTCGATTCGATCCTGCAGGCTCAGGAACTGGGCGTTCAGGTCAACGGGAACATTCTTCGCGTTGCTTCCGGAACAGTCCTGGCAAGCGAAGGAGCACTTCTCCGCGAGCGTCAGAATAATCAGATCGACACTTCGCCGCTTCAGACGGAACTCATTCGCTTGAACTATGCGACGGCATCGGGATCTCTAAAGGTTGGAACCACGACCAGTGGAACCGTAACCGACAGCGGAAACGCAGGCGGTGGTGCGTCCGGAGCCTCAGGAAGTATGTCCGGCGGCGACGGATTGCTGCCGATCATTAAGCGAAGACTGTCTCGTCGCGGTTCGATCGAAATAGATTCGCGAAGCAACTCGCTTATCATCACGGACGTTCCGGTAAACCTGGCAGCCGTCAAACAGCTCATCGCTATTCTCGACCAGCCAGAACCGCAGGTCGAGATAGAAGCACGTATCGTTGTCGCTTCGCGCAGCTTCAGCCGTGATATCGGCGTGCAGCTTGCAGGCCTCGTGACCGGCGGCAGAGGAAGCGGCGGTTCGATCGGAACACTTCCGGGTGCGACGACGACCCTGCCGATCCCAGGCGGATTGCCGATCGGCTCGATCAATAACGATCTTATGTCCAATATCGCCAACACGGCGATCGGCCTGACAACCGGTATCTTCGGAACCGCTCAGCTCAGTGCTCTGATCACGGCCGGTGAAAAGAAGGGTCAGGTGAAGGTGATCGCGACGCCGCGTGTGACCGCTCTCAACAACCGTCCGGCGGAGATCAAGAACAGCACTCAGATCCCGATCACGACCATCCAGCCGAATTCCGGTAGCGGATCCGCCGTGGTTGCCACGACGGAATACATCGATGTGCCGCTTCGCTTAGCTATCACACCGCAGATCACCGATCTGGGAACAGTTATCTTGAACGTGGTTGCCGAAAACAGCTCGACTGCCCAGATCGCAGCCGGAGCTGCTCCAGCCATCAATACGCAGAGCATGACCACACAGGTCACCGTTCCCGATGGCGGTACGACGGTTGTCGGCGGCGTTCTGTTTGACGACGAACGCGAAAGCCAGGACCGCACGCCGGGTCTCGCTAGCATCCCGCTGCTTGGTAACCTGTTCAAGAGAAAAGGCGTTCAGCGTAACACCAACGAGATCCTCTTCTTCATTACGCCGCGGATCACGCGTCCTGACTACAACGCACAGATCCAGAGCGGAACCGCTCCGAGAGGACCGGTGATCTCGCAGCCAGTGCCGATGGGCAATCCTGCGTCGAACTCGGCTCCGACACCGGTTCCTACACCAGGTCCGATCGTCCTCCAGTCACCAGGCCTTGCAGTTCCTGAAGGCCCAGCTTCGCCGATCAAACCAAAAGAATGATCGCATAACGAGTAATTGTTTCCTTCCAAAAGGCTGTCCGCAAGGGCAGCCTTTTTTTGACTGGAGCGCGAGCGTCCCGCTTGCCCGGGGCGAAGCTCGCGGTTAATTTTTGGGGGAAATAAAATGTGTAATTTTATCTGAGGACGAATTTAGCCGATCAAAAGTGTGAAACGTTTCACACTTTAAACAAAACGCCCTGTTCATTGCATGAAAATGTGAAAAGTGGCCTGATTGGTCAAAGGAATAAGCGGGTTTGTCGGGCCAAAATGTGCGGATTGGTAGAGGTAAATGCGAGATTGGTCGAACGTTTTTGGGTGCAAAGCAGCCTTACCATTCGAACGCGTTACTTGTCGGTGCAAAAGCCCGCGCGTGAGCAAGGGCGAAACGTTCAACTTTAATATTTCGGGCTTTCTGAGTATCCGTCTTGAATGAATCGCCCTTGTTGGCGCGCGGGCTTTTGCATTGAAAGGAATTGCCGTTGCTAACGGGCTTTTGCATTATTCAAGCCCTATGAAATCGACATTCGTCAGATTTCCGGCCGGGGTGAGGATCTTGGGTGCGAAGCGGTAGCGTTTTGATTGGACGCTGAGGGTGTAGTTCGCGCCGCTCGGGACGTTGGTGAAGCTGTATAGTCCGAATGAGCTTGTTATCGCGGGTGTTTGAACGCCCATCGGGTCGGTGATGATCACTTTCGTGTTGCGCAGCGGCAGGCCTGAAGGCGTTGTTACCTTGCCGCTGATCGAAACTGGCGTTGCTGCGGACGGAAGCGTTGACTTGGTGGTCGAGTAGATATAATCGCCGCCCGTGTTTCCGTCGCTGTTGGCACAGTTCGCGGTTGCGTAAAAATCTACGCGGCCCGCAGATGTCGCAGGTGCTGTCCAGGTAAATGCCCACGAATTAGAGCCGAACTGGCCGTTGGTGAGCCCGCCGGATGTGTGCTCCATGTACTCGCGGAGCATATTTTCTCCGACAAGGCCCTGCAAAAGCTGGATCCGGTTTTCGCTTGCGGCCGGAATGTCGTATGTGCCGATCTTCTGGCCGTTGCTGTCGATCGCTGTGAACTGGAACCCGTAGATAACCGCATCGGCTTGGGTCGCCGTAACCACAATGTTGAACTGCTGGCCGCTCGTGTATGTCGCCGGGACGCCGGTGATCTCGACCATACCTTCACCACTGTTGAGAGCGAAATCTCCGTGGCAGGCTGTGCAATTGGCTTCGCCCGGGGCGTTAGTATGGGTCGGCGTCGGCCCGAATGCTGAAGCGGCCGCTCTTTGCCGGCTGCCGACCAGCGACAGGATAGCGAAAAGACACACGAAAAATGCGATTACCGGCAGTTTTACTACAGCCGTCCTGCCAAGAGCCATCTTCATACCCATTAAACCCCTTAATAATAAAGACCAAATACTACAATTTTGACGCCCGCGAAGGCCGAAAAGTCTGGCAAATTGATCTAATGAAAGGATATTGCTCAAGAGCGGCAAAGTCAATCGAAATCGTAAACAGTGTTTAACAGTTGGCCGTGGCAGCGGCCGTGGCAGCAGGCGGTTGGCAGAAGGCAGTAGGCGGCCCAAGACCCACGCCCGAAAACCAAGACCAAAGACCAAAGACCGACGCCCAAAATCTAAATCCAAAATCCAAGAGCCAAGATCCAAGATCCGAAATGCAAGATCCAAAAGCCTTATTCGAGCCCGACAAGATCCAGATTTGTCACCGCTCCGGTTATATTCAGGATCTGCGGGGCAAAGCGATAGCGTTTTGAGCCGACGCTGACGGTGTACGTTTGGCCAACCTGGATCTGATCGAAACTGAAAATCCCGAAAGACCCGGTCGTGAATCTTCGCTGCACCGATTGCTGATCGGTCAGGATGACGACGGCGTTTCTGAGGGCAATGCCGTTCGGCGTTAGGACGCGGCCTGATATCGAAACCGGCGGAGCGTTCAAAGCGCAGACAAAGCTCGTCACAAATCCGGCGCCCGAAAGTGAGACGTTATCGATCCGCCAGCCGGGATCTGTTCCCGTTCCAGCGGTGTTATCATCGGCCCCAAACCGCCAGCGAAGCTGGACGATCTTGCCGTTTGCGGCGGCCGGGAACTGGGCGATCGTCGTTAGATATCCGTTCGAATTTCCCGACCAGCCTTGCCGGCTGGCGATCGGGTTGTTGCGGCCGCCGCCGAGCGAGCGGTTGTAGCCATTCTGGGTGAAGGTGCCGCCCGCCGTTAGAAAGTCTTGATATTCGCTGCCCTGGATCGAGATCTCAAGAACGCCGCCGTCCCATCCTGCTTCGGTATTGTAACTGTTTCGAAACGTTACCGTTGCGGCCGAAGACGTAACCGAGATCGGCGGCCCGGTCAGGTCGGTTCCGCCGCCGACCGTGGTCGGATTTCGGGCATACATGACGTTCGGAGCGGAATCGGGCGTGATCGTTGAATTTACAAAATTCACGCCGCCGGAAACGGCGACGGCAGTCCATCCATTCGGCAGTGAAGGGGATGTTACGCCGTCAAAGTTTTCCGACGCCGTCGTCGCTGCGGGCTTACCCACGAAGATGTTGCGGGTGAAGGTAAACGCTCCGAGGCTGCTGTTGAATTCGATGTTTACCGGGATCGTGGTCCCGCAGGCGGTGCCGCTTGGGATGGTATAGCCGAGACCCGCAAAGGAACTCGCCCTGCCTGTTAGATCACCGATCGCAGATGTTGGATCGGTGCCGATCCGCATGGAAACATTCGTGGCGGTTCGTCCGGTCGAATTCGTGACGGTCAGGTTGAGCGTAACTCGCTCGCCCGGCTCCGGGTAACCGTCACCGTCGCCCGCCTGAGAATCGGTGACCGAGGTCAAAACTACACTCAAGTTAGGCAGATCGAATGATTCTGTAACGCGGACCTGGCCGCTGCCGCCCGTGCTGATGCCGCCGAGAGCCTGAATGCTCGCATTTGCACCGAACCCGCGAAGGGCAAATCCGGCCCACGCGTCGGCGAGATCGGCCTCGGTCCCGCTCGCGTAGATGGCAGCGATCATCGCATCGCGTTCCGAGAGCGGCGTCGGGCCGAGCGGAGCGAGCTTCATCCCGTCGGTGACGAACTGCAGAATTCGCCGATTGCCGTCCGCCCAGCCGAGACGCTGGATCATACGGGCGCGTATTTCCCACAGGGCAGAGCTCCAAACCTCGCCGATGGCATGAACCTGATCCGCAGTTGTGTTGAATCTCGGGTTAAATGCACCGTCCGAAAGGTCGGATGTGGTCGCATCTATGTCACGAAACGTCAGCGGATTGTGCGGCCTATTCAGCGGGCCGCCCACGGCGGACATGACAGCCTTGGGAAAGCGGCGGATGCCGTAGTAGTAGTTGTTAAAGCCGACGCTGCTGTAAAGATAGGTGTCGTAGGCTCCGATCGTGTAGATGCCGTCGATCGGGTCGGTCGGTTCGCTAAGCAGGCAGTGTGCGTAAAAATCGGACCAGCCTTCGCCCATTCCGCGGGCAATATCGAGCTGCAGGCCATCGCCGTTGCCGTGGAGCCGGTTCGACAGTCCGTGCGTCAGCTCGTGAACGATCACGTCCGCATCGAGCGATCCGTCGATATCCGGATTGGGTGCCTGCCAGAGGTACATCTGCATCTGCGGCCGGGCTCCGTCGGCGGGCGTTGTGAAATTTGCATTGTTTATGCCGCTGCAATCCTGAGCCTGAGCCGAGATGCGGTCACCTGCAAGGCCGCCGCGGCCAAAATTATCGTTCTGAAAATTGCGGGCCGCCTCGGTAAATCCGAGGCGATAGGTCTCGTCATGAAAAACATTCGAGATGTAAAAAAGCTGAGTAACGACGGCTTTTTGAAAGTCGGTCGGAACGGCGTTCGTACCCTCTTCGAGGCAGATCTGCGGGTTTTGCCCGTCGGGCAGCGGAGCGTCGCCTGTGTTGAGAGACGGATTGGTCGGAACGCCGGGATTGATAGGGAAATTGAAAACGCGGTTCGGCGAGCCTGCAGGAATACTGCCCGGATCGATGGCATTGGCGTTAAGCGAACCGTCATTCGGAAGCTCGCGGTCGAGGCCCGCCTGGACGTTGTTACCGTCGAGCGTATTATTGCCGTCGGTTATCCAGCCGAGGTTGTTGAATGTATAGGGAGCTTCGTTACCGATCCGCGTGACTGCGGTGCGTGAGATCGCTGAGCCCTGCATTCCGTTCGGCGACGAAGTGCCCGGCGTCATCGGGAACGGGTTATCCGCAACATTGATCATCGCGTTCGGATTGGCATAGACGTTGTACGTCGCGGCCTGCGATTGATCCTCCGTGATATTTTTTCGCCAGAGCATCGTGCCGGTTTGGGCATCGACGATCACGTAGAACGAATTTACGCTCTGCCAGATCAGTACTCGCCAGGCCGGAACAGCAACGCCGGGCTCGGTCGGGAAGTAGACCTTTTCGGCCGTCGGGGCCAGATCGCCTTTGCCGAATATCACCTTGTACGCCGTCGAAATTTCGGCAAGAGGTGCTAACAGGCTTTGCGAGTATTTTGCGTTATTGATGTGTCCTGCGGCGGCTTTTAATGCTTCTGCCGGATCGCCGAAATCGGTCGAGAGTACATTCTCATCAAGGCCCGGAGCGAAGTTATTGATAACTCGGATGATCTCGCCTTTCTGCGTGAATCCAGCCTTAACCTGGCCGCGGAAGACGGGAATTCCGTTGATCTCCTGGTCGAATTCGACATACGAGAGGTTGCCGTCAGGGTTTGTGTAGTCTGAAAAAACTTTGAGCTGATCGAGCGCCGTTCCGCGAGCACCTACGAGGTCGCCGTTAGCATTAAGGAAAGATCGTAGAGCCTCGGCGCGGTTTCCGACGGCCGCTTTCGTTAGAAAGGCTCGGCCTTGTTTCACGTCGGGTGCGATGACCTCGGGGATCTGAAGGTCGCGATTGTATTCGACCTTTAGGGTCGGCACGCTTTGCTTGAGCTTTTCCTCGCCGCGAACCATCGCGTCGCGCGCGTCGGCGATCTCCGGAGCATTCTTACCGGCAGAGCTTCGGAAGGATGCGATCGTTTCGACCGCGTGTTTATCGGTGCGGATATCGTAATTCGTTATTCCGTCCTGATGGCTTTCAGTCCGGTCGACACGGTTTTTTGCGGCTTGCGTGGGCGTTCGGGGCAAAAGAAAAATGGCCGCGACAATGGCGGCGAGTACAATTACGAACAAAAACTTACGTCCGGTCCCCGAATCAAAACTACGTGACATTAAATATCCCCTTAAAAAAATACTGCTTCTTAAGATGCGAAAAACCGGGCTTGGTTTCGAATTAAATCAATAAAAACATTAAGATTATAGATTCGCGGCGTTTGCGAGTCAAAAAAATGGCGGGTGAGAAACCTCAGGAAGAAAGCGTAGAGCTAGGCAGTTCGGTCTTCGGGCCGGATGGCCCGATAGCGCGTTTTCATGACGGTTACGAATATCGCGAAGGCCAGGTCCGCATGGCTGAGGCGATCGCCAAGTCGTTCATCGACAAAAAACACCTCATCGTCGAAGCTGGAACCGGAACGGGAAAAACGCTCGCGTATCTCATTCCCGCCATCAACGAATCGATCCGCACCCACAAACGCATCATCATCTCGACCGGCACAAAGAACCTTCAGGAGCAGTTGATGGAGAAAGACATTCCGCTGCTGCAGAAGATATTTCCGAAGAAATTCTCAGCGGCGTACATGAAAGGCCGTTCGAACTACGCGTGCCTCTATCGCCTGCACAAAAGCGGCGATCAGCCGATCCTCGACGGCGTCGGCGAGGTCGAAAGCTTTCGCGAGGTGGTCGATTGGTCACGCGAAACCCAAACCGGCGACCGCGCCGAGCTGACGTTTCTGCCTGAGAATCTTCCATTCTGGAACCGCGTCAACGCCAAAGCCGAAACCTGTCTCGGCCAGAAATGCCCCGATTACGAACCGTGTTTTATCACGCGGATGCGTGCCGGAGCGGACAAGGCAGACATTGTGATCGTTAATCACCATCTGTTTTTCGCCGATCTGAACGTTCGCGGCAATCAGTTCGGCAAGGTTTTGCCGGATTATGGAGCCGTGATATTTGACGAAGCTCACCTGATCGAGGACATCGCGGCGGACTACTTCGGGTTTCAGGTGTCGAATTTTCGCGTTGATGAACTGGTTCACGACGCGGCTTCGCTGCCGATAAATGATGCGATATTCAACGCAGCGATAATGAAGGTCTCCGCGAAGATCGCGGGCCTTTCCGAGATGTTCTGGTCACGGCTCTCGCAGGCTCGCGGACAGGAAGGCCGCTTTCCGCTGCTTCCGGACGCATTTAATACGAGGGGTGTGAATGGTGGTGAGATCGCAACGCCGCTCGGCGAGGCTTATTACGCGCTCGATGATTCGCTTGGACGTCTCGAAGCGGATGTTGATGTTTATGCCGACAAACTACCTGAGGCAGACAGTGTCGTTAAACGTATTCGGCAGATGCGATTCGATCTCGGGTTTATCGTAAAACAGGCAGACCGAAACTTTGTTTACTGGCTCGAACGCCGCGGTCGAGGCGTTTATCTGCAGGCTTCGCCGGTCGACGTTTCGACGCTTTTGCAGGAAAAGCTGTTCGATAAGGTGGATACGTGCATTCTGACCTCGGCGACGCTGTCGGCAAACGGCAGTTTCAATTTCATCCGCGACCGCCTCGGCCTCGCCCCGGGCAAGACGAACTCGCTCGAAGCTCCGTCGTCGTTCGATTACGAAAATCAGGCGATACTTTATTTGCCAAAGGCGATGCCCGACCCGCGTTCGCCGGATTTTACGCAAATGGCGGCGGCTGAGATCATAAGAATTCTGCAGGTTACGAGCGGCCACGCTTTTGTTTTATGCACGAGCAATTCGTCAATGACCGCGTTGTATGAACTAGTTTCGTCACGCGTCGGTTATCCATGCTTTTTGCAGGGAACGATGTCTAAAACAGGGCTGATCGATCGATTTAGAGCGACGCCGAATGCGGTTTTGTTTGCAACTTCGAGCTTCTGGCAGGGCGTCGACGTTCGTGGCGATCAGCTTTCGTGCGTGATCATCGACAAACTGCCCTTTGCCGTCCCAAGCGATCCGCTCGTTCAGGCACGCAGCAAGCACATCGACGAAAACGGCGGCCGCTCTTTCTTCGACTACAGCGTCCCGCAGGCCGTGATCACGCTAAAACAGGGAATTGGCCGATTGATCAGAAGCAAAACAGACCGCGGCGTCATTGCGATTCTCGATCCGCGTTTGCGAACGAAAGGCTACGGCCGCGACTTTCTGCAAAGCCTGCCGAGGATGCGGATAACGGGTGATGTTGAGGTCGTCGCGGCGATATTTCAGCAAGCGGACGAACGTGCGATATGATTTAGGCAAAGTATGGCTGGATTTTTTGAAGTAATGATCGAACGCAATTTCTCCTCTGCCCACCAACTGCGTGGGTACAAGGGAAAGTGTGAGAATTTGCACGGGCATAATTATAAGATCGAGATCTTTGCCCGTGGTTCGGAGCTGAATAATATAGGCCTGCTGATCGATTTCGGTGATCTCAAATCCGCGGCGGACGAGATCGTGAAGTATCTCGATCACCGGAATATCAACGAACTTCCGCCCTTTGACGAAGAGCTTAATCCTTCGGCCGAGAATCTTGCCCGTTATTTCCTGGAATATCTAAACTCCCGCATCGCCGACGATCGCGTCAGCGTTTACAAGGTTCGATGTTTCGAAACCCCGACCAGCGTTGCGACATATCAGATCGATTAGCCGCTGAGTGGCTTATTTTTGTTTTCTTTTTACTACCACTCTACGACTAGTGGTAGTAATAAGACTCTGCCTATAGACTGTTCATTCTTCGGATTTAAGCAAAGCAAAATCAGATCGTTCTCCAGGCTTGCTCGAATGAGCGGACCTGGATCGCAAACATTTATGAATAAGTATTTTCAGCCATTCTTGTTGGCATTTCTTTTAGGACTGGCGTCGATTGTATCGGCGAACGCTCAGAATGTCGCGGGAACGGTCAAGGATCAGAATGGCGACGTCGTTGCCGGTGCGATCGTTACGATGCGCAGTGCTCAAGCCCGAGTGAGCCGGACGACTGTCACTGATCGCTCCGGAGAATTTGCATTCTCGACTCTGCCCCCTGCAGATTATAGGCTGAGCATTATTGCAAACGGTTTTGCGATCGCCGAGCAGTCTCTTGCGGTCGCAGCTTCGGGGATCAGCGGCCTGGTTATTTCGCTTGAGGTCGGCGAGAGCCGCGTTTCGGTAACGGCTGAGATCGGCCAGCAGGCAAATGCCGCGGATATTCCGCAGGCGATCAATGTCATTGATCCCGAGGCGATCCTCGAGCGAGCGACTTCAGTTCTAGCGCAAGCGGGCGAAGAGGAAGCGGGGCTGAATTATCAGCGAACGAGCCCGACGATCGGTGCGATCGTTATTCGCGGCCTGACGGGTAAAAACGTGGTCAATTTCGTTGACGGCGTGCGGTACACAAATGGAGCACAGCGCGGCGGCATCAACACCTTTTTGAATCTCAATGAGCCGACCAATCTGCAATCGATAGAGGTGCTTCGCGGGCCGACTGGTGCACAATACGGTTCCGATTCGCTTGCGGGAACGGTCAATCTGGTCACCAAATCGCCAGGTTTCGGCACGGCAACACCGGAGTGGCACGGTGAATTCACCCCGGTTTTCAGCTCGGCTGACAAAGGTTACGGTTCGTCAGGATTGCTCAGCTACGGCACGCGCCGCTTTGGCGGGTATGTCAGCCTGGCCGGACGCAAGATCGGCGATGTTCGCACTGCCGGCGGCAATGATACTCACTCGGCTGTTCTCCGCTTTCTCGGCTTGCCGTCGACTACACTTTACGATCGCAGTCCGGGAACCGGCTTTAACCAATATGGCGGTGCGATCCGCATGAATTTTGCACCGCGTGACGACCAGCAGATCATATTCCACTATCAACGAAGCCAGCAGGACAACGGCAAGCGTTTTGATCAACTACTTGGCGGCGACGGCAATCTAATTGCCGATCTGCGAAATTTGATGCTTGATTTTGGCTATATCCGGTACGTAAAGCAGGGTTTTGCACCGTTCGATAATTTTTCGTTCACCGCGTCCTACAACAGCCAGCGCGAGGAACGCGTAAATCAAGGCGGCCAGGGAAACCCAAACGGCGACATTACGCACCAATACGAACGCACATCGACCTATGGTGCCAGCTTTTTTGTCGACAAGAAATGGGGCCGAAATACGATGCTGATCGGCGGAGATGCTTATGCCGAAAGGCTGAATTCGCCGGCATACATAGTTAACCCGGTGACTAATGTCGTCACGATCTCGCGTCCCCGCATACCGGATGAAGCGACTTTCGATTCACAGGGTATTTTCGTTCAGGATCAGTGGGAAGTCGTTCCTGACCGTTTTCGCGTCACGGGTGCCTTGCGTTACAGCGGGATGCACTATGACGTTAATTCAAAAGAATCGCCGATCGTTTCCGGCAAGCGTTTGTGGGCGGATGATGATCTTAAGACGGCGGACCTATCGGGCCGCATCGGTGCGGTCGTTCGGGCGTCGGATCATTTCCGGGTGGCGTTCAACGTTGCCCGTGGTTTTCGCTACCCGAGCATGACCGATCTCGGAACACTTGGGCTGACTGGAGACGGCTTTGAGGTAGATCATCTTTCAGCTTCAGAATTGGGCGGCACGATCGGAACAACCGCCAGTGCCTCGGCTATTTCGACCGGATTGCCGGTTGAAAAACAGCGTTCGGAAAAGAGCAACAGCTACGACCTCAGCTTCCGTTATCAGCATAAGCGGTTCGATACGGAATTGACGTTCTTCCGTCTCGATATCGTCGACGCGATCACTAAACAGGCTTTAATTCTGCCGCAGGGAGCGGTTGGTAAATCGCTCGGCGGCGAGTTGATCACGAGCCAAACCCCCAACGGCACTGTGTTTGTCGCTGCGTCCACCGCTCCGGTTCTCGTTCGTACCAATTTTACGGCAGCAAAGATCTGGGGCGTGGAATACGAAGCAGAAGCGAGACTACGCCGCGATCTGATCCTCAAAGGTAACTACACTTATATCAAAGCAGCCGACAAGGCCACTGGCCTGCCGCCAAACATCGAGGGCGGAACACCGCCGCCGACAGCGTTTGTCAGCCTTCGCTATAACCATTCGCGATTCTGGGTTGAAGGCTACTCAACGCTTGCCGACCGTCAGGATCGACTTTCGAGCCTTGACCTGTCGGATCGCCGAACTGCTGCTCCGCGTTCGCGGGCCCAAATCCAGAACTATTTCCGCCGCGGCGCGTGCGTCAACGGCCTGACCTCGCCGGGTACGACCGGATGTACGTCAGCCGGCGGAATTCTGCGTGCGACCAACGAGACTCAGCTTCAGGTGCAGAATCGCCTGCTGCCGATCGGAGCCACTATTAACGGCGTTCTGGTCGTCAACGACAACACGGTAGTGCCGCTTTACACGTATTTGCCTGGTTATGTGACCGCAAATATACGCGGCGGCATCACTATCAACGACAGGGCAGGATTCTTCTGGTCGGTTGAGAATATATTCGATCGAGCGTACCGAAATCCAAGCTGGGGAATAGATGGTACGGGACGGAGCTTTAACGCACAGTTTAGATACAGATTCTAAATTCCTCTGCTACACGGCTTTTGTGCCTACGGAAACGTTTATAGCGGCTTTTCCATTACGAGATTAATTCCAACAGAATCTCCGTATGGGAACTCCAGCGTTCCGGTCTGCACGAAGCCGTGCTTTTTATAGAAACTTTGCCCTCGCTGATTTTCTTCCCATACTCCCAGCCAGATGGACCCTGCGCCAAGTTCTTTGGCCGTCTTAATGCAGTGTTCCAGCAATATCTCGCCCAGTCCGGTGCCCCAAACACGTTCAAGCAGGTAGATCCGCTTTAACTCAACCGGATCTGGCGAAGTGATACTCGCGTGCGTCGAACCGGTTATGAGCTTCGCGTAGCCGACGGCTTTCCCATTACGCAGAACGATGTAAAAGCGGGATGCCGGATCGGCGATCTCTGCTTCGAGTACGGCGATCTCGAATGAATCGTGAATGTAGCCCGCCAGGTCACCCGGTTCATCCTGCTCGAAATACGCTTCGTAAAAGGTCGTCGAAGCGAGTACGGAGATCAGGACGGCATCGCCTTCGGCGGCGGTTCTAATGGTGATGTCTTGTTTCTGGTTATCCATGGCTAAAAACAAAAAAACAGCAAACCGCTTGATTTGCTGCCTTTCTTATAAGTGGTCGGGGCGAGAGGATTCGAACCTCCGACCTCACGGTCCCGAACCGTGCGCGCTACCAGACTGCGCTACGCCCCGTCGATCAATGTTTGAGTGTAGGTCACACGGGTGGTTTAGTCAAACGGAGTTCAAAGTTCCACCTTTAGGTGGGTATTCGCTGCGGTTATGCCAGCTAAAGCCGCGACTTCGAACGTGGTTTACGCGGCCGGTTTGTCATCCTCAACGACCTCAACTATCTCGTCCACTAAGTCAGGCCTTTTACCAAATTTATGTTTAAGAAACTCTATGATCGGCGGTAGCAGTGAAAGGACGACGACGACGATGACGACTTTTTCGATATGATCTTCGAGCTTGATGTTCAGGGCCCGTTCCACGACACCGCCGAGGAAGTAACCAGCAAGCACCATGCTGCCGATCCAAAGCAATCCGCCAAAGATGCTGTAGGGAAGGAATTGCCTGTACGGCATCTCGGCAGCACCAACTACGATCGGGGCGAACGTGCGTACGATCGGAACAAATCTCGCGAGGATCACCGTCTTGGGGCCGTATTTCTCGAAGAAGTGATGAGCTTTTTCAACCCGGCTTGGCTTGAAGACCCATGATTCTTCGCGGTTAAAGAGAGTTTTGCCCATTACCCGGCCGGTCCAGTAACCGGTGCTGTCGCCGATCACTGAACCGAGAAAGAAGGCCAGCATCACAAGCAAAACATTCAACTTGCCGGCAGCAGCGAAGAGGCCTGAAACGACAAGCAGCGAGTCGCCCGGCAGAAAGAAGCCGACCGCAAGCCCTGTCTCGGCGAAGATAATAAAAAACAAACCGAAATAGACGTACACGCCGAGCAGATTCAGCATATAGTCGATCAGGAATTTTGGATTGAGAAAATCTTTTAAGGTGTAAAGAAATTCGACGATTGAGTCCATAAAGAAGTTGTCGGTTGTCAGTTGTCAGAAAAACCAACGAGTGAAGACCAAAGGCTTATAGTTTAGCCATTCCAGCCAAATTCCCCAATTAGGGGGACAAAGGCGCACGGGCCGAAGTTCTCGACTGTCGAGCCTGTTTCAGTTCGCGTGACGCGGATGAGCATTTGCGATTTTCGATCTTCGCCGACCGGAATGACGAGTTTGCCGCCGACCTTGAGCTGCTTGACGAGCGGTTCAGGGATCTCCGGGCCGCCGGCGGCGACAAGTATCGCATCGTACGGCATATAGGCGTCCCAGCCGCTGGTGCCGTCGCCGGCTTTGAGCGTAAAGTTTCTGAATCCAAGCGTTTGCAATCGTTGGTTGGATTCGGCGGCGAGATTGTGCAGGCGTTCGATCGAAAAGACCTTGCGGGCGAGCGAAGCCAGGATCGCGGTCTGATAGCCGGAACCAGCGCCGATCTCGAGCACTTTTTCGGAACCAGTAAGTTCCAAAAGACTCGTCATTCGAGCGACGATATACGGCTGCGAGATAGTCTGGCCGCCGGCGATCGGGAGGGCGTTGTCGCGATATGCCTGTGATTTTATCGCTTCGGGAACGAAAAGGTGACGCGGTAAATTTGCCATGACCTCGAGAACGCGTTCATCCGCGATGTGGTATTCGTCGCGAAGTTTATCGACCATGCGAAGCCGCTGCATGGTCATCTCGTCAGTCAGATTTGGCCTCGAAGCCGCGTTCATTAGTTCGTGTTCCAGTATTGCAGAGTTTCAAGAGCTGCGTGGTTTGTCAGGTCGCTTCTCATCGGCGTGACGGAGACGTAGCCCTCATCGATCGCTTCAAAATCCGTTCCGCCCTCAGCGTGAAAGCCGTCGCGAAGCTCACCGATCCAATAATATTGCTTTCCGCGCGGATCTAGGTGTTCGGTAATGTGGGGCCGAGCATCTTTGAAGCCCTGTTTCGTAACGCGGATGCCCCTCGGAACGCCTTTTGGTACATTGACGTTGAGCAGAGTGCCTTTTGGAATTCCGTCAGCGAGAGCCTTTCGGGTGATCTCGGCGGCGATCTTCGCAGATTCGGTGAAATCCTGCTCGCGGTACACCACAAGACTGAATGCGAGCCCGGCGACACCAAGGATCGTCGCTTCCATCGCACCGGCGACGGTGCCTGAATAGGTTGCGTCGTCACCCAGATTTCCGCCATGATTGATACCTGAACAGCAAATGTGCGGTAATTCGTCCTTTGGCAGGATCTGATTTAGGGCGAGCGTGACGCAATCGGTTGGCGTCCCGTCAACCGTCCAATGCCGTGCCCCGCGATGCCTGATCCTTAATGGCCGCGAAAGGGTAAGGCTGTGCGAAGCTCCACTCATCTCAGATTCCGGAGCTACAACGTAAACGTCACCGACCTCGCTCAGAGCCGCCTCAAGAGCCAAAATGCCATCCGCATGATAGCCGTCGTCGTTGGTTAAAAGTATGCGTGGTCGGGTCATGAGAAGTTAAAAACTAAAAGTGAAAAGTTAATAGTGAAGAGCGAAAAAGCCAAAAGGTGAAAAAGAATGCACGTATGCCGTACTTTTTCACCTTTTAACTGATCACTTTTAGCTATTAACTATCTGTTGCCTTGTCCCATCGGCGGACGCGATGCTCCGGTGCCGGTGCCCGTACCGTTACCCATCGGACGCTGCTGACGGAAACGTCGGCGGTTACGCTTGCGGGCGTTTACCGATTTTAGCTTTGCCTTCTGACCCGGCGGGATGAAGTGAGCGTGCTTCTTGAGATCCTTGATGATCTCTTCGCTGATAACCTTTCTCTTGAACCTGCGTAATGCTGATTCGATAGATTCGTTATTGTTCACGTTAATATATGCCATTTATTTGCTCACCTCCTTTCGGCGAAAATTTTGCTGCCAGGAGCAAACAAGTATTAGACCGGATTGTGAGTGAAAATGCAAACTGGAGGCTTGCTCTCCGAAGGACTGGAGTGGCAAGCATCCCTGCTTGCCAACAGTTGCAAACTGCTTACGCGCCGCTGTTTCGACCAACTTGAGAAATAATCACCACCGTAACACCGAGGAACCCTCGGTGTGGCAAGCATGGATGCATGCAGCTCCAGTCAGAAGAATTCTCATTTTTCGGTCTTGGTCTTCACTTCCGGTTCTACTTTAGGAGCGGCCTTCTCGGGGCCGCGGGCGGTTTTTAGTTTTTCGATCACTCGCTCGGCCATTGGGGGTGCACCGATGTTGCCGTCGAGGATGACTACACTTCCCGTGGCGACGATCGTGCCGAGGCGTTGGCTGTATATCTTGAATGTGTACTTCCACGTCAGCAAGACATGATCTATCTCAAGTACGAGATCGGCGAGATCTCGTTCGTCAACGAACGACAGGCCCCATTCGGGTATCTCTTTGCGTTTGTTCAGCTCGTTGACAAGCTGATCGGACTTGAACGATACGGTTCCACTGGTGACATATATCGTCTTTGACAGGGCGAGGATCTCTGGAACCGTCGCCGGTTTGACGACCGCGGAGCCCGGGCCCTTGGCCGTTAATGGTGTGACACCGCGTTGAGGCACGAGAACCGAACTTTGCGGGATCGTGTATGGCGTTGGAGCCGGTGCCGCCGGGTAAGTCGACGTGGACACAGCGGTCGTCCCCACATTATTGACCGGCACAGAGCGGATCATCCCGATAATGCTTGAGAGCGGAACGGCGATGTTCCCGCCTTTTACGTCCGGTGTCGTCGTGACAATCCCCAGCGAACGTCCAAATCCATCGAGCAGAAGCCCGCCCGCAGGATTAACGCCGTCGATCGAACCAAATTGCAGCAGCCGATAGCCTTTGCCCGCTCCCTGCACGGAATCGGCCATCTGGACGGAATTCAGCATGAGATCGGCCTTAACAACGGACTGCCCGGTTGGACTCGCGACGACAAACATTTTTGAGCCAACCTGTGACTCTTCGGTCGTGCCGCTCGGGATGTAGCTCAAACCAACTGCATTGATACGGAGAATAGCGATGTTTCGCCGCTCGTCCGTCGAGACTATCTCGGCCTTGTCATACGTCTCGCCATTGCGAAGCCGCACCTGTATCTCGCGTGATCCGCGAACGAGGCTAAAGGGCACCAAAATATATCCATCCGAGCGGACGATCAGCCCCGACCCGACCGCATTCGACTGCCCGTCAGCCGCCAGCTGAATCGTCACCACCGCATTCAGCGAACTCTCAGCCACGTGATCCGCTGTCACTGCGATCTGCGCAAACGATAGCTCCGCTGAAAGCCCAAAAACAAATAACAATGCAAACGCCAAAACGCCGAGTTTCCTGATCATATATTTTATCCGCCAAACGATGCTGGTTGCGAGAGTGAAATCAACTCTTTCCGATAGTAATACTGTTTGACGTGTGGCAAGCGCGTTAGGTTGTTTGGAAACAGCCAGCGGTCTCTTTTCGTATTAGAACCCTGCACCAAAATTGAAGTCGCCGGGCGATATTGTTTTTATTTTTCGGCGCAAATAGGATAGACTTCGGTTGTTCCAATTTGCTCAACTATGCTCTTCCTGTCGCAATCGGCGTGCGTTTATGGTATCGATGCGTTGATCGTCGATATCGAGGTGAATCTGCAGCCGGTTAAGAATGAGGGCGATGTTATCCCGCCTTTCTCTATCGTTGGTCTTCCGGATACGGCCATCCGCGAGTCGAAAGAACGTGTACGGGCGGCGATAACCAACAGCAAGTACTTTTTTCCTTTTCACAAGACAACGATCAATCTCGCTCCGGCCGATGTTAAGAAAGAAGGAGCGGCCTTCGATCTTCCGATGGCTTTGGGAATACTCGGGGCGAACGGCGATCTGGCGATCGAGAGCGTTGAGGGCATTTTGAGTGTCGGGGAGCTCTCTCTCGATGGACGTGTTCGTCCCGTTCGCGGGGCTTTATCAATAACGCTGAAGGCTCGTGAGGCGGGCATTAAACATATATTTCTGCCGGAGGAAAACGCTCCTGAGGCGGCGGTTGTCAGCGGTATCAATGTCTATCCTATAAAAGACCTGCGAATGGCCGCGGATCTTTCTCACGATCTGATGACGGGAAAACCCACGCGGATACAGCCGTTGAAACTCGACCTCTCTGAATTAAAATCGCGTGAGAATAAATACGCCGCTGATTTTAATGAGGTCCGAGGCCAGCAGTCAGCGAAGCGGGCATTGGAAATTGCCAGTGCGGGTGGACATAACATCCTGTTCATCGGCCCGCCGGGATCGGGCAAGACGATGCTCGCGAAGCGTTTGCCGACGATATTGCCGCCGCTGGAATTCGAAGAGGCGATCGAGATCACGAAGATCCATTCGGTGGCGGGACTTACCGGAAAATCGGGCTTGATAGTCGAACGGCCGTTCAAATCGCCGCATCACACGGTTTCGCAGGCCGGGCTGATCGGAGGAGGCTCTATACCGAAACCTGGCGACGTTTCGCTGGCTCACCTCGGCGTTTTGTTTCTCGACGAGCTGCCCGAATTTGACCGCAGCGTCCTCGAAGTCCTACGACAGCCGATGGAAGACAAGACGGTGACGATCTCGCGGGCGGCGACTTCGCTCACATTTCCTTCGAATTTCACGCTTGTGGCGTCGATGAATCCTTGCCCGTGTGGGTATTTCGGGTCTTCGCGCGAATGCAAATGTTCGCCGATGCAGATCCAGCGTTACGTTGGCAAGATCTCCGGGCCGCTGATGGACAGGATCGACATTCATATCGATGTTCCGGCGGTGAAGTTCAACGAGCTTCGCGGAAAAAATGTCGAGGAATGCGACAGTTCGGCGACGATCAGGGAACGTGTGAACGCGGCGCGCGAGATCCAGATCGCAAGGCTCGGTGGCGATGGCGTTTATTCAAATTCCGCAATGTCACCAAAACAGATCCGCAAGTTTTGCGAACTCGATGCTCAGAGCGAAGAGTTATTAGAGCGAGCGATGTCACGGCAAGGGCTCTCGGCACGTGCTCACGACCGAATTCTAAAGGTCTCACGCACGATCGCCGATCTCGAGGGCAGCGAAAACATCCAGCCCGGGCATATCAGTGAGGCGATAAATTATCGTTCGCTCGATCGGAATTATTGGGCGTGATTGGAGAAATCTAAACAACGGATTGACGCGGATCAACACGGAAATCAAAATCCATTAAAAAACTCATTATTTAGGAGAAATCTTGTCCTAATGCGTGCTAATCTGCGTTGATCCGTTGTTTAATTAGACTATGGCCAAACCGATTCTAGAGATGCAGGGTATCGGCAAACGCTTTCCGGGCGTGATCGCGCTTGGGGGCGTTGATTTTTCGGTTCGCCCGGGCGAGGTTGTGGCTTTGGCGGGCGAGAACGGTGCGGGCAAATCGACGCTGATGAAGATCCTTGGCGGTGTTTATCAGCCCGACGACGGGAAGATATTTGTTGATGGTAAAGAGGTTGCGATCAGGTCGGTTTCGGATGCGAGCCTGCATGGTATCGGCTTCGTACATCAGGAATTGAACGTACTCGACAACCTCACCGCCGCCGAAAACGTCTATCTCGGCCGCGAGCCGAAGCAGTTTGGATTTCTGGTCGACCGCGCAAAACTCAATGCCGATGCCGAGGTTTTTCTGAAGCGTCTCGGCCTCGACATCCCCGGCAAAACGCCATTACGCGAACTCTCCATCGCCCAGCAGCAAATGGTCGAATTGGCGAAAGCCCTATCGCTCAACGCCCGAATCCTGATCATGGACGAGCCGACCTCGAGCCTTACACTAACCGAGACAGAGCGGCTGCTTGAAGTGATCAAAGACCTGCGAAACCAGGGCGTCAGCATTATTTACATCTCGCACCGTCTGGGTGAAATAAAGGAGATCGCCGACCGCGTGGTCGTTCTGCGAGACGGCAAAAACGCCGGTGTTCTGGAACGCGATGAGATCAGCCACGACGCCATCGTCAAAATGATGGTCGGGCGCGACATCGAAAGGCACAATCGCGCGCAAAACTCGAACGAGACGAGCGAATCGATCAGTGTCAAAAACCTCAGAACGCGGCGTTATCCTAATAACGCGATCTCGTTCGAGGTGAGGAAAGGCGAGATCTTAGGATTTGCGGGTTTGGTTGGGGCTGGGCGTTCGGATGCGGCACAGGCGATATTTGGGGTGGATGTTCCGGTTTCGGGTACGGTGCATATCGACGACAAGGTGATTCGCATTTCGTCGGCGAATGATGCTATTCGGAATGGTATTTTTCTGATCCCGGAGGATCGTCGTAATTCGGGGCTGATATTGGATATTCCAATTCGCGAGAATATCACGCTGCCCGCGCTATCGCGGTATTCGTCGAGCGGATTGGTGAGCAAGGCGGCGGAAACAACCAAGGCAAAAGAGATGTGTGAGCGGCTGAACGTGAAGGCTCCGTCGGTCGAATCAAAAGCCGCGAACCTAAGCGGCGGAAACCAGCAAAAGGTTGTACTGGCGAAATGGCTGTCGCTCGAGCCGAAGCTCTTAATATTCGACGAGCCGACTCGCGGCATCGACGTCGGAGCTAAATCCGAGATCTATCAACTAATGCGTGACCTCGCCAAAAGCGGCGTTGCGATCGTCATGATCTCAAGCGATATGGAAGAGGTCATCGGCGAAAGTGACCGGGTTGCCGTCATGCACGAAGGCTCGATCACCGGAATTCTCGATCGCGAAGATGCGAGTGAAGAAGCGATAATGCGACTTGCCGTTGGGCATGCGTAGGACTGGAGCGGCAAGCACCCTTGCTTGCCACGCTGCGGCCTCCGCAATCTAAATCTTTAAGCTAAATTGTTCTGCGATCCAATTTAGTGGGTATTCACCGCTGGCAAGCAGGGGTGCTTGCCGCTCCAGTCATTGAAAAGAGATGAGAAAAGAACTAGGAACATTTGTACTGCTTGTCGTGCTTTGTATTGTGCTCGCGATCTTGAATCCGAGTTTTATATCGGGTGTGAATTTGCAGAATCTGGCCCGGCTGATCGGGATCTACGGTATTTTCAGTATCGGACTCGGCCTTGTGGTCATCACGGGCGGTATTGACCTGTCGGTCGGTTCGGTGTTCGCGTTGCTCGGCGTTCTGCTCTCTATCTTTCTCGTCGAATGGCATCTGCCGGCGATCGCGGCGGTACTTCTGGTGATCGCGATCACGACTATGCTTGGTGTTTTCAACGGTTTTCTCATTACTAAGGTCAAAATTCAGCCGTTCATCGTGACGCTCTGCGGACTCCTGTTTTATCGCGGACTCGCGAGATTTGTCGCGAGCGACGAGACGAAGGGGTTTGGCGCCGCGAGCGGATTTGAAACGCTGCAGAGTATGGCGACCGGTAGCGTTTTTGGGGTTCCGACGCCGTTCATAATTCTTATCGGCATCAGTATTGTTGCGTGGGTCGTGCTGCACAGGTCGATATTTGGCCGCTATCTGTTTGCTGTCGGGCGAAATGAGACAGCGGCGAGATATTCGGGAATTAATTCGAACATGGTGGTCGCGAGTGCATATATCCTGTGTGCATTTCTGACGTCGATCGCCGGTATCTTGCTCGCGTTCTACACGAACTCGGTCTCACCGTCGTCGCACGGTAACTTCTACGAGCTTTATGGAATTGCCGCGGCGGTCCTTGGCGGCTGTAGCTTGCGTGGCGGCGAAGGCTCGATCATCGGAATTCTGATCGGCACAGCTTTGCTGCAAGTGCTGCAAAACCTGGTCAATCTGTTGGGCATCCCGAGTTCGCTAAATTTCGCCGTGATGGGCGCGGTTATTTTGATCGGTGTGGTTACGGATCAGCTTTTGAGACAGCGGCAAGCGGCACGTATCGCGACGTAGTCCAGTGGGCGACGCTCAATAGAACGCGGATGAAACGGTTACGACGGATTTACGCGGATCCACCCGAAAGTTTTTTCATTCGTATCCGTGTTGATCCGCCCGATCCGATTTATCTGTGTTCCATTTCTTATTGCCCTGTTCGAGGCTCTGTTTAATGGTAGAAAAAGCCAAAACTGGAATTTGGGAAGAGCGTTGGCATCCGCTTCGGGAAGAATGGGTGATCGTCGCGGCTCATCGGCAGAACCGGCCGTGGAGCGGTGAGATGCTTGAGGGCCGCGAGAAGCATACTCCGGAATACGTCGAAAATTGCTATCTGTGCCCCAGAAACGAGCGTGTCGGCGGCGTTCATAATGACGATTATAAGGGTGTATTTGTATTCGATAACGACCTGCCAAGCGTCGGCCAAAATGCTCCGATGGAGCCGGACAAGCCGGTTGGCATTTATAAAAATCGCCCTGCGAACGGCCTTGCTCGTGTGATCTGTTATAGCCCGAATCACGGCCTTTCGCTCGCTGAGATGGACAAGACTGCGGTTGAAGAAGTTATCGCTGCTTGGCAGCGGGAATACCGCGATCTTGGCAGCCGCAACGAGATCGATCATGTTCTGATATTCGAGAATAAGGGCGAAGCGGTCGGCGTTTCCAATCCACATCCGCACGGGCAGATATACGGAACGAATTTTGTATTTAAGACGATCGATACTGAAGCGAAAGCTGCCGATCGACATCTCAAGGAAACCGGCCGCGTGCTTTTTGCTGATATCATAGACTCTGAACAAAAAGACGGACGACGCGTGATATTTGAGAATGAAACGGCGATCGGTTTTCTGCCGTATTTTGCTCGCTATGCATACGAGGTTTACGTCGCCCCGAAACGGCCATGCCGCAGTGTTGCGGAACTTAACGAACGCGAAGTCGCGGATTTTGCGGAGGCGTTGAAAGCGGTGTTGGTTCGTTACGACAACCTCTGGAAAATGCCATTTCCCTATGTTATGCCGCTGCATAATGCCCCAACCGACGGCGGCGATCATCGTGGATTTCATTTTCATATCGAATTTCATCCACCGCTGCGAAAGCCAAATTTACTCAAATATCTTGCCGGCCCTGAGATCGGCGGAGGTAATTTTTTGAGCGACACTTCACCCGAGGAAAAGGCGGCTGAGCTTCGTGCGTTGCCGGCAGTTCATTACAAAGCTAGTTAATCGGTTAAATATGGAGCTCGGCGATTTCTTGCCAATACTAAAGCGGCTGCACGAACGGATCCGGACCGTCGTCGTTGACGCTTGTGAGCAAACGGCCATCGAAAGCATGGCCGCTGTCGCTCGTGAGGAAGAAGGCGACACGATCTATGCCGTCGATCAGGTCAGCGAGGAGTTGATCGTCGAGTTCATCGAAAAAGAGATAGCGTCGAAAACGCCGGTTGTTCTAATCGCTGAAGGTTTGGAAACAGGTGAAATCATTTTGCCTCACGGAGCGGCAGAATCCGATGCGAAATGGCGAATAATCGTTGATCCGATCGACGGAACACGCGGTTTGATGTTCCAAAAGCGCAGTGGGTGGATATTGACCGGGGTCGCCCCAAACAAAGGCGAGGAAACGAATCTCGCCGACATCGAATTTGCGATACAGACCGAAATTCCGCTCGTAAAACAGTACCTTTCCGACACGATATGGGCATTTCGTGGGCAAGGTGCAAACGCAGAGCGATTCAACAGGATCAGCGGTGAGACGAGCGAAGTGACGCTTAAACCGTCGGTAAATAGATCGATCGCTCATGGTTTCGCTACGATCTCTCGATTCATTCCTGGTGTCGGTGTTGAGGCGACGGAGATTTACGAGAATGTGGTAAGGGCGGCACTCGGCGAGGTCCAGCCCGGTAAAGCTCAGTGCTTTGAAGATCAATACATCTCGACCGGCGGCCAGATTTATGAGCTCATGGCGGGACACGACCGGTTCGTTGCCGATCTGCGACCATTGTTCGAAAAAGAAGGCATGAATCTAGGGCTTTGCTGCCATCCGTACGATCTGTGTACTGAGTTGATCGCCTGTGAACTTGGCGTGATCGTCACCGATGAACGTGGAGAGTCCCTGCGGGCTAGACTCGCGGTTGAACCGGATGTCGCCTGGGTTGGCTATGCGAATGAAGGCATTCGTGTGCAGATCGAGAAACATTTGCAGGCGGAAATTGATAGATGTTGACGACTACTGCAAAAATTGAACGCTCGACCGATCTCGAAGCCTTTATCGAAACGCTGAAGGCGAATCGAGCGTTTTTCGATTTCGGAAATGAGGTCGTCATCTCCCGTTCTCCGGGAAGGCTCGATGTGATGGGCGGCATTGCGGACTATTCGGGTTCGAAGGTTCTTGAAATGCCCATAGCCGAGGCAGCGTTTGCGGGAATTCAAAAAATTGATGAGCCTTTCGTGCGGATCAGGAGCCTCGGCAGCGATACGACGCGAACACACGAATTTCAGATGCCGCTCGGCGATCTAATTTCGAACGGCGAGTGCATCGAATACGCCGCGGCGAGAGAGTATTTTCGCCGCGAGCCGTCGGATAGTTGGGCCGCTTATATTGCGGGTGCGTTCGTGGTGCTGATGCGGGAAAAAGGTTTGGGTTTTCGCGGCGGACTGAGCATCTTGCTCGATTCAAAAGTACCTGAGGGAAAGGGTGTTAGCTCATCGGCAGCGATCGAGGTTGTGTCGATGACGGCGATCGCGGCGGCATTTGATCTGGAGATCGACGCACGCGAACTCGCTATACTCTGTCAGAAGGTAGAGAATCTGGTTGTCGGGGCACCGTGCGGTATCATGGATCAAATGACCTCGGCGGCGGGAGAAGCGGGAAGGTTTTTGTCGATGGTTTGCCAGCCGGCGGAGGTTGGCGAAAGTGTCGCGATACCTGACGGCATCGAGTTTTGGGGCATTGATTCGGGCATTCGACATTCGGTCAGCGGCGGTGATTACGGATCGGTGCGGACCGGGGCTTTCATGGGCTACCGTATGATCGCAGAAGCCGCAGGCCTTGCAGTAAGGCAAGTTGCCGATGGCGTCGTTGAGATCAATGACCCAGAATGGCACGGATATTTGGCAAATATCACGCCGACAGAATTTGAAAGAAGATTTGCGACCAAGCTGCCGCGAGCGATGACCGGAAAAGAGTTTCTGACTAAATTTCACGGTATTACGGATACGGTGACGAGAGTCTTACCCGAGAAAACATATTCCGTATTTTGTCCGACGAAGCATCCGGTTTACGAGAATTCGCGTGTGCAGGAATTTGCCAAGCTGCTCACATCAGCCGAGCCTGATCTCGAAAAACTTGGCGAACTGATGTACGCGTCGCACGACAGTTATTCGTCTTGCGGACTTGGAACCGAGGGCACTGACCTCCTCGTCGAACTCGTTCGCGAATCACCGAACCTGTTCGGAGCGAAGATAACCGGCGGCGGCAGCGGCGGAACGGTAGCCGTACTCGGCCGGAAAGGCGCTGATCCTGAGGTGAAATGGGTCGCCGATGAATACGAAGAGCAAACCGGGCATCAGCCGCATATTTTCGCGGGTTCATCGACGGGAGCGGCTGGGTTTGGGCACGTTAAGTTTAGTTTTGGGAGCAATACCTGATGTCGGTTTTAGTTACAGGCGGTGCAGGGTATATTGGCAGTGCAACGGTTGAATTACTCCGTTCGCTGGGCCGCGATGTGGTCGTGCTCGACAATCTCGTTTACGGCCACCGCGAGGCGGTCGAGGCGGACGTGCCGTTTTATCAGGGCGATGTCGGCGACAGAGAACTCGTAAAAAAGATCGTCAGTGAGCACGAAGTTGATGCATGTGTGCATTTCGCAGCATATGCTTATGTTGGCGAATCTGTGACGGATCCGGCTAAGTATTTTGGCAACAATACCCTGCGAACCAATGATCTTCTTAATACGCTGATCGAATGCGATGTCAAAAAGTTCGTCTTCTCATCAACCTGTGCGACGTACGGCGATCCGGTTAGAATCCCGATCGATGAGACACATCCGCAAAAGCCTGTAAATCCGTACGGCTGGTCGAAATTTATGACCGAGCGGATATTGGAATCTTACGATACAGCCTACGGACTGAAGTTCGTTGCCTTGAGATACTTTAACGCGTCGGGGGCGACGAGCCAATGCGGCGAACATCACGAACCGGAAACGCATTTGATACCGAACGTCCTGAACGCCGCTGATGGCACGCTGCCTTTTGTCTCGGTCTTTGGCACCGATTACGCGACGCCTGACGGGACTTGTGTTAGAGACTATATTCACGTGTCTGACCTTGGCGATGCACACATTAAAGCGTTGGATCTTCTGAGCGATGGCGGCGGATCGACTCACATCAATCTTGGGAACGGCGTTGGCTTTTCCGTTCTGGAAGTCATAGAGGCGGCGAGAAAAGTTACCGGAAACGCGATCGAAGCCCGAATGGAACCGCGAAGAGCGGGCGATCCGTCACATTTGATCGCGGATTCGACGAAAGCGGTAGAAGTGCTCGGCTGGAAGCCGGGGTACACTGATATTGAAAGCATCATCAAAACTGCATGGGACTGGAAAACTGTCCACCCGAACGGCTACGAATAAGAAGGGAATTATGACAAACAATTATCTACCAAAACCGGAAGACAAATTTACATTCGGCCTATGGACGGTCGGCAATCGCGGGGCTGACCCGTTCGGGACGCAGGTGAGGAGAAAACTGTCACCCGTCGAGATCGTCCACATGCTCGCCGAGGTTGGTGCCTACGGCGTGAATTTTCACGACAACGATCTTGTCCCGATCGACGCGACCCCGGCGGAACGCGACCAGATCGTGAGCGATTTTAGGAAAGCGTGCAGCGATACTGGCCTCAAAGTACCGATGGCGACCGTGAATTTATTTTACGAGCCGGTCTTTCGCGACGGTGCATTCACCGCGAATGACGCTAAAGTGCGCCACTACGCGATCCAAAAAACGATGCGAGCGATGGAACTCGGTGCCGAATTTGGTGCCGAGACCTTTGTTCTGTGGGGCGGCCGCGAGGGTTCGGAAACCGATGCCTGCCGGCGTCCGGACGTAGCGATAAAGCGGCTTCGCGAGGCACTGAATTATCTTTGTGAATTCAACATTTCCCAAAAGCTTGGCTATAAGTTTGCGATGGAGGCAAAACCCAACGAGCCGCGTGCCGATATTTACATGCCGACGACCGGAGCGTATTTGGCATTTATCGAAACGCTTGAGCATAAGGAAATGGTCGGCGTAAATCCGGAAGTTGCCCACGAACACATGTCGGGGCTGAATTTTACCCACGCGGTTGCTCAGGCGTGGGAAGCCGGGAAACTATTCCACATCGATCTTAACGACCAGATCGGCGGCCGCTACGATCAGGATCTGCGCTTTGGTTCGGTTACGCCAAAAGCGGCTTTTTGGCTGGTGAAGTTTCTCGAGGATGTTGGTTACCCGGGCATGCGGCATTTTGATGCTCATGCTTATCGAACCGAGGATTACGACGGCGTTAAGGATTTTGCCGCCGGCTGCATGCGGACGTATCTCATCCTGAAGGAAAAGGCTGTTCGCTGGAACAATGATGCCGAGATTCAGGCAATCCTCGCGGAGATCGAGGAGACAAATAAGAATGACGGGCTAGGCGGCTTTGACAGCCTGCTCGCGACAGAGTTTGACCGTCATCAGCTAGCGTCGAAAGGGCTGCAATACGAACGGCTCGATCAGTTGACCATGGATATTCTGTTCGGCGTTCGGTAGTTCGCTTTGTTGCGATTGCGCCATCGTCGCGGTTTCTGATAGAATTCTGCAACTTCATAGTTAACCGTTTATCCAACGCTTTTTACGGGCGTGACGAGAACCAAATACTAAGCTTGAGGATACGCAAAATGAAAAGTTTTAGGGTCGTTTTGTTGTCGATGATCATTGCACTGGTATGCTCTTCGACGATCATTTATGGTCAGAGTGAGTATTTTGGCAACTGGCCTGTGGGTTCTTCGCCAAAAGAACTAGGGAAGCGGCTTGCGGAGAACTGGGCGAAGCGCGGTTTCGAATTCGAGACCGGCAAGCGACAGTTCCTTATTTATCCGGAAGTCTGCGCATGGTACGGAGCTCTGAATGTCGCTGAATATACGAAAGACAAAGATCTGCAAGCGAGGTTGAAGACCAAATTCGATCGTTTCCTAACTGCGGACGGTGCGAAAAACATCTCGCCGGCCGAGCATGTCGATTATCGCGTTATCGGTATCGTACCGCTCGAGATATTCCAGCAGACGAAAGAGAAGCGGTATCTGGATTTCGGGAAAGATCTAGCCGACAAACAGTGGATGAAACCGACTCCGGATGGCATTACGCACGAGGCTCGTTACTGGATCGACGATATGTACATGATCACTGCCGTGCAGATGCAGGCGTATCGTTCGACCAAAGACAAGGTCTACTTAGAACGTGCGGCAAAGACTATGGTCGCCTACCTCGACAAACTGCAGCAGCCGAACGGCCTTTTCTTTCACGCGCCTGATTCGCAGTATTACTGGGGACGCGGCAATGGTTGGCAGGCAGCAGGAATGACGGAACTTTTGCTCGAATTGCCAAAGAACCACCCGCTCAGGCCCCGTATCGTCAAAGGATACGATCTGATGATGAACTCGCTTCTTCAATACCAGGCCGAGGACGGACTGTGGCGTCAGCTTCTCGATATGCCGAAATCCTGGGTTGAAACGTCGGGAACGGGCATGTTTGCATTCGCGTTTGTCACTGGCGTAAAGAAAGGCTGGCTTGATAAAAAGAAATTTGGTCCCGCCGCCCGAAAAGCATGGATCGGTCTCGCCAAACATATCAATGCCGATGGCAACGTGACCGATGTCTGCGTCGGGACGAACAAGGGATTTTCCGTCGAGTATTACATGGATCGGGCACGCGCGACCGGCGATCTTCACGGACAGGCTGCAGCTCTCTGGAGTGCAATGGCCCTCCTCAGATAGAATGTTCAATTTTATGAAAACGCCGAGGATAATGATCGCCGTATCGATCTGCATCTTCGGTGTTTGTTCTGCATTTTCCCAACCACTAGACCGAGCCCCGTCACGGGATCTCTCGCTCTGGTTCGACAAACCCGCAACAATATTTACGCAGTCTTTGCCTCTCGGAAATGGCCGTCTTGGTGCGATGGTCTTCGGCGGTGTTGCCGATGAAAGGATCATTCTCAACGAAGGAACGCTGTGGTCAGGTTCGCAGCAGGATTCAGACAGGTCGGATGCGGCGTCGTTTCTGCCTGAAATTCGCCGATTGCTGATCGAAGGCAAGAACGCTGAAGCGGAAGCTCTCGTTTATAAGAATTTTACCGCCAAAGGTCCGGGCTCGGCACGCGGACGCGGAAAAGACGCTCAGTACGGGTCATATCAGGTTCTTGGCGATCTTAGATTGAAATTTGCGGGCGGTGCAAACGTCATTGGTTATCGCCGCTCGCTCGACCTAGCCGATGCCATTGCACGGGTTTCCTATCAACAGAACGGCGTTAAGTTCACCCGCGAGACATTTGTCTCGGCCCCGGATCAGGCGATCGTAATTCGTATCACCGCCGATAAGCGCGGAGCAATCAACTTTGATGCCGGACTCGATCGGCCCGAGCGTTTTACAACCACCGTTGATTCAAAAAACGGATTGCTGATGACGGGCCAATTAAACAACGGAACCGACGGAAACGGCATGCGTTATGCGGCGAGGCTTCGCGTTGTTAACAGGGGCGGACGACTCACGGTGACAGGGAACTCGCTGCGTATCGAAGCAGCGGACGAAGCAGTCCTATTTGTTACGGCGGCGACAAATTACCAGGGTTTTGCCGGACGAAAAACGGCGGATGTTCTCGGAACTTCTTTCGACGATGCAACTCGTGTGACCGCAAAGAGTTATGCAGCCATTCGAGCCGCTCACCTGCGGGATCATAAGGGTTTTTTCAATCGGGTTAAGCTGGATCTCGGACGGTCCGCGGCGTCAAAATTACCGACTCCCGCCCGACTTCAAGCGTATTCAGACGGCGCCGACGATCCGGCATTCGCTGCTCTTTATTTTCAATACGGACGTTATCTACTTATCGCATCTTCGCGTCCCGGCGGACTGCCGGCAAACTTGCAGGGAATCTGGGCCGAAGGTGTACAAACGCCGTGGAATGGCGACTGGCATTTGAACATTAATGTTCAAATGAATTACTGGCTCGCCGAGAACACCAATCTTTCAGAGCTGCATGAGCCTCTGTTCAAGCTGGTTGAATCGCTGCAGAAGCCCGGAGCAGTGACGGCAAAGAAGTATTACGATTCGCGGGGCTGGGTCGCGCATGTATTAGCGAACCCTTGGGGATTTACTACGCCTGGAGAAGGTGCAAATTGGGGAGCGACAAATACGGGCTCTGCATGGCTTTGCCAGCATCTGTGGGACCATTATCTATATACGAAAGATGAGAAATTTCTTCGCTGGGCCTACCCGATAATGAAGGGCTCGGCTCTGTTCTACACAGACATGCTGATCGAGGAGCCGAAGAACAGATGGCTCGTCACCGCTCCGTCGAATTCGCCCGAAAATGGCTACCGTCTGCCCGGCAGCGACAAAACGCTGCATATCGCGATGGGGCCGACGGTCGATCAGCAGATCATTCGGTATCTGTTCGATGCGGTCATTCAGTCGTCTAAAATTCTTGGGACCGACAGTGAGTTCCGGCGGAATATTGAGGAAAAGAAGGCTCGGCTCGCACCGACCCGCATCGGCTCAGACGGACGTGTGATGGAGTGGCTCGAAGAATACGAAGAGCCAGAAAAGATGCACCGGCACGTTTCACACCTTTGGGGACTTTATCCCGGAGATGAAATAACGAACGAAAAAACGCCTGAACTTGCTGCTGCGTCGCGCAAAACTCTAGAGAAGCGCGGCGATATTTCGACCGGCTGGTCTCTCGCTCATAAGATAAATTTCTGGGCGAGGCTCGGCGACGGCGATCGAGCTAATAAACTTTTAATGCTCTTGCTCACGCCGGTCGGGTCAAAACCTGCGGTCGAGGGTGTTGCCTTCAGCGGCGGGAGTTATGACAACCTGTTCGATGCACACCCGCCGTTTCAGATCGACGGCAATTTTGGTGCGGCAGCGGGAATTGCCGAGATGCTTCTCCAAAGTCACGATGGGGTGATCCGACTGCTACCGGCACTGCCGGACGCGTGGGCGAGCGGAAGCATAAAGGGTTTAATGGCACGCGGCGGGTTTGAGGTCAATATTGCGTGGGAAAAAGGGAAGTTGACGCATGCCGCTATTCGTTCTCTGCTCGGCGAGCCGTGCACCGTTCGATACGGTACGAAGAGCATCACGTTTAAGACCTCTCGCGGAAAAAGCTATCGCCTCGACCAACGGATGACCTTGCCGCGATAGCCTTTAAAGCGATCCGATCTCTATTTCCAGCAGGGTGATCTTGAAAACTCGGTCTGGTTATCAAAGCGGTTTTCGTATTCCTTCGCGTATGTGATGATGTTCTGCTTGATCTTATTAAAGACGAAGCATTGATATTCTTCCTTGCTGAGCCGTTCGTTCAGGTAGCGAAGAGCGTTAACCTCGCTCCAGTACTCGCGGCTTTCCCATATCTCAACCGGCGTTCCGCCCATTTGCTGGGCGAGATCGACCAACTTCTTGTCCCGCGTGTTGCGGCCATTCTTCAAAAAAATAGATGTGTAAACGGGCATCAGCGTGTTCTGCATCTGCATGAATGCACGATTTGCATTCGCGGTCTGATTAACGTGGCCAAATTCGTGGGATATTTTGGCCGCAGCCAGGATCTTGCCGCTGATCGAGTACGAGGTCTCGTTAGCCGATAACGAGTTCATCACCGGATAGTAGATCGGGTTCGGATAGCCTTCGTTCAGTTCGTCACCGAGCGTGATGGTAGCCCCGACAAAGTTTCCGGCCTCGTCCCAGAGATACTTGTCCGTTCCCGCGCCCTTACCTTTCTTGTTGGAGATCGTGATCGTGAGCAGGAATTGCCTGTTGCTCGCATATTTATCCCATTGAGTACGGCCAAATTCCGTATCGAGGAATTCTGTTTTCCACCGGTCGTATCGAACGCGATATTTCGGAGCAATATCTTCTTTTATTCCACCGTCGATCAGCGTCTTGACCGTCAGCATCTTGACGTCGGAATCGGACTGATAAGAACTATTGGCAAACAGATAGCTCGGAACGGTGAGAGAAACGACAAAGGCAAAAACTAAAAAAGAAAAGAGACGCAGCGGTTTCATTGAAAAAGCCCTCCACTTTCTACAGTGTCTATTACCAGTGATGGATAAGTTAAAAATTGAGAACCTAAACTTATATCAATTTGGGCTTTTGTGTCAAGAGATTTGGTTAACCGCGTAACTTTTCCGTTACATACTTGTGGCCTCGCATCGGCTAGGTCCGCGATTTTCTCACCCATCGATGTCCACGTAATTTCTGGATCATATCGGCGGAGAGACCGCCCTTATCGCTTGCCGCGAGGTTTGATCTTACATGGGCAGCTTTGCGCATCCCAGGAATTATCGTGCTGACCGCCGGATGGCTCAGGATGAATCTGAGAGCGACTTCCGGCATGCTGGAATCATTCGTAACCAACGGACGCAGCTCTTCAACGTGTTCGATTATCGCTCCCAGTTTGTCGGAGGAGAAATAGACGTTACGAAAATCGCCCTCGGGAAAAGTGGTGTCGATCGTCATCGTACCGGTAAGGCTGCCTTCGTCGAACGGAACCCGGGCGATGATGGCAACGTCCATTTCCTCACAAGCCGGGAATAGCTCATCCTCCGGATTTTGGTCAAAAATATTGTAAACGACCTGCACCGAATCGATCCTGCCGCTGCGAACTGCTTTCACGCCGTTCCACGGTTCCCAACGGTTGATCGAGATGCCGAAAGCGTCGATCAAACCTTGCCGTTTCAACGAATCCAACATATTCGACCAGCTATCATCGGCGGTCCAATCGTCATTCCACGTGTGGATCTGGAGAAGGTCAAAACGGTCGAGTCCTGAATTTTCGAGGCTCTTATGAAGGAATGCCTCGATGTGATCGGCCGGATAGCATTCATCGAGCGTGAATTCCGGAAGCGTCGGGTAAGCCATATTCCTGGGCGGAATTTTGGTCGCGGTATATAGCTTTTTGTCTGGATTGGCACGTATCAGCTGCCCAAGTAAATTCTCGCTATGCCCGTTGCCGTAGACATACGCGGTGTCGAAAAAATTGCAGCCGAGATCCACGGAAAGCTGAAGCGACTGCAATGATTCCTCATCATCCGAACCGGTCCAACCGCCCATTCCCCACATACCGTAGCCGATGTCGCTCACCTGCCAATTCGTTCTGCCAAATCTTCTGTAATTCATAGTGTTTTTTCCTTTGCGTCTTTGCGTTGAAGTTCTAATTCCCAACATCCCGAACGCAGCGAAACCCAAGATTATTCAACCCCGAATCCGGCGTTGCGTGGCTGCGGCCGGCAACGCGATAGTTTGAGCAGTAATTCTCTGCACAGAGGAAAGAACCTCCACGGATCACACGCTCGTCGCCGGTTTGAGGGCCTTTCGGATCACGTTTTGGCGAGGTTTCGTAGTAGCTGTCAGCAAATCGGTCGGAGCACCATTCCCAGACGTTTCCTGTGATGTCGTAGAGGCCGTAACCGTTAGCGGGGAACGATCGTACAGGTGCCCTGCCGACGAAACCGTCAACGCCCGTATTCTTTTCCGGAAAAACGCCCTGCCACCAGTTCGCGACTGCCTTTCCGTTCGGCAGCAGTTCATCGCCCCACGCATATTTTTTTCCGGCGAGGCCGCCGCGGGCAGCATACTCGAATTCGGCTTCGGTGGGAAGGCGTTTTCCGGTCCATTTGGCGTATTCGGTGGCATCGTTCCAAGAGATTTGGCAGACGGGCTCGTCCGGCTGGGCTATCGATTTCGGCCCTTCCGGATGTCGCCAATTTGCACCGTCGACGCGGATCCAGCCGCGCGTTTCAAAATCGAAGACACCGGACCAGCCAAATTTCTCGGCTTCGGTCCTGTATCCCGTTGCTTTTACGAACTCCTCGAATTGAGCGACGGTAACCTCGGCTTCGTCAATGAAAAGATCGGATATCTCAACCGAATGGACCGGCCCCTCGAACGGCATTCCATCGTCCGTGCCCATTTGGAACGTTCCGCCCTTGATAAACACCATGTTTTGCGGCGTTTCGGGAGCTGGTTTGATCACATTTTCCTTTCCGCAGCCCGAAAATGCAATGCCGAAGACGGCAGCGAGTAAAAACAGCCAATATTTTTTGTTCTTAATTCCCACTTTTTCCCAGAAAGGATTATTATTATTCTACCGAAAGTTAACCGTTTTTCTTACCCCGAATCTAAGCATTATGAAGACACTGCTGCCTAAGTTTCTTGCTGTCACTGTTATTTTGGCCATGCTGCCGGTCCTTGCTGTCCGCACAGATGCAAAACCGGCGACAAAGAAAACAAAATACAACGTTCTGTTCATCGCCTCTGACGATCTGCGGCCGGAACTTGGAGCGTATGGCGTCAAAGACATCAAGACCCCGAACGTCGACAAGCTTGCTGCTCGCGGTACTCGATTTGATCGGGCTTATGCCCAGTATCCGGTGTGTAACCCATCGCGTTCGTCGCTGCTAACCGGGAAATATCCGACACAGACGAAGGTGATGAATAACAACGATTACTTTCGCAAGATCGATCCCACGACGGTAACGCTGCCCCAGTATTTTAAGAATAACGGCTACGCAACGCTGCGTACCGGGAAGATCTTTCATGGCGGCATCGACGATCCCGATTCCTGGACCGAGGGCGGCGAGGCTCCCGATCCAAATATTACGGAACGCGGTAACCCTAACTACAAACCAAAACCGATAGTAAATCCTGACCCCGACGAAGTGGAAGCCGCTCAGACGCAGGGTGCTGGTATAAAGGAATCGAATTCCGATCGCATTATCGTTCTCGACGGCGAAGGCGAAAAGCACGGCGATTACAAGTCGGCAACGCGGGCGATCGACTATATCGAGCGTTATAAAGACAAGCCCTTCTTTCTCGCGGTTGGTTTTGTGAAACCGCATTCGCCGCCGACGGCGCCGAAAAGGTTCTTTGACATGTACGATGTCAACAAGATTCCACTGCCAGTGGATTTTGGAACGACGCCTCATGCACTGCCCGGTGCACCTGAAATATCGATATCACCGCGAAACGCCGATCTTTTCATCGGCCGCGAATCAACGCCTGAGCTTTCGCGAGAGATGAAGCGGGCGTATTGGGCATCGACCAGCTTTATGGACGCACAAGTCGGCCGCGTGATGGATGCTCTCGAAAAGAACGGGCTCAAGGACAACACGATCATCGTGTTCTGGGGTGATCATGGCTATCACCTCGGCGAAAAAGGTAAATGGTCGAAGGCGTATTCGCTCTACGAACTCGGTCTCCGCGTCCCGCTGATCATCGCGATGCCGAATGCGAAAGGGAATTCGACGAGCCGCGTCGTCGAACTGCTTGACCTTTACCCGACTCTCGCCGAGCTTTGCGGACTGCCGAAACCGAAGAATATATCTGGCGAGAGCATTGCGAAACTACTCAAGACGCCGACCGCGTCATTCGATCGCCCGGCTTACAGTGTCACGGTTTTCGGGAAATCTTTCGGCCGCTCGGTCCGGACCGCAAATTGGCATTACGTCGAATGGGACGAGGGTAAATCAGGCCGCATGCTCTACGCGACGGAGGAAGACCCGCACGAGTTGAAAAATCTCTCGGAAGACCCGAAATATGCGAAAACAGTTTCCGAGATGAAGGCTCTTTTGGCTAAGATGCCATGAATTTCCTTTGCGGTCTAAGCATTTCCCGCAAGTAGCGAGAGAAGCAAAGCTGTAAAGACGGGATCGAGATAGACAAGATGAATCAATTGACGCGAACGTTTTGGGTGCTGGCGGCTGGTTGTTTTGTTGCTGTATCTTTTTTCGCACAAACTTCGACTCCAACGCCCGTGCCACCGTCGACTCTTGGCCTCGAAAATGGCTTTTCCGAATTCGAAACATCTGAATTTAAGATCAAACTCGTCAAACAATCTCAGACCCTTGCGGCCCTCGAACCAAACGGTGCAAACGGGTTTGATTTCACGCCTGCGGACCGTTTGAGCATCCGTGCTCGCGACGGGTTTTATCATTTTGGCGATATAAAGTTCACGCTGAAAACGGATGGCGGCGAGTGGGTCGATTATTCTACAGCGTCCTCTCGTAAACCAGTCTTGCCGCTAACGGTTCAGGCTCCTGATATTGCCCGATCCGACCTTTCGGCGAGTTTACCGGCTGATTGTCCGATCCGGGTGATCAGGACATGGACGGTTCGCGACGGGAAATTTGTGTTGAATTTTGAGCTGATCAACAAGACGGACAAACCGATCGAGATTGGCGAGCTTGGCATTCCGATGGTGTTCAACAACATCATCACCAACCGCAAACTGCCAGAGGCTCACGAGAAAAATTCATTCTCAGACCCATATATCGGGCTCGATGCAGGCTATATTCAGGTTACGCGTCTAAAAGGCAACGGCCCCGCACTTGTCGTCGTTCCGGAAGGGAAAACTCCCTTCGAAGCTTATCAACCTCTTCGCGAACCCGCTCGTCCTCAGCAGACAGCGGAAGGGATGTTTGAATGGGTTGTTCGGAGCAAGGCTCTCGCCGAGAACGAGTGGAGTCGGTCCGAGATGCCTACGATCGGCAACGAACTCTTCGACTTGATTTTGTTCTTGGGACACAGCGATAATCTCAAGGAAAATAGCCTAAAGCGACTCAATATTAGTCCATGGAATCCGCCAACTAGCGAGATCCTGGCGCCGAAAGCAAAACGCGAGATCGGCGTTCGGTTCCTGCTTTCGGACAAGATACAGAACATCGAAGAAACGCTGAAAGCCAACAAACGGCCCGTCGCGGTTGGCATTCCGGGCTATGTTTTGCCGAATGATATTGAAGGAAAGCTGTTCCTGAAAGCTCCTTCGAAAGTCACTACGGTCGAGGTCGAGCCGACGGATTCTATGACCGTGACCGCCGCGAAGGCTCCAAAAAGTGATCTGCAGGCATTTGCGATCAAATCGAACGGTTGGGGACGCTCCCGTTTGACCATCAGTTACGCTGATGGAACGAGACAGACGATCCAATATTATCTGACTAAGCCATCGCGGCAGGCGGTTGCGGATCTGGGCAATTTTCTGTTCACCAAACAGTGGTACGAGAATCCGTCAGATCCGTTCAAACGCAGCCCTTCGGTGATGGGGTACGACCGCGAGGCAGACAAGATCGTCGAACAGGACCAGCGAGTTTGGATCGCCGGGCTCGGCGACGAGGGCGGCGGCGGCTCGTGGGTCGCGGCTGCGATGAAACAGTTGGTCGAGCCGAAGGCGGAAGAGATCGCTAAGTTTGAGAGGTTCATCGACGGCGTGATCTGGGGCGGTTTGCAGTACATGGACGGCCAGAATAAGTACGGTGTGCGAAAGAGCATGCTCTATTACTCACCCGACGAATTTCCTGCTTTTCCGTACGAAAAGAACCGCAACTGGACGACGTGGGCAAGCTGGAAAAAAGACCAGGCGATGAGCGTGGGCCGCGGATATAATTATCCGCACGTTGTCGCGGCTTACTGGTCAATATACCGAAACGCCCGAAATACTGAAGGTCTCGTTAAAAATCATTCGTGGGATTGGTATCTTGACCAGGCTTTCGAAACGACGAAATTCGCTTTCAGCAAAAAGCCGGACGGCAAATACGTCGTCGGCTACGTCGAACTCGGCCTGATGGAAGGCACGATCTTTCTCGAGCTGCTCAAAGACCTCAAACGCGAGGGCTGGACTGCGAAGGCCGCTGAGATCGAAAAGCTGATGAAGGAACGCGCTGACCATTGGGCAGCCGAGGAATACCCGTTCGGCAGCGAAATGGCTTGGGATTCGACGGGGCAGGAAGAAGTTTACGCGTGGTGCAAATATTTCGGGCACCCGGATAAGGCAATGGTCTCGCTTAATTCGATCATCGGCTACATGCCTTCGATCCCTCATTGGGGCTACAACGGAAACGCCCGTCGTTATTGGGATTTCCTCTACGCGGCAAAACTTACCCGAATCGAACGCCAGATCCACCATTACGGCTCCGGCCTGAACGCGATCCCGATGCTCGACCACTACCGCGATGACCCGACCGACGAGCATCTGCTCCGTGTCGGCTATGCGGGCGGTAACGCCGCGCTGACCAACATTGACCAGGAGGGCTTCGCGTCCGCTGCATTCCATTCATATCCCGATACGCTCAAATGGGACGCCTACAGCGGCGATTACGGCATGAATTTCTTTGGCCACGCGATGAATGCGGCGACCTATGTAGCCAATATGAGGGACTTCGGCTGGCAGGCTTTCGGCGGGAACATTCGCGTCAACGGCGACCGTGTAATGGTCACGCCGCGTGATTCGATGCGGCAGCGGATCTTTATTGCTCCGTTCAGATTGTGGTTGACGTTGGATGCGGGCACATTTGAAACGATAGAACTTAATGCAGGAACACGCGCGGTTAAAATAACACTATCGCCAGCGACCGGGAATGTGAAGACGGCACGACTTCGAATCGAAAACGCGCCCTACGGGATCGATCCGAGCTTTAAGTCGGAGCGAGGAGCATATTCAATTCCGCTCGATGGAAAAAGTAAGAAGATCGAATTAACCGATCAATCTGACAGAATTCCTGTTCCTAAGCAGAGACCAAAACGATGAACAAAAGTACATTCGATCGACGAAAATTTCTGAAGGTCTCGACGCTCGCCGGCGTCGGCTTGGCTGTTCCACTTTCTGCGGTTGGGCAAAAAGCGGGTGCGAACTTTCCCAAGACCGCGCAGCCATTTTCGCTAGTAAACGTGCGGCTGACGCCTTCGCCTTTCCTTGATGCGGTGAATGCGAATCTGAAGTATCTGATCAAACTCGAGCCTGATCGTTTGCTGCACAATTTTCGCGTTCATGCGGGACTGAAGCCGAAGGGCGAGGTTTATGGCGGTTGGGAACGAGACACGATCTCGGGGCATACCCTCGGCCATTATTTGACGGCGTGTTCGCTGATGCACGCTCAGACGGGTAATACTGAGGTGAAAAAGCGCGTCGATTACATAATCGGCGAGTTGGCGGAGTGCCAAAACCAGGCGCCAGATGGTTACGTTGCCGGTTTCACGCGGAAGAAAGGGAAGGATGTTGAGAACGGTCGCGTCATCTTTGATGAGATCAAGGCTGGCGACATTCGTTCCGCCGGTTTCGATCTGAATGGCTGCTGGGTGCCTTTTTATAACTGGCACAAGCTGTTCGCAGGGCTGTTTGATGCCGAAAACTATTGCGGAAACAAGGATGGGTTAAAGATCGCGGTAAGACTCGCGGGCTTTATCGACGGTGTTTTCGCCAAGCTCAGTGACGAACAAGTGCAGAAAATGCTCAACTGCGAGCACGGCGGGCTTAACGAATCGATGGCCGAGCTTTACGCTCGAACCCAAGACAAACGTTGGCTGGCGCTCGCGGAACGCATTCTCCACAACCGCACGCTTGGGCCGATGTTTGCCGAGAAAGACGAACTGCCGAACATCCACGCCAACACCCAGATCCCGAAGGTCATCGGCCTCGCTCGGCTTTATGAGCTGACAAATAAACCCGAATACGCGACTGCCGCCCGCTTTTTCTGGAAGAATGTGACGACGAACTATTCGTACGTGATCGGCGGGAACTCGGACCGCGAATATTTTCAGGCTCCGAACTCGATCGCGACCCACATCACCGAGCAGACATGTGAATCGTGCAACACGTACAACATGCTCAAACTGACGCGGCATTTGTACGCTTGGAATACTAACTCGTCATTCTTCGATTACTATGAGCGGGCGCATCTTAACCATATAATGGCTCACCAGAATCCGCGGACGGGAATGTTTGCCTACATGATCCCGCTGATGTCAGGTACGGCGAGAGCGTTCTCGTCCGAATTCAACGACTTCTGGTGCTGTGTCGGTTCGGGCATCGAGAGCCATTCGAAACATGGCGAATCTATCTATTGGCACAATGACGATCACCTGATCGTCAACCTTTTTATCCCGTCGACGCTTGACTGGGCTGAGCGGCAGGCGAAGTTCGAGCTCTCGACCGCATATCCGCTGGGCGAGGACGTTACCATTAAGTTTTCAAAGATCTCAAAGCAGAGCGAATTTCCTGTCTCGCTGCGACTACCTTACTGGTGCGAAAACCCTTCTCTCAAGGTCAGCGGTAAGGCCGAAAAGCTCGTTCGCGATGGCGGTTACGCGACCGTCAAACGCAGATGGAAAACCGGTGATACGCTGGTGCTGACCCTACCCATGAAGCCACGTATCGAACCGACGGCTGATGACCCGAACACGATCGCCCTGCTCCACGGCCCGGCCGTTCTTGCGGCGGATCTTGGCGAAGCGAGGAGCAAATTTGACGGCGTTGCTCCGGCATTGGTCGGCAGCGATCTGCTCGCTTCGCTCCGACGCGAGCCGCAGTTCGCAAATTTCACAACCTCCGGTATTGGCCGGCCAAGTGAAATTACCCTGCGGCCCTTCTATTCCCAATGGGAACGCCGCACCGCTGTTTACTTCAAGCGTTTCAGCGATGCGGCATGGGCTAAAGAGCAAGCCGCGTATGCTGCGGAACAAGCTCGGTTAAAAGACCTTCAGGCACGCTCGGTCGATGTCATGCACCTGGGTGAAATGCAGCCCGAACGTGATCACGCTCTGACATCCTCGATCTCGTATCCGGTCTCGTATCGCGGTCGGAATGGCCGTGATGCTCGCACCGAAGGTTTCTTCGAGTTCAAGGCCAAAGTAACCGACGAACCGCTGACCCTCAAAGCAACCTATTGGGGCGAGGAGCGAAAGCGCCTCTTCCATATCCTCATCGACGGCACCAGGATCGCCTCGGAAACGCTCGGCTACAATAAACCCGGCGAATGGATAGAGCGTGATTATCCGATCCCGCAAGAACTCACCAAAGGAAGATCGACCGTCACGGTTCGATTTGAACCCGAGAAGGGAAACACAGCCGGCCCTGTTTTCGGCGTGCTGATCTTCCGGTCGAAGTAAGCGATGCGAAAGCCCGCGCGTAAGCAAGGGCGAAACATTCAACTTGAGTGAATTGCCCTTGCTTACCCGCGGGCTTTTGCACTACTTTGGAGTCTTCATCTTGAGCGCCGTTTTGATCGCGTTTTCCGCGAGCGGTTTTATCAACTCATAGCCTTTGGCATTAGGGTGCAGGCCGTCGTTGGCGATGTCTGCTTTTAGTAAGCCCTTTTCGTCCGCCATTGGCGAAAAATAATCCAGATAGACAAGCTTTCGTTCGGCACAGGTCTTTTTGATCCAGTTGTTTAGATCGAGGATCTCGGCAGGCTTTCGCTGGACGGTGCGGATGATCGGATTGCCCTGGGCGTTCTTGTTGTAATCGCTGACCGGCATGATCGATGCGAAAACGACGTTGATACCGTGGGCGTGGGCAAGATCGATCATCGAGGCATAGTTAGCCTTGATCATGTCGAGGCTGATGACCCCTACGTTTCCAGCGATGTCGTTGGTTCCGGCAAGAATGACGACAACCTTCGGTTTCAGATCGATCACGTCTGGCCGAAAACGAAGCAGCATTTGCGACGTCACCTGGCCGCTGATACCTCGATTTACATAAGGTTCGCCGGGGAAATACTGATCGAGCTTCCAGCCATCGGTGATCGAATCACCCATGAAAACCACGCGGTTTTCGCTTTTTGCGGGCGGAGCGAGTTTGGCGTTTGCCTCGCGGTAACGGCCGTAGTTGGCGAAATTGTTCAGGCGATCGAGAAGCCGGTCGGCTCGCTGCTTCTCAGCAGCAAGCGGGTCAAGCGGCGCGGGCGTCGGCGTTTGAGCAAAAGCCGCTATGCAGAGCAGAGCGTTGATGATGAACAAAAATGCGATATTTTTCATTTTCCCTTCCTTGGTTCGGTCGTGATATTTGGTCGCGGCGGCTGTTTCATACCTTCGCCGATAAAAAAGCTCGTGTGTGGCGGTTGATTATACGCTACGTTTTGCCAGGCGATCGACAGGCGATATTGCGGGTCGTGCATGAACGTGTAAAAGCGGTACTTGGTCGGGATGGTCGTCGTGTAGATCCGCAGTTCCTTGTTGTCAGTACTGCGAAGCATGAATTCCTCGCGCCAGTCGCCAAAAAGGTCACCGCTCAATGCAGGTGTCGATTTGCTGCCATTATTTGACGCCGAGCCTTCCGCAGTGAAGAGGACGTCGGTCGTTTCCTTTTCCCAATTCCATTTTGATACGGCGTTGCCATTGAGCAGTTCGCTGAGAACATCGCCGTCCCAAAAAATGCCGAAATTGCACGAGCGTGGATTCTTCTCCGAGATCTTCTCGCCTTTGACGTTAAAAAGTCCGGTGATTCCGGCTCCGGCGACCCATGATTCGAAACCGCGATGTCGCGGGTCGATCTCGAGCGAGAGGCCGCGGCCCGGGCCTTCGCCGTCTTCGCCGGCTTTGATCGAAGGCTTTTTCCAGATCACTTCGCCGGTTCTGGCGTCGCGGAAATGTGCACCCGCATCATCGAACCGTTCCTGAATATCGAAGATCTCAAGCCCCGGACGATCCGGGTCGAGGTCAGATACATGCAGAGCATCACCATGACCAAACCCTGTCGAATGAAGGCCCTTTCCATTGTCGTCGAGGACCATCGCACCGAAGACGATCTCGTCCCTGCCGTCCGCATCGACGTCGGCAATGCTCAGATTGTGGTTGCCCTGGCCGCGGAATTTACGGTTCTCTTCGCTCGAATCGCTGTCAAAGACCCAGCGCTTAGTTAGCTTCTTATTCTTCAGATCCCAGGCGGCGATCACGGTCCGTGTGTAGTAGCCGCGGGAGAAGATCAGGCTCGGATGGACGCCGTCGAGATAGGCGACAGCTGCAAGAAAGCGGTCGGAGCGGTTACCGTAGCCGTCGCCCCAGATCTCATTAAGCTCAGTTCCGGTCGGGTCGCGTTTGGTCGGATGACGCGGCGGATCGTAATTGACCGTTGAGATCTCGGCGCCGGTAATACCGTCAAAAACGGTCAGGAATTCCGGCCCGGCAAGGACCTTTCCGGTCACGTCAGCCTTTCGCGGGCCGCCTTCCGGACGTTCGACTTCGATCGTCGCGCCCTGTGGCGAAACCCAGTCTGCCTTCGCATCACCGATCACCTTGCCCTTTCCGTCAATGGTACCGTCCGCCGTTTTGCAGGCGATCTCAGCCCGGCCGTCGCCGTCGAGGTCGTAGACCATGAACTGGGTGTAATGTGCCCCCTCGCGAATGTTCTTGCCGAGGTTGATCGACCACAGCAGCGTACCATCCATTTTGTAGGCTTGGAGGATCGGCGGATCCGTGATCCCGGCTTGCGAATTATCACGTCCGCGTCCGGTTTGGTGCAGTATGATCTCGTACTCTCCGTCACCGTCCAGGTCACCGACCGACGCGTCATTTGGTGTGTACCCGGCCGGCGTTTGGAGTGGTATAGACAGGTATTGCCTGGCGGGTGTATTGCCCTTCAGCTCAAATGAGCCGCCCGGAGCAAGTTCATTCTTGCCCTGCACCGCACGAACGAAGTAGGTGTTCGTTTTTGAGAGATCGACCTTTTCATCGATGAAAAACGTCACTTTATCGATCGGCTTATCGTTCAACTTAACGGCTTTGCCGCCTTCGGTGGTGCGATATAGATTGAACGCAATATTATCAGCATCCGTGCCGAACATTCGCCAACTCACAAAGGCCTTGCCGCCTTGATTTATCGCAACCACGCCGCGGGACAGGCTCTCCATTTGTCTTGGCTGGAGCTTTTGCGAAAATGCACTGAATGACAGTGCTAACATCAGCAGGATCAGACAGATAGCTTTATGGCTTTTCATAGGAGATGCTATTTTTTCGGCCGAATTAGTCCATCGCTGTCCATTTGGTGTCCGCAGGCTGTCCGCGGCGTGTCCGCGATGGGGTGTGGACACGCAAACTGTTGTCAGATAACGGGTTAGCGTAGAAAATGGCACGTAAAACGGACTTTTACAAAAAACTTTTTTCCTTACTACATCCAAACTGCGTTCTTTGCCGGGAAAAGCTAACCGATCCATAGATAATTCTCCTAATATGTCGTAGCTGTCGTACAGTGTATCATACAAGAAACACAAAGTCAAGAAGTTTCAGATCTCGCCAAGCACCTTCGGGTCAAAGCCCTCGGCCCGAACGGTCCACGAACCATCGTCCGGAAAGCCCGGAGCGTTTTTCTTCGGCGAGCCTTTCCATCCTCCGGCCATCAACGCGATCGCGTAGAGCAGTCCGCCGTTGCCGGGCAAGTATAGCGGCAGATTTGGGCGTTGATAATTGTGCCCATTTGCGGCGTAGCCATTCTTTGGCGTGTCGATCATGAGGGCATCGATCGCCAGTTTTGTCTCGCCGAGCCTCGCCGCCGTCATCGCGATCATCGGGTAATCCCAGCCCCACGTGGAAGGCCAATCCCAAACCTCGAAGACCTTCTTTAACGTCCGCCGCATCGTTTCGCGATCGACTTTTTCGCCGGTCAGAATGCCGAGAGCGGCTAGCATCGACGGGTGGTCGTGATTGCGTTCGGTAAACGATTGCGGGGCATTTTCGTGTGCCCAGTAAACGGAAGTGGCCGGATCGAACGGCTCAGCGACGGCCTTTGTCATCGCCGCTTTGGCGGCATCGTTTTGCTGCTGGGCGAGCATTATGGTGTCGGTGTTGCCATTTGCGGAGGACGTTGTTTTAGCTTTAGGAATGGTGTTTCCAGGACTGCCAACCGGAAGTTTTGACAATTTTGCGATGACCCGATCCCACGTAAGATTTCGGGATATTCCGAGTCGTTCACGCCATTTTTGGGCTGTTTTTAGGCCAAAATGCCAGTATTCGAGTTCGTACGTCGGGTTCCATGTCTCGCGGGCCGGATGATTTTCCTGAGCCGGGATCGCCGGCGGGCCGAGGACGTAGCGGTCTTTTTCCTTGTCGTAATGTGCGTAATCGGCCATCCACGTCGCAGTTTCCTCAACGATGTTCTTGAATCGATCGAGCGTCGCTTTTGTCGGGCGGTTGAGATATGCAAGTTCGGCGTAAAAGATCGGATGCGGCTGCTGCCATATCAGAAGCGCTCCAACTGGCGACGGGCTGTCGCGGCCGGTCGTATCCGTCATCTTTGGCCATCGTACTCCGCGATAACCTTGCTGTCTTGCCCGCTCTTTCCCACTCGGCAGCACGTTGTTGTACCAGTCGAGGCTTCGATCGAGCAGAGGAAAGCGGTTCCACAACGCAAACTGTGCCGCATGCCACCAGTGCATTTCGAGATGATATTTTCCGTACCAACTATTCGATGTCAGCCCCGTCTCCTGCGGCGGCCGCGAGCCGGAACATTGGATCGCCGTCAGATATTGTGAGAGGATGACGCGGCGTTCGAGTTCTTTAGCACGACGGTCTTTACTTTCCGAAAGATCGATCGCCGCACCTGTAAGCCAGAAGTTCTTCCAGTAAACTTCACAGGCGGAAAAGATCCCGGCGGGCGGTGGAATGGTGGCCGAGAACGTAGGGGAAAATGCGATTGCGATCTCAAACTTCGTGTCACCCTCCGAGGTAAGTAAAAAGTGATGCGGTCTCTCCGTTACAAACTTTCCCGAGCCGTTCCATCGGACGCCTAGACCGTATTCATCTTTATCTAACTTGCGTCGAATAAAAACGTGTTTCGGACTCGACATACTTACTGTCGACATATGCTTGTCCGGGGAGTTCCAGTCGGCCGCGTGCATTGTCTGTGAGCCGTAAGGAAACCCGAAGCGAATGGAGAGCCGCTTGAGCCGTAGCAGGTCTGATTCAATACTTAGGCCGATCTGGTCATCGTTCGGATGAACGGCGGTGCGAACTATTACCAGATTGCCGTCGAATGTGAATTTGCTGTGTATAATGCCCGTCCAAAGATCTAATTTTTGTTCGATATTAGTGATATCAGAGGCTTTCGCTTCGCTTCCATCCGACTTCAAAAGCTGAAATCCGATCTGCCCCAAATGCAGCCGATGCGGGTTTTCGCGGAGCCAATCGAACAGTTCCTCCTGCCCGGTTTTCGTCGTCATGTAGCCGACCTGGCGGCCGTAGGTTTCGTATTCGGTGAGCTTTAACTCTTTGCCCTTGAGACTCTCGGGCATCGGTTTGGTGTGCCAGCCCCATTGCGACATAGTGCAGAGCGGCATGCCGTTCGCGTATTCCTCGGGGAATGTTTGCAGGCCCGTGATGTCGCAGGTGAACGCAAATTCGCCGTTGCCGACCGACAGCGGCGACAGCGGATCGAGCTTTCGCAGCACTGGATTGTGTCTCGAGACGAGGGCGTATCGGTCGATCTTGACCTGTGGGAGCTGAGAACCACCGAGTCCGGTTTTCGCCAAAACGCCGGTCGCCGCGATCGAGCCGATGAATTTACGTCTGCTTATTTCTGAGTTGCTCACAATTTCTCCACCTTATTCGTCGCCGTTGGCGACCTCTATTTCAATTTTTTCACCTTGCGAAGCCACGCCCAACGGTCTCATAAAATTCCGCTTCGACGATGCCGAGTTTTGTTGCTCCGCCTTTGGCGGCGGCTGAATTCGCATCCGGGGTTCCGCCGATCTCGATGATATTGCCGAACGCATCACGATTGCTGGCTTCACCGGATAGCTCGATCTTGAGCGACCTGCCAACGGTTGGCGGAAAGCCGATCGTTACATATCCGAGCGAACGCAGCGTTGTGCCGGTGTAAACGACCTTTCCATCAACGGTTATCTTGATCGGATAACTTTGCGTTCGCCAGCCGACGAGTTTGAGCACGGCCTGGTCGATCGTTTCGGGCTTGGCAAATTCGTACGCGATCCAGGCCTTTTCCTTTTTGCCGTCGCTTATCCAATCGGTGAGTTCGTTGTCGTCGAGGCTGTTTTTGGCCTTTTCATTCTCAGATCCAGCGGTCACACTCGCGACGTCGAGTGTGCGGCGGAGCATCTTGTATGATTCGCCAATCGGCGTCGGGCCGCGATCGAGATAAGACGGCAAGCCGTCGGAAGCGAAGACACTAGAGATACCATTTGTCGCGATAAACGGTTTTGACGCCAACTGTATCTCCGCCGGGCCGAGATCGCCGGAAGTTGCTTTTAGGCTGATCCTGCCTGCTTTCGTTGTCGATCGGATCAGAACCCGATTCACGCCGCCCTCGACGGGCAGGCTTTTGGCGAGAATGTAATTGTCTGGCCCTTGAGCGATGCCGCCGCGCCATTCGGCTTCGCCGGTGAGCGTGAAATCGATCGTATTCAACGCCGTCGGGCAGCGATTGCCTTGCTTATCGACGACCTCGACCTCAAAAAGTGCGACGTCCGAACCGTCAGCGATCAAGCCGTTCGGCGATTTGATCTGCGTGAGGCGAACAGTAAAAGGTTCGCCGGCGGTTCGTTTGATGTCTTGTGAGACTGACTTTCCTGCTGCGTCGTAGCTGACGGCTTTTATCTCGCCCGGCTGCCACGCGATATTCTTGAACGTGAACAGAAAGCGGCTCGACTGCTCGCCTAATCCCTGCGACTTTCCGTTGATGAAAAGCTCGACCTTTTCGGAGCTTGAGACAACATAGATGTTTTTCTTAACGCCGTCTTTATAATTCCAGTGGCCGATGACATACGTTCGGGGTTTTTCGACGCCGACCCAGCCGTCCCACATCACGCGGTGGGCGAAATAGCCGTCTTTCGGGATCCGCATCGCATCGACCTCGCCGCTACGGCGGTAGTTTTCGGCTCCGCGATGGTGGGTGTTCGTGTCGGAGAAAATGATGTTCACACCACCCGAGCTAACCCGTTTTCCGGTGCCCGGACGGGCTTCCCAATAATCGAACCATCGAACGACATTCTCGATCGCGTGGCTGTCCTGATTGCGGTTGTAAACGCTTGCGTCGGCGTTATTGTAGAGCGGGCCGTCGCCGTCTTTGTGGTACGGAGGGGAATAATTATCCCAGTATTTACGTAAACCCTCATCACGCGAATACTCAGTTGCCCACATCGGATGTTTCGCACTTTTATTAATATAAAGCATCTCACCGCCGTATTCGGCGATCTTGCTGTCGAGCATCTCACGCGAACCGATCGCACGTCCGCCGTGCGGGTCATACTGGTCGCGAATGGCCTTCATCTCGGCCATGTGCGGCTCGGAAATACTCTCGTTGCCGGATTCGTAGAAGATTATGCTTGGGTTGTTGCGGTTGTATATGATCGCGTCACGCATGACCTCTTTTCGCTGCTCCCAACGCCGGCCTTCGACATCCTTTTCGGCATCGCCGGCGGGCATCGCCTGCATCAGGCCGACGCGGTCGCACGATTCGACGTCCTGTTTCCAAGGCGTGATATGCATCCAGCGCACGAGGTTCGCGTTCGACTCGACCATCAAACGGTTGCTGTGATCGGATAGCCACGGCGGTACTGAATTACCAAGAGCGGGCCATTCGTTCGAGGTACGCTGCGCGTAGCCCCTGACCTGTAACGTCCGGTCATTTAGCTTGAACATTCCGTTCGCAAACTCAGTTTTGCGGAAACCCGTTCGCGTTTTTACGGAATCTACCAATTTGCCATCGACTCTGAGATTTGTAGTTACGGTGTACAGGTAACCGTAGCCCCAGCTCCAAAAATTCAAACCGTTAAGTCGGGGATACACGCCAAGCTTTTTCGTTTCGCCTCCCGAAATTCTGTACCGACTGTCGGCGGTTTTTTTTACGACCTTTCCTTCGGCGTCCTGGATTATGACCTCATAGACGACATTTTTTCCTACCGGATACTCATTCTTGACTTGAGTTTCGACAGCGATGAAAGCGGTACGTTTTGCAACGTCAATATCTCCCGCATAAATGTAAACGCCGGTCGTTTGCAGATTCGAATAGAGCGGCAAGGTTTGATAAAGCCGGTCAGTCATGTGCAGCCAGACGTTCTTATTGATGCCGCCGTAATTGGCGTTAAAGTTCTTGTCGTTCCACTGAAAAGTACTGTTGGTTGCCTTTTCGCGATAGTCCCAGGCATTGTCGATGCGAGCCGCGAGGACGTTTTCACCGGCAACGAGTGCGTCGGTTATATCAAACCCAAACGCCATCACGCCGTTATCGCTGCGGCCGATGGACTTACCGTTCAGGAAAAACTCGCCGCCGAAGCGGATGCCTTCGAACTCGAGAAAGACCTTCTTGCCGTTGCTGCCGGCCGGAAGTTTAAAGTGCTTGCGGTACCACGCGATGCCCGTCGGCAGATCCTTGATATCTTTGCGAAAGGCTTCGTCCTCATTCCACGGCCGCGGCGTCGTCACATTCTTCCAGGCCGAATCGTCAAAATCCGCTTTTTCGGCACCCACAGGATCGCCGACGAAGAGCTTCCAATTGGAATTGAAGTTGTACTTAGCACGCGGAATCTTTTGCGCGGCCGCTAGTAAAGAGAACGTGATCGTAACCGTCAGAACAAGGATCAAATAGCGTGAAATTCTTCGCATAAAACTATTCCATTCGGAGGTCTGGCTGCTCATGCCGGGAACGCGGCCGCCTTCGGCTGCAACGCCGGTTCCTCCGTCGTCATGTCGTTCGGAAACAATCATGTTGAAAAATCATCACTCCGACAGCGTCCTCAAAGCAGGACGCTTGCAGGCGAGGGCGCCTGCGTTCCCTGCTAGTTTCCGAGCGGTTTCAAGTCCGTGATCGCCGGGCTTGCGGGTATCGTAACTGTCTTCAGATCATCCGGTTTTTTCGGGTCGTATTTTGGCAGATCTTTGATCAGGAATTTTACGAGCGGCAGTTTTTGATCGCGGATCGACTGGACTATGATCTTGGCGAGCTGATAGCTGCCGTAATTGTTGTGATGCGTGCCGTCGCCCTCCTTAAACAGAACGCCCGAGCCGTCTTTGCCAAAGGCTTCGTACAGATCTTTGCTTTTCGCATTTAGATCAATGAATGCAACGTTTTCTTCCTTCGCCGCCTGCCGGACCGCTTCGGGGTAATCGCCGTGCGAATTTGTAATAAATTTGCCGCTCGGGTCGAATGTGCGGCGGTGCATCGGGCTTATCAGAATGACGGTCGCTCCTTTTGCCTTTGCCGCCTGCGAAAACTGGCGAAGACTCGCTTTGTAGGTCGTAAATGCTCCGACGCCCTCGCCCTTTTCTTTCATATCGTTGTGCCCATATTGAATGAGCAGAAAATCGCCGGGCTTGATGAGGCTGACGACCTTATCAAGGCGTTTAGCACCGAATGAACTGCGGAGCGATTCGCCCGATTCAGCGTGGTTGGCGACTGCGATATTCGATCCAAAAAACGCCGTGATCATCTGTCCCCAACTCGCGTAAGGCTCGCCGGGTTGATCGCAAACCGTCGAATCGCCGAGCAGGAACACGGTCGGAATGTTGACCTGTTCGATCAAAATCGAGGCAATGCTTGGCTGTGTTCCGTTGAACTCCAGGGTGAGTTTTTCATCCCACGCCCACTGCTCACTGGTTTTTTCCCTATCTTTCAATTTCACCTGGCCGCCGGTCGCGATCTGCGGCGTGCGGACATTAACGGTGAATGATCTCGTCACGAATTTTCCTGGCTGCGTTGTAATACCGTCAAGCATTAGTCGGCGAAGTTCGGCTTTGACCACGGGCGAGGTCGCAAATTGGCTGTGTCCAAAGCGAACCGTTATGCGATAGTTGCCCTCCGGAACCTTGGCGGAAAAGTAGAATGGTTTCTCCGATGAGCATGTTCCCGACGAACAGATCACGTTCGCATCAGGCTCAAAGCCGAAGCCTTTTTCCCGTGAATACGTATCGTTCGCAGAAACCATTGACGAGCCTGCGACAGCCGTCGAGGCGCCGAAATCGAACTTGCGAACGGATTGAGCATTCGCGGCAAAAGCAGCGAGCAATATCAGGATCAGTAAGGTAAGGTACTTCATAAAATCTGACTTTACGGCGTCCACTCAAGAATCGAGATCATTTGCGGGGCAAGGTCTTCCAGCTTTTCGCCGTCGCCTTGTCCCACATTCTGAACAAAAATATTTAGATGTTTTTTCTTTTGCCAAAGTTCAAGGTCAAATGACGGTTCCCACATACCGACGTCTGAATTGCTCAGATCGACGATCCGCCATTTACCGGAATTAAGATCGTCGCTTATCGCTGCTGAAACGCGGCTGCCGCGTTCGGCGTCGCGAAAAATGACGATGACTCTCCGCTTGCCTTTTAGATCATCCACGACGACCTGCGGACGCGATATCGGAATTCTTTTTGTACCTCCGCCGCTGAGCGAGAACGGCGTCGTGCGGTTTGAGACCTGTGACGACATCCACTTTTTACCGTCGAAATAGACGAGGCGATATTGCGGAATTGCCGAATCAGCCGACCGCCAATAGGTCGCGATGTATGGATTTCCATCGGCATCGACGGCCATCGAGGTCTGGTTTATAAGCTCGCTCTTTTGCGGAATTTGCCAGACGTACTCGGCGGTTGAGGCCGTTATCGGGATCTGATATTTTTCGCCAGAGGACTTTGTCCATGTCTTTCCGCCGTCGCCTGACCGTGCATAACAGAGGTCGTGATTGGTGGCGACATCCGGCGACTCGCGCCAGGCCCAAGACATGTGGATCGTGCCTCTTGTATCGACGGCTATCTGCGGATACGCATTCCGTTTTCGCTCACCGTCAACCAGATCGTCCTGGATCCGGCTCCATCTTCCTGATCTGAGATCGTACCGGTCTAGTACGAGATCGCCGTTACCTGATGCACCGTCGCGGTAAAAGAAAAGCAGATCGCCGTTTGGCATCGAGTAGAACTCGGGATACGTAGCCTTTTCTTCGGTCCGGCCAACCATCGCGGTCTTATCGCCCATTTCGAGCGAGCCTGACTCTACACTGCGAGCGTAATTTAACTGCGTGTTGTGATTGCCCCAGGCGAGATGCAGAAAGCCTTTACCGTCGACCGCGATACTGATCGAATTGTGGGCGTCGGCCGTATTTGCCGTGAATTTCGTCGTACGCAGCTGCCATTTCATTGAGCCATGGCGGCGTTTTGCGAGTACGATCTGGGATGATCCGTTGTAAAAGGCGACGTACTGCTGATCCTTAAAACTCGTCACCGAATTCTTGCGAAAAATGACCGCGTTAACCTGATTTTTTGCCCATCCTTCCGCAACGGGAACCAAGCGGATCTGCGCGGAAATACCGCTCGCGAGCAGAAGCGTAAAGGCGGCAATTCTAAGTTTTGACGAACAAAATATCATTTCCTGCTTCGCATGAACCGCGTTTCCTTTGGGCCAAAGTATGAAAGAGGCGGTTCGGTATCGAATATCACTATTTTGTCCAAAACGACGCCCGCATCAACCGCGAAGATCCGCAATTTATGCTCACCCGCGGGGATCGTGATACGAGCCCTCCCACGAGTCGTTTGATCTAGAATGTTTTGGGTCCATTTACGTGATGAAACCTCGGTTTCCTTATCAATGACTACGATCTGAGGCTCTCCGCCGTCGATCGAGAGGGCAAGTCGAAGGCCGTTTCCGGTCGTGAGCGGCTGCGTTGGGATCAAGTAAAATTCGACGGAGTACTCACCGCCACCGACCGCGATGTCGTATTCGAGTGATGGCGAATCGCGTCGTAGTTCGGAAAACGTATGACCTGAATTTGGGAAAATAGATACGGAATCGCCGGTTTTCCCGAGACCGTTGATGATCCGCCAGCTAAAACCTTTTCTATCAGTTTTACTTTGAAAATTCTCAGCCTCGATCGAGACGGAGCCCTGGAACTCGCCGAAAAAAGCACTGGCGTTCGAAGAGTTGATTGGTATCGCGCCAGGGCCTTCGACTGGAATTGGCTTGCCTGCTCCGCCCGCGGGAAAATCAGCGAGCGAAACCTTCGGCGGCGTGCTTCGCATGCTTGGCCATTGGCCTTTACCCATTTCAGGTGAAACCATATGCCGCCACTTTCCACCGAGGAGGGTTTCATTAAAATATTTTGTTTCGCGAGTGATCTCAGCATCGGCATCGATCGAGCGTTTTGCGAGATGATGTGCGGTCGCGGGCCACTTTTCTTTGTAGGAAGCGGCAAGCTCTGCGGCGAAGAACCGCTCGTTTGCGAGGGCTGCGGAGTGAATCGGATACAGGGCCAATTCGAAAAACGCGTCTTTTTTCGCATCCGGCAAACGTTTCGAGATAGACTCGGCCTTCGTTCTCAGATCGGCGTATGCGTCGAGGCGTTCGAGAGCCTCTTCCTCGGTCAGGTCACTTTTCTTTGGTGTTTCGGTTGGGAGAAACCACTGCAAATGTTCAGGTTTACGTTGAGATCCGAGCTGATAATATCGCTCCATCAGAGCCGCGATCTCGCTTGCATCCTTCGCACCAAATTCGCGCGTTGCCCATTCGCCCAGATAAAGATGTTGGTTGTCTACGTTCCAACGCTTGGCATCATACGCCATTTGCAGGAAGAATTCCATGCCGATCTCGCCTGGCTTGATGTCGCCGACATTGACGATCCAGAGGTCTCGCATACCGTTCTCATAGGCTTTCGACATTTCCTGCCATATTTGGGCCGGGGGCGTGGTGTTTAGCCAGAGGTACGAGAGCGGGCGGCCAAGATAAGAGATGTGATAGTAGACGCCGAAACCGCCTTTTCGTTTGCGTTCCGCAGCGTTTGGGAATTGGCGGATGTAGCCGAAATTGTCGTCCGGGAAGACGATGGTCACGTCATCGGGAACTTTCAATCCGGCGCGGTAATCGGCAAGAACCTCTTTATACGGGCAGAATATTTGCGGGATCGTTTCCGCCGGTTTTCCCGTGTGCTTTGCCATCAGGCCGCGTTGGACGCCGAATATCGTTTCAAGCAGCGGGATGCGTTCGGCCTGCGATCTTGTGCCGATCAAAGGGCTGTCGTGGATACCGCGCATTCCGATCGTGTAGATATTTTCAAACTTGCCGTTCTCGCGAACACGTTCTTCCCAATACGCCGTCACGCCTTGCGGATTCGAAACAAAATTGAAATCGTTCTTGTCTGCCTTCCACTCGGTCGTGTTGCTCCGCAGCATCGGTTCGGCATGTGACGAACCCATAACGATCGCGTAATCGTCAGCGACCTTCGGATTTTCACGGAAACTATTAAATGCCCGCGTCACCTCGTGCATCGCGGGCCAGAGCGTGTTTGCTTTCAGTCTTAACAAAAGTTCGAAGATCTTCGTGTAGGTTTTCGGCCCGATATCCCCGCTTTCCGGCTCAAAGGTCTTCGCCGCCCACGGCTGCAGGCCCCAATCTTCGTCGTTGAGAAAGATGCCGCGATATTTTACCGAAGGCTCGCTGCCGATCTTTTTGCCAGGGGAGATAATGAGATTATCTTTATGTTCCGGCGTCGCGTCCGCCCACCAATACCACGGCGAAACGCCGATCATCTGTGACATTTCGTAAACGCCGAACGCCGTTCCGCGTCGGTCGCTACCGATGATAAATAGGGCGTTTTCAATGTTTGGGCTCGGATTCCTGACCGTCGCGATGATGAAGCTCTCCCACTTTCCGCGAATCTGCGAGACGTCGATCTTGCCTTGTTTAGCCAGACCGTCGATCAGTAGGTTTTTCCCGAGAGTTCCTATGATGACCGCATTCGCTGTCTTTTGAGTTGAAAAGCTTGGTTTTTTGCCAGTGACGCGTTCGATATCGGCAGCGAAATCATCGGCGGCGATCTGGACGACCCTGAAATCCTCGGGAGCGACGATAATGTTTGCGGCTACCCCATTATGAACGAGTTTGAGATCTCCTTTTTTATATTCGGATTTTATCGCTAGATTTTGGGAAGAGACGGAGATCGCCGCGAGCACAATTGTCAGAACCACCTGCGTTAGCGGGTGGTTGAGGGACATTATTGTGGTGAGTCTTTGTTCCATTCGGCTTTCGCTGGCCCGCGTGACCGGCCGCTAACGCAGGCGGTTCTGACTTGGATTGCCTTCGTCGATGTCGGGCGAGGCAGATCTTAACCGTGTGTATTGCGTGTCGATGTTGTCATCCGGCAGTTTTGGGCCGGTGTATATGACGGCGAGTTCGGCGATCGCTGAAATTTTGTCCGAGCCGAAGCCCGAGAGCGATGTAAATTTGATGAACTTAGCCGTAACGTTTTGTCCGAGATCTATGCGTTGCGGGTTAAATGTTGAAACGAGCGAGTCGCGTTTTACGTCGCGCCAGTTTGTGCCATCATCGCTGATCTGGATCAGGTATTCACGAACATCGCCCTCATGCTCACGTCCATTCTGACGCGGCATGACAACTAAGCCGGAGAATTGGATCGGGCGTAGAAATCGGATCTGTAAACTCTGATCCTGTCGTGCCGCACCGCGCGGATCGCCAGCCAGCCAGAATGTGTTCGGGTCACCATCGATCACGGACGAAGCTGGATTCGGGCCGGACGCGACATCGGCGGTGGACGCTGCGAGCCTCTTCATGATCCTGGTATCGAAGAAAACCTCGCGGAAATTCGCCGCCGTGACCGCAACTTTGGGATCGAATTTCGCTGTCGCCATGTAATCGAGCAGCGACCGCCGAAGTTGCCTTGCCGCAATTCGCTGGGACAGGGAATTTTCGAGATCGGGTGTGGCGACCAGCAGTTTGCCGCTGCCGACCTTTGCTTCGAAGACAAGGCCGAGTTTGTAATTACGGTTCCAGTCGTCGATCGGCTGGACGATCGGCTGCAGCTCTTTGGGCAGCTTGTCGAGGTTCATTGCTCGAGAGCCGTTCACGATTCCCGACCATTGCCAGTCGAAATACGATTCCGTCGGAAACCCGGCGAGAGCAGGGTGAGCCTTGTCGATCCAAAGGCCGAGCATTCGTCCCCACGCCGGATTCATCAAACGATTCCAGAAAACGGGAACCCAATCGAGCGGCGGGCTGGTCCAGTCTAGATCTGCCTTTCGCGGCATGTAGAGAACCTTGCCGCCTTTTTCGAGACTCGCTTCGGCCTCGGCCCAGTCGTGTGTTATGAGGATCCCGCTGACAGCGGTGTTCGAACGCTTTGCCGGATAGACCCACAGATCCCAATCGTTCTCAATGGTAGTGCCCTTGAGGCCAACGGTAACTTTGAGGTTTTTCGGTTCCGTTATCTTTGACGGGTCAAAGTTGATCTTGCCGAGCGGAATATTCTTGCCGATCGGGATCGCGAGCGACGGCAGATCGCCGGTTGCGATGACCTTTCCCATCGAATCGGTTATACGCCAATACGGAGACGCTTTTGCTATTGGAGCCTTGCCAAAATGGGCTATCTCGACATCTGCGGTTATCGTCTCGTCATTCGTATAGACGCGTTTTGCGAATCGGGCGAGCGGAACGGTCTCGTTGTTGAACCGTCGAAATTCTTTAGCCGTTGCATAGCCTTTTTCTTCCCAGAAAGCATCGAGAATTCCGACGAGTGCCGTGCCCTGGCCAAGGTAATCGTGGAGGTCAAGCAATTGATAACCGTCCATTCCCGGCGTTCGCAGGTTGGCCTCGATCTCTTCTTTGTAGCATTCGAGCTGATAGCGGCCCGAGGCGTAGGCGAAGTCATTATTTTTTGCGAGCAGGCCTTTGGCGGCGAGGGAATCGCGGAATATTTCGTAATTCCCGGGCCGCATGTAGCCGGTGAATTTTTTGATTATGCTGTAATCGGGATACGCGACCCACTGGCCGAGTTCGTGCGAGACGACGGGGACGTTGATGTCTTCGAGCGAGGCTCCGTAGTCTTTGCCGAACCACGCGGTGTTTCCACGCAGCATTTTCTGGCCGATACGCTGCATGGCGAGATAGTCAGTTCCCTCGGCGAGGCCGGGAACTGACGGTTCGGTGTGGCCGGTGCCGTTCGTGTAAATGCGACGCGGGTCGGCGAGGCGATAATGGGTGATCCATTTGTCGAAAGCCTCTTTCCAACGGCCTTTTGGCTCGTTGCCGGGCGAAAATAGGAGGAACGACGGATGATTGCCGTAGGCTTTGATCATCGCTTCGGTTTCTTCGTAGAGCATCTTCTCCATCGGCGTTCCGGGCGAAACCTCGTTCCACATGCCAGGCTCGGGCTGGAGATAGATGCCGAGTTCGTCCGCCGCCTGAAACGCTGCCTCGGGTGGACAGAACGAGTGGAACCGAACGTGGTTGATGCCCCAATCTTTGTTGATCTGAAAGATCTTTCGCCAATATGCGACATCGGTCGGTGGATAACCTGTCAACGGAAAATCACCGCCGTGATGCGTTCCGCGAAGATAGATGCGGCGGCCGTTGAGTTGGAATTCTTTGCCGACGGCTTTGATTGTTCGAACGCCATAAGAGATCTCACGACTTTCGTCAGCATCTTCACCTTTTAGCGTCAACAAAAGCTTATGAAGTTTGGGATTGAATTCGTCCCACCGCTGAGTTTTCGGGATGGTGATATGCAGATCAATCTCAGAACCATCAGGGCTCCATACGACAAACTGTGAACGACCATTCAAGGAAAGATACCCGGTGCCAGGCTTTCCGGTAGAGTTCTTGATCTTTACTTTGACTTTTATGTTTGAAAACGGCGAATCTGCATCATCGTAGAGCCCTGGGTTTCGATAAACCTCATAAATTTGCACATCTTCTATCCATACCTTTTTCGTCGCCCGCAGTTCCATCTTCCCGACGATCCCGTTCCAACTCATCCCGAGCGAATCGGAAACCGAATGAGCGTCGGGCCGATACGGCATGATCATCGTGGTGTCGACGCGGACGGTCAGGCGGTGTTTGCCAGGTTCGAGCTTGCCGAGATCGAATTCATGCGGGGCGACCAAACTTCGGGCGGAGCCGATCTTTTTGCCGTCGATCCAGACGGTTGATTCCCAGCGCGGCGCTCGAGATACAGAACGATTCGCTTTCCTCGCCAATCCGCAGGGATCTCGATGTCGCGTTGATACCAGGCGGGGCCGATGTAGTGTCGGGGCGGCTGCGAGAGAAATGGAACCTTTACGTTCCCGGGTTTTGTATACGCCTTGTAATCTTCTCGTTCGAACCAATTGCGGTCGTAGAGCGAAAGTACCCAGGGCGTTTTGGTGCTGATCTCATCGCCGTAGCCCTGGGACTGGAGAATGCCGGGAAGCTTGATCTTTTCCCGCAAAGATTGGTCGTACCAATTTTGCGTGACCCCGGCATTTGTCGGATCAAGTGCAAACCGCCATTCGCCAGAAAGGTCGATCTGGGCTGAGCTCGATTGAGCCGCAAGTAAAACGATCGTGATGATGAATGATCTGAGCGACATGCCGGTAAACCTCATAGATACAGTCATTTAGACAGACAAGATTCTTCTTTGCATCCTTGGCGGCCTTTGCGTCTTTGCGTTAAAAGGGCCTTTTCTCACGCAAAGACGCAAAGGCCGCCAAGAAAGATTTTGAGAAAACCGCTTGTAATTGCGGACGAAATGTTATAGAAAAGTTCTACAAATTACCGTTTTGTAATCCTTGAACATAACCTGATCCTCTTGGCGTTGGCTGATTAGAGGCAATATAACAGCAACCGGATCAAAAAGCTAGTTAAGCGGTTTACTACTTCGACGTGGGCGGGAAAAAACTATGAGTATCGGAAGACGAGATTTCTTAAATCGGTCGCTGTTGACCGGAGCCGCGGCGGTTATCGCACCACGAGCGATGTATGCTCAGGCAGCTGATTCGAGGGTCGAGATCCTGATAAATGAGCCGATCGGAACTATCAACCCCAATCTTTACAGCCATTTCGTCGAGCACCTTGGGGCCGTTGTGTACGACGGCATCTGGGTCGGCGAAAAATCGAAGATCCCGAATATCGGCGGCATCAGAAAGGATCTGGTCGATCATCTCGCCAAGCTAAAACCAGGTGTGATCCGCTATCCGGGCGGGTGTTTTGCGGACCAATATGATTGGCGTGACGGTATCGGGCCGCGTGAAAAGCGTCCGTCGCGGGTCAATTTCTGGGCGGACACGACCTACAAAGCGCCGAAAGCGTATCAGGATGTGAAAGACGGCCCGCAGAAATATGAGCCGAATTGGTTCGGCACCGACGAATTTATTAAGTTTTGCCAGTTGGTGGGGGCGAAACCATACCTTGCGGCAAACCTTCGAAGCCTCGGCGTTTCCGAATTCATGCAATGGCTCGAATACTGTAACGCACCGGCCGGCGTGACGACGCTCTCGAGTCAGCGGGCGGCGAATGCGAGCAAGGATCCGTACAATGTGCAGCTTTGGGGCGTCGGAAATGAATCGTGGGGCTGCGGCGGTGATTTTACGCCGGAGGAGTATGCGACCGAGTTTCGCAGATTCACTGCGTGGCTGCCCACGTATGGCGTGAAGCTTCAACTCGTCGGTTCGGGCCCGAATGGCGGCGACCTCGGCTGGACGCGAAAATTCTTTACGAAACTCACCGAAAAAGGTAACGGTATGCTCAATCGTATGTACGGCTGGGCGTTGCATTATTATTCAGGGACGACCGGCAAAGGCGATGCACGGGTTTACGATGAGAACGAATGGTACGACCTGATCGCCCGTTCTGACCGAATGGACGGCCTCGTTCGTGAGCATTGGCAGGTAATGGGCGAGATCGACCGTGACCATCGCGTTAAGCTAATAGTTGACGAATGGGGAGCCTGGCACAATCAGGACGCCGATATGCCGCCGGCGTATCTCTATGCCTATGCCGGCACGCTTCGCGACGCGCTCATCTCGGGCCTCAATCTCGATACTTTCCAGCGACACGCTGATAAGGTCGTGATGTCAAATCCGGCACAACTTGTGAATACGATCCATTCGCTGTTTCACACGTACGAAGACAAATTCCTCTGCACGCCGAACTATCATGTATTCGAAATGTACATGCCGCACGCCGGTGCGACAGCGGTTCGAACGCAGTTCACGTCTCCTGAAGTGGCGTTCTCGCGATTTGACGCCGCGAAGAAAGAAATCCCGACGAAATTCTGGGGGCTCAACGGTTCGGCTTCGGTCAACGGAAAAACGGTAACGCTGACGGCCGTTAACCCCGATGCGAAAAACGGCCGCGAAACCGAGATCAACATCGGCGGGGCAAAGATCGTGGCAGCGACCGCCCGCGTTCTGTCATCAAACGACATTCACGCCCGTAACAGTTTCGAAAGCCCGAACGCTCTGGTTCCAAGGAATGAGAATGTGACGGTCGGGGCTGGTGGACGCCTTGTTTACAAGTTTGCACCGGCGTCGGTGACGAGGTTGACGTTGACGATCGCGTAGTTAAATGAAACCCCTGGGATTTTGGGGGCCCCCCCCCGGGGGGGCAAGGGGGGGGGCCCGGGCCCCGTTTTGGCGGGGCCCCCCCCCACCCGGGGCCCGGGAGGGGGGGGGGGGCGGCGGCGGCCAGAAGTGTTTCCGCGGCCGCGGCGAAAAAAGGGCGGGCCCGGCTTTTTTTTTTTGAGAGCGCCCCCTAAAAACACCGGAAAAAAGAAAAGGGGGGGGCGGGGGGGGAGGGTTTTTTTTTCCCCGGGGGGGGGGGGGGAGTCCAGCCCCCCCGCCGGGGGGCGCGTCCCGCCGGGTGGTGGGGGGGGGGGGGGGGAGAAGAAGAAAGGTTCCGCCCCCCCCCCCCCTCCCCCGGGGGGGGGGGTTGGGGGGGAGAGTGACGCCCCCCCCGCCCGCCCCCCGAGAATACAAATTTAGCCCCCCGGGCGTTGGGGCTTTGGGGGGGGGGGGGAGGCGGAAAGGGGGGAGGGGGGGGGGGGGGGGGGGGAGGGGGGCGGGGGGGGGAGAGAAGGAAGGATAAAGAAATAGACATTAAAAATTAATGAGAAAACTAATAACCCTCGCTATTTGCTTCTTAGTGGGCATTCAATCCATAGTCGCTCAAACAGATGCGACTACGCCTCTTCATTTGTTGAAGCCGGACTATCCTATTCCATATGGCATTCCGAAAAATGAGGACGTTTCGGCTGTTTTGTCACGCGTATATACCTATTTGAACGGCGTCACGCCGCCTGCTTTTGCAAACGAAAAGACCGGCGAAATATTTACCGACGCGGCGAAGATCGATGCAAATACGATCTTGCAGAAAGGCGATTTCAGGATCGTTTCGTATGAATGGGGTGTAACCTATGCCGGAATGCTGCTTGCGAGCGAGGCGACGGGCGATCCGAGGTATAAGGATTACGTTGAGAAGCGGCTGAAATTCATCGGCGATGCGGCGGCTCAATTCAGAAAACCGGCGGATCATTATGAGGAATGGGAAGGCCGAATGCCGCTTCGAAATCTGATCAATCCGCGTACGCTCGATGACACCGGAGCGATGTCCGCGGCGATGATCAAAGCGATCCGCGGCGGCAGTACGGCGAACGTCCGTCCGGTCGTGGACAACGGCATCAAGCACATTATGACCGGCCAGCACCGCCTCGCGGACGGAACGTTGGCGCGTATGCGGCCGCAGCCGAACACGTTGTGGCTCGACGATATGTTCATGGGCGTTCCGGCGATCGCGCAGATGGGCAAACTGACCGGCGAGACGAAGTACTATGACGAAGCGTGCAAGCAGGTACTGCTCTTCGCTAAAAAGATGTTCAACAAGGAAAAGGGCGTTTATATGCACGGTTGGGTCGAGTCGATGGGCGAGCATCCAGAGTTTCGCTGGGCACGGGCGAACGGCTGGGCGTTCATGACCGAGGTCGAACTGCTCGAAGTTCTTCCGGAAGACCACCCGCAGCGTCCGCAGATCCTTCAGCTCTTGAAGGATCACGCAAAAGGCCTCGTTTCTTATCAATCGGGCAGCGGATTCTGGCATCAGCTTCTCGATCGCTCTGATTCATATCTCGAAACTTCGGCGACGGCAATTTATGCATATTCGCTTGCGCGTGCCGTGAATCGAGGCTGGATCGATGCAAAGGCTTATGCTCCGGCAACGCTTTTGGCCTGGAATGCGGTTTCGACCAAGGTAAACGCTCAGGGCCAGGTCGAGGGAACCTGCGTGGGAACCGGAATGGCATTCGACCCTGCATTTTACTATCACCGGCCGATCAGCAAGTTTGCCGCACACGGTTACGGACCGGTCTTATTGGCCGGGGCCGAGGTGTTGATGCTGTTAAAGAATAAGAAATTCGAGATCAACGATAGTTCGGTACAGCTGCTCGGGCAATAGATCGTCTATGATTCGCAAGGCATTTCTAATGAGTGTTGACCCCGACTCGCACGACGAATACGAGCGGCGCCATCGGCCTATTTGGCAGGAGCTTGAGGTTGTGCTGAGAGATCATGGCGTTCACAACTATTCGATCTTCCTCGATGCGGAAACAAGCCAGCTTTTTGGCTATGCCGAGATCGAATCGGAAGAGTTGTGGAACACGATCGCTGATACGGATGAATGTCACCGCTGGTGGGCATTCATGAAGGGCATCATGCCCTCGAACGCGGATAACAGCCCGATCTCGAGAGACTTGAAAGAAGTTTTCCATCTCGATTAACGATGAAAATTCCTGCCGCAGCGACCGTTGTTTGTTTACTGCTGATCGCAGCCTCAATACGTGCTCAAAGCGTACGGCTGATCCCGCGCGAGCTGGAAACTCGTATTGATGTCGAGGTTGGCGGCAAGCTTTTTACGTCATATCGCTGGGATGAAAAGATCCGACGGCCCGTTTTGTTTCCGCTAATGTCTGTCGGCGGCGGCTATATCACTCGCGGTTTTCCCGTCGAGACGCGTGACGGAGAGACGATCGGGCATCCGCATCAGGTTGGGGTTTCCTTCAGCTACGGTAACGTGAACGGGATCGACTTCTGGAATAATTCGCCATTTCGTACCGAAAAAGAACTCGAACATATGGGCCGGATCGTCCAGAAAAAGATCCTTGAGATGAAAAGCGGCATCGGGAGCGGCGAACTGACCACCACATCGGCATGGATCCATCCGAACGGTACAACCCTGCTGCTTGAGACGACGAAATATACATTTCATGCAAAAGGAAACCAGCGGTGGATCGATCGCGAAACGGTTTTGACTGCCAACGACCAAGACGTCGTTTTCGGAGATAGTAAGGAAGGCGTCTTCGCGATCCATCTGGCAACTGAACTAGAACAAGCAGGTCAACTTCCGGTCAAGGTCACGTCCGCCGGTGGTGTGATCTCGGATGAAACAAACAGCACACGGTTTACTGGGAAGTATTTCAACAGCGAAGGCGTAACGGGCGATAAGATTTGGGGGACAACGGGCAAATGGGCGGCAGTGACGGGAAAGGTTGGAATGGAAGACGTTACGGTCGCGGTTTTGACTCGCCGAAGAATCACAATTTCCCCTCGTATATGATGGTTCGAGGCTATGGCCTGCTGGCGGTTAACCCATTTGGGCAGAAACAGTTTGAGCCAAACAAGGAAGAGCGGCGATTTACACTCGCGGCAAAGCGGTCGATCACATTTTGGCATCGGCTGGTGATATTGCCGCAAAAGGCCTCGAAGGAAGCGGTGGAGAAGGAATTTCAGGCATTTATCAAATAAATATCGGAGTCGCGAGATGAGATCAGTACTTTGTGCGGCGATGGCCGCGTTGTTTTTCGTTCAATTTACACATGCCCAGCAGCCGTCAGAGATATCGGTTTCGCTGAAAACGCCTGACGGCAAATACGTCGGGCAAGTTGCGGGCGGAGGTCTCGATGTTTCTTCTGCAGCCGTTACAGCCAAGCAGACATTCGGATTGATCGACCTCAATGGCGGTAAGATCGCGGACGGCGATAAGGTTAAGCTCCGTATGGACGCTTCGCAATGGCACGAGGACAAAGAAAAGTCGGTTATCCACCGAGTACCGATCAAAGGCGCGAAGGAAGAGGAATGTCAGTTCAAACTGCACATTAAGGACAAGTTGATCTATTTCGAAACGCCGACCGGGAAATTCGTAAAGGTTGAGAATAATGCAGTTGTCGCAGTGGCGGAAGTGAAAAGTGCGACAATGTTCGACATTCAAACTGTGGCTCCCGCGGTCGAAGCGACTGGATATCCTGTCGCACTCGCGTTTGCCGGCGGCAACCACATTGGAATGGTCCCTAACGGCGGGCTTGATGCAGTCGCAAAAGAGATCACCGCAAACCAGATATTCCAGTTGGTCGACATCAATGGCGGAAATCTCGCAAGCGGCGATATGGTGAAGTTAGTTTTCGGCCAGTCACAGGTTAGGGAGGACAAAGAAGCTAACAAGATCCACCGGGTTCCGATCAAAGGGGCGAAGGAAGATGAATGCGTGTTCAAACTCATTCTCGTTGGTAACAAGATCAGACTTCAGGCTCCATCGGGCAAATTTGTTGTCGTGGCCGCTGATGGAAAATCTCTGACGACGACTGATAAAAAAGACGACACGAGCCTTTTAACGGCGATCCCGAACCCGACACCGGTTGTAAAATTATAATATGTTTAGAAATCGAATCCTTTTCTTACTGATCCTGGTCGTTCTTCTTGCGGGAATCGCCGTGCCGCAAACCGTCTCCGAACTTCGCAAAGGTTTTGAAACGCCGCCCGCTGATGCTCGGATCATGATGCGTTGGTGGTGGTTTGGCCCAGCCGTTACCAAGGCTGAACTCGAACGTGAGCTTCGGGTCATGAAAGACGGCGGGATCGGCGGCGTTGAGGTGCAGCCAGTTTATCCGCTTTTGCCGGACGATCCGAAGACAGGATTCAAGAATCTGCCATATCTTTCTGACGAATTTCTGGAAATGCTCCGGTTTGCATCGCTGAAAGCCAAAGAACTAGGAATGCGCTTCGACTTGACGCTCGGGAGTGGGTGGTCGTTTGGCGGAGCAAAAACACCGATCACTGAGGCCGCCGGGCAACTGCGCGTCGAACGCATCAAAGTCGAAGCCGGAGCAAAACGAATACCCGTTCCATCGACCATTCCCGCCGAGAAACTTATGGCGGTCTTCCTGTCGGCCAAGGGCGGGAACACGGTTGTCGAAGGAGATCTGAAGGAACTGACCGACCTGCGGGAAGGGAACGTATTTCTACCGTCGCCCGGCGTAGCTGGATCAGAGATCCTGTTTTTTATTTCCGGCAAGAGCGGTATGCAGGTCAAAAGGCCATCCTTCGGTGCTGAAGGCTACGTCCTAAATCATCTCGATAAGCCGTCTGTCGACAACTACTTAAAGGAAACCGGTGATCGCCTTTTCACTGCTTTTAATAAAAGCGATGTCCCTTATTCGGTATTTTGCGACAGCCTCGAGGTTTACAACCAGGATTGGACGGACGATTTCCTCGCCGAATTTGAAAAGCGCCGCGGCTATGACCTAAAGCCACATCTTCCCGCCCTCGTTGCCGAAACCGGTCCGAAAACTGCTGAAATCAGATACGATTGGGGCCGCACGATAACTGAGCTGTTCAATGACCGGTTCATGATCCCGATGCAGGCTTGGTCGAAGGCGAACGGAACGAAGTTTCGAATTCAAGGCTACGGCCTGCCGCCGGCGGCGATCTCGAGCAATCAGTGGGCCGATATCTCCGACGGTGAAGGTGCTCAATGGAAGGTCGTGCGAGCTGCTCGGTGGGCCTCGTCGGCGAACCATATTTACGGCCGCAACGTGACCTCGTCGGAAACGTGGACGTGGCTCAATTCGCCGGTGTTTCGAGCAACGCCGCTGGACCTTAAAGCCGAAGCAGATATTCATTTTCTGCAGGGGATCAACCAGTTGATAGGCCACGGCTGGGGATATACGCCGCCTGGCGTAGAGTATCCGGGATGGCGATTTTATGCCGCCGGCGCGTATTCTGAGCAAAATCCATGGTGGATCGTGATGCCGGATCTTGCCACCTATCTACAGCGAATGAGCTACGTAATGCGGCAGGGAACCCCGCAAAACGACATCGCCCTTTATCTGCCAAATGCCGATGCTTACGCTCATTTTACAGCGGGCAAAGTTCACTTGATAGACGTCGAACGCGAGATGGTCGGGGAAAAGGTTATGCCGGCGATCTTTGAGGCGGGGTACAATCTCGACTTTTTCGATGATGAAATGCTAAGAACTGTCGGCAAGTCCGAAAAAGGAGATCTCATTCTTGGATCGAGCAAACACCGCGTCGTCGTGCTTCCTGGTATCGAGCGAATGCCGCTCGAATCGCTGCGAAAGCTTGATGCATTTGTCACAGGCGGCGGCAAACTGGTCGCGACACGCCGTCTGCCTGACAAGGTTCCGGGCGTTAAGGCGACAGCCGCCGAACAATCCGAGTTCAAGTCTATCGCCGAACGCCTTTTTGGCGGAAATAGCGCCTCGGTCAAGTTTGTCGAAAAGGATGAAGAGATCGGAACCGCTCTCAAGGCCCTGCTTCAGCCTGATGCCGAGATCACGCCGGCGAGCAGTGATTTTGGAACGGTACACCGCAAGGCGGGCGATTTAGATATATATTTCGTAGCGAATACATCAAATCAGAAAAAGAAAGTCCAGGTAAAATTCCGGGTCGGCGGTGGCCAGCCAGAGGTTTGGGACGCATTGAAAGGACAGGCTTACGCGGCGGATATTGTCAGCCAAACTGGGAATACAACGACAATTAACCTGGAGTTCGAACCCTATGGATCAACGGTAGTAGTTTTCTCAAAGAGCAAAGCGAACCTCGGCAAGTTGCCTGTTTTTGCGGCATCGGACGCGGAGATAGACATCAGCTCGGACTGGAATGTTTCCTACGGCGGACAACCTCCGGCAAAGATCACCTCGTTACGCTCGTGGGCTGACGATGAGGCGACACGCTATTTCTCGGGAACAGCGGCTTATGAAAAGTCGATTCAATTGCCGGCCGGCTTTTTGAAAAATGGCAATTCCGCCATTTTGGATTTTGGCGAGGGAAAAGCTATCGACGTCGTCGTCCAGCGAAACGGAATGCGGACATTTTACGATCCGCCGATCCGCGAAGCTGCCGAGATATTCGTGAATGGACAGAAGGCCGGCTCGCTTTGGTGCCCGCCGTACAAGGTCGATGTTACCCGACTAATGAAAACGGGAACAAATTCCATCAGGGTCGTGGTCGGTAACACTGCCTTAAATTACATGTCCGGCCGCAAGCTGCCCGACTATAAGCTTCTAAATCTGCGGTTTGGTGAACGGTTTCAGCCGCAGGAAATGGAAAAGATCCAACCGCTGCCTTCGGGGTTGACGGGCAGCGTAAAGCTCACCTCGGCCCGCTAGGTTATTACGGTTTAGACTCTCCTGAATTTCCGAAACTTCCGCGGATTGGTTTTACCAATCCGCTAGTTTTGAGCCGCGATCGCCAACATTCCACAGGCGAGCATCTCACCGCTCCTTCGCAATTTCGTCGTGATCGACGGCGATTTTCCCCAATTTAAGTGGATATTTTGGTATTTATTTTACTTTCCGGCAGTTTTCTATAGACACGCGAGTCAAATGGTGTTACTTTACCAATCAAATCAAGCGGGAATTAGATATCTTACCAATTTGAGATGGGCAAATGCTGTAATTTGTAGCACAGCCGGACATCTTTCCAATGTCGTGAGGTTAACCGCTTATCGACGAACCGCCCGATGATCGATCGGGCTAGGAAATTTTAACGACCAGCGGAACAGAATTGCTCTCATAATTAGTTGGTTAAACCAATTTTTTACGACGCCAAGGTGCTGATCCCGACGGTTTTTGATTTGCAGTTTTTGTTGAACGGTCCGAGCGGATTTTCCAAAGAACCTACCGCCAGGCCCGTTCGAGCGATGTAAGGAGAAAAGAGATGAGCTTAAGAATTTTCAAAATGTCCCGTATTTTCATGGTGTTGATCGTGTTATCGGCATGCATGCAGATGATCGCGGCACAGGAAACCCGAGGTACGATCAGAGGCGTCGTCACTGATCCGAATGGTCAGTCGATCCCTAACGCCAGCGTAACAGTTATCGACCCGTCACGAGGCGGCAGAAAGGCTCTGACGACAAACGGCGAGGGGTTTTACCAGGCTACTTACCTGGTGCCTGGATCCTATCAGATCGTTGTCGAGGCACCTGGCTTTAAGAAATCGATCCGCGATAACGTTATGCTGCAGATCGGCGGAGCGGTTCAGGCCGATGTAAAGCTTGAGGTCGGCGGAGCTCAGGAAACTGTCACCGTCACAAGCGAAGTACCACCGCTCAATACGGAGACAGCATCGCTCGGCCAGGTCGTTGATGGCCGTCGGATCGAGGAACTTCCGCTTGTCCACGGTGACCCATATACGCTCATCGGCCTTTCCTCCGGCGTTACATACACCGGTTCGGCTAGGCTTGACCGTCCGTTCGAACCGACCCATATTATCGGTTTTGCGATCGACGGAACGCGCGGTAACCGCAGCGACCTGACGATCGACGGAGCTCCGAGCACCGCGACGGCCAATGCGAACGAAGTCATAGCGACCTACGTTCCGCCGTCGGACATTGTACAGGAATTCAAGGTTCAGACGGCGACGTTCGATTCGCAGTTTGGTAACACTGAGGGCGGCGTCACCAGTATAAGTATCAAGTCAGGCCAGAACGCTCTTCACGGTTCGGCTTACTACTTTGCAGAGCCTGGAACATGGGCGGCAAACGATTTCTTCGGTAACTCCCGCGGCCAAGCCCGGCCGGATTCAAAGTCGGATCGATTTGGCGGTTACATTAGCGGCCCTGTCATGATCCCGTGGCTGTACAACGGCAAAGACAAAACGTTCTTCCTCTTCGGCTACGAGGGCATCCGCGATTCACGTCCGAGATTTGATGCGGGTGCGGGCTCGTTCGTGCCGACACAGGCGATCGCCAATGGCGATTTTTCAGCCTATCTACCCACGTCCGGTTGTACCGCGACCTCATCTACGATCTGTATTTTTGATCCGACAACACGCATAGCGACCGGATCAACGTTTACGGGCACTGCATTTGCCGGCAACATTATTCCGGCCGCTCGGATCGACCCTGTCGCAAAGGCGGTCCTGACATACTTCGCGAAACCGAAAACCTCAGGCCTGGTCGGAAATATCTTCGACTCGACCCTTTCGGAAGTCACAAAACCTTACGACAACTACACGTTCCGAATCGATCAGAACATAGGAAATAAAAATCACCTGTTCGTTCGCGGCAGTTACTATGACCGGGTCAGTATCTACAACGACTACACCGGCACGGCATATACGGGAGTTAACTTCCTCTTCAAAGCCCGCCAGGCAGTTGTTGACGATGTTCACACTTTTAACTCAACGACATTTTTGAATGTTAGATACGGCTATAATCGCTTTATTCGCGGCCAGGATCAAGAGCCCGATGCACAGGGATTCGATTTGACTAACCTGTGGAGCGGAGCCGCAGGAACTGCTTACAATGGTTTGGTCGGCGAGGCCGTTCGCCGATTCCCTCGGTTTGATTTCTCGGGCGGCCCTTTGGGCAATGGTATGTCGAATGAATTTCGCCCGGTTGATACTCATTCCCAGAGCATTATTCTGAACAAGACGTTTGCCAAGCACTCGCTGAAATTTGGCGGCGAGCTTAGAACATACATCGAAAACGATTCATTTTCGAGTAACGACCAGACCGGTCAGTTCATCTTCGACAACACATACACACGCGCCAGCAGTGCAGCAAGTACAGACGTCAATGGCCTTCAGGGCTTGGCCTCTTTCCTTCTTGGACTGCCGAGCACGCAGCAGATCGTTCGTCGGGCAGACTATGCTGAGTATTCCAAGACCTACGGCATCTTCGTCCAGGATGACTGGAAGGTCGGCCAGAATCTGACGCTTAACCTTGGACTTCGCTGGGAAGTCGAAACCCCGCTTGTCGAAAAGCAAAATAAGAGTGTATCTGGATTTGACGCAACTTATGTTCAGCCCGCACAGGCGGCGGCACGCGCCAGGTTAGTGACCAATCCGGTCACCGGTTACACCGGAACGAATATTGACCCGAATACCTTTAACGTCATGGGCGGTTTGTTATTCGCAGGTAAGGATACCGGCAATGGCCTTTACGAGACCCCGAAGAATACGTTCCTGCCGCGTTTTGGAGCGACCTATAAGCTCGGTGACAAGACAGTTCTGCGTGGCGGCTTCGGCCTATTCGCCGGATTTCTCGGCGAACGTCGTGGCGACGTGATCCAGCCTGGGTATACGAGAACGACGACGCGTCCGCTGACAACCCTCGCTAGCGGTGCCCCGATCCCGTTCTCGATGTCGACATTCCCGACGGCGATAACGATCCTGGAGCCCGTTGGAAATGCTCAGGGACGCCAGACAGGACTCGGTACCGGAATTTCATTCTTTAACCAGAATCCGAAGGTTTCCAAGCAGGCCAGATTCCAGTTTGGTATTCAGCGTGACCTTGGCATGGGCTGGGTGGCTGAAGCGGTCTATGTCGGCAACTACGGCTACGATATTGAGATCTCACGAAATATTAATGCTTTGCCCAATCAATACCTGAACGCCGAGAATTCGCGTTCGGCGACGATGACGGCAAATAGCACGCTTCTTGGCCAGGCGGTTGCGAACCCTTTCCAGGGCCTCGCGGATTTCGTCGGGACGAGCTTTGCAAACGCGACGATCGCGAGATCGCAGCTTCTGCGTCCGTTCCCGAATTTCGGTGATATCACGACATCGGTCAATGATGGCAAATCTTGGTACCACTCGGCACAGTTCAATCTCAATAAGCGTTTTGCTCAGGGTTACACCATCGGAGCGGCTTATACATGGTCGAAATGGCTGCAGGCAACTGAGTTCTTAAATGCGGGTGATGCTAAGCCGACGAAGATGATCTCGGATCAGGATTCGCCGCACCGCCTGTCGTTGAGCGGCATCTATGAACTGCCGTTTGGCAAAGGCAAGATGCTTTTCTCGGATGCTAACAGTGTTGTCGACCGCATAATTAACGGTTGGCAGCTTCAGGGAGTGTTCACCTATCAGGTTGGATTCCCGATCGCATTTGGCACCGACCTGTTCTACATTGGCGGCAAAATAGCGTTGCCAAAGAGTGATCGGACGACGGCAAGATGGTTCAATACCGCTGCTTTCATTAACGTAAAGGACGGCGGAACGACTACGACGGCGGCTCCGGTAAGCCATCTTCGGACGCTTCCGACCCGCTTTGCTGATGTTCGGCGTGACAACATTAACAACGTTGACCTTTCGCTGATCAAAAACACGGCGATCAACGAGAGGATGCGTATCCAGTTCCGTCTCGAGTTCACGAACGCATTTAACGAGGCGTATTTCCCGGCCCCGGCGGTTGGCCCGACTGCCTCCACGTTTGGAACTATCGCCCCGTCTAACCAGGATAACTACGCCCGACGTGCACAGGTCGGCATCAAGTTCTTGTTCTAAATTGGCAGGAACAATTAAGTGGCCAGGCAGCTGTACTCCAGTTGCCTGGCCGCTTTATGCGTCGACGGAAAGTATAAAATGGAACTGCGGCTGCTGAGGTAATCGTTTGATATGCCCTGGGTAGAGGAGAGCGACGGCGAGTACAGTACCGGATCGAGAGCCAGATCTTTTCGACAAAATCAAGAAAGTTTTCGCGAAATGAAGAAAAAAGCAGGGATTTTTCTAGACACAGTATTAACAAGATGTTATTATCCTCAATAATTTCAGTTTGAAACTCACGGATTATTAGTTTGTTTAGTGTTTTGGTGCGGCTGTTTTAATTAGCCGCTCAGTTTTCAAGGCAGTGAGTTAAGCGGTTTACTTGGCTATTTTCAACTCCTTCTGAGTGGTTGAAAACAGGCGATCTGGGAAGAAAGGCTATTGTATTTCCAGCTATTTGTTAGCAATTCTAACGATTTTTTAGAAATTTACGTCAGTGGAGAAGACTTATGAGATTGGTTCAGATTTCTTTATTAATTTTGATTGCCGGCCTTGCAATAATTGGTCAAACCAATAGAGGCGGTATTAGCGGCACGGTAACGGATTCGAATGGAGCCGTGGTGCCGATGGCAAAAGTTACGATCAAAAATGTCGGAACTAATCAGTCGACGACTGTGGTTACATCGAGCAGCGGATCTTTTTCCGTCACCTCGCTTGAACCGGTCGAATACGACGTCATGGCCGAGGCGGCGAACTTTAAAAAAGCTGTCATTCAGAAGATCAAAGTCGATACCGCAACGGTCCAGACCGTAAATGTCGTGCTCGAGGTAGGTAATTTTTCTGAGACCGTTAATATCGAGGCAGAAGATGCTCTGATCAATACGGAATCCGGCACGACCTCAAAGACCATCTCCGAGGTTCAGCTTCGCGAATTGCCGCTTAATAACCGCAGCGTGCTCGATCTCGCCGTCACGGTCGCTAACGTCTCCGGCGACGCCGGCAGCGAAGATGCAGAAGTTACGTCCGGCCAACCGGTTCCCGGGTTTAACCTGAGTTTGAACGGCGGACGTCCAGGCGGCACATCGATCCTCGCGGATGGTGTTAATAATACCGGTGTCGGTATCGGCCGTGCTGTTGTCAGCTTCACGCCGGAAACGGTTCAGGAATTCACAGTTCAGACCTCGGCTTACTCGGCAGAATACGGCAACACGAGTGGCGGCGTCATCAATGCGACGACAAAGTCAGGTACCAATCGCTTCAACGGAACGGCACTCTTCTATCACCGCAATCCGGCGACGAACGCAAAGCCTTACCGCATCGGAACTACCCCGCGAACTCCAAACAATCTGAAATACAGCCAGAGATCGCTGACGGTCGGCGGACCGGTTTATCTTCCTGCCTTTGGGGAAGGCGGCCCGAAACTTTACGACGGCCACGATCGCACATTCTTCTTTTTTGCTTACGAACCGAGATGGCGTCAGGATTTTGTTACGGTCACAACGCTGCTTCGCTCACAGGCTGAAAGAAACGGTGACTTTCGCAACCTGACGAGAACGTCTGGAGGCTGGGTGCCGACGGCGATCGCCAATCAGTTCAACGTCGCATCGACAGGCCCATCGAATATTTACCAGCAGTTCACACTTGGAGCGAACGGAACATTGATTCCGATCACGCTCGGAACCGGGTTCCAATACTGCCAATTCGGCGATCCGCGTGCAACGCTCAACGCAGCGGGCCAGCCGCAGTGTTCGACCGCGACAAATGCGACCCCGAACCCTGCACTAAACGTTCTTCCGGCGGCGTTCATCGATCCAAAAGCTCCTCGGATCCTGGAATACATGCCGCTCGGCGGTGACTATTTTCTTGACGGCGGCCTGATCCGCAACTACGTTGTCAATCGTCAGGTCACTCAGAACGAAACCCGCTACACCCTAAAGCTGGATCATCAGCTCACCCGGTCTAACAAGCTTGGTTTTCGCTACTCAGTAACGCCGGCGATCGCCGTCCGCAACTTCGGTACAGATGTGAACGGAAGCACCGGCGTTTTCAGCGATGCGAAACAATTCCTGCTGACGGACGATCACATTTTCTCGCCGAGCGTGGTCAACAACCTTCGATTGAGCTACACGAAAGGCGTTTTCAGCGAAGATTTTTCGCCTGAATTTTCTATAAACGGCGGCCGTAACCTCGCTACTGAGCTTGGCCTGCCCAGCCTCACAAGCGGCGGCCTTCCGTTATTTCAGCTTAGCAGTGATTCCGGCACAAACTCGGCCTTTGCCGACGTCGGTTCATCCGGGTCGACCAACAACTTTAATAAAGAAGAGCGTTATAACGTCGACGAGATCGTTTACTGGAACCGCGGCAACCAGTCGTGGAAATTCGGTATCAACATGGGCCTTGCCAAGCTGAACGTGATCCCGTTTTTCGGAGCATCCGGTGGACGTTGGGAATTCCGTGTGCTTAACACGAGCAACAACCGTTCGACGACTGCTGCAAACGGCGGCGACCCGCTAGCGAGTTTGCTTCTTGGCGTGCCGAACGCGGTCCAGGTCCGCCCACTCTTGCTCGACTACAACTACTACTGGAAAAACGGGGCCGCCTTTGTCCAGAATGATTGGAAAGTTCGCCCAAATCTCACAGTCAACCTCGGTTTGAGATACTCGCTACAGACACCCCGCGGTGAGCGAAACAATCAGCAGGGTGCATTCCGCCCCGATCTCGCTCAAAGCGTTACGCTGACCGATGCTCAGCGAACGGCGATCATTACCGGTCTTGGAATCACCGCAACTTCGCCAAATTACGCAGCGATCGTGGCGCAGATCCCCACAACGGTTCAGATCCCCGTCTTTGCACTTGCTGGCTACAACGGGCGTTCTAAGTACCTCACCGACGTCGCGAAACGCAACTTCGAACCTCGGTTTGGATTTGCGTGGAGCCCTAAATTTTGGGAGTTTCTTTCAAAACGAAGCGCAGCAGTTCGCGGCGGCTACGGCATCTCGCATGCACCGCTGACCGGAAACAACCGTCTGCCGAATCCTGACTTTGGCGGATTCCAGGCAGTTTCCACGCTCGCGACCGGATCGACAGTTGGTGGAACGGCAAACCCGAGTCAGCCGGTCAGGCTCTCGGGCAACGCTCCGCTGGTCGGCGGCGGAAGCTTCCAGCAAGCTCTTGTCAATCAGTTCGCGTTCGATCCTGCAACGGGTATCATCGGCTTGAACAGCCTTGGCGTTCCCGGATTTGCAGTCGTTCAGGATGGTTCAGAGAAGGTACCTTATACACAGAACTGGAACCTGACGGTCTCCTTCGAGATCATGAAAAATACGTCTGTAGAGTTCGCCTATGTCGGCAACCGAGGCGTACACCTCTACATGCCGAACGTCAACATCAATCCGCGAAGCACCTCCTTTGTTGAACTGCTCGAGGGCAGTAACGTCGCTGCGGAAAACGCCTTCGCTGATCCTCTGGGACGCCGAAATGCTCTCGGCGCCGTTCTGGCCATCCAGCGTAACAGCATAAACTCGACCTATTTCGGATTCAATACTTTGAATCAGTATTTTAACCCGTCGGCAACGAGTATCTATCACGGTGCTTACGTTGAAGTTCGCCGCCGCTTCTCGGGCGGCCTGAGCTTCTCGTCGAACTATACGTTTGGCAAGTCGATCGATGATGCTTCGGATTCGTCGCCTGACGTTCGAGTTCTAACGAGTGGAACGACACTGGGCCAGAGCTACTACGGTGCTCCGCGCAGCGGCGACCGTGCGGTTTCGGCTTTTGATCTGAGACACAATTTTAACAATACTTTCGTCTGGGATCTGCCGTTCGGAGCAAGGCGCGCATTCTTTAATAAACTCCCCGGCGCGGTCGATGCGATCGTTGGTGGCTGGTCGATGTCCGGTATCTTCCGTCTCCAGGGCGGACAGCCGTTTACGCCGTTCATTACCGATACTAACCGCCTCGGCGGCGTCAACCGCTCGGTTCGTATGAACATCGTTCCAGGCGTTTCCCTCAAGAATCCGCTCTACGATAAGTCGTGTTCCGTTGGAGGCGGCTGCGAACCGTGGGTAAATCCGGCAGCGTTCACGCGTCCGGATAAGGGTTCGCTTGGCAACTCAGGACGTACGCTCAACATTCGCGGACCGATCCAGCAGTACTTTGACCTCTCGCTGCAGAAGACGTTTACGCTTGGATTCCTCGGCGGTGAAGGCCGACGCAAACTTAACTTCCGCGTCGATCTGCTCAACGCTCTGAATCACCCTGTTTTCCGTCTCAACAATACCGGAAATACGCCATTCGGATTCGGCACCTTGCCGGTTGAGACGCCGGTAACGTTGGCTGAATATAACAACTGGGCAGCTTTCAACGGCTTACCAGCTGCAACCGGGGCGACAGATCCAAATCTGCTAGCCGTTCAGAACCTTACGATCAGCAACCGGCTCCCGTCGGGTGCGATCCCGCTGAACTTCTACAGTATTCCTGTTCCCGAGGGATTTGCGACACGCAATCCGAATTCGTTCGACATTAGGACTCTGACCGGTCTCAAACATTACCGGCTGCGTGGGACCTATGATGCGAATTTCGGAACTCTGTTCGCGGTAAACAATCCGCGTTACGTTCAGTTCGGACTTCGCCTTTTCTTCTAAACGGAAGGGGAGCATAGTTTTCTAATACATCGGTCCCGCCCGACGTCGCCATCTGTCGGCGGCGGGCGGGATCGGTGGTTTTTATATCTCGCTTTTGTAAGGAATTGCCATGAGAACTATTGTTTTATCGCTTTTTGTTCTTCTACTTTCTTCATTTGTCGTTTCAGCCCAAACCGCCGAGCTGCCGCGTGACTGGGTCGATAAGGACACAGGGCACCGTATCGTCAGGCTCTCAGAAGAGCCGGGAAGCCAATCGTATTATTTTCACCAGAACGCTTATTCCGGTAATAAGCTGGTTTTCGACACGCGTAGCGGGATCTCTACCTATAATTTCAAGACCAAACAGATCGAGAAGATCGTTGACGGCCGCGGCTCGGGCACGGTAGTCGGGCGGAAGACCGGCAAGGTCTTTTATTTCAAGGGCGATACACTCTTCGAGACCGATATCAACACGAAAGCGACCCGCGAGATCGTAAAGAACGCAAAGCTTCGAACCGGTTCCGGATTTGGATTGAATGCCGATGAAGCTTTGCTCGCGGGCAGCATGGTTGTCGGCGAATTGCCGCAAGAATTTCGCCCGCAGCCCGCTCCGACCGCGACTCCGACGCCGATACCCGGAGCACCCGCCGGCCAGGTCCCGGCCCGCGACAGCTATCCTGGCAAGGGCGATATGATGGAACGGCGGCTCGCGGCAAAGGTCCCGATGTCGCTCTACACGATCAATATCAAGTCGGGCGAAGTTAAGATGTTTCATCCGGCGACGGACTGGCTCAATCATGTCCAGATGTCGCCGACCGACCCCGGCCTCATCATGTTTTGCCACGAGGGCCCGTGGCACAAGGTCGACCGCATCTGGACGATCCGCACCGACGGCAGTGATCTCAAGAAAATTCACACCCGCACAATGGATATGGAGATAGCCGGCCACGAGTTCTTTGGCCAGGACGGCAAGCACATCTATTACGACCTGCAAACACCCAAAGGCCAGGTTTTCTGGCTTGCCGAATACGACATCAAAACTGGCAAGATGCAGAAATTCGGGATGGAGAAGAAAGAGTGGTCGGTGCACTTCGGCGTCTCGCCCGACGGTAAGACCTTCCTCGGCGACGGCGGCGGCCCGAACAGCGTTGCTAAGGGCGACTACGGCCAGTGGATATATCTCTTCAAACCCGAAGGCGGTAAATTCAAGAGCGAACGGCTCGTGAATCTTGCGAAACACGATTACTCACTCGAACCGAATGCCACCTTCACACCGGACGGGAAGTGGATCGTATTCCGCTCGAACATGCTCGGGCCGACGCACATTTATGCGGTCGAGATCGCGAAGGGGAAATAGTGAGAATTGGAACAACGGATTAACGCAGATTTTCGTGGAGAAGAGAGTTGAGGACGGTTTTATGATTATCTCATCATTAAATAATCTGTGTAGATCCGCGTCAATCCGTTGTTGTTTTCTTCTTCTGTTGCTTTCGATCTCTGCACTCGCTCAGGTCAAGGACGACGCTCGGCCGGTCGTTGACGATTCGAAGACAACACCTTCGCAGATTCGCGACCCTAAACTGCCGACGCTTTTCATTGTGGGCGACTCGACGTTGAACAGCAACGCTCCGTTGCGCGGTTGGGGACAGGAACTCGCGCAGTTCTTTGACCTGACAAAGGTCAACGTAGTCAACCGTGCGATCGGCGGGCGTTCGAGCCGGACCTTTCAGTACGAAGGCCGTTGGGACAAGGTTTTGGCGGAGATGAAGAAAGGCGATTTTGTACTGCTCCAATTTGGTCATAACGACGTCGGCAAATACGACGATCCTGCCGCCAAAGACCGCCCTTCACTCCACAGCGAAGGCGACGAGACGGTCGAAGTAAAACGCAATGCCGACGGCAAGATCGAGACCGTGCACAGCTTTGGCTGGTATATGCGAAAGTACGGCAACGATACGCGAGCGAAGGGAGCGACGATGATATTTTGCTCGATGGTCCCGCACAAAGATTGGGCCGACAGTAAGATCGTGCGAAAGGAACGCGAAAAATGGGTGCCGTGGACCGCAAACGCAGCCAAAGCAACCGGCTCCGCATATATTGATCTCAACGAGATCGTCGCCCTCGAATTTGAACGCCTCGGGGTGGACAAGGTCGCTCCGCTTTTTGGCGACGCCCGCACGCATTCCACCCCTGCCGGAGCCTTGCTAAACGCCCAAATGGTAGTCGCAGCGATCCATTCGCTAAAGCAGCCCAAATTGTCGAAATTCTTATCACCCGCAGGGAAAGCAATAAAGCCAGCCTCCAATTCGCTGGTGACCTCGATGAAATAAGCCCGTGAGTGGACGCGAAGCGTGACTGGAGCGGCAAGCATCCCTGCTTGCCAGCGGTTGAAAACCGCTTATGCTCCGGGGTGGGGATCAAGTTGAAGACAATTTAACGCTAGTTAACACCGCGGGAGCCGCAGTGTGGCAAGCAAGGGTGCTTGCCGCTCCAGTCGAGCTCCGCTCTAACGGCTTCGCTGCTTTAGATCGTCGGTGTCGGCACTGTCTTCGCGTTGATCGTCACGATTTTTGTACCGAATCTCGCATGTTTCGCCGTCAGCCGAATTGTTCCGCCTTTTTCCGTTGATCGCACCCAAACCGCCCCGCATCCGCCGACCAAAGCAAACGGATTGTCGCCGATGATCTCTCCGTTTTCGATAGTGAACTGGATCGCGCCTTGGGCGAATGGGCGGTCGTTGCCGTATTCGTCGGTGACTTTGAAGACGACGCGGGTCATGTCGATGCCGTCGGCTCGCAGCTCGGTGTCATCGGGTTTGATGATGAAATCGCGGTCGACGCCTTTGCCTGAGAGTTTGCGTTCTATGACCTTTTTGCCGTCGATGTAGCCTTCGATACGCATGTCGGCCCATTTTACGCTGCCCCAGATCGAGCTTCGCAGATTGGGGTTGAATGGTGCGTATTTCAGATGCGGATAAGTTTTGCGGTCGGGCTCGACGTCGGCGACAAGTGTTTCACCGACGAAGTATTTCAGTTTTTCACAGTTCGAAGAGACAAGTCCAAACGTAAATGCCTCGTTTTCGTCGCCGACAGCCCAATGGAATGCGGGTTCGAGGACGATCTCCTCGGACGGGTCGCATTGTGATTTATAGAATCCTGCCGCGGGCTTTGGAATACGGAAAATATCAGAGACGCCGTGATAGCAGATGCGGTCGCCGGAGCCGAAGTATTCGTGCGTGTTGTAATCGAACGCACACCAGCCGATGCCGCCGGCGTATTTTACGTCTGCCGCAAGAGCATCGTGAACGCGGGCGTGCCGATGCGTGTGTTCGCGAAGCCGGTCACCCAGGTCGAAGCGTTTGGTCGGGAACATGTGGCCCGAGAATTCGGTATTTAGATAGAGCGGATGATTCGGAGCGCGCAGCGGCCAGCCAAAATCGTTCATCGTGAACACGTCTTCCAGACGTTCGGACGGATAACGGTAACGCACGCCGCCGGTCTGCCGGCTGTCGTCGAGTTCGTGAGCAAGCTTGTTCGTCGCGGTATAAAGATCGTGAAAATCGCCCGATTCGTTGACGCGGACGCCCCACATGATGATCGACGGATGGTTCCAGTCACGCTGGATCATTTCCCCCACGTGCTGCAGCGTAAGATCTTTCCAGGCCTGATCGCCGACGTGCTGCCATCCTGGAATTTCCTCAAAAACAAGTAACCCTAACTCGTCGCAGGCATCCAGGAAATGCGGCGATTGCGGATAGTGCGACGTGCGGACGATGTTGCATTTCAGCTCGTTCTTAATTATCTCGGCATCCTTACGCTGTCCGCGTTCCGGCATCGCCTGGCCGACGAATGGATACGTCTGATGGCGATTGAGTCCGCGGAGCTTGACGTGTTTGCCGTTGAGATAAAAGCCTTCGGGCGTGAACTTGGCTTCGCGGAAGCCGATGCGGGTTTCGTAGTGGTCATTGGTCGCCGTGAGTTCATTCAGAGTGACTCGCACGTTGTAGACTTTGGGAGTTTTTAGATCCCAAAGCTGGATGTTCGACAAGCCGTCCTTAAGGATGATCTCCTCGGTCGAAAAAAACGCCAAATGGCACAACGGTCTTTACCGCATTGCTGATCACCTTGTCGCCGTCGAGCAACTCTGCCTTTAGCACGTAGCCGGTCGAGGACGTGCGGACGCTGCCGTCCGTTTGCAGATCGACGCGAACCTTGAGCGATCGAGTCGGTTTGAGGACATCAACCGGTTTTGCAAAGACGTTGGTAATAAAATTTGTCGGCACGGCTCGGATCGCGACGTCGCGGTATATACCGCCGAACGTCATATAATCCACCAGATTGCCGAACGGCGGAATATCCGCACGCTCCGTCGAATCGACCTCGACGGCGAGGACGTTGTCGTCGCTCCAGTTGATCTCTTTGGTGAGTTCGTACGAGAACGGCGTGTAGCCGCCCTTGTATTCGCCGAGGCTTTTGCCGTTGATAAATACCTTTGCAGCCGTCATCACGCCGCCGAAATCGACAAAAATGCGGTGGTCTTTCAACTCTTTTGGCAAACGGAAATGCCGGCGATAGGCTGAGACAAAGGTGTATTCCTTCTCATCGAACCCGTTCATTGGCAGCATCTTGTTTGTGTGCGGGATCGTCACCTGTTTCCACGCTTTATCAGCGAAATTCACCTGCATCGCTGCGGCCGAAGACTTTTCACTGTAGAGCCATTTGTGATTGAGCGGGAAGACATGTCGCTGCGAAAGGCTCGGGCCAAGTGTTGGCTCGACAGGTGTTTCTGCATTTGCCGTATTCGCAAGGATGGACAGTCCGGCGGCACCAACGGCGGTGGTTTTCAGGAAGTTGCGGCGGTTGAGTTTTGAGTCGGTCATAAAAAAGTGATGCAGCTTCGTTTTTTCAATTGCCACGAGCTTTAGCTAGTGGATAGGTGCTGAATTTTTATCGGCTTTAGCCAAAATCCTTGGCTACGATTGTTCAAGCCTTCCATTGTTTCGGCTAAAGCCTATGTCTTTTTTGAATTTTTTCCACGGGTTAAAACCCGTGGCAATTCAAAAAGCTGAAGAACCCAATCGCTACCGCTCCTAGTTCTGACATCGACGGACTATCGCTTCAAAAATCCCCGCAGCACCAGCCAATCCGCACACCTCGCGGCCCAGCTTGCCAGATACGGATTCGTCGGGGCGAGGCCGACCCCGTGGGGGCCTTGTTCGTAGAGGTGAAACTCGAACGGCACGCTGTTTTTACGCAGAGCTGCGGCGAACAGCATTGCGTTCTCAACAGGTACACTCGCATCGGTCATTGTGTGCATGATGAATGTTGGCGGCGTTTCTTTGGTCACTTGCAGCTCGTTCGAATAGAGCTTTATCAGTTCCGGTGTCGGGTTTTCGCCAAGGAGATATTTTTTTGACCCGGCATGGGTGAATTCGCCCATCGTGATAACCGGATAGAGCAGGATCATTGCGTCCGGACGCGAGCTCATTCGATCGATCTCATCCCTTGCGTCCGCTTTTCCGGCATCAAAATGGGTGCCAAGTGTAGAAGCGAGATGCCCGCCTGCAGAAAATCCTAGTATCGCGATTCGATTTGAGTCAACGCCGAATTCTTTAGAACGCGCTCGAACTGTACGCATCGCTCTCGCGGCGTCGAGCAGCGGATTTGGCTGATTGTAACGCGGGCCGAGGCGGTATTTGAGGACAAAGGCGGAAATGCCGAGCGAATTCAGCCATTTTGCGATATCGCTGCCTTCCTTTACATCAGAAAGCCGAGTGTATCCGCCGCCGGGCAGCACTAGAACGGAGGCACCGGTCGCGGTTTCTTTCGGAGCGACGAAAGGTGTGATCGTCGGGATGTCCTGAGGCTCTTTGCCGATCGCGTTTGGTGCACCGTCGGGCCAAAGCGGAATCGGTGTCTGCGCGGCAAGCGAGATCGCGAAGAGAAAAATTGAAATTGTAACGAGGGTGATGGTCTTCATATGTTCACGACCGGCTGCCGAAGAATTTCTTGCCCGCGAAATACGCGAAAATAAGAAGTTCTTTATTAGCGTGCTTTCGCGTATTTCGCGGGCAAAACTCTTATCGACCTCGAAGTCCATTGATCTTCTTAGTGAATTCCTCGACGCTGTCTTTTTTGATGACGAGGGTCGGGACGTTGATCTGTTTGCCCGCGGGGATAACGGATTTGTCTCCCTTGATGATCTTGGACATCAGGATCACCGACTGGTAGCCGAATTCGTACGGCTGCTGGACGACGGTGGCGAAGATCGAACCTTCTTTTACACCAGCCAGCGTCTCGTCTTCCTCGTCGAAGCAGATGATCTTGACCTTGTCGAGCTTGCCCGCATCCTTGACGGCGTTGAGGATCGCGGGGCCGTTATAGCTCCAGAGGCCGACCATGCCGGCGATGTCAGGATACTTAGTGAGCGTGTCGGCGGCGTTGGTTTTGGCCCGGGCACGGTCGGTGTCGTCGGTGCGGATGTCGATGATCTCGACCTTCGAATCCTTTAGAGCTTCTTTCAAACCCTGAAAACGTTCAGCCGCATTGCGGGCGTCGCTCTTGCCGACGAAGACCATGATCTTGCCGCCATTTGGCAAAGCTTCTTTGACGAGTTCGCCTGCCTGGCGGCCGGCGGCAACGTTGTCGGTGCCAATGTAGAGGGCACGGTCACTCGTCGGTGCATCGCTGTCCTGCGTGATCACGAGCGCTTTTTTCGCAGTGTCATTGATGAGCTGGGTCTGGTTATCAGGATCGACCGGGCTGATCGCGATGCCCTGAATGCCGGTCGAGGTCAGATCATCTATGATGCGTTTTTGCTCGGCGGCGGTTCCTTCGCCGGGGAGTTTAAATTCGACCTTTACATCGTTCAATTCGCCATCGGCCTTTTCGACGCCTTTCCGGGCGATCGTCCAGTAATCTGAGGCGTTATTTGTTACAAATGCCAGCTTTATCTCTTTGCCCGCGGCCGTCGCGTTCGCGGCATTGGCTCCGGCGTTCGATGTCGTGTTGGCTCCGCCGCCGCATGATGCGAGCAGCGAGGCTCCGAGCAGAAATGAACATACTGTCAGGATTCTGTTATTCATAATTTCTCCAACTAGATCTATTTTGGTCGATTAATTTTACACTCCCGGCGAAATGACTTTGGTTAACCGCTTGTCCGGCGTCTCGGAAACAATTAATATTGTTATGTCCAGAAAGTCAAAATTCGCTTGAACGTATTGGGGATCAATAAGAGAAATATACCCGTAAACCGAATGTTCGGCAAGTTATATTAGCTAAAATCGCATTCAGGTCGCGACGCGAGTTAATCGCTTAAATGATGCTTTAAAATCGGAAGGGATCTATGCTATCGTTTAGAAAATTTGGTTTGACCAATTAATTTGCTGCCTGTCCGCGAGCCGAGCTTGGTTTATCAGTGACGGCAACGCCTGATTCTCTTCTAACAGCTCACTTGTCTGTAAAAGTATGAATAAAAGCATTGTATGCCGACGGATCTGGCCCACGGCTTTCGTTTTTTTGATGGCTCTGGGATTCTCGATGAACATCTCAGCTAAACCTAAAATTACCAAAGACAATTTCGGCCAAACCGCCGACGGCAAAGCGGTCGAGATCTACACGCTCACCAACAGTCGTGGTTCTGAGGCTCGCATCATGACGTACGGCGGAACGGTCGTTTCGCTAAAAGTGCCCGACAAGAGCGGGAAACTTGGCGATGTCGTGCTCGGGTTCGACTCCGTCGCGGATTATGAGAAGCACACTTCGTTTTTCGGTGCGTTGATCGGCCGTTACGGCAATCGCATCGCGAAAGGGAAATTCTCGATCGGTGGCAAGGAATACACGCTCGCGACCAACAACGGCGAAAACCATCTGCACGGCGGCGTCAAAGGCTACGACCGCGTCGTCTGGACCGCGAAGCCTTTCACGAGTGCGGCCGGAGCAAACCTCGAACTCAAATACCTGAGTAAAGACGGCGAGGAAGGTTATCCCGGAAATCTAAATATCACAGTTGTTTACACGCTCACCGAAAAGAACGAGCTGAAGATCGTCTATTCTGCGACGACTGACAAAGCAACCGTTGTGAACCTGACGCATCACTCGTATTTCAATCTCGCCGGTGCGGGAGCCCCGACCATTCTCGACCATGAACTAACGATCGCCGGCTCGAAATTCACGCCGACGGACGCCGGTTCGATTCCAACGGGCGAATTGCGGAACGTGAAAGGCACACCCTTTGATTTCACGAAAGCGACCGCGATCGGCAAACGGATCGTGCAGGCCGACGAGCAGCTAAAATTTGGTAAAGGCTACGATCACAATTGGGCACTGAACAAGACAGGTAAGTCTCTGATGCTCGGTGCGACAGTTTTCGAGAGATCGACCGGTCGCGTGATGAAGGTTCTCACGACCGAACCGGGAATACAGTTTTATTCGGGCAATTTCCTCGACGGCTCGCTCAAGGGCAAAAGCGGCCAGGATTATCCGCTGCGATCCGGCTTCTGTCTTGAGGCTCAACACTATCCCGATTCGCCGAACGAGCCGAAATTCCCGTCGGCCGTTTTGAAACCGGGCAAGAAATATTCGCAGACGACGGTGTATCAGTTTTCCGTGAGATAACCGGAACGCAGGCTGCCAGCCGGCGTGTGAATGATCAAAAACACTCTGGTCACAGAAATGAAAGTAAATTTTAGCTTAGCGATATTATTTTTCCTGGCCGTGATTTCGATCGAGGCAATGCCGCATGCGCCCGAAACGGCGGCGTGCGGATCGGGAAATACACGCAGGCTGGCAGCCTGCGTTCCGGCGGATTCGACAATTCCCGGGTGGACGAAAAAAGCAGGGGCTCGGACTTCGCCGAAGGGCAAAAAAGTATTTTCGGCCAATAGCTACGGGGCAAAAGTCGACGGCGTGTCTAACTCGACCAGGGCAATCCAGGCGGCGATCGATGCGTGTGCCAGATCGGGTGGTGGCGTGGTTTCGTTTGAAAAGGGTGAGTACGTTACCGGCGCATTGTTTTTGAAAACCAACGTAAACCTTCGCATCGACGCGGGCGTGACGCTGCTTGGCAGTCAGGACGAGAGCGAATATCCCAAGATCGCGACCCGCGTTGCCGGGATCGAGATGCCTTGGCCCGCCGCTCTAATAAACGTTAACGACGCCAAAAACGTCAAGATCTCAGGTGGTGGTACGATCGATGGCCGCGGCAAGCTGTGGTGGGACAAATATTGGGATTTGCGAAAAATATACGAACCGAAAGGATTGCGCTGGGCCTCGGACTACGATGCCGAACGCGTGCGGCTGATGGTGATCTGGCGATCGACGGACGTGACGATCGAAAACCTGAGCCTTAAACGCTCTGGATTCTGGACGGTTCAGGTCGTTTATTCCGATCACGTGACGGTCGACGGCGTTAAGATCAGCGACAACGGCGGGCCCAGCACCGACGGCGTTGATATTGATTCTTCTTCGTACGTTTTGGTGCAGAATTGCGATATCGACAATAACGACGACGATATTTGTCTCAAAGCGGGCCGCGACAGTGATGGCCTGCGGGTAAACCGACCGACCGAATACATTTTTATCCGTAACAATCTGATCCGACGCGGCGGCGGCATTGTGTCGTTTGGCAGCGAGACCTCGGGCGGTATCAGGCACGTTGTCGCTCTCGATAATCGCGGCATCGGCACGAACGAGGGGATTCGATTCAAATCTGCGAAGACACGCGGCGGCTACGTCGAGGACGTGCTGATTCGCGGGTTGAAAATGGAGAATGTGCGGCTGCCATTCAGTTTCACGCTCAATTGGAACCCAAGCTACAGCTACGCCACAATACCCGCCGGGATGACCAATGTTCCCGCGTATTGGACCGTTTTGAACACGCCTGTTTTGCCGGTTGAGCGTGGCTATTGCCGGTTCGAAAATATTCGCATCGAGAATATCGAGGTCGTTGGAGCGAACCGGATATTCACCGCATCGGGCTTGCCGGACAAGGTGATGCGAAATGTGACGTTCACAAACATAACGGCCGAAGGCAACGAGGCCGGAACGATCGAATATGCGAAGGACTGGAAACTCAAGAACGTGACGATCAAAACGGTTTCCGGTGAAAATGTGAAAGTTACTAATAGCGAAAATGTCGATCTGCCGACGGCTGTGAAACGATGAGGACAGAGAGTCGGCTTGACGCTTTCTTCGAGCCGGCAGGTAACTGATCTATGAAACAAAAGATACTCATACTCCTGACGATCGCGACGTGTTTTTTTGCCCTGTCGGATAGCCGCTCTACGGTTGATGCTGCGGATAATAAGGTCTTTTTCAACATCCGCGACTACGGGGCAAAAGGCGATGGCACGACGCTCGACACCGCGGCGATCAACAAAGCGATCGAAACGGCGGCCTCGAAAGGCGGTGGAACAGTCTATTTCCCGGCTGGTACATACCTGAGTTTTTCTATTCGCCTGAAAAGCAATATCACGCTCTTTCTCGACAACGGAGCCACTCTATTTGCAGCGGATCCGGCGGTTCATAAGGGCAAATACGACATGCCGGAACCGAATGAGTTCGATATGTATCAGGATTTCGGGCATTCGCATTGGCAGAATTCGCTGATGTGGGGGATCGGGATCGAGAATTTTGCGATCATCGGCCAAGGCAAGATCGACGGCAAAGGCCTTTCAAAACGCAGTCCCGGCCCCCGTCGGCCACGAACTGCGGGCGAGACCCCGGCCAGCATGGCGAATAATCCGTCGCCGCTGGGCGAATTGGCACCGATCACTGAGATGAACGGACTTGGAACCAAGGCCATCGCACTGAAGCTTTCAAAAAACATCACGCTCAAGGATTTCACGATCTTTCAGGGCGGCCATTTTGCGTTGCTCGCGACCGGCGTTGATAACCTGACCGTTGACGGCCTTCGCGTCGACACTAACCGCGACGGTTTTGATATTGATGCGTGTCGTAACGTGCGTATTTCCAATGTTTACGTTAATTCGCCGAATGACGATGCGATCGTGCTCAAGAGTAGCTACGCACTTGGATTTAACCGTGCGACCGAGAATGTGACGATCACGAATTCACAGGTCTCCGGCTTCGATCTGGGAACGTTTCTGGATGGGACCTTCAAAACCACCCAAGAATTCGCTCCCGATAAAGACCGCGTGACCGGAAGGCTGAAATTCGGCACGGAATCGAACGGCGGATTTAAGAATATTACGATCTCGAACATAAACTTCGTCCATTGCCGCGGGCTTGCTCTCGAGACGGTAGACGGCGGTTATATCGAGGATATTTCCATCTCGAACATCACGATGCGCGATATCACGACCGCACCGATCTTTATCCGCCTCGGTAAGCGTCAGCGCGCGCCGGACGGAACGCCGGTTGCGAAAATTCGGCGAGTCACTATCGACAATGTTGTCGTCTCAGACGCTCATCACGAATACGCTTCGATCATCGCCGGTCTTGCCGAAAGTCCGGTCGAGGACGTTCGCCTGAGCAATATCCGCATACATTACAAAGGCGGCGGAACGAAACAGGACGCCGCGCGCGTCGTCCCTGAAAACGAAAAAAGCTATCCGGAACCGAGTATGTTCGGCGTACTGCCAGCCTACGGATTCTACGTGCGACATGCGAAAGGTATTACCTTCGACAACGTGAAAGTGACTTTCGATAAACCAGAGGAGCGGCCGGCTTTCGTGCTGGATGATGTAAAGGACATCGACCTTTTCCGCATCGACGCGCAGCCGACATCGGCGTTCTTTGTGCTGAAGAATGTCGAGACCTTCAGCGTTCAGCAGAGCAAAAATATCAAGGATCAGCGGATCGAACGGGTCGAGCAGAAGCAATTTTAGGACGATATTGAAGCCCGTTCGTCCAGTCAGGCGGTTGATTTATGAAAAGTGCGATCAGATCTTTTTCGTTCATGTTAATCGCGGTGATGATATTCACCGCAACTGTCACGGCAGCTTCGGGCGGACGCGAGATACGAAATTTCGATGCCGGCTGGCTCTTTTATAAAGGCGATGCTGCGAGTGCTAAAGATCAGGGATTCAACGACAAAGAATGGAGAAAGCTTAACGTTCCGCACGATTGGAGCATCGAAGGGCCGTTTGACGCGAAGGCTCTGACTGGCGGTGCCGGCGGATTTTTGCCATCGGGAATTGGATGGTATCGCAAGCATTTTACTGTTCCGGCAGCTCAGGCATCGCGGCGCTTGTTTATCGAATTCGACGGCGTGATGGCAAACAGCGACGTGTGGATCAACGGCGTTCATCTTGGCAAACGGCCTTACGGCTACATCAGTTTCAAATACGAACTTACCGATCACATCAATTTTGGTAAGGACAACGTCATCGCCGTTCGGGCCGACACATCGCAGCAGCCGGCTTCGCGATGGTATACAGGCGCGGGTATCTTCCGGCATGTCCGGCTGGTGGTGACAAATTCGGTCCACCTGGAAAGATGGTCTGTTTTCGTTACAACGCCTGAGGTCAGTGAGAGCGAGGCTGTCGTAAAGATCGAGGCGAGCATTAATAATGGGTCGGAAAAAGGTGTGCCGATCGCGACCGAGTGGAAGGTCTTTGATCCGAGGGGCAAGCTCGTTTCCAGGACAGGTAACCGAGGCTTGACTATCGATGCAGGCAAGGGCGGTGCTGCATACGCGGAGTTGAAGATCGCAAAACCGGAGCTCTGGAATTTTGAGAAGCCCAGTCTATATACGGCCGTCGTCACGATACTTTCAAATGGAAAACCGATCGATAGCGAGACCGTTACATTCGGCATACGTTCATTTGAGTTTGTTCCCGCGACCGGTTTTTGGCTAAACGGCCAGAATTATAAGCTTCTAGGTGCTTGCTTGCATCACGACGGCAGTGCCTTTGGGGCTGCGGTTCCGTTGGCGGTTTGGGAGCGGCGGTTGAATAAGCTCCGCGAGCTCGGCGTTAACGCGATACGAACGGCGCACAATCCGCCTTCGCCGGAATTCCTCGATCTGACCGACCGCATGGGATTTTTCGTTATGGATGAGACCTTCGACCAATGGACGAAAGCGAAAAATCCATACGACTATCACCTTTATTTCGACGAATGGTCGAAGATAGACACGCGCGACATGGTGCTCCGCGATCGGAATCACCCGAGCGTGATGATGTACAGTACAGGCAACGAGATCCGTGACAACCACGCCGACCAGGAAAAGGCCAAAGAGACGCTTCGCGGGCTGATCGATGTTTTCCACGCGAATGACCCTACGCGGCCTGTGACGCAGGCACTTTTCCGGCCAAATATCGAGGGAGCGAACGACTACAACAACGGGCTCGCCGACATGCTTGACGTCGTCGGGCAAAACTATCGCGAGAACGAACTCCTCGCCGCTTACAAGCAGAATCCGACACGCAAGATAATCGGCACCGAGAATGACCGCCAGAGCCTGTCGCAGTGGCTGGCTCTTCGCGATAATCCGCAGATGTCGGGGCAGTTCGTGTGGGCCGGTGTCGATTATCTTGGCGAATCGCGGGCATGGCCGAATTACGGGTTTTCATTCGGCCTGCTCGACCGCACGGCTACAAAGCGCCCACTTGGGTGGCAGCGTCAGAGTTGGTGGAGCTCTAAGCCGATGGTCTATCTCGCCCGCCGCATTGCTCCGAACACTGCATCACCGACCGATCCGGGCTGGGATCCGGACGAGCAGCGAAGAACGCAGGTCGTCTTCGAGGATTGGACGCCAAAGAATCTCAGCCCACATGAGGAGAACGTCGAGGTTTACAGCAACTGCGAAGAGGTTGAACTGTTTTTAAACGGCAAGTCGCTTGGTTCGAAGCCCAAGAATGCGAATGACAGCCCTCGCAACTGGAAGGTGAATTTCGAAGCCGGGACGGTCAAAGCCGTCGGCAAAAACGGCGGCAAGGCGGTTGCCGAATTTGAACTGAAAACTGCCGGAAAACCCGCAAAGATCGTGCTCGCAACCGACAAAATGCGGATCGCGAACGACTGGGACGATGTCGCATTCGTCTCGGCGACCGTGGTCGATGCGAACGGCGTGAAGATACCGACGGCGAGCGGCATGATCAGTTTTGAGACATCGGGTTCAGGATTTTTGGCTGCGGTCGATAGCGCGGATAACTCGGATCACGATCCATTTCAAGCGAAGCAGCGGAGGGCGTTTCAGGGGACGTGTTTCGCTTTGATCAAGGGAAAGAAGGCAGGTCAGATAGTATTGACCGCGGGTGCTCCGGGCCTCGTCGGTGCAAAGATCAACATTGCGGTCAAATGATTGGAGGGTGAGCATCCTGCTCGCCCTTAAAGTAAAGGAAAGAACATGAAGCGGTATACAAACATTGCGGTATTTGCACTTTTGTTTTTGCTATGGGGAACCGCGGACGCGCAGATCGGAAAGCGTTTTCCCTCGGAGAAGAAGGTCGTCAAAGATCCGGTTACTGGAACGATGCTGACCTTTTTGACCAGCACACCGACCGGCGATTCAAAGATCTATCAAACGCATAACCAGTGGACGTCGGACGGCCAATGGCTGATCTTCCGCTCCGGGCGGGTCCGCGGCGAGGCGATGGCGGTCAATGAAAAGACCGGCGAAATGGTCCAGGTGACCGAGGGCGGCTACACCGGCATGCTGAGCATCGCACGCTATTCGATGAAGCTTTATTTCATGCGAAATCCAAATCGACCGGCAGTTCCGAACACACAACCGCCGGCACCGATCGCCGGTGCGACACCAGCACAGCGTCCGCCGCAGCAGCCTCAGTCTCTGCAGATAATCGAGGTCGATCTCGAAAAGCTGTTTGCCGATAGCAAAGCCGGTAAGATGCAGTCACCCGACTTTTATCAAAAGGTCATGGGCACGACGCCGCCCGAGATACAAGCTGGCGGCGACATGGCTCTCGACGGCGATGAGAAGTGGGTCTATTTCCGCGTCGGCCGCGACGAAGCGGCTCGTCATCTCGCACCTGATGCAAAGATCGAAAAAAACTTTGGCCCGCGAAACATGGGAGCCGGGCCGTCAGGCATCGGAGCGATGGAACTCGCCACCGGGAAATTTAAGCATGTTATTTCGGTCCCGTTCCAGGTCGGCCACATTCAGACGAACGGCTGGGTTCCAGGCGAACTGGTTTTTTGCTGGGAAACTGGCGGCAAATCACCGCAGCGAATGTGGACGGTCAAGAGCGACGGCACCGGCCTGCGGCCTGTATTCCCCGAGGGCGATCGCGACTGGGTGACTCACGAGGCCGTGATCGGCAAGGACGAGGTTGCCTTTGCCATAATGGGCCACCGGAAAATTCCCGGCGGCGTAAAGGATCTCGGTGAAGCGACGGGTGTGGGCGGCGTCAATCCCGGTCAGGAACCTGAATGGGGCCCGTCAGGTACCCGCGAACGCCCGACCGGCCTCGGAATTGCCAACCTACGAACCCGCGAAGTTCTGATCGTCGGTCAAACAAAAGAAGGCAGCGGCCTGTGGCATGTGAGCGGCTCGCCCGACGGACGTTTTGTGGTCGGCGATGATTTTTCACGTAGCATCTATCTTATCGACCGCCGAAACAGCGAAATGATGCTCCTTTCGACGGGCCACAAAGCAACCGCCGCCGATCACCCGCATCCAACTATGAGTCCGGATGGTACAAAGATACAAATTCAATCGGCAATGTTATCTGCAGATAATCGCTCGATGAATATCTGCATCATTCCGGTTCCAGAGGAATGGCTGAAGCGGAAATAGTACCCCGTTTATTTCGACGCCAGGAACGGACCTTTAATTCGCAGCGTATCGCCCAGGTCGTCCATTTCAAATAGTTTTGTACGCTCCAGCCCGCCTTTGTTGGGTGAGTGGAACGACATCATTAGCTGGCCGTCCAGGCGTTTGAACAGCATTGGGTGGCCGCCGTCTTTTGAGTAGATCGGTTCGGCTTGCTGTATCCAGGGGCCGGCTAGTTTGCCCGATTCGGATCTTGCGATACCCACGGTGTAGCCCGTGGTCGAAAAGCTCGACCAAACCATGAGCAGCTTGCCCGTTTTTGAGCGGTAAAGCCACGGGCCATCGGTGACGTGGCAGCCGTAATCGGGATTTTTAACGCTCCAAACGGCGTCGCTGGCGTTAAAGAGCCGTTTGGGTTCGCCGACGATGCCGGAAAGGTCGTCCTTTAGCCGCACGTATTCGATCGTACCGTCCTTGATCTGAACCCATTCGTGAGCAAAAACCGTGTACGGCACGCCGTCTTCGACCCAGAGGGTGGCGTCGAGCGTCATCATATCGGGCGGCAGCGTGGATCTGTTCTCAAATGGCTTGAAAGGCCCGAGCGGTGAATCGGCAACCAAGATCTGGGAACCGCGTTTTACCCGCGGCAGCCAATCCCGCCACTGTTCGCCGAGTTTTTCGTCGGTATCGAAGGTTAGGAAGAGATAGTATTTGCCTTTGTAAAGGTGCATCTCGGGCGCCCAGACGCTTAGAATGTTGGTATCGCCCCACAGATCCGCTGGAGCCTGAAAGATCGTCGTTGGCCCCTTCCACGTGATCAGATCCTTGCTCGTGTACGCCTGAACGGACGCCCGGCGAAAACCTGCCTTCGGCGGAGCCTGCGTCGATGAGATCGCGTAGTAAGTCTGTGTTTTCTCATCGACCAGAATGCAGGTGTCGCGCATTCTGACGTCTTCCAGCTTGTACTTGCCGAATGCCCGCGGCTGAACGGCGTACGGCTGAGAATAAGCTGCGGCGATCGTGGCTAATAACAACAGGCCGGCAATTGTGAGCTTTTGGATGTTCATACTGTATCCTCGCGAATGCCGAGGGGAAAAAGAGGGAATGCTGCCTTGCGATTCGTAGGTTAAACGGTTAAATCTTATGTAATAAAGTAGTCCAAAGAGTGGCGATATGAAAAGTCTTCAGGTCTTATTTTTAATTGCATTCGTGGCTATCGCCGTCCATGCCGAGGTGCGGCTGCCGGATGTGATCGGCAGTTCGATGGTTCTTCAGCAGAAGATGACCGTACCGATCTGGGGAACAGCGGAACCGGGCGAAGCCGTGACGGTCTCGTTTGCCGGGCAAAAGAAGACCGACATCGCCGGCCAAGACGGCAAATGGCGGGTTGATCTCGGAAAGCTCGCGGCCAGCTTCACACCGCAGACGATGACGATCGCGGGCAAAAATACGATCGAGCTTAAGGACATCCTCGTCGGTGAGGTCTGGTTGGTTTCCGGCCAGTCGAACATGCAGCGTTTGCTCCGCGAGACCGACAACGGCGAAGCCGTACAGGCGGCGGCGAATCATCCTAATATCAGACTATTTAACGCGAGCCGCGAGGTGGCGTTCAAGAAAAAGCAGGGAAAACTCGGCGAATGGCGGGCATGTACGCCCGAATCGGTAAAGGAATTTTCGGCCGCCGGGTATTATTTCGGTGTCGATCTGCAAAAGGAATTGAACGTTCCAGTCGGTCTTCTCAATTCGTCATACGGCGGTTCGCAGGCCGAGGCCTGGACGCCAGTTGCTTACCTCAACGCCTCGCCCGATCTCAAACCGACGGTCGATCGCACTCAGGTTTGGGCGGCCGAGCGTGAAAAGGTCCGCGTCGATTACGCCGCCGCGATCGCAAAATGGCGCGAGGATCAGGATAAAGCAAAGGCGACAGGAGCAAGGCCTTCGCCATCGCCGGGTGTGCCGGACGCACTTCGCGACTATCGCATCGCGTCCTCAATTTACGACGGAATGATCGAGCCGCTGATGCCGTTCGGCATAAAAGGAGCGATCTGGTATCAGGGTGAATCGAACGAGGCTCGAGCCGAGCAGTACGGTTTATTAATGCCGACGATGATCAGAGCATGGCGTGAGCGTTGGGGCGAGGGGGATTTTCCGTTCGGGATAATTCAGCTCCCGAATTACCGTGCGGCCAAGGCTGAACCTGAAGAAGCACCATGGAGTTTCATCCGCGAAGCCCAACGCCAGACGGCGATAAATACTCCAAATACTGGACTGATCGTTACCATAGATATTGGCGAGGCGAATGACATTCACCCTAAAAACAAGGTCGATGTCGGCAAGCGAATGCTCGCTTGGGCGCTAAAGGATGTTTACGGACGAAAGATCGCCACCTCGCCGGTATTGAAAAAAACGGAGATCAAAGGCGGCAAAATTATCCTGACGTTGGATGATGTGGGAAACGGCCTGAAGATCAAGAAAGGCGATAAACTGGAAGAGTTTGCGATTGCCGGAGCCGACAAGAAGTGGATCTGGGCTGATGCCAGGATAATTGGCAAGAACAAGGTCGAGGTTTGGTCGACCGCTGTTGCGTCGCCCGTCGCGGTAAGGTATGCGTTTAACAGCAATCCGAAAAATCCAAACCTAACCAACGATTCCGGCCTCCCGGCTTCGCCGTTTCGCACCGACAACTGGCCGGATCCGACGGCGGGTAAACGATGACTGGAGTGCAAGCACCCTTGCTTGCATGTTTTCAGTTTCGCGATGGTTATTCGTGCAAGCAAGGGTGCTTGCACTCCAATCTATGTTTGATCTGAATGAACATTCCCACCGCCGATTCAACCCGCTCACGGGCGAGTGGATAATCGTGTCTCCGCACCGCACGAAGCGGCCGTGGCAGGGGCAGACCGAAAAACCGAAAGTCGAAGTTCGATCCAAATACGATTCGGAGTGCTATCTCTGTCCGGGTAATAGACGCGCGGGCGACAAGGTCAATCCCGAATACGATGGCGTTTTTGTCTTTGATAACGATTTTGCGGCACTCATGCCGGACGTTCCTGATGGCGGTTCGAACGAAGGCGGCTTGCTCCTCGCGGAGCCGGAACGCGGGGTCTCACGCGTCGTTTGTTTCTCGCCCGATCACAGCCTGACTATCGCTAGAATGGATGTTTCGTCGCTTCGCCGCGTCGTTGATACATGGGCCGACGAATATCTGGAACTCGGCGGCCGCGACTTTATCAGCCACGTCCAGATCTTTGAAAATCGCGGTGAGATGATGGGGGCAAGCAATCCGCACCCGCATTGCCAGATCTGGGCAAGCGAGAGCGTTCCAAATGAGCCGGCAAAGGAGTTCGCTCGACAATTTGCCTATTTCGAAGAGAAAGGCAGTTGCTTGTTGTGCGATTATCTGCGAATTGAAAAGGCTAGCGGCGAGCGGATCGTTTGTGAGAATGAGTTTTTCTCAGCGGTCGTGCCGTTTTGGGCCGTTTATCCATTTGAAGTGATGATACTAGGCAGCGATCATCACGGTTCGATAGCTCAATTCGGCGACGAGGAAAGGAGTGCATTTGCCGATATTCTGAAACGAATAACGACGCGTTACGACAACCTGTTTCTAACGCCGTTCCCGTATTCTATGGGTTTTCATCAAAAGCCGACCGATGGCAACGAGCATACATCAGTCCATTTTCACGCCCATTTTTACCCACCGCTGCTGCGTTCAGCGACGATCAGGAAATTTCTCGTCGGATTCGAGATCCTCGGCAGCCCGCAGCGAGATATTACTCCGGAATCAGCCGCCGCGAGGCTTCGAGCCTTGAGCGAAGTTCATCAGTTCTGACGTAGCGTACTCTGCGTCTTCCTCAGCGATCTCTGCGTTGAGAAAGTTTTTAACGCGTAGAACGCGGTGTTTGATGCAGAGAACGCAAAGAAGATAAACGTGGATCTACATTTATTAAAAGCAGGTTTCAGCGAAAAGTACGGCGGTCAGCCCCGGATTTTTCGCGCGCCCGGACGTGTGAATCTGATCGGGGAACACACCGATTACAATGACGGTTTCGTGTTGCCCGCAGCTCTCGATTTTGCGACCTATGTTGCGGCGTCGGTTCGGGATGACCGGCGTATTCGGGTGGCGTCGCTGAATTTTGACCGTGAGCTGGAATTCGACCTCGATCAGCCGCTGCAGGAAAATGAAAAGACTTGGGCAAAATATGTCCAGGGCGTCGGATTGATATTGGAGCGTGAAGGCTTTGCGCTTTGCGGGGCCGACCTGCTGATTGACAGCGATGTGCCGGTCGGTGCGGGTCTGAGTTCATCGGCGGCGCTCGAGATCTCGACGGCGTTTGCTCTCGCGACACTATCGGGACACCAGGTAGATGGGATGAAACTCGCGAGGATCGGGCAAGCGGCGGAGCATGAATTCGCCGGCGTTCGCAGCGGGATAATGGATCAATTTGTTTCGGTTTTTGGCAAGAAGGATCACGCGTTATTCCTCGACTGCCGCTCGATGGAATGGTCCGCGATCCCGACCTCGTCCGCACAATTTCTGATCTGCAACACCAAAACGAAACACGAGCTCGCTGACGGTGAATACAATAAACGCCGGGCCGAATGCGAGGCTGCTGCCGCCTTTTTCGGCAAACCCTCGCTGCGAGACGTTACGATCGAAGATCTGAATGAGCGTTCCGACGGAATGCCCGAAATTCCAAAGAAACGGGCACGGCACATTGTCACGGAGAACTCTCGAGTAGAATCATCGGTCGCGGCATTGAAAAGCGGCGACCTCGCGGAATTTGGCCAGCTGATGAACGAATCGCATAAGAGTATGCGGGATGATTTTGAGATCAGCTGTGCGGAACTCGATCTGATGGTTGAACTCGCCCACTCGAGCGGCGAAGTTCTCGGCGCCCGAATGACCGGCGGCGGATTTGGCGGATGCACGATCAATATGATGAAAGACGGTGACCACACTGATTTTATTCGCAATTTGTCCGCGGCATACACTCTTGAAACGGGGATCGTGCCCGAGATTTACGGTTGCGAGATCGGCGACGGTGTCGAAGAAGTAACCACGAGATAACACGAAAAAGCACAAAATAATAGAATTCTTTTTAGTGACTTTTCGTGTCCTTTCGTGGTTACAAACTTATTCCTCATTCTTAGCTTGAAGTGGAAATTAATTGGTAATACCATTTTATTTTCATAAATGGTTGCCTAATATCGGAAAAGTTGATATTCTTCTGTTTTCACGATGGTTAAGCGGTTTTCCGCAGCATGCGCTTTCGGATAAGCGGTTGCGAATCTAACGATCGCGCCCGCTAAATGCTGTCTTTTTTAATATTTTAATTTTTCCTTCACCTCTAAGATCATGAGTAATCAAGCAACACAAGAATCGAAATATAAACACGTTAAATACCTTTGGAACGAGGAAGAGGCAGCGAAACTCGAGGGCGTCGATCGTCTCGTTTACCGCTCGAACCGCCTTGGCGACGACCTGACGCTGACCAACACCGGCGGCGGCAACACTTCGTCAAAACTGCCTGAAACTGATCCGCTCACCGGCGAAGAAGTCGAAGTCCTCTGGCTCAAAGGCTCGGGCGGCGACCTGCGTACTGCGAAACGCGATGGTTTTGCTTCGCTCTATCTTAATAAGGTTCGCGACATGCGGGCGATCTATGAGAACGATCCAAACAACGGAGCGAAAACGCCGATCGAAGATTCGATGTACCCGATCTATTCGCACTGCACGTTCAACCTGAACCCGCGTGCCTGTTCGATCGACACGCCGCTTCACACGCTGGTGCCGTTCAAGCATGTCGATCATTTGCACCCGAACGCTGTCATCGCGATCGCCGCTTGCGTCAATCAGGAAAGATTAACTAAAGAAGTTTACGGCGAGGACGTGATCTATATTCCCTGGCAGCGTCCCGGTTTCGACATCGGGCTGAAGATCGAGCAGTTGATCAAGGACAATCCGCAGGCAAAGGGCATCCTGCTCGGCCATCACGGAATGTCTTCGTGGGACAATAACGATAAAACCTGCTACGAGACCGCTCTTGAGATCATCGACCGTGCGGCCCAGTACATCGAGGAACGCGATAAGGGCGAAGCGACCTTTGGCGGGCCGAAATACAAGGCTCTCGACGACGAAACGCGTCAGAAGCTGCAGATCGAGATCATCCCGTTCATCCGCGGACAGGTTTCGGTTTATCGCCGGTTTATCGGAACCGTGCAGGACGACCCGAAGATGCTGCGGTTTGTTAACAGCGTCGACGGCCCGCGTCTGGCGGCACTTGGAACGTCGTGCCCGGATCACTTCCTGCGTACGAAGATCAAGCCTTTATTCGTGAATTGGAATCCGGAAACGGGTGATATCGAGTCGTTGAAAACCGCGATCTCAGAAGGCCTCGTTCAGTACCGAAAAGACTACGCCGAATATTACGAACGCTGCAAGCATCCTGATTCGCCAGCAATGCGTGACCCGAATCCGACGGTTTGTTTGATCCCCGGACTTGGAATGATCGCCTGGGGCAAGAACAAGAGCGAATCGCGTGTTACTGGCGAGTTTTACAACTGCGCGATCGAGGTCATGCGTGGTGCTGAGGCGATGGACGAGTACGAGGCGATGGACCAGCAGGAGGCGTTCGACATCGAATACTGGCTGCTCGAGGAAGCAAAGCTCCAGCGTATGCCGCCGGAAAAAGAGCTTGACCGCCAGATCCACGTTATCATCGGAGCCGGTGCCGGCATCGGAAAAGAGACGGCTCACCGCATCGTCAAAGAAGGTGCCCACGTCGTCTGCGTCGATAAGGACGCGGCTTCGGCACAGGAAACTGCCGACGAGATCATCGCCAAATACGGCACCGGAATTGGCGTTTCGGGAACGGGCATCTCAAATTGCGGCGTCGCGATCGGCCTCGGCTGCGACATGACGGACCGCGAATCGGTCGCAAAAATGCTCGATCAGGTGATGCTCGCCTACGGCGGCATCGATGCCGTGATCGTCACGGCCGGAGTTTTTGTTCCGCCCGACAAGACCGGCTATATCGAAGACAAAATGTGGGATTTCACCTTTGGCATCAACGTCAAAGGAGCCTATATCGTCGCCGACGAAGCTCACAAAGTATTCAAAAAACAGGGGCTTACGGGCAATGTTATTTTGACGACGAGTGCGAATGCAGTAGTTGCGAAAAAGGGAAGCCTCGCCTACGACACCAGCAAAGCGGCTGCAAACCACCTGGTTCGCGAGCTTGCGATCGAGTATTCACCGATGCTTCGCGTCAACGCTGTTGCTCCGGCGACGGTTGTTAAAGGCAGTACGATGTTCCCGCGTGACCGCGTAATTGCGTCTCTGGCAAAGTACAATATTCCCTTCGAGGATTCGGAAGACACAGATGTTTTGACCGAGAAATTGTCCAATTTCTACGCGAAACGTTCACTCACGCAGACGCCGATCGAACCTTCGGATCAGGCTGAAGCGATCTTCCTCTTGCTTTCGAAACGTCTGAGCAAAACCACCGGCCACATCATTCCCGTAGACGGCGGTTTGGCAGACGGATTTATGCGTTAGACTGGAGGGCGAGCATCTTGCTCGCCTATCCCTCCCTACAGCAAAATAGTCAGGGTGAGCAGAGATGCTCACCCTCCAGTCGGAGAAAATATGGCGGCAAACTTTGAGATCGAACAGGATTTTATCGCTGAGCAAAATAGGGCGAACAGTGCTTGGCTTGCCGAAGACCTCGAATATCTCGGCAAAAAACTTGGCCGCCGCGGCGTCGATGTTGAGACGCTGATCGAAAAGGCTCGTGCTCTTAAGGTTGCTGTTCCATCCTGGGGCGTCGGCACGGGCGGCACGCGTTTCGCACGTTTTCCCGGGCAAGGCGAGCCGCGTGGTATATTCGAAAAGCTCGAAGATTGCTCGACCATCAACAAACTCGTTCGTACGACTCCCGCAGTTTCGCTTCATATTCCGTGGGATAAGCCTGAGCAGACCGAGCAACTCGTTTCCGCCGCAGCTCAGCACGGACTCGAATTCGACGCGATGAATTCGAACACGTTTCAGGATCAGGTTGGCCAGAAGCAGTCATACAAATACGGCAGCCTTTCCCATGAAGACGCCGCCACTAGAAAACAGTCCGTCGAGCATAATATTGAGTGTATCGAGATCGGTAAAAAGATCGGTTCCAAAGCTTTGACCGTTTGGGTCGGCGACGGCAGCAACTTTGCCGGACAGTCGAACTTTCGCGGAGCTCTCGAACGCTATCTCGACTCGATGCGGGAGATCTACGCGGCTGTTCCGGACGACTGGAAACTCTTCATCGAGCACAAATTTTTCGAACCGGCATTTTATTCGTCGGTCATCAACGATTGGGGGACGAGCTACATCTGTGCGACCGAACTCGGGCCGAAGGCTGCGTGCCTCGTTGATCTCGGGCATCACGCACCGAACGTGAACATTGAGCAGATCGTTTCGCGGCTGATCCAGTTCAAAAAGCTCGGTGGATTTCATTTTAACGATAGCAAATACGGCGACGACGATCTCGACGCCGGTTCGGTTAAGCCGTTTCAGCTTTTCCTTATTTTCAACGAGCTTGTCGATGCGGAGTTGAGCAGGGTAGAAGGTTTTGATCCTTGCTACATGCTCGACCAGTCACACAACGTCACCGACCCGATCGAATCGCTTGTTGCCAGTTCGATCGAGATCTCACGAGCATTCGTCCAAGCTCACATGGTCGATCGTGCGAAATTGCGCGAAGCTCAGAAAGCGGGCGATGCGATCACGGCTCTCGGAACTTTGAAAGAGGCATTTACGACCGATGTTTCGCCGATCCTTGCCGCCGCACGGGAGCGAAGCGGCGGCGCCATCGACCCGATCGCCGTCTATCGTGCGAGCGGCTATCGCACTCAAAAAGCGAAAGAACGTCCGGCACAGATCGGGATCTCAGCGGGAATCGTTTAAGATTTGCCCGCGAAATACGCGAAATTACGCGAAAAGAATATTTTTTGTTGCCGGCGACGCATTTTTCTAGTTTCGCGTCCTTTCGCGTGTTTCGCGGGCAAATATTTTCCTGATTCTTCACGATGGCGGGTTCACTTTTTATCGCGGTAGATCTGGGTGCGGGCAGCGGTAGAGTTTTCTTGGCGGGTGTCGATCGGGGTGAGTTTTTGCTCGAAGAGATACACAGGTTTCAATATCCGCCAATTGAAAAAGACGGGAATCTGCGTTGGGATCTGAGCCACATTTTTGCCGAGATCAGGTCAGGGTTGAAAGCGGCGGGCGAGCGGGCGAGAAGCCTGGGACGCGAGATAAAGAGCCTCGGCATCGATAGTTGGGCGGTCGATTACGGTCTGCTCGACGCCAGCGGGAATCTGATCGCCGATCCGGTTTGCTACCGTGACGACCGCACAAAAGACGCCATGGAGCAGGTTTTTGCCCGCGTGCCGCGATCCGAGATCTTTGAAAAAACCGGGATACAGTTTCAGAATTTCAACACGCTCTATCAGCTATTTTCGGAAAAGCGGCGAGGTGAGGCAGCAGACCTGCTGCTGCTGCCCGACCTGCTGAATTATTTCCTGACCGACAAAAAAGCGGCAGAATACACGAACGCCACTACAACGCAGTTTCTTAACGCCTCGACCGGTAATTGGGATCACGATCTGATTAAGCGGCTCGAACTGCCGTCAGGAATTCTGCCGCAGATCGTTCCAGCCGGAACGGATCTGGGGCCGTTGAAACCGGAAACCGCAGAGGAACTCGGCCTCGAAGGTGTTCATGTCGTCGCACCGGCAACCCATGACACGGGAAGCGCGGTCGCGGGAGCACCGCTCGATGTGAACTCAGCCTACATTTCGTCAGGAACGTGGTCGCTGATCGGTGTCGAGCTCGAAAAAGCGCTGATCAGTGAAGATGTTGCCAAACAGAATTTCACGAACGAAGGCGGCGTTTACGGCACTGTTCGTTTCCTGAAAAACGTTATGGGACTGTGGCTGCTCGAATCGTGCCGCCGCGAATGGAAAGCCGCTGGACTGGATGTAGAATACGACACGCTCCTCGCGGAAGTCGCAGCAGAGAAAGAGTTTAAGGCGTTCATTTTTCCCGACGACCCGAGATTTTTGAATCCGCCAAGCATGCTCGAGGCGATCACCCAGCAACTTGCGGAAACGGGACAGCAACTTGATAACAGGCCGGCGGCGATCTCGAAAGTTATTTTTGATTCGCTCGCATTTCGGTACGCATCGGTGCTTCGGTCGATCGAAACGCTGACCGGAAAGAGAGTTTCGAGCATACAAATTCTTGGCGGCGGAGGCCGAAATACCTATTTGAATCAGATGACGGCGAACGCCAGTCGATTACCAGTAGAGGCTGGTTTGACCGAGGCGACAGTCGTCGGAAATGTGTTGGTGCAGGCGATCACGGCGAAACGGTTTTCATCGATCGCCGAAGCAAGGGAGCACGTTGCGGCGAATTTTGATTTGAAAAGCTTTGAACCGCAGCCGTCACCGCAGATTGAAAAGGCCGGCGAGCGATATGCGGCGATAGAAGATAGATATACCGCCGAATCTATCAGTTTGTAGCTATCAGTTATCAGCTATTGAGTGTAAATACGCAGAAACTGAACGCCCTGTAGATGTTCGAAATAGCTGATAACTGAAAGCTGTTAGCTGATACACGGTTATTAATGAAAGTCTCGCTTTTTGTAACATGTCTCGTCGACCAGCTCTGCCCGAACGTCGGCGTCGCCACGGTCGAGGTTTTGCGGCGGGCGGGATGCGAGGTGGTCTTCGACGAACGCCAGACATGCTGCGGCCAGCCTGCATTTAACACCGGTTATCGTAAAGAGGCGAGCAAATTTGCAAAGCGGTTTATCGAGATCTTTGAAAGTTCGGACGCGGAGGCGATCGTCAGCCCTTCGGGCTCGTGTACGGCGATGGTCAAACATTTTCACGAGCTTTTTCCTGACGAGCCGGAATGGCGGCAGCGAGCGGAAAAGATCGCGGCGAAGACGCATGAATTCGGCAGCTTTTTGGTCAATGTTTTGAAGGTTGAAGACATCGGAGCCGCGTCCACGGGTAAGATAACCTGGCACGATGCGTGTCACGGATTGCGTGACCTCGGTATTCGAAGCGAGCCGCGGAAGCTTTTGAAAAACATAAAGGGCGTCGAATTCGTCGAGATGGAGAATGCCGATGTTTGCTGTGGTTTTGGCGGGACATTCTCGGTCAAATACCCTGAAATTTCAGCCGGAATGCTCGATAACAAGATCGAAATGATAGAAAAGTCCGGAGCCGATACGGTCGTCGCCTGCGACGCTAGCTGCTTGATGCAGATCAACGGACGGCTGTCGCGGATCGAGTCGAAGGTGCGAACAAAGCACCTAGCCGAGGTGCTCGCCGGGTCAGAACCGCCTGCGTAAGCGGGCGGGACGAACGCGGGGATATGACGACGCGAGCCTTACGAAAATGCAGCAGCTAACCGCAGAAACTTTTGACCAGAATGCCCGGGCGGCCCTTAATGACCCGGTGCTGCACGGTGCGCTGCGGAATCTGGCTGACAATTTCGTGACCCGTCGCCAAAACGCGATCGCGTCCGTTGATGACTGGGAAGGACTTCGTGAAAAGGCCCGGGCGATAAAGGAAGAGACGCTGCTTCATCTTGACGAATACCTTTCACAATTTGTCGAGAATGCTGAAAAAGCCGGTGCAAAAATTCACTGGGCACGCGATGGAAAAGAGGCGTGTCAGATCGTTATCGACCTCGTAAAAAATCGCGATGCCAGGATGGTCGTTAAGGCAAAAAGTATGGCCGGCGAAGAGATCCATCTGAACGAGGCTCTCGAAAGATCGGGCATCGAGCCGGTGGAAACTGACCTCGGGGAATGGATAATTCAGCTCGCCGGCGAGACGCCCTCGCACATCGTCGTTCCGGCGATCCATAAAACAAAGGAACAGATAGCTGATATTTTTGTTGAAAAAGTCGGGATCGAGAAGACCGACAACGTCGATGTGCTGACGAAAACGACGCGGCGGATACTTCGCGAACGCTTTGCCGAGGCTGAGGTTGGCATCAGCGGTGTAAATTTCGGAGTTGCCGAGACGGGTACCATCTTGATCCTTGAAAATGAAGGCAACATCCGGCTGACGACGAGCCTGACTAAAACGCACATCGCGGTCATGGGGATCGAAAAAGTCATCCCGAAATTTGCCGATCTCGATGTTTTTCTTAAGCTTTTACCGCGTTCCGGAACGGGCCAGCGGTTAACGGCCTACCAATCGCTGATCACCGGAGTAAAGAAAAACGCGGCAGATGCGGGGCCCGAGGACGTTCACATCGTCCTGATGGACAACGGGCGCTCGCGAATGCTCGGCCATCCCGTCACGCGCCAGAGCCTCGCGTGCATCCGCTGCGGAGCGTGTCTGAACGCCTGTCCGGTGTACCAGCAGGTCGGCGGCCACGCGTATGGTTCGGTTTACCCCGGACCGATCGGAGCTGTGATCACCCCGCAGTTGATCGGAATTTCAAAGGCGAAGCAGCTTCCTTACGCCTCGAGCCTGTGCGGCGCTTGTAAGGAAGTTTGTCCTGTAAAGATCGATATTCCGGAACTGCTGCTGCACCTGCGAGCAGAAATTACGGACGGAACGGCTGGTGGCTCGGCAAATAATCCGGAGCGAAAACGAAGATTTGCCGAGAGCCTCGCATTTAAAATGTACGGCAAGGCCTGGTCGGGTCAATTTTCTTACGGACTTGGCACCAAAGCCGCGCGGATAATGCAAAAATTGGTCGTTCGCGACGGCAAAATAGGAAAGGCGAGCGGCCTGATCGCAAAACTGCTGCCGCCGCTCGGAGCCTGGACCGCTTGGCGCGACGCTCCGGCGGTTGCTCCCAGGTCGTTTCGTGAGCAGTGGAAAGACGGGCTTGATAAGCAAGGTTGATCCGCGCATAAAGGTGGGCTTGATAAGCGATGTATAGCTTTGGATGAGCAGGGTGCGCGGAAAGCTTGATGGTCGGTATCGGAATTTTGAGAACAAGCAGAAAAAGTACTCTACCAATCTGCCATTCTCCTCTACCAAAGTGGTGGTACTGAGTCTAATTGTAGGGTAAACAACTCTACCAACGTACCCGAATTTTCTTGTCGGAATTGTATGACGACCGCTCGCGAAGACATAATTGGATCGATCCGCCGGCATCTGGCGGCGAGCAAGCCGTTCGACGCGGTCCACCGCGAGCATGCGGGCGGCCAGGCCGAAGCCGTTGTAAATACAGCACTTCCGGCTGAGAACCTGGCTGATGTCGGGACGCCTTTAGACAATTTCGGTTCGAGTGCCTCGTTACTTGGAATTCACTTTGAGGTTGCGGCGAACGTGAGAGAGGCGGCGGCTCTTGTCGAATCTGTGATAAACCGGATCGGAGCAAAAGATATCGCTATTTCAGACTCTGAGCTGGTCGCGGAGAGCATTGAAACTATTGAAACTGTTGAGTTTACACGCGACGCGTCGACCGAATTCCTATTCGGCTCCGACCTCGGAATAACGTCCGCTCAGTGGGCGATCGCTGAGACCGGAACGCTGGTACTCGAGGCCGAGAGCGAAAACCATCGGCTCATATCCCTCGTGCCGCCGGTGCATCTTTGCCTGCTCGAGGCGAGTAAAATTCGGCAGACACTGGGTGAAGTTTTGACCCTGACACAAGGAAATTTGGGGCATGCGATGACTTTTGTAACCGGAGCTTCGCGGACCTCGGATATTGAGTTAACGCTGGCAATTGGCGTCCACGGGCCTGGAGAATTGCACGTTATTGTTTTGGCTGACCGATAAAATGCTGCTAAAAGCTGACAAAATCGCAAAAGCATACTCAGGCGTTCAGGCCCTGCGAGACGCTTCGTTCGAGCTTGAGCCGGGCGAGGTGCATGCGCTTGTCGGCGAAAACGGCGCGGGAAAATCGACTTTTATCAAGATCGTGACCGGAGCCGTAACACCTGATAGCGGTGAATTGACCGTCAACGGCGAACCGGTTCGCGAGAACTCACCAGCGATATCCAAAACGCTCGGCATTGCGGCCATCTATCAGCAACCTGCTCTGTTTCCAGAACTTACGGTCGCCGAGAACATCGCGATCGGCCTCGAACGCAAAGGGTTTTTCGGATTCGTAAATTGGAACGAACGCCGCCGGGCAGCGAAAGAACTGCTCGATCGCGTCGGGGCCAAGATCGATCCGGAAACGCCCGCTGGTGAGCTTTCAATGCCGCAGCAGCAGCTCGTAGAGATCGCTCGGGCTCTCGGGGCAAATGCAAAAATTCTCATTTTTGACGAGCCTACAGCTTCGCTTTCTGAAGAAGATACGCAGAACCTCTTTCGCGTCATCCGCGAACTCCGCTCGCAGGGTGTCGGGATGATCTATATCTCGCACCGCCTCGAAGAATTGCCAGTAATTGCCGACCGCGTCACAGTTTTGCGGGACGGCCTAACGATCGGAACTAAAGTAATGGATGAAGTTAGCAGCGAGGAGCTGATCAAACTAATGGTCGGCCGCGAGCTTTCAGCCGTCTTTCCGAAACGAGCGGTTGAGATCGGCGAAGTCATTTTTGAGCTGAAAGATCTCGCTTCGCGGGCGGTTGGGATCAAGAATATCAATCTTTCCGTTCGAGCCGGTGAGATCGTCGGTGTGGCCGGTTTGATCGGAGCGGGGCGGACTGAGCTGGCAAAAGCAATTTTTGGCATCGTCGAATCCGACCAAGGCGAGATATTGCTTCGCGGCAAACCGATGCATTTCGGCCATCCGTCCGAGGCGATCGACGTTGGTATCGCGTATTTACCTGAGGATCGCCGAAAACACGGAGTCGTGCTGGATTTCTCGATCAGCGCTAATATAACGCTCGCTTCGCTCAAAAAACTTTCCGGCTTTAAGGGTATGAATTTTGGCAAGGAAAATGAGATCGCGGCGGACTATACGCGGCGCCTTGGCGTTAAAACGCCGGGCATTCACAATGCCGTCTCGACGCTCTCAGGCGGCAACCAGCAGAAGGTCGCCCTGAGCCGCTGGCTGATGACAAAACCGTCGGTTTTGATCCTCGATGAACCAACCCAAGGCATCGACGTCGGGGCAAAATCCGAGATCCATTCTCTGATGATGGAGATCGCTGAACAGGGCGTTGCGATCCTTATGATCTCGTCAGAACTCCCGGAAATACTGGGTATGAGCGACAGAATTGCTGTCATGCACGGCGGGACGATCGTTAAAGTTTTTGATAGGGAAGAGGCGACGCAGGATAAGATCCTGGCGGTCGCGCTAGGACATTGACTGGAGCGAAAGCGTCTCGCTTGCCGGCGGTCGAAGAAAGCTTATTTTGCGCTAGCTTTGAATCAAGTTGGGTGATATTTGAGTTTTTAACGCCGAGGAAGCCTCGGCGTGGCAAGCAGGGATGCTCGCCGCTCCAGTCGTCGTATGAACTTTAGTCGATACAAAAGAGAGATCTCAGCCGCGGGGGCATTTGTGGCGATTCTGATCGTCCTGGCCATCGTTGCGCCGTCTTTTTTTAGTGCAGGAAATCTTCGCGATCTGCTGATAAATAACGCTCCGACTTTGCTTATCGCGATCGGAATGACGATGGTCATTTTGGTTGGCGAGATCGATATTTCGGTAGGGTCGCAGTTCGCGGTCTGCAGCATTGCGGCGGGATTTTTGGCGAAAACCGGAATGCCGATGCCCGTGCTTTTTGCCTCAATTTTGCTGGTCGGAGCGGCTATGGGCTCACTGAATGGCGTTTTGGTTGGCTGGCTGCGTTTGCCGTCGATCATTGTCACGCTGGCGATGCTTGTTCTTTGGCGGGACGCTCTGCGATGGCTTACGGAAGGGGCGTGGGTTCAGAATTTGCCAGAGAATTTCCAATGGTTCGGTCTCTCGCAGCGGGGCGGCGAACTGACGATCGTTGTCATAACACTCATAATTTTTGTCGCATTTGCGTGGACTTTGCGAAACGTTGTCGCGGGTCGAAAGATCTACGCAGTCGGCTCTGACGCTGAGGCGGCGAGGCTCGCGGGTATTAGCGGCCCGACCGTTGTTTTGAGCGTATTTGCTCTGATGGGGGCACTTACGGGAATTGCAGCGTTGCTAAATGCCGTTAGATTTTCTGAGATTCCCGGAAATTCCGGCGTTGGCTTGGAATTGAAGGCCATCGCTGCTGTTGTCGTTGGCGGAGCCGCGATCACCGGCGGCCGTGGAACTTTGGTTGGAACTCTGATCGGAGTTGCTCTGCTTGGAACTATCGGGACGGCACTCACGTTTTTGGGTATCAATCCTTTCTGGGAAAAAGCTATTCAAGGGGCGATCATTTTGATCGCTCTGGTGTCCGACGTAGCACTCGGGCAGTTGGAGAAAAATGGAAGAAGTAATATCGCCGGAGCGGCCGCTTAATACGGAGCAGTCGCTTCGCGAGCGGCTTTTTCCTAATAACGAATGGATCTTACTGATCGTCCTTATCGCGGAATGCCTGATCTTTACGGTCACGGGCAGCAATTTTGCGACGTCCGGAAATGCCTTTGAGATCACGCGGCTCGCGGTCGAAATTGGCCTGCTTGCCCTCGTCATGACTCCGATAATTATTACCGGAGGGATCGATCTGTCAGTCGGATCGATGATGGGACTTTCGGCTGTGTTCATGGGCTCTCTGTGGCGTGACGGCGGCGTTTCGATGCCGATTGCTATCGCGATAACCCTTTTGGTTGGTTTAGTTGGCGGATCGCTGAATGCGGCGATGATCACTAAATTAAAGGCCCCGCCGTTGATCGTCACGCTTGGAACTTTCTCGCTTTTTCGCGGCATTGCCGAAGGCTTGACGCGTGGGATCGAGAACTATTCGGGCTTTTCGCCATCGTATCTGTTTCTCGGTCAGGGCTATGTTTTTGGGTTTATTCCGACGCAGCTTTTTATCTTTGTTCCGGTGATAATTGCGGTTTGGTGGTGGCTGCACCGCACTGCGTTCGGGCGTAGTTTTTACGCGGTCGGATTCTCACAGGAAGGTTCGCGATACGCAGGTATTAAGGTCCGGCGGCGACTGAATTTTGTTTATTGCCTGTCGGGATTGACCGCGGCTCTCGCCGCCGTGATCTATGTTGCCCATCTCGGGCAGGCGAAATCGGATGCGGGAACGGGATATGAATTGACCGCAATTACCGCCGTTGTACTCGGCGGAGCGTCGATATTTGGCGGACGCGGGACTGTGTTGGGAACGGTTCTCGGGCTGTTCGCGATCGTTATTTTGCAAAACGGTCTGCGGCTTAGCGGCCAGCCGGCGGAGCTTGCCGGGATCTTGACCGGTGTTTTGCTCGTAGTCACAATTTTGCTCGACCGTCTGTCGAGAGCCAGCGATGCGAAACCCAAGATACAAGGGGTTTCAGAGGAGGAATTTGAAGTGAAAAATTGGCAAGTCGGAGTTTTGAGCGGCGTGATCGTCGCCGCAGCGTTGATCGTCGCAGGCAGCAATTGGCTGCTTGTTCGATCGATCAAGGATGAAAAGGGAACGTCGGCTCAGTCGACTTCCGCAAACACGAACGCTCCAACCGCAGGCAAAAAGAGCGTTATTGCCATGATGCCGAAGGCAAAGGGCGACCCGTACTTCATCAGCTGTAAAAAAGGTGCTGAAGAAGCCGCAAAAGAGCTCGGAGCCGAACTTCTCTGGGATGGCCCGACCGATCTCGATCCGGCAAAGCAGAACGAGGTCGTCGAGGCATGGATCACGCGTGGAGTCGATGTGATCGCGGTCAGCGTTGAGAACAAAGAGGGGATCTCGACGGTTCTGAGAAAGGCTCGCGAAAAGGGAATTAAGGTCGTTACGTGGGACGCTGACGCCGAAAAAGACGCTCGCGATTACCTTATAAATCAAGCGACTCCGCAAGGGATCGGCGAAACTCTAATGGACGAAACAGCCCGCATCATGGGCGGAAAAGGTGAATTTGCGATCATCACTGCTTCGCTTAGCGCGGCAAATCAGAACGAATGGATCAAATACATAAAGCAGCGGCTTGAGTCGAAATATCCTGAGATGAAGCTGGTCACGATCCAGCCGAGTGACGGCGACCGCGACCGAGCCTTTCAGGAAACTCAGAATGTTCTCAAGGTCTATCCGAACGTAAAAGTTGTTATGGGAATCGCAGCTCCGGCAGTTCCGGGGATCGCCGAAGCGGTTAAACAATCGAACCGCAAAGATGTGAAAGTCACGGGCCTTTCGCTGCCGAATATGTGCAAGCCTTATATCAAAGATGGGATCGTCGACAGTATAGTCTTATGGAATACGGGCGATCTGGGTTATCTCACCGTCTTTGTGTCGAACGCTCTGAATAACGGCTTCTTCAAAAAGGGAGACAAATCGCTAAAGGCGGGACGGCTCGGTGACATCGAGGTTGTGGATGACGAGGTCAGGCTCGGTAAGCCGTTTATTTTCAATAAGGAAAATGTAGATAAATTCGATTTCTGATCCTTGCCGCAAGCCGCGAGCATTTTTGATTTTTACAGCAATTTGAACTACCGTCTATCTGATGCGAATTAAAGACATTGCACGCGAGGCGGGCGTTTCGACTGCGACCGTCTCGCATGTCATAAATAAGACAAAATACGTCTCAGATCCTACCCGCGACAAGGTGGAGGCGGCCATAAAGAAATTCGGCTACCATCCGAATGCCCATGCCCAGATGCTCGCTCTCGGCAAGAGTAAGATCATCGGTCTTTTGGTGTCTGATATTTCCAATCCATTTTTCCCCGAAATCATTAAAAGCGTTGAGGCGGCGGTGATCGCAGCGGGATATAACCTTTTTCTTTTAAATACAAATTACGATACAGCGCGGACGCTCGAGTATGTTCAGCGTCTTATCCAGATGAAAGTTGCCGGCATCATTTTGATGATCGCCGAATTTGATGAAGCTCTGATCAAGGAAGCGAAACGCAAGAAGACGAGCTTTGTGTTTCAGGACCTGGGATTTGTCGGTGAAAAGGTCAGCAATATTATTCTCGATTATGCCGCTGGCATTGACGAAGCGGTACAGCATCTAGTCTCCCTAGGGCATAAGAGAATCGTGCATATCGGCGGCGCACACGAGATCTATTCTGCCGGAGTTCGTTGGGAAGCCTTTGTTGAAGCCGTGAAGAAACATTTGCCGGACGAGCCGGAGCCAAAGATCTACGAGGGCGATTTCCGTTTTGAGGGAGGCCGTCTTGCAGCAAGTCAGATACTTGCCGAGAAAGACCTACCGACCGCCGTCGTCGTGGCGAATGACCTGATGGCTCTCGGAGCGATGCAGGAATTCAAGGCCGCTGGTTTGCGGGTTCCCCAGGATATTTCGATCATCGGTTTTGACGACATCTCATTTTCAAGCCTTTCGGAACCGGCTTTGACGACGGTGAATTCGCCGCGGGTCGAGATCGGCCGCCGCGCGGTCGAAGCATTGATGTTAACGGTCGACAAGCCGAATCAACAGGGCATCGAAATTCGTATTCCGACGTCGCTTCTCAAGCGAGATTCTACTGCCCCGCCTCGGACCGGGCGATAATTCTACAAATGTACTTTCTTGGCATCGACATCGGTACCGGCGGTTCGCGTGCGGTCGTCATTGACGTAAACGGCAAGGTCGTCGCGTCGGCGACCAAGGAACACGCCGCTTTTGCTTCGCCGCAGATCGGTTGGGCAGAGCAGGATCCGCGTGACTGGTGGCGGGCGTCCGTTGCGGCGATTCGCAAGGTTTTGTCGTCCGTTGCCTTCGGTGCGGATGCGATCGGAGCAGTTAGTTTCTCAGGCCAGATGCATGGCTCGGTCTTTCTCGACGAAAAGGACGAAGTCATACGTCCCGCTCTTCTCTGGTGTGATCAGCGAACCGAAAAACAGTGTGGCGAGATCACCAAAAAGATCGGAGCGACTCGTCTGATCGAACTCGTCTCAAACCCCGCGATAACGGGGTTTACTTTGCCCAAAATACTGTGGCTTCGTGAGAATGAACTGCAAAATTGGGAGCGTGTTCGGTGTATTTTGCTGCCGAAGGATTACGTTCGCCTACGTCTAACCGGGGACAAGGCGAGTGACGTCGCAGATTCGTCCGGAACGCTGCTTTTCGATGTCGTTAATCGCCGCTGGTCGCAGGAAATACTCGACGCCATGGAGATCGACAAAGATTTGATGCCCCCGGTTTACGAATCTATCGAAGTAACAGGAAAGGTCTCAGCTGCGGGGGCCGAAGCCACCGGATTGATCGCCGGAACGCCGGTGATTGCCGGAGCAGGCGACAACGCGGCCGGAGCGATCGGTATGGGAATCGTCCAGCCTGGAACGGTCAGCGCAACGATCGGAACGTCCGGTGTGGTTTTTGTCGTCACCGAAAAGCCCACACTCGATCTCAAAGGCCGCACCCACACACTTTGCCATGCGATCCCTAACCGCTGGCACATGACCGGCGTTACGCTTGGGGCGGGATTGAGTTTGAAGTGGTTTCGCGATAACTTCGGCGGCGGTGCTGATTTTGCGACGCTTGGTGACGAGGCGGCGAAGGTTTCCGCCGGTTCTGACGGAGCTATCTGGCTGCCGTACCTGATGGGCGAACGCACGCCTCACCTCGACCCTCACGCCCGAGCGGCATTTATCGGCCTAACGGCGAGCCATACACGAGGGCATTTGGTCCGGGCGGTCATGGAAGGCGTTGCATTCAGCCTCCGCGATGCGTTTGAGATATTTAAGTCACTCGGAGCCGAGGTAAACGCGATACGGCTTGGCGGCGGCGGTTCCCACTCGCCGGTTTGGCGGCAGATACAAGCCGATGTTTACGGCCAGGCGGTCCAAACGATCGAGGCTGATGAAGGGGCAGCCCTTGGTGCGGCGATACTTGCGGGTGTTGGCGTTGGAACGTGGAATTCGGTCGATGAGGCTTGCGAAAGGACGATCCGGGTCGCCGAAAAGATAGATGTTAATGCCGAATCTGCCAAAGCCCTCGACCAGAACTACGAGATTTACAAGCGTTTGTATCCGGCTCTCAAAGCACTGTCAGAACCGCCTGTGGAACCCCGGCATCCTGCCTGCGTTCCATAAGAATTGGTTTACCCAATTTTCCGGTTGACAACCTCAAAAATAAATTATAAAAATACATACGTTCGTTTTTCTTTATGCCAAAACTTAGCGAAGCAGCGATCCGCGGTAAAAAAGATACCATCGAGGATGCCGCACGCGAGTTGTTCATAAAGCAGGGATTTCACGCCACATCGATGCGTGACATTGCCAAACGGGCCGAAGTTTCGCTTGGGAATCTTTACAATTATTACGAGACCAAGGATTCGATCTTCGAATCAATAATCGACCGGTATCAAACCGTCATTGACGAAAATCTCAAGGCGATCCTATTTGATATAGACGAGCCGATGGAACCCGTGAACCTTCGAAAAATGGGGGAGAGCGTTGGAAGGCTGGTAAACGAACACTCTGATTTCTGGCTGCTGATGTATATTGACGTCCTGGAATTTCAGAATCGCCACTTCCGAAAGATGTTCGATGGAATAACGGACCGGTTCCGAAAGATCTTCGGTGAAAAGTTCAAAGAGGCCGAAAGCCGCGGCGATCTGAGATTAGGCGTCGACGCCGCACCGGCTTTTACGGCAGCGTATATGCAATTTTTTAATTATTTTCTGGTCGAGAAACTTTTCGGGGGCAATCAGCACCTCGGGCTGACCGATGACCAGGCTCTGAATTGTATTACCAAGATATTTGCGTATGGCACGCTCAGCGAAGACAGTTTATCGAGATTCAAAAAAACAGCGAATAAGGCGTTGAGCGGATAGGCTCGGGCACTCAGTTTGCGTAGAAGTTTACAAGAATAAAAAACGGACGTTCATTTTTATTAACGGAGGCAAGTAGATGTTTCAAAAGAGAATTATTGCGGTAGTAGGTTTTCTGCTCCTGGCGGCAACGACCATGTTCGGCCAGGGCGGAACCGGCCAGATAAGCGGCACGGTGACGGACCCGAATGGTGCGGTCGTCAGCGGTGCGTCAGTCAAAGTAACGAACGCAGGAACGAATTTTCAGCGTACGACGACGACGAGCGGTGACGGAGTTTTCTCGGTCTCGCTTCTTCCGGCCGGCAGCTATACTGTCGAAGTGGCGTCTCAGGGATTTAAAAGCTACACGGCACGAGCCGTCGTCAACATCAGTCAGTCGACGACCGTCGATGCCCAGCTTTCTGTCGCCGGGGCAGATAACATAACTGTCGACGTCGCGGCGCCGACGCTGCAGGTTGAAACGACACAGAACGGACGTACCGTGTCAGGCGAAACGATCCGCCAATTGCCCCTGCCGTCGCGCAACTTCCAGCAGCTTCTAGCACTTTCGCCCGGTGCCCAGACGTCCGTAACGAATAGCACGGATCTCGGCCGCGGCGACGCGACCATTAGCGTGAACGGCCAGCGAACAACTAGCAATAGCGTAAAGATCAACGGTATCGATGCAAACTCGATCGGGACTAATTCGACGCCGAACATAGCGGTTCCGGCGACGGACAGCCTGCAGGAGTTCATTGTCCAGACCTCGCTCTATGACGCGTCGAACGGCCGTAACTCTGGCGGCAGCATCGAAGCGGTGACACGCAGTGGTTCCAATGAAGTTCACGGAAACGCATACTATTTTCTCCGTAACAAATCGCTCAATGCTAACGAGCCGTTCATCAAGGCCCGCGGCCTCGAACGTCCCGAAGCGACCCGCAACCAGTTTGGCGGCACGCTTGGCGGCCCGGTTGTGAAAGACCGCGTTTTCTTTTTCGGTTCGTATCAGGGAACCCGCGAAAAGAACGGCGTTTCGCTTACGAACAGCCTGACATCGCCGGCGGTGCCCGCGGGACTTCGCGATGATAACCGAACGGCTGCTGGCCTCGCGGCGACTTTCGGCGTGGCGACGATCAATCCGGTGGCTCTAACGATCCTTAACCTTCGTCTGCCGAACGGCCAGTTCGCCATTCCTTCGTCGGGCTTGACGTCAACAACCACGCCGTCAGCGGCGGTGACTGTTCCGCAGTCGGGTGTTTCGGAGTTTCGCGAGAATCAGTTCAACGCAAATGGTGATTTTATCTTTACAAGCCGGCACAACCTCTCGGCTAAATTCTTCTACGCTGACAATCCAACGACGCACGCCAACTACAACTTTGCAGGTTCGGGGAACGGCGAACGGCAGCTGATCGGATTTGGCGGAGACTTGACGATCAAACAGAAGCTCTATTCGATAACCGACACGTACGTCTTCTCGCCAAATGTAGTAAATCAGGCACGTTATGGATTTAACCGCCTGGTTGTGACCAGCGTTCCCGAAGAGCCGTTCACCGCAGCTCAACTTGGAATTTCGAGCTCGCTGAGCAGCCTGTTTCCGGGTGCTCCGACGATTCGTGTCCAAGGTACGGATTCAGCGTTCTTCTTTGGTTCGGGAACGCTGGCAGATCAGTCTTCGCGAATAAGTGCACACACCTTCGGTGACACGCTCTCGATCACGAAAGGCAATCATCGCATCAGGATCGGCGGCGAATATCGAGCGTCGAGCGTGAAGTTCTACTTCAATGCCTTCTCACGTGGCCAGATCCTGTTCCCGAGCTTTAATGCATTTCTTGCGGGCGGCAGTTTGGGGACGACGGTCTCGCTGCTCGGATCCGGCGTATTCGATCGCTCTTTCAGGGTCAAAGATCTAAGCGGATTTGTTCAGGACGATTGGAAGGTAAATAGCCGTCTGACCGTAAATGCGGGCTTACGCTACGACTATTATGGCTTGCCGTCAGAAGAATTCGGACGCCTCGTTAATTTCCTTCCGGATAGCGGTGGTCGGCACTGCAACTTCGCCGTCGCAGCCTCCGAACGGTTTTGTTCAGGCTGCAGGTGGCCCGCTTGCTGGTGTTCCGCAGGTTTCGAAAACTCTTGTCGATACAGATAAGAACAATGTCGCACCCCGGATCGGCCTCGCGTATCTCGTAAGTGAGAAACACAACGTCGTGCTTCGTGCCGGATACGGAATGTATTTTGACCGTATCTCAACACGGTACGCGAACACGCAGCTGTTTAATTATCCATATTTTGCTCTCGGCGTTGGACTTCCAGGCTTTACGGCGACATTCGCAAATCCATTCGTTCCAATGCCGGTTCCGGGCAGCTTCCCGACGGCAGCGACGATTCCATCGCCTATTTCAGGGCTTGCTCCGATCGTTGGAGTTCCGATAGCCGGCGTTTACGTCGATCCAAATCTGCAAACGCCTTACGTTCAGCAGTACAACGTTGGAATGCAGTGGCAGACGAAAGGAAATTTCGTGATCGATGTTGGCTATGTCGGCAACGAAGGCTCACACCTTCTGCAGATCGTAACGCTGAATCAGCCGACATACAACTCGTCGACGAATGCCTTCGCAACACGTTTCCCGACTGCGATCATTTCGGGAAACAAGAATGCGACGGGCGGCGTCCAGCAGGTTCAGACGACCTCGCTGTCGAGCTACAACTCGCTGCAAATGTCGCTGAGCAAACGCTTTAGCAGCGGCCTTCAGTTCCTTGCCGCATTTACTCACGGCAAATCCACGGACTACTACTCAGGTGCGGCTTTGAACGAACTAACTAACATCCCAGGCGATCAAGCGAACTGGAAAACGAACAAGGGTCGTTCGGATTTCAATCGCGAGAACCGTTTTGTGCTGAGCGGCGTTTATTCTATTCCGAAACGCGAATATGGGTCGGCTTTCGTCCGCGGCTTGCTGAACAACTGGCAGATCGCTTCGATAATTGTCATTCAATCAGGTCTGCCGTTCTCGATCGTCAATTCGAATGACACGACGATCATCAGCCGTGCCAACTACAACCGCTCGTACACTGGTGATATCTATACATCGGGCAGCGTTGGTTCGCGTCTCAACGGGTATTTCAATACCGCAGCTTTCTCGACGTCCTGCCTGAACGCTGCCTGTTCCGCTGCGGTCGGGACGGTAACAAATCCGTCTTTCGATCCGAACGCTCCATTCGGCAACACACAGCGTAACTTCCTTACAGGCCCCGGACAGAAGAACGTCGACCTCTCGTTCATCAAGGTCATTCCGTTCTCGGAACGCATCCGCGGCGAGTTGAGGGCTGAGATGTTCAATCTCTTTAACTTTGTAAACTATGCTAATCCGAACAACAACATGATCGGTGCTAACTTCGGCAAGATCGAGCGAGCTGCCACCGGCCCTCGTGTTGTTCAGCTGGCGTTTAAGCTAAGTTTCTAGGCGGTGGCTCGCGGGTATCCGCGGTTTCGGTTCTTCAGCCGAAACCGCGGAAATCGCCCCTACTTTATTGGCTCTCAGACAAACCTCGTACGATGCCTATTTTCAATGCCGCCGGTGCGGAAATATATTATGAGACCGCTGGTTCGGGAGCTCCCCTCGTTCTGATCCCGGGATTTGCCTCGGGTCTTTGGAGTTGGTTCGGGCAGAAAGATCTCGAAAAAGATCTACAGGTAATTAGTTACGATCCACGCGGTATCGGGAGGTCAAGATCGGAAAAAAACGCACCGGATCTTTCTCTTGATTCCTTTGCTGGCGATGTTCTGCATATTTTAGACGAACTGGCGATCGAAAAGGCAAGTGTTCTGGGTACAAGCTTCGGTGGTTTTGTTGCTTTGGCTTTCGCATTGCGGTTTCCCGAGCGCGTCGATAAGCTGATCCTCGCCTGCACCACGGCGGGCGGGCGCGAGCATGTGAGCCCGGATATCGAGATCCTACGGTCGTTCACACGAAATCCGGAATACACTGTCGGTGAGCAGATCAGGCGATTTTTTCGCCCTGCATTTACCGAGGAATTCAATAGGGAACAAGCCGAGATCGTTGAAAAGGTATGCCGCCTTCGCGAGGAGAATGAGGTAGACGAAGAAACCTACGTCGCTCAGCTTCGCACTGCGTTTGCGTTCGATGTCTCCGCACAGCTCGGTCATATAAATCACGAGGCACTTGTGATAACGGGTGACCGCGATAATCTGGTCCCGATGCAGAACTCCCAGAATCTGGCTGCAAAATTGCCGAATGCGACGTTGAGAGTCATTAAAGACGGAAGCCACATGATCTTTGTCGAAAATGCCATGGAATTCAACAAACTAGTCGTCGATTTTTTGGTGACGACTGACAACCTATAACTGATCTATGCGCGACGCTCGAATAATCGGAACTGGGATATACGTTCCCGAGAGAATATTGACCAACGCCGATCTGAGTTTGAATCTCGGTGTTGATATCGATGAGTTTGTAACGAACGTCGTCGGCATTCGCGAGCGGCATATTGCAGCGGACGATGAGAGTGCGGCCGATCTCGCGACCATGGCCGCTGAAGCCGCACTGCAGGACGCGGGCATCTTGGCTGCTGATGTCGATCTAATATTACTTGCGACAGATACACCGGAGTATATTTCGCCGGCGACCTCGGTTGTCGTGCAAGAACGCATCGGAGCTGTAAACGCAGGGACATTCGACATTAACTGTGCGTGTGCGGGATTTGTAACCACACTCGATGCAGCGTTTAAGTACATCATTGCCGATGCGACCTACAAAAATATTCTCGTGATCGGCTGCTATGCGATGAGCAAATTCATCGACTGGAAGGATAAGAAAACCTCAACGCTTTTTGCCGATGGGGCGGGAGCTTTTGTTTTGAAAGCGGTCGACGGCGAGCAGCATTTTCTCGCATCAAAACTTGTCGCCGACGGTAGCTATCACAACTTTATGGGAATCTTTGCTGGCGGGACAAAGGAGCCCATTACCGAGGGGGTTCTCGCCGAAAATAACTTTAACCGTCTCCGCTTCGCTAAAAAATATCCGCCCGAGGTCAACATTATAGGATGGCCAAAGATCGTTGATGAGGTTCTCGCCAAAGCCAGCCTAAAGCGTGACGAGGTTGATGTTTTTCTTTGGACTCAGGTCAATCTTTCCACGATCAAGCTTGTCATGGACGAGATGAATATCCCCTGGGAAAAAACGCACACGATCATGGACAAATGGGGCTACACGGGCTCGGCCTGCATTCCTATGGTCTTTAACGACGCTCTCGCGGCAGGTAATATAAAACGCGGCGACACTGTCGTTCTTTGTGCCTCAGGCGGTGGGCTGAATATGGCCTGTTTGGCAATGCGATACTAGCGGCTCATGGATTTTAAGAATATCTACAGCCTATTCCGTGCACAAACCGCAAAATACGGTGATAGACCCGTGTTTTTCACGCACGTTGAAAAAGGCTGGGAATCGCAGACCTGGGAAGAATTTGAGGATAAAGTTCACGATCTCGCCTGTGCTTTACTCGCGAAAGAGTTGACAAAAGGTGCAAGCGTTGCGATTCTCGCGGGGAATATTCCTGAGTGGACGATCTGCGATATTGCAACGATTGCGGCGGGTGGAGTTGGCGTTGGGATCTATCCGACAAGTTCGGCTGAACAGTGTGAATATGTGATCGATCATTCCGACGCGGAATTTGTTGTGGTCGATTCGGCTGAGCAACTTAAGAAGCTTGCAGGCCTCGAATTGCCGACGGTTCGCGAGATATTTGTTGTAAATGCTGCAGGTTTAGAGGGCACACTCCCTACCGGTCGTGTTTCGGCGTTTTCCGATGCTCTAGCTTTTGGTAGCGCTCGGCGACGGGAATTTCTGCCGCAGATTAAAGAGATCGGCGGAAATGCCGACGCGGACGAGACGGCGATAATGGTCTATACGTCTGGAACGACGGGCAAGCCCAAAGGTGCGATGCTTTCGCATAAATATATTCTGAACAGCGTCGAATCGCTTCGGCGTGCGGTTCCGATATTTGAGACCGATATCGCGCTTTCATACCTTCCCGGCTGCCACGTGGCTGAGAGAATTTCTGGCATCTACAATCGTTTGTATAACGGAACTCCGGCGTATTTTATCAACGATCTGAGTAAGCTCTACGAGCAAATGCTCGATGTGAAGCCGACGGTTTTTGCTTCGCTGCCGAGGTTTTTCGAGAAAATTCACGCTAGTGTTATTGCGAAGAAGGGTGAGGCGGACGTCAGTGAACAGGATCTGAAGGATGCCTTCGGCGGACGCGTGCGGTTGCTTACGTCCGGCGGGGCTCCGCTGCCGCCCGAGATCGCGGAATTTTACCGCAGCCGCGGGCTTCCGATCCTGCAGGCGTATGGACTTACCGAAAATATCTGCGTCGCATTCAACACGGTCGATGCCAATAAATTTGGCACTGTGGGCCGGCCGATGCCGATGTGCGAGGTTAAGATCGCAGCAGACCGCGAGATACTGGTGAAAAGCGAGATGATGTTTTCGGGGTATTATAAAGAGCCCGAACGAACGTCCGAGATGTTCGACGCTAATAGATGGCTAAGAACCGGAGACTTAGGGGGCGTAGACGAAGACGGTTTTCTGCAGATAACCGGACGCAAAAAAGAGATCATAGTACTGTCGAGCGGAAAGAATGTTGCGCCTGCACTCGTCGAAAACTACGTCAAGGAATCGCACCTGATCAGCCACTGTTTTCTCTACGGCGACGGGCGAAGTTATTGCGTGGCACTGATTACGGTTAATCTGGCGGAAGCAGCTTTCGCCACTGATCTTAATGTGTCAATTGAAGAAGCTGTGGCCAGAGCAAACGCACGTGTATCGAGTTCTGAGCGGATCAAGAATTACGTCGTCCTGGACCATGATTTTTCTGCTGAACGTGATGAGATAACTCCGACGATGAAGCTCAAACGAGCTGTCGTCGCCCGCAACTATAAGGCTATTTTGGAGAATTTGTATGAATAGGAAGATCGGTCGGATAAATATATTAGCCCTGTTTATCGTTTTGCTATCGGCAGCTGTTTTCGCGCAAACGCCCGAAAAAACAGCAACTGTTTTCGGAGCCAAGATCAATTATCTCGAGGCCGGTGACCCGGCGAAACCAACCGTAATTCTGCTGCACGGCCTTGGGGGCTCCACGGCGAACTGGTCGATGAACGTCGCGGCCCTTTCACAGAATTATCACGTGATCGCGCTTGATCAGGTTGGCTTCGGAAAATCGGACAAACCGTTTCTGAAATACCGGGTTGGGACTTACGTAGATTTTCTCGATAAATTCATGTCCGAGTTGAAGATCGAGAGTGCTTCGCTAGTCGGTAACTCGATGGGCGGCTGGGTAGCGGCGCTGACAGCGATAAAGTACCCAAATCGCGTCAATAAAATAGTCCTCGCTGACGCAGCCGGCATCGTGCCGCCAAACTTTGGCGAGTCTCAGGTCTACCAACTGAATAACTCGACCCGTGATGAGATCCGGGCGAATATGAAGCTGATCTTCGCGAACCCTGCACTGCAGAATAACGAGGCTTTGGTGGATCAATTTATGACCGCTCGCGTCACTTCAAATGACGGCGGCACGATCAACAGCATCATCGAATCAATTAAACGAAAAGAAGATTTCCTCAACGGCCGGCTTGGCGAGATCAGAAAACCAACACTGATCATCTGGGGTAAACAGGATGGTTTGCTACCCGTTGCGGACGCCTACACCTTTAATAAAGGGATCGCGGGTTCTGAGATCTTGATCTTTGACGCTTGCGGACACGCACCGCAATTCGAAAAAGCGGCAGATTTTAACAAAGCGGTGCTTGAATTTTTAGGAAAGAAATAGCTGCCGAGGCTGAACCAGGAAATGCATATGGAAATGAAAATCGGAGACAGTCTATCAAACTCCCGCGAGGTCACTGCTGAATTGATAGAAAAATTTGCTGATGTTTCGGGTGATTACAATCCTATTCACCTTGATGAGGAGTTTGCGTCAAAGACGCGATTTGGCAAGCGGATCGCTCACGGGATGCTGAGCGGGGCCTTCATTTCAGCGATCCTCGGCAACGAATACGCGGGAAGCACGGTGATCTATCTGTCACAGACGCTGAAATTCACAGCGCCTGTCTTTATCGGCGATATGGTCACGACGACGTCCACTGTCACGAATATTCGTGAGGATAAAAATATCGTCACGCTTGAGAACATCTGCACTAATCAAAACGGCGAAACGCTTGTCCAGGGCGAGTCCAAGATCATGATCCTAAACTAAATAAATGGACGAGAAGACCGAGAAAACACCGCTCTACTCCTGGTACGCCCTGGCGTTGCTAATGGTTATCTATGTTCTCAACTTCCTCGACCGAACGATAATTTACATTCTCTTTCCTCTGATAAAGAAAGAAATGGCGTTTAGTGATACGCAGCTTGCTCTGCTGGGAACAACGTCATTCGTGATCTTTTACACGATCCTTGGGATTCCGTTCGGGCGATTTGCTGATCGCGGTTCGCGGAGCAAGATCATCGCGATCGGCGTCATAATTTGGAGCGTTTTCTCGGGATTGACAGCGTTTGCCAACGATTTCTGGACGCTTTTTGCTTGCCGCGTTATGGTGGGTGTCGGAGAGGCGACGCTTGGCCCGGCGGCGATCTCGCTGCTCGCTGACTATTTTCCGCCCGCCCGCCGAGCGACAGTTACCAGCATTTATTCAATGGGTATCGCGATCGGAGCGGGCTCGGCGGCCCTTCTTGGGGGCAGTTTGAGCCAATTTGGTTGGCGTACTGCATTCATGCTGGTCGGATTTCCCGGAGCGATCTTTGGCGTCTTGGCGTTGTTTCTTCGTGAGCCCGCTCGAAGCTCTCCGGTTGGGTCAAATGACGTCAATTACTCGAGCACGGACTGGAAACGGCTGCTAACCAATCCCGTCTTTATTTTGCTCTGTGTTGGCTACTCGCTCTTTGGCCTTGCGACGAACAGCATGTCGATCTGGGGAGCTGTTTTTATATCCCGCGTTCATACGGTTGATATCCCGACCTACGGATTCTGGGCAGGGGTGATGACGCTGGCAGCGGGAATCCCTGCGACATTGTTTGCCGGAGCTACGGCCGATTGGTTCAAAACAAAAGGGTATGGAAGAATGATGTTTGGCATCATTCTTTGTCTCGTTTCGGTTCCTTTGTGGCTGGTCGTACTCTTTTCGGATAGTTTTTCGCTGATAATACCTGCCGGATTTTTGCTGCTTGCAACCGCCCTTGGCTGGGTTGGAGCGGCAGCGGCGGATGTTACCGAGATCGCTGGGATCAACCTTCGGGGGCTTGGTATCGCGATATTCTTCTTCACCGTCAACATTGCTTCATACCTAATCGGTTCTAACCTTATCGGGATCCTAAGCGATCGTTTCGGCTCGACCGTGGATCCGGCAATGATGCGTTATGCATTGCTTGCCTGTCCGGCCGCTTGCCTCGCCGGAGCCGTTTGCCTCTGGGTCGCGACCCGTAAAACCAGAATCTCACAGTAGACTCCTGTTCATGCATCTCAATTCTAGCCCTTCCGTCGACATCCCAACTACGGCGAAGCACCGTAACTATTGGACTTGCAATCGCGTATTTGCAAGAATGTAAAATTACGCGAGAAAATGGTTTGGACCGGCTCGCTGAGATGCGCCAAATGATCGCTGAAAACCTCATCGGGTTCGAAAATATTCCGCAGACGATTCCGCATTATTGCTTTGAATCGTTCGCCCGCCACAATAAGCGCGATGCTCTCGCGTTCAAGGTCAATGACGTCTGGACATATCTCAACGGTAACGAGGTGGTCGAGCGCGTAAAACGGATCGCGATGGGTTTGGCTGCTCTTGGCGTGAAGGCTGGCGATCGTGTTGCGATCATCTCCGAAAATCGGCCTGAGTGGTCTTTCGTCGATCTCGCCATCTTGAGCCTGCGTGCGGTAAACGTTCCGATATATACGACTCAGGCGGTCGAGCAGATCCGCTATATCCTTGAAAACTCGGGCGCCAAGATGCTTTTCATCTCGGGCAAGAAGCTATGGAAGCATGCCGAAAACGCGATCCAGAGTGTTGAGCAGCTTGAAAAACTGGTCTTTTTCGACGCTGACGGAATGCCGGAAGGGAACAGCCGGGCGACCTCGCTTAGTGAACTGGAGAACCGAGGAGTCGAGCATGCGAAGATCGACTCCGATGCGGTCGAGAATTCCCTCGCCGAGATCCGGGCATCGGACCTTGCGACCATAATCTACACTTCCGGAACGACCGGCGAACCGAAGGGCGTGATGCTGACGCACGAGAATTTTGTCTCGAACATCGTCGCTATTTCGAAGGGCTTGCCGATCAAGTCAACCGATCGGAGTCTTGCGGTTCTTCCGCTCTCGCATATTTTCGAACGAACCGTCTTCTACGTCCTTTGCTCGAACGGCGTTTCTATCCATTACTGTGCCGCTTTCGATCAACTCGCCTCGCATTTACAGGAAGTGAAACCGACGATCATGACCGCCGTGCCGCGGCTTTTTGAGCAGGTTTACCATAAGATCGTTAAGAAGGGTAAGGCGGCTGGCGGGTGGAAAACCAAGCTTTTTAACTGGGCTTTGGTGGTCGGTCAGGAGTATTGGGAAGCCAAAGATATGCACAGATCGGTCTCGCCGATACTGGCTGCACGGCATGCTCTGGCGGACCGTCTGGTCTTCTCTAAATGGCGTGACGGCGTTGGCGGCAGTCTGCGGTTTTTCGTTTCCGGTGGGGCACCGCTCTCCAAGAAATTGAGCTACGCGTTTTGGGCCGCGGGCATTCCGATCCTTCAAGGCTATGGTATGACAGAGGCCTGCGTGACCTGTGCCAATCGGCCTGAGGACAGCAAAGTCGGCTCGATCGGAACTCCATTTGAAGGCGTCGAGATGAAGATCGCCGAGAAAGATGGTGAGGTCCTGATCCGCGGTAAAAACGTGATGAAGGGCTACTATCAAAACGAAGAAGCGACGGTCGCTGCGATCGATGAGGAAGGCTTTTACCATACTGGGGATGTAGGTTACGTTGACCATGACGGGCATTTTTACATCACTGACCGATTGAAGGATCTGTTCAAATTGTCGAACGGCAAATACGTCGCTCCACTGCAGGTTGAGAGCCTGTTAAAGCAGAGCCCGCTCATCTCGCAGCCCCTGGTGGTGGGCTCCGGGCGCAAGCAGGTAGGTGCTCTAGTGGTGCCTGATTGGGATGCCCTGAAGGAAGAAATGGCAGCCGAAGGGTATGATGTTAAGCGTTCCCGCGAGGAGCTTTGCGAGGATCCGCATTTCGTAAAGCGCATCCAAAAAGACGCCGTTGACCTGACCCGCGAACTCTCAGATTACGAGCGTGTGAAACGCGTCTATCTGCTCCCTCGGGAGTTCTCCATCGACAAGGGTGAAATGACCCCGACCCTCAAGATCAAGCGCTCGGTCATCGACGAAAAGTACTCCGAGGCGATCGACGAGATCTGCGGAAGCTAGCACTAAAAACCGAAGATCTGGCGTCGGAATTTTGTGAAAAAACTTTTCGACGGCAGATTTTTCAAAAAAGCCGCCGATCTGAGCAAAACGCCCATTTTTATTGGGATTGGTCGAAGTAGTTTGCCAATTTGGTCACACGAAAACCTAAGATTGGTCAAAGGACTTTGCCAGATTGGTCAAACTTAAAAACGGCTAATATTCCGCCTCGATACGGCTTCGATCACTCCGCGTCGGGCAGCTTTTTCACTTTGCCGAACCGATAGTGCGCGATCCGGATTCCAGCCACGGACCATTCTTCTCGTTGCCAACACTACATGCACTTAAAGATTCGGCCGGCTCTGCCGTGTTCGAGCGAAAATACCAGCTTTTCGTTCGATTCTACGAGCGTTATGGTGAGTTCAAGCTTTTTGCCTGTGACTTTGCCGTGAAACCGGGCGTTTTGGCTTGCCCGGGCATCTTTGCGGGGACTGGGTTCCGGTTTACCGGGCTCGATCGCGAGAGCTCCCGGGCCTTCGGGATTGTATCGGCCGGCAGCGTCGAACTCTCCTTTCTTGTTCAGTTTCGGACGGCCCGTGAAATTCGCATTTGCACACGGCAGATCGATGCTTACTGAACTTTCATGGACGGTTAAGACTATTCCCGTCGCCCCCCAAATTCCCAGTGCCAAATATTTCGGAGCTTCGGGCGTATTTTCCATAGAGTTAGATGGGGCTTCGACTCGATAATTAGCGTTCTCAACTGGCAGAGAAGGCTGCGAAAACGCACACGAGGATATCAGCATCATGGAGAATAAGGCAATCAATGGCATCAGGCTGAATTTGTTTGTGATCGAACGAACCATACCAATATTAGGATGAAAGCCGGATGCGATGCCGTTGTCAGGCGTTTTAGGAACGGCTTATTAATTATGAACTTGTCAAAAAAAAGGGTTTGTTTTTTAGCTAACTCGGTGTATCCTAGCAACGATTCTAAATAGTAGCACGCAGAGTTAGTTTTCGTTTCAGAGGCCTCCTCATGTCAGCAAAGGCCTTGCGACGACCTTCTCTATTACCTGAGCGCATTTCGCTTTTTAAATTTCCGAGGTCCTTTTCTTCATGCATGATCGGGCAACAGTGCCCAGGGGTAGTCTATGAAAAAGCTCTTTCCATTCTTCGCGTCTTCTCATCGTAACTTATTGCTCGCTTTCGCTTCGATCGGCGTTTTCTCATTGGTCGGCCTTCTGATCTGGCAGGCGAAGATCGGAACGCCCGGCGACCAGACTGCCCGCGTAGCTACCGAACAGCCCGAGGTATTGCCCGGTTCGCTTAATTCGGCAGTTGCTCAGCCGAGCGAGCCTATCGTGCCGCCGGCGATCGATCCTAACGGGAATATTTTTCTCAGTGAAAATGCGTATAACGGACTGCCCATACAACCGAGACGACTTTCGGAAAACGCCAGAACAAGCCGGATCGAAAATGAGACCAGCAACAGGCGAACAGAAGAGCTCGGTGAAAAAGAGGACGGTGCGAAGGGGGACGAGGATGAGGAGAGTGATCTGGTCGTTACCCGGAAAGGGAAAGAATATCGCATAAAAAACGAGATCGGCGAACGCTTTGATAAGCCGGATGAGGCGATGGAGTACTACCTGCAGCAACGGCTTCCGGCGGGTGAGACGCAGTTGCCGGTCGAACGTTACTTCGAGGCTCGGGAAAAGATACGCCAGATGGGCCAGTACTCGACTGCGGAAGGAAAAGTCCTGCCGTCAGACGAGGAGCGCGGTATTGGGTCAGCAGATTCTCCAAACGCTCCTGATTTTACCTGGTCGAATATCGGGCCCGGCAATGTCGGCGGCCGAACACGAGCGTTAGTGATCGATCCGACCGATGCAAACGTGATGTTTGCGGCCGGAGTCGCCGGAGGCATCTGGAAAACAACTAATGCCGGTACCAACTGGACTCCGCTTGATGATTTTATGGCAAACCTTGCCGTGACATCGATCTCTATGGACCCGACTAACAGTCAGATCCTATATGCGGGTACCGGCGAAGGGTTTTTCAATGCGGATGGCGTCCGCGGTGCCGGTATCTTTAAGACAACCAACGGCGGAACGACGTGGACTCGTCTCGCTGCCACCAATACCGCAGATTTTTTCTTTGTAAATAAAGTGGTCGTAAGTCCGGCAAATTCGACGCACATATACGCGGCGACAAGAACCGGCGTGCACCGCAGCCTTGATAGCGGTACGACCTGGAGCCTGGTTCTCGCGTCAAATGCTGCAAACGGTAATAACGGGGCGATGGATCTGGTGATCCGTAATGATCAGGCGACCGATTGGGTCGTGGCAACTCTGGGAACTTTCGTTCAGGCTCACATCTGGCGAAATACTGATGCTGGCGGAGCGGGAACGTGGACGGACGAATTCGCGCCCGCAAATATGGGCCGAACGTCGCTCGCGATAGCCCCATCCAGCCAGGGGACCATGTACGCAATGTCTGCCCATCTTAGCACTGGTGCATTGCTTCAGGTATATCGTTCGACCGATGGCGGAGACAACTGGACAGCCCGGGTAAATACCGCGGCACCGAGTGGAACACTCAACGGGCTGCTTTTATCGAATCCAGTAATTGCAGTTCAAGCCACGTGCGGCTTTGGAGGCAGCAACACTGTTCTCGGTCAAGGTTGGTATGATAATGTGCTGGCAGTTGACCCCTTAGATCCCGACATTGTATGGTCGGGCGGCATTGACCTTTTCCGATCTAACGACGGCGGCCAGAATTGGGGACAAGCCTCCCATTGGTGGTTTGCAAGGGGGGCCGATCCTGAATATGCTCATGCGGATAATCACGCCATAGTATTCCACCCGCAATACAACGGTACCTCAAACAAAATAATGTTCAACGGCAGCGACGGCGGTCTTTTTAAGACGACCGACGCGCGAGCCCCGGTATCGTTTTCCCCGACTCCGATCTCCGGCACCTCACCAATCTGCGGCAACACCGCAGCTGGAGTTGTGGCATGGACCGAGCTTAATAATGGTTATCAGGTTTCGCAGTTCTATCACGGACTTCCGTATCCTGACGGCATAACGTATTTTGGCGGTTTTCAGGACAACGGTACAAATCGAGGGACAGACGGCGGTGGAGCAAATGCCTGGGCCTCGGTTAGCGGCGGTGACGGCGGCTATGTCGCGGTCAATCCGGGTAATACCAGCCAGATATGGACCGAATTTACTCGCCTTTCCATCCAACGCTCTGTTAACGGCGGAGCAAGTTTTTCTGCTTTTACCGGCGGCATTACGGAAACCTCCAATAACTTCGAATTCATAACTCCATTTGCTCAGGACCCGTCGAATGCAAACCGAATGTGGATCGGTGGAGCAACTCCTTGGCGCCATTCAAACGCCACCGCTGGTGTCCCCGGCAACTGGACGCAGGCCGGAGCCTTTTTTGGCTCGCGGATCACTGCATGGGCGATCTCGCCCGTCAATAGCGATAGGGTCTATGCAGGAACCGGTACCGGTGGTGGAGGGATAAACGGCTCGGTATTTACAACCGGGATCGGCACGACATCAACCGCGGTGACCACCTGGACCAGCAGCAAGCCTAGGGCTGACGATAATGTCGTATCATGGCTGGCTGCAGATCCGGTCAGTCCGACCACGGTTTACGCTACGGTTTCAACTTTTAATAATGGTGCAAACGTTGGCCATGTCTTCAAATCCGTCGATTCCGGTTCGACCTGGACCAATATCGACGGTACCGGCCCAAACACTATCCCGGATATCCCGGTTCATGCGATAGTTATAGATCCGGCTAATACCGCCAGACTATTCCTCGCGACCGATCTCGGCGTTTTTGTATCAATTGACGGCGGAACGAATTGGCTGAAAGAGAGCGGATTCCCAAATGTAGCAACCGAGTCACTGGCCTTAAACACAGTTGGTCCGCAAACGAGTCTTTTCGCATTCACACACGGACGGAGCGCATATCGCACGATAGTTACGGGTGCTCCGACGCCAACACCAACACCAACGCCAACGCCAACGCCGACGCCTACCCCGACGCCAACGCCGACTCCGACGCCGACACCGACGCCAACGCCGACGCCAACGCCGACTCCGACGCCGACACCGACGCCAACGCCGACGCCAACGCCGACGCCGACGCCGACGCCAACGCCAACGCCGACGCCGACGCCGACGCCGACGCCGACGCCGACGCCGACGCCGACGCCGACGCCTACGCCTACGCCTACGCCTACGCCGACGCCGACGCCAACGCCGACGCCGACGCCGACGCCAACACCGACGCCGACACCAACGCCGACGCCAACACCAACGCCGACGCCAACACCGACGCCGACGCCGACACCGACACCAACGCCAACGCCAACGCCGACGCCAACGCCGACGCCAACGCCAACGCCTACGCCAACGCCAACGCCTACGCCGACGCCGACGCCTACGCCGACACCAACGCCGACGCCTACGCCGACGCCGACGCCGACGCCAACGGCGACGCCTACTCCGACGCCTACGCCGACGCCAACGCCGACGCCAACGCCGACGCCAACGCCGACGCCTACGCCGACGCCTACGCCGATACCGGTCGGGCCTCAGATAAGGGTCAATTCGGTTACTCGTAATGAGACTAATGCCGGTACGACGAACTTCGCGTTCGAGATAACGATCTCGCAATTGCCGCCTCCGGGAGGTGCTGCGAGGACGGTCAATTACACAACGGTCGACGGATCCGCGACCGTCGCAAATAATGACTATCTGCCGACGTCCGGTACGATAACCTTCGGCCCGAATTCACCGACGCTTCAGATCGTCACCGTCACCGTCAACGGCGACATAACGTTCGAAGCCAATGAGGTGTTCTTCCTTCGTTTGTCGAACCCGGTAAACGCCAACATTCAGGAAGCAGATGGTATCGGAACGATCTTTAACGACGACGTTGAGCCTTCGTTCTCGATCAATGATGTTTCGGCTAATGAAGGTAATGCGGGAACGACAGCGTTCACGTTCACGATCACGCGTTCGGGTAACCCGACTTCGTTCAGTTCGCTCGTGACCTATTCGACGGCGAACGGAACCGCAGTGGCACCGGGCGATTACACCGCGGTTTCGAACGGCACGGTCACATTCTTACCGACCGAGACGTCGAAGACGGTCACCGTTCTGGTTAACGGCGACACCGCGGTCGAGCCGAATGAAACGTTCCTCGTCGACATGACGACCGTTTCGAACGGCGTCATCGGCAGAGCGACCGGAACCGGAACGATCCTCAACGACGACGGCGTGATCGGGCCGACCCCGACGCCAACGCCGGCCGGAACACCGACGCCGACACCGACACCGCTTCCAACGCGGCCGGAAGGCGACGTGGTCGACGGCAGCGGCGGCCCGCTGGGCGATAATCAGGTCCTGTCGAACGACGTTTCGTACATCCGCCAGGTCGTGCTCGGCAACCTGCCGCCGATCCCGGCAGGCGTTCAGTTCCAGGCAGCGGACGTCAATCTCGACGTTCCGGGAGCCTGCGGCAACGCTCAGATCGAGGCCGGCGACGTGACCGTCATCCGCGGCTACAACCTCGGAGTGCTCAACGGCGTTCCGATCACCACCAAACCGGTCTGCGGCCCGACCGCTCCGGCGGCGGCCCGCGGCGAGACGGCCGAGGGCACGGGCGGACGTGTGATTCGTGCGGTGAATGCTTCGGCTATCGCCGGCCAGCAAGTGACGGTTTCGTTCATGCTTGATTCGCTCGGTAACGAGGCATCCGCAAGCTACACGGTGAACTACCCGGCTTCGGTCCTGACCTATGTCAGTTCGGCTCTGGGAGGCGGTGTTCCGGCAGGTTCGAATCTCGGAACCAACACCAGCCAGACGGCAGCCGGACGCCTCGGCGTGCTGGTCGATTCGACAAATACGTACGCGGCAGGAGCAAGGCAGATGATCACCGTGACGTTCGCAGTTCCTGCCAACGCTGCGGCCGGGACTTATCCGGTCACCTTCTCGTCAACGCCGACCGCTCAGAGCGTTTCGAACGCCCAGGGAGCTTTGCTCGCTACGACCTACCAAAGCGGGAACGTCGTCATCGGAACCACCGCTGCCGGTGTGGCGGTCTCGGGCCGCGTCCTGAACGCATCCGGCCAGGGCGTGCGAGGAGCAACGGTGACGATGACCGATCCGAACGGAAACAGAAGGACGTTTGTCACGGGCTCATTCGGCGTTTATCGCTTCGAGGACGTAATCGGCGGCCAGAGCTATGTCATCGGCGTCCGCTCAAGTCGCTATCGATTTAGCTCGCGGGTTGTAAACGTGACCGATTCGCTCGACGACGTTAACTTTATCGGGCTGGAGTGATATCCGGTTCATCGCAAGCGCAAAAAAGGCAGCCTTCGACGGGCTGCCTTTTTTCATCAGACGTGTCTTAAATGCCTAGCGAATGCCGTCCACGATCAATTCTTCATTTTCCTTCAGAAGAGCGTTGAGCGAGTGAGAATCGGAGTGTCGATTCTTGAGCAGAGCTTCAGCCAGTTCGTAGAGCGGTGCCGGGATCGCGGTTGCTTCGACGGGCCCTTCGGCCTGCGGGTAATGGGAATAGAACTCTACCTCGGCAGAGCAGAATTCGCATGACGCAAGGTGTCTATTGATCTCGGTGCTGCGAGATCGTGCCAGATCGCCGTTTTGGAACTCGAGCAATTCGATCGACGTGGGGCAATCTTCGTTCTTGCAAAAACCTGTATTCTTTCCGTTGTGCATAGATTAGGTGCGAAACCTGCTAGGATCATTACACGCACTCCCAGCAAGCCGCTGTGCGTGAGCCTTTCATTGTTACATCAAAAGTAAATCTGTAATGGCCGATTGCTTCCAAAACTTGTCGGATAAAAATGACGAAAATTGCTCAATTGCGACTTAAATCCCGCAAAATGCGTTCATAAGTCTAATTATTACAACATTTACCGAAAGTGTATAAACAATATACAACATAACAAAAAATGGTTGTACTAAGTACAGATAATTGCTACTATCTTAACTGTAGGTAGTGAGAGGGCATCACATCTCACAAACCCCCAATTACGGAACGGTTCCAAAAGCTCGGAAACCGCTCTCGCCAAACTTTCTACCCAAAAAACGCACGCAGACAGAAAAGACCCGCAACCGGATGGGCAGGGTGCGCATCGAAAACCGGATCGTTTGCTCGACGGTCCTTTTGCGGAAGATATTTTTTTGAACGCGGCAACCGGACACTGGATCGGACAGGCTGATTATGAATGAAGTGAAAACAAAGGAACGGCAACCACGCCCCGCTCATCTCAGACAGATCAAAGTAGGTAAATGGAACGACAGTCTCAAGACGTCGGACGTTAACCAGATCTGGATCGAGTTACACCGCATAGTTTCGTCACACCCGCTGGTGCGGGCTTCGAAACGTGCCGGCTTTCTCGTCGAGGAGGGCAAGCAGAATGCCTACACCGATCTCACGCAGGAGCTGTTTGTCGCCCTGCTGAGCAAAGACCGATTTCAGCACTACATCGACACGGAAATGTCGGATGCCGAGATCGAAGCCGAGATCAGCCAGATCGAGCTGACCAACATGCTTACGGCCGAGCTGCGTAAGCGATACCCGGAAAGCTACCGCCTTGCGAGACGCGTGTCGACCCTGATCCAGACGAGCGATGCGTTCAAGCGGTTCGACAATCTGGATCATCCGGAAGCTCACCGTCGGCTTGCCGACCGTCTCTACGGACTATCGGACTGGACATATAAGAAGACCCGCCGCGACGTGCAGGAAATGGACGAACGCGTGAAAGCAGTCTCTTTCTACGGCCGCGATACGAGAATGGTCGGCTGCACAGGCGATGCACAGATCGTCATCAGCAATCCGGAACTTGAGAAGCTCATTATCAGAGTATTTAAGGCGATCGATTCGCCGGTTGATGTTCGGTCGCTTCGCTCATTTGTAATGTCGCGTCTGCCGATCATGGATATTCATCTCGTGCCCGTCGGCAGTGGAACCGACAGCGATGACGACGACCGGATGCCGTTCGAATTTACGGATACCCGCGAAACGCCGGAGCAAGACCTGCTAAGAAACGAAGCCGAGACCGCAGCCGCTAATTTTGTTGACGGATTCTTAAAAACGCTCAACAAATCCGTCCGCGGCAAGGCGAAACAGTACGACCGCATGATCAACGTACTATGGCACTGCTATCTTATCTCGGACAGCGGCACGCAGCTCGAGGTTGCCGAGATGTTGGGAGTTTCGGATTCGCTTGTCTCAGACTATCGCAAACGCATCGAAGCGAACCTGCAGCAGCTTTCATTCAGCGGAGTTAATGAAGCACGGCAGTTCGAGAAAGCCCTTAAGCAGAAAGTACGGGAAATGATAACCGTAGAAAAAGAACTCGCGATCTAGAGCCCGCTGCTGGTGATCTGAAATTTCAGTCGATTTCGGTGTATTAAAGAGTGCACGGAAAGTTTCGGTAACACTTGTCAGCAGTTATGAGCATCAGAGAGCGTCTTCAAAATACCTACGGATTCCTTAAACGAAAGATCGTTCCGAAATTGCGTTATTCACAAGCGGTTTACGAGGATGTACTTGTTTCCGATATTCCAAAGCAGGCGACCTGGCTGGACGTCGGCTGCGGGCATCATCTGCTGCCGCCGTGGCGGTTCGAGCAGGAAAAAGAACTTTTTGGAAAAGCCGGAATGGTCGTGGGGATCGACGTCGATTTTCCGTCGCTGCTAAAGCATAAGACAGTTTCGAGCAAGGTCTGCGGCGTGGCGGACCGGCTGCCGTTCAGGAATGATTTCTTCGATGCCGCGACGGCAAATATGGTCGTTGAGCATCTCGATGACCCGCAGGTTCAGTTTGCGGAGATCAATCGTGTTTTAAAGCCAGGTGCAAAGTTCATCTTTCACACGCCGAATGAGACCGGCTATTTCGCTGTTTTGCGTCGAATGGTTCCGGAAAAGATCGTCAAAAAGCTCGCGTCGCTGATGGATGGCAGGATCGAAGACGATGTTTTTGAGATCCAGTACAAGGCAAATCGCGAGGACAAGATATTGGCTCTGGCGGAAAAGACGAATTTCGAGATCGAGAAAATAAAGTTTGTCAGCTCTGATGCAGTTTGTGCGGTGATACCGCCGATCGCTGTTGCGGAACTTATTTGGATAAAGCTGCTCATGCGGCGATCGCTGCGGCGTTTTAGAACCAACTTGATCGTGACCCTTAGAAAGAAGGAGACAGCTTAGGTAAAAGACGGCTATTACGATGCCATCAGGAAAATCTACAAGCCTCGATTACAATCCGCTGCGGCCGCCCGGGAAAACAATTTCGGGCGGCGGCGGCTATTCGACCATGTCCGGGCCGCGTTCGGAACGTGCGCCCGAACCTGTGAACGAGCCGAACCTGAGATCTGAGACCGCGTTCGAACCTGTTGCCGAGACGGCCGTGCCGCAGCCCGAACCGCGTTTCGAAGCTGCCCCGCCGCCGGTTAACGACATTAACGAAAAACGGCACGCGAAAGACATCAAATTGCTGAAGCAGGATAACTGGCTTGTCCGCAACGGGCATTTCATGACCTACATCGGCCTTTATTTGTTTACCTTTATGACGCTCGTGCGGCCTTACGAGATCATTCCGGGCACGCAGTTCCTTGCTTCGACGACGATATATTTTGCTCTCACGACGATAGCGATCTATATTCCGAGCCAGATTATTACGGAGAGCAATCTGACGATGCTCTCGACCGAGGTCAAGGCGATACTTGCGATGACGGCGATCGCTTTGATAACGATGCCGATCTCCAAGGACCACGCGATGGCGTGGGACACATTTTCGGATACTTACATTAAGGCCGTCGCGATCTTTATCGTTATCGTAAATGTGGTGCGAACGCGTAAACGGCTGATGGGATTGATCACGATATCATTGGGAATCGGCGTTTATCTCGCGATCGAGACGATCCGCAGGTACATGGCCGGGGAATTCTCTATTGAAGGCTATCGTGTAGCGATCACGGAAGTAAGGGGCATTTTCGGTAATCCGAATGAAATGGCGATGCATTTCATAATGATGATCCCGATCGCCATAACGCTGGGAATAGCTACTAAGAACAAGCTTCTGCGGCTTGTGTATTTTACGAGTGCGGGGCTTTTTCTTGCGGCAAATCTATTTACGCAGTCCCGCGGCGGATTTCTCGGTCTGATCGGTGTCACGTGCGTGCTGGTCTGGAAACTCGGCCGCAAGAGCCGGTTGAATGTATCTGTCGTATCGCTGGTTTTGGGCGTGCTCATTCTGGCGATCGCGCCGGGAAATTATGGGATCCGGCTGCTGTCTATTTTCTTTCCCTCACTCGATCCGGTCGGATCGGCAGGAGCGAGACGTGAGGGTTTGATCACCTCTCTGATCGTTACAGCCCGCAATCCGTGGGGCATCGGTATCGGAAACTCGCCGGTCTTCGGAGCCCGAAATTTGCAGACACACAATGCTTATACACAAGTTTCTTCAGAACTCGGGATTTTAGGTCTTATTGCGTATCTTGTGTTTATAGTGAGCCCGTTCCGTAAACTCGGAGCGATCGAGCGGACGCTCTATAAGGCGAACGATCTGAATTGGTTCTATTACGTTGCGATCGGGCTGCAGGCAAGCATCGTGGGTTATATGATCACGAGTTTCTTTGCATCCGTCGCGTACAATTGGTTCATCTACTACCTGATCGCGTATGCGGTGGCCTTCAGGAGAATTTATAGTTTAGAAAACGGCCTGGCCGAGGACATAAATGCGACGCCTTTTTGGGATAGGCAGGCGGTTCCGAGTACATGATCTTTTCTCTAGAGCAAATAGTATTTTGGATTTGCGTCGGCCTGTTGGGCTACGTGTACATTGGGTACCCCGTGCTCGTCTATTTGGCGAGCATTATTTCGCCAAAGATGGTTAAAAAGGGTGAAATAGAGCCAACCGTGACCGTTCTTATCACCGCTTTTAACGAGGAAGATGCGATCCGTGAAAAGATCGAAAACACTCTCAGGATCGAATATCCAAGAGACAAGATCGAGATCCTCGTTGCGTCCGATGGTTCAACGGACCGCACCGATGAGATCGTAAAAGAATTCGGGGATCGAGGTGTAAAACTCTTCAGAAAGGAAGGCCGCGTTGGCAAGACGGCGACGCAGAATGCAGCCGTCGAACTGGCTAGCGGTGAGATAATTCTCTTTTCTGACGCGACGACCGCCTATCGTTCAGATGTATTTAGGACGTTGCTGCCGAATTTTGCCGATGAGAGCGTCGGCTGCGTAGCCGGGCGGTTAGTTTATGTCGACGAAATGAGCAGCAACGTCGGCAAAGGAGCCCAGAGCTACTGGGGCTATGAGACCTTCATGAAGATCGCCGAAAGCCAGACCTGCTCCCTGATCGGTGCGTCCGGCTGCCTCTATGCTGTCCGCAAATCCGCCTACGAGCCGCTCTATCCGGAGGCTTGTTCGGACTTCTTGATCTGCACGAGCATATATCGCAAGGGGCTGCGAAGCGTCTTTGAGCCCGAAGCCGTTTGCACAGAGGAAACGAACCGTGACGCGGATCATGAAATGAAGATGCGTGTCCGCGTAATTTCGCAAACATTTACCGACCTCTGGCGAAATCGCGATATGCTCAATCCGTTCAAGAGCGGTTTTTTTGCGATCGAACTGATCTCGCATAAGGTTATGCGATATGCCGTGCCGCTGATCCTGCTTGTGGCTTATTTTGCGTGTTTTGCTCTGGCTGCGGAGTCGGTCATCTATTCGCTTATATTTGCCGGACAGACGGCATTTTATCTCCTCGGAGCCATCGGCTGGCTGCTCGAGCGCGCTGGCCGTCGTCTGGGCGTGCTCGCCATGCCGCTGTATTTTTTGCTCGCCAATCTCGCTTCGGCCGTCGCCTTTTATAAATTCCTGCGCGGCGAGATCTACACCAGATGGGACCCGATCCGCGGAACCCGATAGTTTCGATCGACGATCGTCAAGTTTCTGACAATGCCGGAATCGACTCAAAAACCCAGACAGATACGCAAACGCGTAGGCCGGAATGTCTTCGACGCTCCGCCGCGCGTATCTGTCATTATCACGGCTTACAATAAGGCGCGATACATCAAGGAAACGGTCGATTCGGTTCTCGCCCAGAAATATCGCGAACACGAGATCATTGTCGTCAATGACGGTTCCGATGATACCGACTATCTTGAGCGCGAACTGAAAATGCGGATGGAGGACATCATCTACATTCGTCAACGCCATGCCGGCGAAGGAGCGGCGCGCAACACCGGGATCGAAAATGCCCGCGGCAGCATCATTGCATTCCTGAATGCCGGTGATCTATGGCAGCCCGATCTTCTTGCCTCGCAGAATGTTTATCTCGAACGTAACGGCCTCGACCTGGTCTATTGCGATGCGGCCATCTTCGGGACGAATTCGGCTTATAGACGCAACTTCATGGACAGATTTCCGTCCGCTGGCGAGGTCAACAGCCTAAGCCTGCTCGAACGCCGCTGCAACGTGCTGATGTCGGGAACTGTGGTACGCAAAAGCCATATCGCTGCTGCCGGAATGTTCGCTTACGAAAACGCTAATAGACCGGCACTTCACCTGTGGCTCAGAATGGCTAAGGCAGGAGCCCGGATCGGATATCAGAACAAACAGCTCGTCAAACTTCGGACGGAGAGGGACGGCGCGGAGCCGGATGCACTTTCCCGCCTTGAGTGCGAAAGGAACGTGTTCGAAAATATTCGCCGCACGATAGAACTGAACGAGGAAGAAACGAAGATCGTCCGCCGTCGAATTGCCGAACTAGAAGCTGAGATCGCCGTCGAACAAGGGCATTCATTCCTGAGGAGCGGCGATTACACCGAAGCGGTCATGGCATTCCGCGTTGCAAACCGCCACCAACACTCTTTGAAACTGACTGCCATGACGTGGCTTGCCCGCGTTGCTCCAAAAACTGCGATGAGATTTTCAGCGGCAAATCACCCCGCCGGCTCGGTATACACGACTCCCCGCATTTGATCCTCTTTGTCAGGAATTCACCTAAGAGCTGAAGCCGACGAAAAGTCCTCGTCAGGTTTGTACTTTTCTGTTCTAATAGCAAAAAGTACAGATCTTATGAACGCCGAAGCAAAACGCCTTGTAGAATCGGACGACCGGTCGAAGAACTGGAAACGCTGGGGGCCGTATTTGGCCGAGCGTGCCTGGGGAACAGTGCGCGAGGATTACTCGGCTGACGGTTCGGCATGGGAGTATTTTCCCCATGACCATGCCCGTTCGCGTGCCTATCGCTGGAACGAGGATGGCATCGCCGGGATCAGCAACAGACGACAGAATCTTTGCTTTGCCGTCGCTCTCTGGAACGGCCGCGACCCGATCTTGAAAGAGCGCCTTTTCGGCCTGACGGGCAACGAAGGGAATCACGGAGAGGATGTAAAAGAACTCTATTACTACCTCGATTCGACGCCGACCCACTCGTACATGAAATACCTGTACAAGTACCCGCAGGCCGAATATCCATACGAACGCTTGATCACGGAAAATCGCAGGCGAACCCGGCAAGATCCGGAATTTGAACTCATCGATACCGGCATTTTCGACGATGACCGATATTTTGATGTGTTTGTCGAGTATGCCAAAGCTGACGTCGAGGACATATTCATCAGGATAACCGTGATCAACCGCGGCCCGGATGAGGCGAAGATAAATGTGCTTCCGACACTCTGGTTTCGCAACGAGTGGGTCTGGAAGCGCCAGGAACCGACTGACCAACTTTCCGCTCTCGACCTGAATACCATCGGTGTTTCGCTCGGCACATTGGGTGAACGCACGCTCGTTTTCGATGGCGAACCGGAATTACTTTTTACCGAGAACGAGACGAACAACGAGCGTCTGTTTGGTGCGAAGAACAATACTGCATTTGTTAAAGACGGCATAAACGAGTTCGTAGTAAACGGAACCGTCCACGCCGTAAATCCGGAGCGAAGAGGAACCAAGGCAGCCGCAAATTACAGCCTCACGATTCCGGCAGGAGGCGAAATAATACTTAGGATGCGGCTCTCCGAGTCAGAACCCTCGGCGTCACCTGGAGGAAGAGGCTCAGTTTTTGATCCGGCTCCGGATGAGCGTGGATCGGGCGTCGATCGGCCCGCTTACGCAGGCGGTTCTGACAATAGCGGCGGTTCTGACTTTGACGACATCTTCGCCCAGCGTATTGCCGAGGCGAATGAATTCTACGAGCAGTTTGCCGATGGCCTTTCGGACGACGCAAAGAGTGTTCAGCGACAGGCGTTCGCCGGACTCCTTTGGTCGAAGCAGTTCTATCATTATGTGATCGAGGAGTGGCTCGACGGCGATGAGGCGATGCCAAAGCCGCCGCTCGAGCGGCTAAATGGGCGCAACAAATCATGGCGGCATCTCTTTAACTCCGATATCATCTCGATGCCGGATAAATGGGAATATCCCTGGTACGCGGCGTGGGATCTTGCATTCCACTGCATTCCATTCGCGATGATCGACGCGGAATTTGCCAAGGAGCAGCTGATCCTTATGCTCCGCGAGTGGTACATGCACCCGAACGGCCAGATACCGGCGTACGAATGGGCGTTCGGCGATGTCAATCCGCCGGTTCACGCGTGGGCGGCGCTTCGCGTTTATCAGATCGAGAAAAAGGCGAAGGGCGTTGGTGATCGAAAATTCCTTTCACGCATCTTTCAAAAGCTCCTGATAAATTTCACCTGGTGGGTCAACCGCAAGGATGCCGACGGGCGCAATGTATTCGAAGGCGGCTTTCTGGGGCTCGACAATATCGGTGTCTTCGACCGTTCGCAGCCGCTGCCTACGGGCGGACGGCTAGATCAATCGGACTGCACGAGCTGGATGGCAATGTACTGTCTGAATATGCTCGCCATCGCTCTGGAACTTTCCATCGAGGACGATGCCTATGAGGATGTGGCTAGTAAATTCTGGGAGCATTTTGTTTACATCGCTGATGCCATGAATGATCTCGGCGAAGATAACATTTCACTCTGGGACGAGGATGACGGTTTCTATTACGATGTTCTTCATCTGCCGAATATTGGCCACAGCTTGCCGCTCAAGATACGTTCGATGGTCGGCCTGATCCCGTTGTTTGCTGTCGCTACGATCGAGCCGGATGTTTTGCGTGCTCTGCCTGATTTCCAACGGCGAATGCGCTGGTTCATCGACAACCGGCCGGAACTGACCGACCAGATCAACTGTGCACGTACACCAGGACAAGGTGAGCGTCTGCTGCTCGCCGTTGCTTATCGCGAACGCCTGGAACGCGTACTTAAAATTATGCTTGACGAGGATGAATTCCTCTCTCCGCACGGTATCAGGGCTCTGTCGCGTTTTCATAAGGATTGTCCATTTTTTCTCGAAGTTGACGGCCGCGAGCATCGGGTCGATTACGAACCCGCGGAATCGACCAGCGGCCTTTTTGGCGGAAACTCGAACTGGCGAGGACCCGTGTGGTTTCCGGTAAATTATCTTCTGATCGAATCGCTCCAGAGATTTCATCACTATTACGGGGACGCCTTCCAGATCGAATGCCCGACCGGGTCGGGCAGTATGATGAATTTGTGGGAAGTCTCGCAGGAGATATCGCGCCGCCTGTCAAGGATCTTCCTGAAAGACGAATCAGGAAAGCGGCCGGCGTTCGGCGGCGTTGAGAAGGTTCAGACCGACCCGCATTTTCGTGATCACCTGTTGTTTTACGAATTCTTCCATGGCGACAACGGTGCCGGCCTCGGTGCCAGCCATCAGACTGGCTGGACAGGACTCGTAGCGAAACTTTTGCGGCAGAGCGGGGAATAAGGAGTTGAAGGCGAAAGGTCAGCGATGGATCAGTTTGTTTCCCTTTTTGTCTCTGCATCTTCGCCCCTTTGCGTTAAAATCCAAGTAGAATGATCGAACTCGGTACTAACATTTGCACGGATTTTGAAGAGGCCTCGTCGCGGGAATGGCTCGAGACGAATGGTATTGGCGGCTATGCTTCATCGAGCGTTTCCGGTGCCGGAACGCGGCGTTACCATGGTCTGCTTGTTGCTGCGACACGGCCTCCGCTAGGGCGTGTGGTGCTGCTTTCGAGATTTGACGAGGCAGTCATGATCGATGGCGAGCGGTTCGAGATCTCATGCAATCAATATCCCGGCAGCGTTCATCCTCGCGGGTTTCAGTATCTAACTTCATTCAGGCTCGATCCGTTTCCGCGTTGGACGTTCGAGATCAATGGCGTCGAGATCGAGCGTTCGCTTTTTATGGTTCACGGCGAAAACACTACGGTTTGCCGATGGAAGGTGACGAATGTCTCCGAGGTTCTAAATCAGCGATACGAAATGTCGGATGATTCGGCCGACATTGCCGGTCTGGACGTTCGAATGGAACTTCGGCCGATGCTGGCGTTTCGGAACCATCATCATTTGCGTACGGAAGATCCTGCATTCGATACTGCATACTCAACCGGCAACGGGTTTATCTCGATGACGCCTTATGCGGAAATGCCGACGCTCTTTTTTGCCCACAATGCCTCCTCTGTCGAGCGAACTGGGCTTTGGTATCGCAATTTCGAATACGCGATCGAGATGGAACGGGGCTTCGACTACCGCGAGGATCTTTTCCAGCCGTGCAGCATGAGCTTTGACCTTGCGTCCGAGGCAGTCGTGATCGCATCGGCCGATCAGCACACCTACACAAAGGCGGCCGAACTGGAAAAGATCGAGCTGAAACGGCGGGCAGACCTGGTCGTTCGTTCCGAGATCAAGGACGAATCGATCTGGCCGCTCGTGCTGGCGGCGGATCAATTCATCGTGGACCGCGGAGCAGGGAAGTCGGTGATCGCAGGTTATCATTGGTTCTCCGATTGGGGCCGCGACACGATGATAGCTCTGAACGGATTGACACTTGCGACTGGCCGGCCCGAGGTCGCGAAGAGTATCATTCTCGAATTTTCGCGCCACATTTCGCAGGGAATGCTGCCGAACCGTTTTCCCGACGAGGGAGAAACGCCGGATTACAACACGGCTGACGCAACACTCTGGTATTTTGAGGCGATCAGGGCCTACATCGAAGTGACCGGCGACTACGATGTCGTTCGAGGCGGACTATACGAAAAGCTGGTCGACATCATTGACTGGCACGTGCGCGGAACACGCTTTGGGATCCACGTCGATACGGACGGACTGCTGTTCGCCGGCGGCGAAGGCCACCAGCTAACGTGGATGGACGCAAAGATCGGCGATTGGGTCGTAACGCCCCGAACGGGTAAACCTGTCGAGATACAAGCTCTCTGGTACAATGCACTGCGAATAATGTCAGACCTCGCGATCCGTTTTGGCGATGAGGAACAGCAGGCAAAATACTCAGAAATGGACGAGGTCGCCCGCGAGAGCTTTAACGGGCAATTTTGGAATGACGCGGAGAATTGTCTTTTCGACGTGGTCAATGGAGATCATCGCGATGCCGCCGTAAGGCCGAATCAGATTTTTGCAGTTAGCTTGCATCACACGATGCTCGATCCGGTGATTGCCCGCAAGGTCGTTGAGAAGGTCGAGGCGGAACTGCTCACGCCGGTTGGGCTGCGATCGCTCTCGCCGAAAGATCCAAAATACATTGGAACCTACATCGGCTCGCCCCTTCAACGAGACGGAGCGTACCATCAGGGAACAGTTTGGGGATGGCTGATCGGCCCGTTCGTCGAAGCGTATCTGAAGGTTCATTCAAAAGATCCAAAAGCCGAAAAACGAGTCGCCTCTATAGTCGATCATTTCAAAGTCCATCTCACGAAAGCCATGGCCGGACAGGTCTCTGAAATATTCGACGGCGACCCACCCCACACCCCACGAGGTGCCGCCGCCCAAGCCTGGAGCGTCGCTGAGATCCTTCGGATCGGGCGGTTGATTTAAGCAGAACTCGACGGCCAGCGATAGTAATAAGATAATTTTAAAATCGCTCCTTAACGTGACGGTAAGTCTTGACTTAATACTATTTTAGGAGCATAATCCGACAACAAAATCTTTATTGAACAGTTTGTATTGTCCGTTTTTCGGAATTTTTGCGGGGTCTCGGCAAAGACTCTGTTATGGAGCAGGTTACTAGAAAACGTGGGGAGAGAGGGTCGTAATGGAAAAGAAATCAGGGTCATTTATTAGTTTACATCGCAATCTATTGTTATCGCTGGGCGTCCTTTTCGGGATATTTGCTTTTGCTGTAGTCGCCTGGCAGGCGGACGCGCAAAACCGCAAAGCAAAGGACGCGGAAAAGAACGCAGCCGTCGAGAATTCGCGTATGGAATCCAGTGTTGTGACGTCGGAAGACCCGGACACAATTTTATTGAACGTTGGTCCTATCGATACACGCTCGGCTCCAAATCGTTTGGCGACAGGAGCCGGAGAAAGTTTCTCGGGCAAGCAGATGCGGCTTGTCAAGTTTGGCGGCCCGATCCTCGAAGAATGGCATAATGCCCTCGAAGCCAGCGGCGTCTCGATCGTTGATTACATCCCAAACTATGCCTACCTGGTGTATGGCGACGCGAACGAATTGAACCGGCTCGTTGCAGACGCAAATCGCGGCGGGTCTGGGATCACGTGGATCGGTGATTACAAAGCCGAACAGCGAATTCAGCCCTACGTTTACAAAGCCACGGGGCAGAAAGGAGAGAGTCGGATCGAGAGCGATTCGGGTTATTACGAGGTTCAGCTCTTCAAGGATCCCAGCACCAACCAAGGTACTCGAGCACTTATTTCGCAGATCGAGACCGGCCCTGCAAAAAACGCTTTTGACTACTCAAGATATGTAAACCTCGTCGTGGGCCTTTCCGCCGATGGCGTTGAGCAGATCGCAGCCCGTCCTGATGTGATCTCGATCCATCCTTATCTTGAGCCGAAAAAGATGGACGAGCGTCAGGATATGATCCTGGCCGGAAACCTTACCGGCAACGTTCCGAACACCGGCAACTATCTCACCCTTCTGGCATCCTGGGGCTTCACACAGGCTCAGTTCAATTCATCTGGCTTCGTCGTTGACGTTACGGACGACGGTGCTTATCGAAATCCAACCGGAGCTGACCCTGGAACGATCGCTACCAACGCGAATGCGGGACCGGTTACCGCACGCCATTTTGCGTTCTATGAATCAGGGAACAGGCCGATAGGCAGCACAACTCCTTCGGGGACGAGCCGCTACATGTATAAAGGCCGATGGGGTTCCGGTTCAACTGCCGACGGTGGACTTGGCCTTAGCGGCCACGGACAGCTCAATATGAGCATCGTCGGAGGCTACGTACCCGATTCAGGAGCACCTTTTGGAGCCGCTCCTCATCAGGATGCAAGCGGTTTTCGCTATGCACTCGGTGTGGCCCCATTTGTTAAGCTGGGCAACTCAGTTATTTTCGACCCCAACTTCACGACGCCTAATATCCCGAACATGATCTCGGCCGGCTACACGAGCGGAACCCGTATCAGCAGCAATAGCTGGGGATCAAGTGCCGCGGGTGCTTATACCGCGAACTCGCAGACCTATGACGGCTTAGTTCGTGATGCTCAGTCAGGTACTGGCGGAAACCAGGAGATGATCATCACTTTCTCAGCTGGTAACGATGGTTCAGGAGCGACTACGATCGGTGCTCCTGCAACAGGTAAGAATGTATTCTGTGTCGGTGCTGCTGAAAACGTCCAGCCATTTGGCGGAGCGGATGGTTGTGGAACCACGGACGCTGAGGCCAACAGCGCAAACGATATTGTTGGATTTTCAAGCCGCGGCCCAACCACTGACGGAAGGATCAAGCCGGATATTCAGGCACCGGGTACTCATGTCTCTGGCATCACCTATGTCCAGAATGGAACAACTGGAAACGGAACGGCTGAAGCCCTTTATCGTGCGGACGGCGTGTGCGCCGGGCCGGGCGGAAGTAACTTCTTCCCGACAACGCAGCAGTGGTATACCGCTTCATCCGGAACCAGCCATTCAAATCCTGCAGTTGCGGGCGGTTCGGCTCTGGTGTATCAGCAGTTCATAAACAATCCGGCGTACATTGCCACCAACCGAACTCCGGCGGGTAGTGCTCCGCCGAGTCCGGCTATGAACAAGGCTTATATCGTTAACTCAGCCCGCTACATGAATGGCGTCTCGGCCAACGATACCTTGCCATCGAATAATCAGGGATTCGGAATGATGAACCTTGGTACTGCTTTCGACGGAACGCCGCGTATTATTCGCGATCAGGCAGCAGCAGACTTTTTGGGAGCAACCGGGGAGTTCCGCATCTTTGGAGCCCAAGTGGTTGATGGTACAAAACCATTCCGGGTGACGATGGCGTTTACGGACGCACCCGGATCAACTTCCGGTAATGCTTTTGTAAATAATCTCGACCTCGAGGTAATAGCCGGCGGTAACACATACCGCGGAAACGTCTTTACGGGAGCAAATTCCACAACCGGTGGAGCGGCAGATCCGCGAAATAACGTCGAGTCAGTTTTCATCCCGGCGAACACGCTGCCGACCGGAGCCCAGGTTGTGATCTTTGTTAGAGCAACAAATGTTGCCGGTGATGGTATTCCCGGCAATGCAGATACTACCGACCAGGATTTCGCTTTGGTTGTTTACAACGCGAACTCCGTCTTGGTTGGCCCGACCCTTACAGGTGGACCGGTAACTATCGTCAGTGAAAGCTGCCTTCCAGCTAATGGGGTGGTTGACCCAGGTGAAACCGTTACGGTTACACTACCCGTTTCAAATCTTGGAGGTACTACAAATACAACAAATGATGTTGGTACGCTTCAAGCGACTGGCGGTGTTACGTCGCCAAGTGCGGCACAAAACTACGGGGTTATCGTTTCGGGTGGAGCGGCAGTAAATCGGAACTTCACATTCACCGCGAGCCCATCGCTGACTTGTGGAGCCGTTATTAGCGCCACGGTCCAGCATCAGGACGGTGCCTCGAATCTTGGCAATATTGTCTATACAATTCCGACGGGAACCACGGTCACAAACAATTTGTTTTCGGAAAACTTCGATGGTGTGACCGCTCCGGCGTTGCCCGCAGGATGGACAACTGCCCAGACAGGCACGACTCCTCCGGCGCTATTTGCTACCACGGCGACAACGCCTGATACCGCACCGAACGCAGCCTTTACTAACGGCGTATCTTCGGTAGCTTCCAACAGTCTAATCTCCCCAGCAATCGTTATTCCCGCTGGAAATGGCTCAGAACTGAGCTTCCGTCAGACACGGAATTTTGAATCTGGTTTTGACGGAGGAATTCTTGAGATCAGTACCGACGGCGGAACGAATTACAGCAACGTGACAAGCGTTGGTGGAGTATTTTCTGCTAACGGATACAATACAACTATTTCGTCGGGTTTCAGCAGTCCCATCGGCGGACAATCGGCTTGGTCGGGAGCTCAGGCAACTTATGTGACTTCAACTCTTAGCCTTCCTGCCGCGTTTAATGGGCAGACCGTTAGGTTCAGATGGCGAGCGGCTTGGGATAGTTCAGCAGTTAATGCCAATCCAAACTGGCGGATCGACACGATCACGATGACTGTCAGCTCGTTCGTTTGTACTACTTGCACAGCTGCGACTCCGACACCAACGCCGACGCCAGGCGTAACGCCAACGCCGACACCGACGCCAACTCCCGGAGTGACGCCGACACCGACGCCAACCCCGGCGCCGACACCAACTCCGACGCCAACGCCGGTACCGACACCGACGCCATCGCCAACGCCAATAGTGCCGACCCCGACACCGACTCCGAGCCCGACGCCGACCCCGACACCGACTCCAAGTCCGAGCCCGAGTCCTACACCGGCTTTCTGCGTTGCACTTTCAAATACGACCTCGATCGCGATCCCGAGCAGTGGAAGCGCGAGCCCATATCCGTCGAATATAGTGGTTTCCGGTGCAGGTGGAACTGTGACGAAGGTGACGGTTACGCTCAACACTTTCTCGCACACATTCCCTGATGATGTTGATGTCATGCTGGTCGGACCAAGCGGGCAAAATGCGATCATCATGTCGGATGTTGGAGGCGGAAACCCCGGAGTTACGAATCTGACATTTACGCTCGACGATGCGGCCGCCGGTGCTCTCCCGGATGCCGGGCCTTTAACAAGCGGCACATTCCAACCGACAAATATCGGAACGGGCGATACCTTTGGTGCTCCGGCTCCTGCTCCGTTGGGTGGATCCGCATTGTCTATCTTTAATGGCTCGATCCCTAACGGCACATGGTCACTCTATGTTGTTGACGATCTGAGCGGCGATCTGGGCAGCTTCGCAGGCGGTTGGTCTCTTAATATCAACACTTCAAACTGCGGCGGCCCGGTCGTAACGCCGACCCCGACACCAACGCCGGCGCCAACGCCGGTCAGTACACCAACGCCGACACCTCCACCAGGATGTCTACCGTCGGTCTTCAACAATCCGGCTGCGATCACGATTCCTACTAGCGGAAACGCCAGCCCGTATCCGTCATCGATCGCGGTTTCGGGTCTTTCAGGCAATATCTCGTCGGCACCGGGCGGTGTACAAGTGACTCTGAACAATCTGAGTCACACATTCCCGGATGATTTCGGGATCGTACTAGTCGGACCGACCGGGGCTGCTTTCCTGTTGCAGGATGGAGCTGGCGACGGTACCGATATGAGCGCGGTCACATACACCCTGAGCGATACCGGAGCGACGGCTCTGCCGGATACCGGAGCGTGGACGGCCGGAACTTATCGTCCGGCAGGACATTATTCGGGTTCGAGCTTCCCGGCACCCGGTCCTGGTACGACCTACAACCATCCAGGCCCGGCAGGCGGAACGAGTGCAACGTTCGCATCCGTTTTTGGCGGAACCAGTCCAAACGGAACGTGGAGTTTGTACGTCGTCGATTTCGTTACCGGTGATAGTGGATCGATCGCGGGCGGGTGGTCGCTGAGCCTCACGACAGGCAGCTGCGGTGGCGGTGGTACACCGACGCCAACGCCAACCCCGGCTTGCCCGCCGTTGACGGAAGGTTTCGACAACATCACGACACTTCCAGGTGCCGGATGGTTTACGCAAAACAATAGCTCACCCATCGGGTCCAACGGCTGGTTCCAGGGAAATGATGTTGTCTTCGCGTCACAGTCGGGAGCACCTACATCGTACATCGGTGCGAACTATAACAGTACGGGAAGCGTAGGAACGATCAGCAATTGGCTTCTGACCCCGACGTTAACTCTGCAGAACGGAGCTACGATGACCTTCTGGTCGCGTATTCCGGCGGGCACGGTTTACCCGGACAGGCTACAGGTGCGAATGAGTACCAACGGCACAAGCACAAATGTCGGGACGTCCGCGACGGACGTGGGTGATTTCACTACTGTTCTGCTCGAGATCAATCCGAGTCTGACTACCTCGGCCTATCCGCAGGTATGGACGCAGTTCACCGCTACGGTCTCCGGTGTGCCGACACCGACCACGGGACGGCTTGCATTCCGTTACTTCGTGACAAATGGCGGGCTCAATGGAGCGAACTCGAACTACATTGGTATTGATACATTCCAGTACAATCCAATTTGCGGGCCGACAGGAACGCCGACGCCAACTCCGAGCCCGACGCCGACGCCTCTGCCGAAGATCACTATCGGCAGCGTTACCCGGAATGAAGGAAATGCGGGAACGACAACCTACTCGTTCGACGTAAACATCGACAGGCTGCCTGTTCGAGGAGCCCCGGCGTCATCTGTCAACTTTACGACCGTTGACGGAACGGCAACTGTGGCCGATGGCGATTACGCAGCGAACTCGGGAATCATCACCTTCACCTCGAATACGCCTTCGCTTCAGAAGATCACGGTTTTGGTGAATGGCGATACGAAGTTCGAACCGAACGAGGCATTCGTCGTCAGGTTGTCAAACGAGGCGAACGTTATTCTCCCCGAACGCGAGGCGGTCGGCGTCATTTTCAACGACGACGTCGAGCCGACGTTCTCGGTGAATGATGTTTCGGGTAATGAGGGTAATTCGGGAACGACGCCGTTCACGTTTACGATCACGCGTGCGGGCAACCCGACATCGTTCAGTTCCCTGGTGACCTATTCGACAGCGAACGGAACCGCGGTGGCTCCGGGCGATTACACGGCCATAACGAACGGAACCGTGAGCTTTGCTCCGAACGAAGTGACGAAAAACGTGACGGTACTGGTCAACGGCGATACGGCCGTCGAACCGAACGAGACGTTTACGCTGAACATCACGTCGATCTCGAACGGCACTATACTGAACGGAACCGGCACTGGCACGATCCTCAATGACGAAGGCGTCACGCAGCGTGTCGAGGGCGACGTGGTCGACGGCAGCGGCGGCCCGAGTGGCGACAACATGGTTCTGGCAAATGACGTCAATATCATTCGCCAGATGCAGTTGGGCCTGATACCGCCGCCGCCGGCAGGACCGCAGTTCCAGGCAGCGGACGTCAATCTCGACGTCGCGGGAGCCTGCGGAAACGCTCAGATCGATGTGGGCGACGTAACCGTTATTCGCGGATACAACCTCGGAGTACTCAACGGCGTACCGATCACCACCAAACCGGTCTGCGGCCCGACCGCTCCGGCGGCGGCCCGCGGCGAGACGGCCGAGGGCACGGGCGGACGCGTGATCCGTGTGGTCAATGCTTCGGCTATCGCCGGCCAGCAAGTGACGGTTTCGTTCATGCTTGATTCGCTCGGTAACGAGGCATCCGCAAGCTACACGGTGAACTACCCGGCTTCGGTCCTGACCTATGTCAGTTCGGCTCTGGGAGGCGGTGTTCCGGCAGGTTCGAATCTCGGAACCAACACCAGCCAGACGGCAGCCGGACGCCTGGGCGTGCTGGTCGATTCGACAAATACGTACGCGGCAGGAGCAAGGCAGATGATCACCGTGACGTTCGCAGTTCCTGCCAACGCTGCGGCCGGAACATACCCCGTGAGCTTCTCATCGACGCCGACCGCTCAGAGCGTTTCGAACGCCCAGGGAGCTTTGCTCGCTACGACCTACCAAAGCGGGAACGTCGTCATCGGAACAACTGCGGCCGGTGTGACCGTTTCAGGCCGTGTCACCAATGCTAGCGGCCAGGGCGTGAGAGGAGCAACGGTTGTGATCACTGATCCGTCGGGCAACCGACGGTCGGTGACGACAGGCTCGTTCGGCTTCTACAGCTTCGAGAATGTCGAAGCCGGCCCGAGCTACGTCATCGGCGTCACGTCAAAGCGCTACCGCTTCGGTTCACGGGTCGTTAACGTGACGGACTCGCTGACGGATGTTGATTTCGTCGGACAGGAATAAAATTTGTCGCTTTTGGGCATATTTTAGGAAAAGGCGGCTTTTTAAGTCGCCTTTTTTTATGAAGATTGCGTCTAACCCGTGTATAATCTCGACAAGAATCCCAGTAAAAATGCGGTTGTCAGCAGAATTATCGCTGTAAAGAAAGATGGAGTAAAAGTTGTTGAAGTTTTACGCCCTGCGAACATATAATTAAAGGTAACAATTGTTAAAACAATGTTTACCTCTTCAGGAGAATTAAATGAGTAGTTTAAAAAGCGATAGTGTTGGTACGCGTAAGAGTTTTATCCGAAAGGGCAAGTTCTTTGCAAGGTTTGTATTTTCTACCGCCACGGCTGCATGTTTGCTGGCCGCGGTTATGCTCAACGGCGAAATGCAGACTCGCTCGATCAATGCCGCGGGTTCGCTGCCGTTGTTGAGAGGCAAGGCCGCAATCACAGAGTTGAAGCGACGCGGAAATTTGGATTCTCTTGTTCAAAGGGTAAATGCCGATAAAGACGAGAAAATAGGTGCCGACGCGAATGCTCCAAACGCTGCGCTTGCGTTCGGCGGTTCAACCAAGCTTCAGGCGGGTGACGGTGTTGCGGGTGATCAGTTTGGCGGAAGTGTGGCGATCTCGGGAACGACTGTCATCGTCGGGGCTAACGGTGGAGCTGCAACGGCTTCGGGAGCCGGTTCGGCTTACGTTTATGTTTTGAGCAACGGGGCGTGGACGCTGCAGCAGAAATTGACTGCAAATGACGGCGAGGCGGACGACGCCTTTGGTTCGTATGTCGCCATCTCGGGGGACACGGCTGTCGTCGGAGCATTTGGTGACAGAGTTGGCACAAATGTGAATCAGGGATCAGCCTATGTTTTCGTTCGCACCGGCACGACCTGGGCTCTTCAACAGAAATTAACCGTAGCCGATGGCGCGACCAATGATTATTTTGGACGTGCAGTAGCTATTGCGGGTGATACGGTCGTCGTCGGAGCCTCGAGCGCCGACACCTTGACCAATATCGATCAAGGAGCAGCGTACGTTTTCCTTCGTACCGGTACTACCTGGGCACAGCAGGCAAAACTTCTCGCAACTGACGGAGCTACAACCGATTATTTCGGCGACAGCGTAGCGATCTCCGGCGACACCGTTGTTGTCGGGGCGACTGAAGACGCAACCGGTGCGAATATTCAGCAGGGCTCTGCCTATGTATTCACTCGTACCGGTTCGGCGTGGACGCAGCAGGCGAAATTAGCCGCGGCTGACGGAACGGCGTTCGACTATTTTGGATTTTCTGTAGCGGTAGATGGAAACACAGCCGTGATCGGCACGTTGCAGGATGTTGGAGCGAATTTTCAACAGGGTTCTGCATACGTTTTCGTACGCAGCGGATCGACCTGGACCCAACAGCAGAAACTGCTCGCCGCCGATGGCGCTGCAAATGATTCGTTCGGTAACAGCGTATTTATCCTTGGTGACGCGGTAATGCTCGGAGCTGCGGGCGACACTAATGGTGCTAATGTTCGTCAGGGTTCGGCCTACGTCTTTACCCGCAGCGGTACGGCGTGGACGCAGTCACAGAAACTCGTCGCGGCAGATGGAACTGCCGACGATTCTTTCGGTGCCGGCGTAGCGTTTACGCAAAATGCAGCGGTCGTCGGATCGATCGGTGACACTGTCGGAACAAATGCTCTACAAGGCTCAGCTTATATCTTCTCGTCCGACGTCACGGTATCAGGCAGAGTGACGACGCCGGGCGGACAGAATCTGCGAAACGCAGTCGTTTCTATCATCGATCCTCAAGGTGTCAGACGAACTGCAACGACGAGTTCGTTCGGCATCTATTCGTTCGACAGCGTTCGCACGGGTGATACCTATACCCTTACGGTTGCGTCAAAACGTTACCGCTTCACACCTAAAGTCCTCCAGATCGATACGGCACTCACGAACGTCGATTTTGTTGGATTGGAATAGCAGTAGTTTTCATTGAGAAGCAAGCGGCCTTCGGGCCGCTTTTTTCGTTTACGGATCTAATAGAGCTAATTTATCCCTCAAATTCCTTTATGTTTCCTCTTGCTTGTGATATCAACTTAGTTCAACTGCAGACGTCCAAGTTTGATAGGAGATTCCCATGGAACGATCTTCCGCTCTTTTTTTCGCGGTATTGCTAGCCGCCTTAATTGCAGCGCCTCGAATTGAAGCTCAAGCAACCGAATTTTCGTACCAAGGGCAACTCCAAAGTGCGGCTGCGCTTGCGAACGGTAATTTTGACTTTGAGTTTTTACTTTTTGATGGAGGCGGTTCGCAGATCGGGTCGACGATCACACGAAACGGCGTAGCTGTCGCGAATGGGGTTTTTGCCGTCAACCTGGACTTTGGGCCGAATTTTCCAGGTGCGAGCCGCTTTCTCGAGATACGCGTCAGGCAATCCGGCGGCGGAGGATTCACGACCCTTTCACCGAGACAACCGGTCACGAGCACCCCGTATTCGGTCAAGAGCCTGAGTTCCGACACGGCGACAAATTCGACAAATGCAGTTAACGCCACAAATGCGACTACTGCGGTAAGCTTCAGCGGAGTTTTGTCCGGAGATGTCACCGGTTCACAAAACTCGGCTACCGTAGTTCGTCTGCAAGGCCGCAATGTTGCGAATACTGCACCGCTCAATGATCAGGTGCTCAAATTTAACAGTACTGCTAACCAATGGCTGCCCGGCACCGATAACACCGGAGCCGGTGGTGGGGGGACGATCACAGGCGTGATGCCGGGTACTGGTTTGGCAGGCGGCGGATCTAGCGGTAGCGTTACCCTGAACATCGCAAATGGAGGTGTCGGCACATCACAACTTGCCGACGGCGGGGTAACGGATGCCAAGATCAACGATGTCAGCGGCAGCAAGGTGACCGGCACTGTAGCCAATTCAACGACTGCCGTAACTGCCACCACCGCAGCGAACGCAACACAACTCGGTGGCATTGCAGCAAATCAGTATTTACAAACTAACGGCAATGGTTCAGGACTCACTAATCTGAATGCGGGCAGCATTGCAACAGGAACGCTTGCTAATGCACGGCTCGGCCAGATCCCAACCGGGAACATCGCGGACGGAGCGATCACTGCCCCGAAGATCGCTGGGGGACAGGTGATCAAGGGCTTGACGGTCGCGGCGACAACGCTTACTGATAATGTGACCCTCGCGGCCGGTGCGAACATCAGCCTTACACCCGCAGGGAATACGGTAACGATCGCATCGACGGGCGGCGGCGGTGTAGGCGGCAGCGGGACGACGAACACCATTCCGCTTTGGAGTGGCGGCACGACGTTGACCGACTCACAGATCACTCAGTCGGCCGTAGGCGTCCAATTGCCAAATGGTGTGCAGCTTGCGGTTGGGGCACAAGGAAATCAACTTGCATTCGGCTCTCCAAATGGAGAAACAGGATTGTCCATTTCGAGTCCCGGCGGGCCTCGTGCCGATCTTAGATTTGACGGCACTACGATCAAACTCGTGGCCCGTCCCGCCGGAACGGGCCCGCCGAACAACGGGATCGTAATTGATAATGCCGGAAACGTCGGCATCGGAACACCGAGTGTAAATAGCGCGAGATTACGAGTTGATGGTTTTAATCTGACCGGGATAGTGGGTGTCAGCAGCTTCGACTATGGTCTGGATGGACAGGGAACTTTGGGCGGGACGCGCGGGTTTTCCAACGGCAATGGCCGAGGCGTTTACGGGATAAGCATAAGTGGGGTCGGCGTTGAAGGTTCAAGCAATGGAAGCAACAATTTCGGCGTCTTTTCAAGCGGTTTTATGGGCCTTAACAGGCTTGGGACCGGCGGAATAACCACCCTCTGCTTGAACGCATCGAACCAGATCGCAACGTGCGGATCGAGCTTACGTTACAAGACCGACCTGCAAACCTACGCCGGCGGCCTCGACATCATAAATCGGCTGCAGCCCATCACGTACCGCTGGAAATCAGACAATTCACAGGACATTGGCTTTGTCGCCGAGTCCGTAGCCGAGATCGATCCGCTACTCACTATCCACAACGACAAAGGCGAGGTCGAAGGCGTCAAATACGACCGCCTGAGCACGGTTTTCGTAAATGCCATCAAGGAGCAGCAGAGGCAGATCGAGAATCAACAAAAGAAGAACGAGTCCCAGCAAAAACAGATCGAAATGTTGACAAAGGTAGTATGCTCGTTAGATCCGAAGGCGGAAATTTGCAGGTAACGGAGAGGCTATTATGAAGGACGTTTTTTGTCGAGCAGTTCTGGTGCTGACCTTGATTCTATGCAGTTCTATGATCGGGCTGACTCAATCTACCGAGATCACTTATCAAGGGCAACTGCAAAACGCATCTGCTCCCGCGACTGGAAGCTTTGACTTCGAATTTGTTCTATTTGATGCCGTCGCCGGGGGATCGCAGGTCGGGTCGACGATCTCGCGGAGCGGAGTGGCGGTCGCGAATGGTATCTTTACCGTTAACCTCGACTTTGGGTCGAGTTTTCCGGGTGCGAATCGTTTTCTTGAGATCCGCGTCAGGCAATCGGGTGGTGGGGCGTTTACGACGTTATCGCCGAGGCAGTCAGTAACAAGTGCTCCGTATTCGGTGAAAAGTTTAAGTTCGGAAAGCTCTTCAAATTCCGCGACGGCGGGCAATTTCACGGGCTCATTGACCGGCGACGTGACAGGAACGCAGAATTCGACGACCGTTGCTCGCCTGCAGGGAAGGAATGTTTCCGCCGCAGTTCCACTCAACGATCAGGTTCTCAAGTTCAACAGCGGATCTAATCAATGGCAGCCGGCCGCCGACAATACGGGAGCCGGCGGCGGAGTCACTTCCGTGACCGCAAGCGGGCCGCTCGCCAGCAGCGGCGGAGCAACGCCAAATATCTCTCTCGGCCAGATCCCGACCGCTAACATTGCGGATGCGGCGGTAACCTCGCCAAAGATAGCGAGCGGCCAGGTCGTAAAGAGTCTGAATGCCCTGACCGACAACGTAACCCTCGCCGCCGGTTCAAATATCACGATCACACCAGCGGGAAACACGCTCACGATCGCTTCGACCGGCGGAGGCGGGAATCCGATTCTCAACCAAACGACCGTGCAGCCGAATGCGGACTTCAACATTAGCGGCAGCGGAACAGCGGGCGGCACGCTTTCCGCAGCTTCGATAAATGCGGCAACTCAATACAATATCGGCGGTTTGCGAGTTTTGAGTGTACGCGGTACCAGCAATTTATTTGCTGGCTTAAATGTGGCAACGGCTCATACCACTAGTTCAAATAATGTCTTTCTTGGGAATGGCGTTGGGCAAGCGATCACAACGGGCCCATACAATACTTTTGTCGGCAAGGATGTCGGATCAACAATGATCGCAGGCGAGCGGAACAGCTTTTACGGCTATGCTTCGGGGCTTTTTGCAAATCCGGGTTCGAGCAATTCATTCTACGGTGCGGCGTCCGGACTGAATAATACCGGAAATCGCAATTCGGCATTTGGGGAATCTGCAGGTGCGTTTGGAGGCACGGGTTCTGATAACTCCTATTTTGGTACCTTTGCAGGTACCAACAATGCAGGCAATTTCAATACGATAATAGGAGCTAGTAGTGATCTCGGTGGCGGAGTAAATAATGGGACGGCCTTAGGGGCAAAGGCGTATGTGGCTCAGAATGATTCCGTAGTCCTGGGGAGCATCGCCGGGACCAACGGAGCAACCACTTCGGCAAGGGTTGGCATCGGAACAAGCAGTCCATCATTCAAACTGCATGTTATCTCTCCAAATGGCGTTGGTGTGTATGGCCATAGTTTGGGGGGCGGAGCTGGCAGCCAGGTCGGTATTTTTGGCAATGGTGACTCCGCCGGCTACGGTGTCTACGGAATCGGTAGAACCGGCGTTTATGGGGTGAGTTCAGGAGCGGGTTCGATCGCGGTGAGAGCTGGAGGTGGATCGAGCTGGTTCCAGGGTGACTCAACACCTCTAGCGGATGTGACTGGATCTGGCATTGTTATTGGATCTAGCCCCATAGGGGCCCCGAACCAGTTTGGCTATCTGTTCGCCTACGACTATTCGACAAATGTGGCGCGAAACCTGATTCTGAACAGCCCGGGGGGCAACGTCGGTATCGGTACCATAGCACCCCTCTCAAGGTTGGATATAGCGGTCACGGGGGACGGTGCGGAACTGCTTAGGTTCAGCACGGAGCGCCCGTGGTTATTTCGTCAAGTTCGATCGGGATCCGTGAGCGGCCTGCAGCTATTATCTACCGTCGGGCAAAAGTACTTTGAGATCACCTCCAGCGACGGCGCCAATGTTGCCAGTTTCCTGGCCGATTCCACCTCTTCCAAAGTCGGCATTGGCACGGCCAATCCAATAGCCACCCTTGACGTAGCCGGTTCGTTCAAACTAGATATCCTTGGCGGCGGCGGAAGCGTGGCGATCTGCAGAGCTTTTAACAATTTCATTGCGACTTGCAGCTCGAGTGCGCGGTATAAAACCAATGTAGCCCAGTTTTCCGGTGGTCTCCGTGTTATCGACCGCCTACGACCAGTTTCGTTCAACTGGAAGGAAGGGGGATCTAGAGACATAGGTTTTGTGGCGGAAGAGGTGGCCGCCGTCGAGCCGCTCATGGTTACTTACAACGACAAAGGCGATGTCGAAGGCGTGAAATACGACCGCCTGAGCACGGTGTTCGTAAATGCCATCAAAGAGCAGCAGGGCCAGATCGAGAATCAACAAAAACAGTTGGATCTGCAGCAAGCCCAGATCGAATCACTCAAGGCGTTGAACTCGACTTTGGCTAAACGTCTGGTTATTATCGAACGTAGAATCAAAAAAACAACGGCAGTTAGCCGGTCACGTAGAGGAGGACGAAGATGAAAAGGACGAATAACTATCTTGTTGTGTTCGGGCTGATGATCCTGTGTTCTGCTGCGCTCGGGCAATCGGGCGGGAATTTTGAGATCCGTAAGAGCGTGATCGCCGGCGGCGGCGGGAATTCGACGGGCGGCACGTTCGTTGTGGACGGCACGGTTGGCCAGTCCGCGGCGGGAACGACTTCGAGTGGCGGTGGATTTCAGGTAACGGGCGGATTCTGGGGCGGATCGGCTCCGGCAGCTTCGATCGTGACCATTTCGGGCCGCGTGACGACACCGACCGGCCTGGGGTTAAGAAATGCGATCGTTTACCTGATCGATCCGCAGGGCCTCAGGCGTATCGCGACGACGAGTTCGTTTGGGATCTATTCGTTCGATATGGTGACGACCGGACAAAACTATACCCTTACCGTCGCGTCAAAGCGTTACCGTTTCGCCCCGCAATTCCTTCTCGTTCAAGGCTCGCTTTCGAATGTTGATTTTGTGGGATTGGAATAGCGACCAATAACGTCGTCAGACAACGGAAAAAGCCGCCCGGAAACTGTTTTTCCAGGCGGCTTTTCATTAATAGTCTCCTCGCGGTCTACTAGCTCAGGATCCAGGCAGCGAAGTGGCTCCATGTTTCGGTTCGGCAGATCGCGACGCGGAGCGGCCCGGAGAGGATCATGAGTGAGACGCCGCCGGCGAAGGCCTTGTTCAGCTTGCCGGTTCTGTAGGTGTCGCCCGCCAGTAGGATCAAGCCGATCACAGTTGGCACTCCGAAGAGCCAGATCGCACCGAGATCAGGAATGAACGGGAGCGGCAAGCGAGCCGTCGATGGCGGCAGGAAGTTGAGCATCGTGACAAGCATCAGGCGTTTGTGGTTCGCCGCGTTCTTTCGATAGTAGATCGCCGCCGCAAAGAGGATCGCGAATGCGACCATATCGCCGATCGGCACGATAAAAAACTCAAGATTAGTAAAGCCCGGGAAACCGGATCCTCGTGCAGCCGACGCGTACCCTGTCCAAACTCCGACCACGATCATTACCGCAGCGAGTGCCACGCCGAACATTCCGAGCGTCATGTGGAGCTTGATCTGCTTTGCCGAGATGAGATACGCCTGTACCGCAAAAAGCACGATCCATAGCGACATCGTCACCGCATGGGCGATGACCAGGGCCGTCATCGGCGGCGGTTTGAGGGGCGTGTCAAAAATGTGATTGGGCAGAAACCCGATCAGGGTCATCAGCGGAAAAAATGCCGCGACGCCGAGGAAAAAGCGATGTTCAAATGAACGCTGCGATTGGCGTGCCGCCAGATCGATACCTGCTATATCCGCAAAATTTGTAGCCATATTTTTAGTCCGGTCCTTCAATAGATATCGCCGCCGAAGAATTGGCTCCAACGGCTGCTGTTCGATAATGCGGAAAGCGGCGAGAAAAAGTATCAGGTATTATTCGGGTCAAATTTCGACGCAAAAAAAACGGGCCTACAAGCCCGTTTTTTTAACCTTCTGTTTTGCAGTCTCACGCTGCCCAGCTTGTAAGCCAGCCGGCGAATGCCATCCAAGTTTCAGTTCCTGAGACCGCCAGCCTGAGCGGATATGAAGCGATCAGGATCAGCGATCCGATAAAGAAGACACGGTTTAGCTTACGATTTCGCCACGCGTCATAAGCGACGAGCCCGATCGCAAGAAGTACCGGCACGCCGAAAAAAACGATAGGGCCCAAAGCTCGAACAGGCTCGATCGGAATACGGGCGATAGCTGGCGGGAGAAAGTTGAGAACGGTCAGAAGCATCAGTCGTTTGTGGTCGGCGAGCCGCTTGCGATAATAGATCGCGGCTCCAAAAAGCCCGATAAATACCAAAATGTCAGTCAGCGGAACAATAAGAAATGCAAGGGGCGGAATTCCCGGTGGTGTCGATGCCGAACCGTACTTCGCAGCTGCTACAGCGGTGAAGAAACCTATGAAAACCAGCAACATCGCGAGAGCTATCCCGAGCATGCCCAGATTCATGTGAACCTTTGCCTGTTTTGTGCGGATCAGGAAAACTTGAGCGATGAACAGAATGACCCAAGTGGTCATTACCGTTCCGTGTGCATGGATCAGCATCGAACCGGCCGGAAGGCTGCCGGAAAGGAGTTTGAAATAATAGGTCGGTCCAAATCCAACGAAAATGACAATCGCAAAAAAGGCTGAGGCTAGAAGAAATAGACGGCGGTCGGAACGCCGCCAGTCGAATTTTTGATCGATGTCCATATTTGTTTGGTTGGCTACATTCCCGGCGGCCGGGCGTTCATCGGAGCTCTCTGGTATCCCTGCAGAACATAAAGCCTCATCAGCGTGCGGGCATCAGTTCGCTGAAATCGGTCGGTTAGCGTGTTCATGCGATCGAGATCGGCTTGTGCGAGAAGCTGTATCTGCGGGATGTATCGAAACGCCAGCATAGTCGAACCGCCGCCGTTGATACGCATGACCATCTCGCCCTTTTTGAAAGTCCGGTCGCGCTTATTGTACCGGCTGAGCACGGCAGATGCCTGAACCATCTCATTGAACTGATCCATCATTGGCTCAATCATTCGAAATGCCACGTCAGGTTCGACCGCGGCATATCCGCGAACGAGTTCCATATAATCGGCGAGTTCATCCTCGTCCTCTGGGAACTGATTGGTGAGAGCTTTGGCCTCGGTCATCAGTCCTCCTGCGGTTTCGAGGTCTTTCGGCGTATTCTTTCGCTGGTATTGAAGAGCCAAAGACACGAGCCGCTGGATCTGGGTTCGCTTGTTTGTCAGCGTCGCAACCGAAGCCTTAGCTTCATCGAGGCGGCCCTCGACTGTCATGCGGTTGATGCGGTTCGCGTCAAATCTGTCCTGGGCCATCGCCCGGATCTTTTCGTCGGGTATCGACTCAATTATCTTTTTCGCTCGTGCTTCGTCCGCGATCTGACCGATCTTGTTCGCGGCGGATTGGAGAGCGGCGGTTTTGTCGCGGACGTTCGTTATCTTATTCGCGGCGGCGATGATCTTCTCCGGCGTGTCGTTCGGATCCCAGCTACGGGCAGACTGGGCCGGCTTTGGTGCGGAGGCCGATACTGTCACGTTTGCTGGTTTGGCCGTTTTCTGCTTGAGAAGAGCCGCTTTATCGGGGACGAGCTTCTCAAGCGAAGGCATTGCTCGCCCGATCGCTGCGGTTGCAAATGTAGGTATCGAGGGCTTCAGCAATGCACTGGCGATCGCATACGCGACCTCTTTAGCCTGCGCGTCACTGAATGAGAAGATCTTGAATTTGCTCCCCGGATTTGCCGGCTGCTGCGGCCGGGCCATGAATTGCAGATATGCGAGAGCTCCGTTGAGGTCGTCGGAGTTTTTGAGCAGATCGGCACTCGTTAGTTTGCCGACGACGTCGCCTGCGAGGTCCATTGCTCGCTTTTCGTCCTTTTGCAAAATGATCTGCAGCAGCGGTTGGACGGAGAACGAGATGCCTTTCGCGAGGGAATCCTTGATCGCTTTCGCCGCTTTTTCAGGGTCGGTGGCGGCGGCTCTAATGGTAAGTGACTGTTCGAGGCCGATCTCCTGCGTCGCACGCATTCGGTCGCCGTCGAACGTTGTCGGTGTTCCCGCCCCCGAACCGGTTCCGATTCCGGAAGTTCCGGCCGCCGCTCCAGCCACCGCAGATTGCTGTGCAATCCTCGCCATCGCGTCCGCGATCGCCGGCGGCCGCGTTTGGGCCATGAGTTCCAGCCCCAATTCAGGGTCACGGCCGCCAACAAGATTCAGAAAATCGAACCTAGGATCACTGACGTCGAACATCTCCGGCATTCCCTGGCCGACGTTTTCCAGCTTTTCCCGTTCGGCCTCGGCCTGGTAATTCAAAAGTTCGCCCGAGCCCGAGCGGAATAATTCGCGGGCACGCTTCGAATCGTATCGCCAGTAGATATCACCCGCCAAAGCATAAACGACCGCTCTGTTTCCCGGCAGCTTAAGTGCTCCGATATCCGCGATAGTCCGGTCGAGCATCGTGACGATCTGCTCCTGTATCTCCTTGTCTTTCTTAGCCTTTTCGGCCTTGGCCTCCGCCGAGAGCGGAGCCGGAGTTGGAGCAGTAACTGCCTGGCCAAATCCAACCGAACTCAGCAACGTCATCGTCAAAGAAAAAGCAGCGATCTTACGAAGATACATACAGCAAAAAGCCTCCTGCGACCGAGTCTCGGCGGGAATTATACCACAAAAACGCCGACTGGAGCGGCGGACTGGAGCGGCAAGCATCCCTGCTTGCCAGCGGTCGAAAGACCGCTTACGCGCCCGAGTCGAAGTCAACCCAAAAAACCCTCATCATCCTAGCACCGCGAAAGACGCGGCGTGGCAAGCAGGAGTGCTTGCGGCTCCAGTCAATTAAAAACAATATTTAGCGGCTGACCAGGAGCTTTCTCGATCGGCTTCTTATCGTCTCTCAGAAACCCCTGCAACACGTAAAGTTTCACGATCGCCTTCGCGTCGCTGCGGGCAAATCGGTTTGAAGCGACGTTCATCCGGTCGAGGTCGGCTTTGCCGAGCATCTGCATATGCGGGATATATTGGAACAACGGGGTGTCCGTGCGACGCCCGTTTACGCTCAGAACGAGTTCACCTTTTGCAAAGTTAGTGCTTTTCGGGTTGAATCGTGCGAGCGTTGCCGAAGCCTGAACGTGTTCGTTGAGCCGGTCGATGATCGGCTCGAACATTCGAAACGCACTATCCGGTTCGATCACGGCATAGCCTTTCACTACCTCCATGACGTCGTTCATATCTTCGATAGTCTCCGCATATTCGGGCGCGAGGGCTCGTGCGTCTTTCATCAGGGCTTTCGCGTTTTCGATATCCTTTTCGCCGCCTTTCCGGTGAAAGTCCATTGCGAGAGCGACAAGCCTTTCGATCTGAGTCTTTTTATTTGAGAGATTACCGATCAGCTTTCGCGCGTCGTCAAGCTTTCCGGCTGCCGCAGTACGTGCGATCCTGGTTGACTCAAACTGTTCCAGCAGATTCGCCTTGGTTTTCTCATCCGGGATCTGATCGATCAGCTTTTTCGCCCGCGTCTCATCTTCGATCTCGCCGATTTTGCCGGATAAGGATTGATATGCCATCGACTTTTCGAAATCGCTTGAGAGCTTTGGTAGCTGAGCAAGGATATCTTCCGGTGACGCGCTCGGGTCGAAAAGCTTTTGCAGTTCCATACTCTGTTTAAATTCTTGCGGCATGTTCGCTTCGTTTTCGGTCTTTCGCTGTTTGAGCAGAGCGATCTTACCGTGAACGAATTTCTCGAGCATAGATAAGGCACTCGTTAGAAGGCTGTTCATAATAAGCGTCTTGGGACCGTTCAAAAAAGCGTCCGCGAGCTTGTTAGCGAGGTCCTTGATCTGAGCATCCGTGAAGGCGAATTGTTTTTCCTTGGCATTCGCAGCCGGTGGCGGTTTGCTGGCGAACTGCAGAAAGCTCATCGCCACCTGAAGGTCCTCGAAACCTTTTGTCATGTCCGCGTCGACGAGTTTTTTAATGACCTCGCCGGCCAGTTCAGTAGCTTTTTTCTCGTCCTTCTTATTCAGCTTTTGGAGCAATGGCAGCACGGACGCGGAAATTCCTTTCGACAGGCTATCCTTGATCAATTTGATCGCCTTGTCAGGATTTTCATCGGCCGCAAGCAGTGCAAACTGCTGCTCGAGTGCAAGCTCTTGCCCGACTCTGACGCGGTCCAAATTTAGTAGGTCATTGGTCGGTTTATTCGGCATTGCAGCCCGCGCCATCGCTTCTGCGAGCTTTGCGGGACGCGTTTGCACGAGAAGTTCGAGAGCGAGTTCGGCATCGTGGGCTGCGACGAGTGGTAAGATCTCTGCCCGGATATCGCTGCGAACCTCAAAGAGGTCGGTCAGCATATTTTGAGCCGTAACTTCGCGTCGTTCTTTTTCTGCCTCTTGATTGTAAGACACCAGCTCGCCGGCGGAACTTCGGAAAAGCTCTCTCGCACGCTTCTCGTCGAATTTCCAATACATATCGCCAGCCATTGCGTAAACGACAGCCCGATTCTGCGGAAGCCGTAGGCTCACCGCCTCGCCGATCGCCTGGTCGAGCAATTGAACGACGCGCTCGTCCTGTTCTTTATTCTTCTTGGCTTTGTCCGCGTCGCTATCGGTTGGCTGTGTCTGGGCGAGGGCGAACGAGCAGAGAAGCATGAGGAGCGAAACGAATTTGAAGGTCTGTCGAAGTCCCATGGGATGGTCTCCTGAATTCTGTGATCGAAAATGTGACGAGCGTATCATATCACATATTTCTGCGGGTTCCGGCTAATCTTAAAACCCGTGATCGGCGAGGATCTTGAGACGCTCGGCGACCATTTCGGGCGGGAAGCCTTCGAGGTCGATCAGGTCGCAAGCCGTGCGCGTCACAATCCATTCGCGAGGAATGAGTGCACACAGGGCGAAAACATCGGCCTCGATCTCCTGCCGGGTCCGGCGGCCGACACCGTGGAAATTTGCCGTGGTACCCGATGCCGGCATGTGAAAAAGAAAATGGCCGAGCTCGTGATAGAGCACGGCGAGTTTTTTGACCGGCGGCAGTTTGCTGTCAACCGCGATGAAGTCACGATCCATCACACGGTAATAAAACCCGCCGACCGCAAGCGGCATTTCCTGCACGACCACAGAAAACCGTCGGCACAGCCTATAAAGATCGGCCTCGGACAACGGCCGCTCGTTCCAGCCAAAACTTAGTTTAGTTATTTTTTCGATCAAGAATTGCACGGGAGTATCTCAACTTTGATCAAGTGTTGCATAAATAATACAAAAACTCAAGCAGAAAATGCAAGAATTGAGAATTCTCGTTTAGCCTTTGCGTCTTTTCTTTGCGGCTTTGCGGGGAATGTACCGTTGCAGTCGTGGTTTCCCGCCAAGACGCAAAGGCGCAAAGTGTGCCGCAAAGTAAGAGATAACGCCTCTATTTGCTGGCTAGCGACCGGTCGAGCACACGCTTTGCATCCCGGATCGCGGCGATTCTGTCATGGACCGAGAACGTCTCCCACCCGCGAAAGAACACGACACCGTAATCCTGCGGACATTCGCGGCCCTCGTAGCGGAACCATTCGTTCATTACACTCTGCGGATCGCCAAACTGCTCAAGCGCCGCCTCGACATCAAATTCCTCGCGGACATCGACCGAACCGAGATTTACAACACCATCGGACCGGAGAGCGGCCAATTTTTCATCTATGAACTCACCGATACGGTCCTCGATAAATCGTCCAAGCCCGATCTTCGGCGTTTGTCCCGCATACATGTCGCCCGTGCCGATCAGTAGCCAATTGAGCGATACATTCGTTTCGTTCGCGATCTTAATCAGCACTTCCGGAGCCGGCATCCGGCCTTGGTAATAATTGCGCACGGTGGCGTGCGGAATTCCTAATCTTCTAGCTACATCAGCCATTGAAGCATGATCAAAAGCTCGATTCAGCCGCAAAATAAATTCGTTGTTCATATTTCGGATCCTGCAACGTATGTTTACGATATCACGCCAAATGTTACTACTAAATTCCCGCAGATAAAACCTCTGCCGACCTTTCACATCGATCAAGCGGCGTATGCGGCAGCGCACTACGAACCAACTACCGCGATATCGGAAAACTTGACAGATGCTAGACGGGAACGTATATTCAAAATTTCGGCTTTTACCGAAAACAGGCGTCAATTAAGCCTTTTCGCCACACCGGATCCGTCCGGCCTCAAACAATTCATGCCGCCCTAGCTCAGTTGGTAGAGCATTCGATTCGTAATCGAAAGGTCGTCGGTTCGACTCCGATGGGCGGCTCCATTAAAATCAATAACTTAGCCTGTCAACAACTGACAGGCTTTTGTGTTTTAACAATTAGTTTAACCACTGCTCATACTTATCCCGAACCCGCCGCAAATGCCGACAGATCATCCCTCGAACCTCTGCCGCTTGTATCCAACTCATCTTCCCCGCATACGCCCTCAAAATGATCTCTTCTCACTTTATTGCTCGCTCCCACAAATCTACGGCGTATTTTCTCATAGCAGTTTCCATATCTCCTGCTACGATCTTTTCCCCCTCGCCCTAAACGCGGACATCTCATCTGCTACCACAACCGGACATATGATGTGCTAGTTACAGAACATTGTTCCCGCATTGACAAATTCCGCGAACAGGCGTAAGCTTCTCGGCACACAGATTTACATTTATTATCGGGAATTTGTTCGGGCTAATGGCAATACGCCTACCCAAAAAGGGGCGCGGACAAACCTTTTCGAATTTGGAGTTTTTAGGAGAACTTGATCGTTATGAGAAGTGGCGTGCGACTATTTGGTTTAGGTATCTATCGGTTGGCAATTCTGGTTGCCGTTTCGGTTTCATTGCTTGGCGGGTTTGGGGTTGTCTCTCGGCCAATAATGGCAGAAGGAGTTGTGTACGTATCAGCACTTGATCCGGTTCCAGCTCCGGCCATTCAGAGAAATAAGACGGTTGACCTAAGTAACCGTTCGCAGATCTCGGCCCTTTCGGTTCCCGAAATGTTGAGCACCGAAGTTAGTCGATCAAACTCCTTTGCTTCAGTCGCTTTCTTCGCTCCCTGCACAAACGGATCGGCGTTCGCAACAGTCGCCCTCAATACAACCGGAGTCGTACAGTCGATAACTACTTGTGTGTTTGCCGGGGAATATAACACGATAACTGGAGCGACGGCCGGGCAAAATCTAACCTTTACGGGTAGCGGAGGCGCGGGTAACTATCTCACAGTTCATAGCGGTACGCCTGGCGGTCCGGTTCTAGCCGATGGCCCTTCGCCTCTATCATTTACGAATACGTTTACTGGAACGCTCTACCTGCATGTAAACACTAATGCCTCCTGCGGCACCGACGGCAGTTGTCACACGACGACTGTTCAATGCACGAGTTGCTCAGTAGCAGCTCCGGCGAACGATCTTTGTGCCAATGCAATACCGATCATGGCACCATCAGTGACGGCAGGCACAACAGTCGGCTCGACTATTGACACAGTTCCCACGTGTACGACTACCTTTGGCACGGCCGGGGGCGTTTGGTACACCTATACGGGCGATGGCGGTACGGCCACGTTAAGTACGTGTGGAGCCAGCTTTGACACCAAGATCGGAGTTTACACGGGCACTTGCGGTTCCCTTGTTTGTGCTGTTGGGAATGACGATTTTTGCGGACTGCAATCGTCGGTGAGTTTCCCGACAACTTTGGGCACGACCTATCGTGTGTTGGTCACCGGGTTTAGCACGAACACCGGAACCTTTAATCTGACAGCAAGCACCACGGGGCCGCCACCGCCGCCGGTACCGGCTCTCGTCGTTGCCGGGACAAATGGTGACGATACTCTGGTAGTAACCGCGACCGGTCCCGATGCGGGCAGCTATGTGCTCAACGGCGGTGCTCCGGTTCCATTTTCTATGAATACCAGCTTTACCTTTAACGGAACGGGCGGTAACGATACGTTCACGATCAATAATCCGGTGGGCGGGCTGTTTGCGCCAGTTAACGGCATTGATTTCAACGGCGGCGGCCAGCCAGGGGACAATATGAACCTGCTCGGCGGCGGCGGGCCTGGCTTTAATGAGACCTATTTCGTCGGCACGACGATGCCGCCGATCGGGGTTGGTCCGGGCAATAACGGCGACGGATTAGTTAGATTCACTGGGCCGAATCCAGTGGATATCCGGTTCACAGGCCTCGCACCGATCGTCGATACGGTCGCCTCGGCGAACTTCACCGTAAATTCGACCGACGCTGCTAATACGATCTCTGTTACGAATGGTGGTGTCGCACCTCGCCTGCGAGTGGCGGTCGATTCGTTCGAACCGATCGATTTTGATAATAAGACAAATGTCATCGTAAATGGCGGTGACGGTGTTGCCGGCGGCGATGCTGCGGACAACGTAACCGTAAACTACTCTAACGTTCCCGCAGCTCTGACCACGTTCAATATCAACGGTAACGAAGGCAACGATATCATTACCGTTCTCGCTCGATCAGGATCGTACGCATTAAGCCTGAACGGCAACGAGAACGACGACACCATCAACGCAGGTGCAACGGTCGCCGGCCCCGGAACGCTCGCCCTGAATGGCAACGACGGCAACGATTCGCTCATCGGCGGCGGGGACGACGATACCTTTGACGGCGGTGCCGGAGACGATACGTTCATCGGCAATGGCGGCACTGACAACGTCGGTGGTGGTGGGGGAGTCTCGCTCAACGACCAGATAGTAGTACCTGGTACCGCGGCAGCTGATACGATCTCAATCTCACTAGACGGTTCTGGATTTCTAGTCGCCACGATCAATGGTGTAACGACCACCTATCGTAATTTCCTCGCTGGCCCGATCGCCACCTCCGGCATCGAGGCGGTCTCCGTCACGGCTGACGCAAGCAGTGATACTATCAACGCGGCACCTCTGCCCACGATCCCGATCAACGTCGACGGCGGCAGTCCAGTTGCTCCGATCCTGCCGGGCGATGGATTGATCGTAAACTTTACCGGAACGACCGGACTCGTTTTCACTCCGGCAGGCACCGGAGCAGGTGGCTTCACGTTTACGAATCGGGCACCGGTCTCCTACGTGAGTATTGAATCACCTCCGGTCTTTGCTACCAGTACTTCTTTAACCTCCTCAGCGAACCCTTCAAAGTTCGGCCAATCGGTCACGTTTACGGCCACAGTGGTGACAACTCCGGTAGTCGGCGTGCCGACGGGAACGGTTCAATTCTTCGATAACGGATCGATGATAGGAAGTGCTCCGGTTCTGGGTGGAACGGCGGTGATCTCTCTCAACACGCTCGCCCTCGGCAACCATCCGATCACGGCGAACTACGTCAGCAATCACGCTGGCTTCGCGAATTCCGGAGCTACGCTTACCGGCAATCCGCAGGTCGTTAACCAGGCCAGCACCGCGACGACGGTGCAGACGTTGATCAATGCACCGAATTATGGTTCGACATTGACGGCGACGGCGACGATAACGGCGGTGGCCCCGGGAGCGGGAACGCCGCAGGGGACGGTTAACTTCAATGACGGAGGCAATCCTATTGCGGGCTGTCAGAATGTGGCAGTGACGGCACTGGGCTCGGCGGTCTGTACGACGAACCAGCTTCCGGCCGGAGTTGGTAAGGTCATTCAGGCCGTGTTCTCGCCGAGCAATGGTAACTACATCGGAAGCAACGGCTCGACGACCCAGACGATCGGCAAGGCACCGCTGAATGTCGCGGCTTCGTCAGCAACGGTCACATACGGCGATGCGGCACCGGCGATCACGGCAGCGATCACGGGCTTCGTGCTTGGTGAAACGACGGCCAACCTGACAACCCAGCCGACGTGCTCGACGACCTATGTCCAGGGCTCGCCGGTCTCAGGCTCGCAGTATCCGGCAACGTGTACGGGAGCAGTGTCGAACAACTACAGCTTCAACTACATCGGCGGCAACGTGACGGTCAACAAGAAAGGCCTGACGGTAACGGCGGATAACAAGACAAGAGCCTACGGAGCCGCTAACCCCACGCTGACGGCAACCTTCACGGGCTTTGTCCTCGGTCAGAACCTTGGAACAAGCGATGTGACCGGAAGCCCGCTGCTGTCAACGACGGCGACGCCATCGAGCCCGGTCGCGGGCAGCCCGTATGCCATCACGGCAGCCCTGGGCACGCTTCAATCAGGGAACTACGCCTTCACAACATTCACGAACGGCACACTGACGATCACCCAATCCCAACTGACGGTGACGGCGAATGACCAGACGAGAGTGTTTGGAGCCGCTAACCCGGCCCTGACATTCCAGATCACCGGCTTCCAGAACGGAGAGACGCTGGCGACAAGCGGTGTGACGGGAACCCCGACGATCACAACGACGGCAACCAGCACATCGGCTCCGGGAGCATACCCGATCACAGCGGCACAGGGAACCTTAGCAGCCCCGAACTACGGCTTCACCTTCGTACCGGCAACCCTGACGGTGACGCAGGCGGCAACGACGACCACGATCACGAACGCCTCGGCCCTCGGAAACTCGACAGTGGTCGGACAGAACTACCCGGTCAACTGGACAACGAGTCCGGTCGCCCCGGGAGCGGGAACCCCGACGGGTAATGTGACAGTGAGCGACGGTACGGGCAACACCTGTACGGCAGCGGTCGCGGCCGGCACATGCAGCCTGGCCTCGACACTCGGTCCGAAGACCATCACGGCGACCTACGCCGGCGATGCGAACTTTGGAGCGAGCACGTCACAGGCAGTCCAGCACAATGTGGTGATCGGCCTGACGGGCAACGTCAAGCAGTTCATCGCCTTCGGCACGAACGTGAACCTCGCGGGCGTAACAATGACACTGCTGAACACCGCAACGCAGCAGGCCACAACGACCACCACTGACGCAAACGGCAACTACTCATTCGGAGTAACGCAGACAGGCGGCAGCTATACCATCACCCCAAGCGGCCTCGGCAAGGCGTTTGAGGCGACAAGCAGAACGTACACCAACGTGGCCGGCAATATCACGGGCGGGGACTTCATCGCCTACGATGTACCGGGCCCGAACGCGATACCGAGAACGGCGAGGGTGGTGAGCCAGATAGCAACGCAGGGACAGCCTGTGACCGTTCCGGTGCTGATGACAACGACGGGTGTCGAGACGAAGGTGGCCTTTACGGTGGAATATCCGGTAACGGCACTGGGCATCCCGACGGTGACATGCGGCACGGGAGCAGTGAACTGCACCCTGGCCGTCAACAACTCGCTGCAAGGCAAGGTCGGCATCACGATCACTCCGACGGCGGCACTGCCAGCCGGAACAGAGAGAACTCGTGAAGATCACCTTCCCGACCTTCCAAAGCCCGGCGACGAGTGCCCAGATCAGATTCGGCGACTTCCCAACTCAAAGGGACGTGAGAAACGCGGAGAACAACCCGCTGCCGATGCTGTACTGGACGGACGGGCTGGTCTCATTCACCGGCGGCACACTGCTTGACGGAGCCACGATCTCCGGCAGAGTAACAACCGCAGCCGGACAGGGCCTGAGAAACGCGACGGTCACGATCATCGACACGGCAGGCACCCGGCGAACAACGGTAACCAGCTCATTCGGAGCCTACCAGTTCGAAGGCCTCGAAACAGGCCGCGACTATCTGCTGACAGTCACCAGCAAACGATACAGATTCGCAACGCGAACGGTCAACCTCACGGAAAACCTCAGCGACGTGAACCTGGTCGGCCTGGAATAGGCGATCATTACGATAACAATCCGAAAAGGCGGCCAATTAAAGCCGCCTTTTTTTCTGCCAATTTTGCTAAGAATTGAACTATTCTACCGATAGTACTTTCTCGTTGCGTCCGGGCCTGACGAATCGACTTTAATCAGAATTCCAAACGATACCGATAGCCGTGATCTACTATTCTCCGTCCATCTCGCGGATCCATTTCAGGAACGAGTCTTCGTAAATAAGGTAATGATCACGGCTGGTTTGGCGTGGTGCGTGTTCCAGGGTGCCGTCTTCGCACATGGCGACGAGTTTGCGGCGTGAGAGCGGCGGAATAATTATGCGGTTGATGCGAATGAGGCGTGCAACCTCAGACAGGCGGAGCTTGGGCCGCGCGGTAAAGTCCAACGTATGTTTCGTGGTATTCATATCTCTTGTGTGTATTATGTGTTGAAAATTTGACCGTTTTTAGCGGATATGGGGTCGTGAGTACGGGACTTGCGCAAGACCGGAAAGACATATTGTTGTGTGTATAATATATCAATTTGTGCATAAGAGGCTTCCCGTTTAAGTTGTTTAGTTACTAGTATCGACGATGGCCGGTCAAAGATCTGCCGTGTGACGGTACTTTGTCCAAGAATCGTGCGACAGTTACAAAATATCATACAAATGTTTCTTTAAGCAAGCTGAAAATACAACGATCGACCAAAGCTCACTGCCGCCAAGATCACCGCGTGCGGCGAGCTGTTCATAATATTCAATGGTTTGGTTGCAGCGGCGCCGTTGAGCCTTATATTGATCGTCGATTGAGCGACACCGGAATCGCCCAGATCGTCAGCAGAATGTTGGAAGATCTATTTCTGTTCATTTTAGATAAAGCCCAAAGCTCGCTATTGCGGTTGGAACGGACCGCAGTTGTTGCGGCGGGCGGTGCCGAGCAGGATCCATTGGCGTAATACCACCACGTCCGCAGAATTGATCTGTCCGTCGCCGCAGTCGCCGTTTATGTCCGCTTTTTGAAAATACCATCCATTGGGCGGAGCGTCGATCCCGAGCGCAAAGCGTCGCATAATGACGAGGTCATTTACCCGGAGAGCCGCATCGGGAACGCCGCCGCCGATGTCGCCTTCGACACCGATAAAAAAGAAGCCCGGCGGCGGAGGGGTTTCGTCATTGTAGATCACGGCAGTGCCAGTGTCATTGCCAATGCTGCAGCCGTCGGCACCCGTGATGTGGAAGAAAAAGGTTTCATCACCTTCCGCGTAAAGTTCGCCAGTCACACTAACTGGAATATTGAAAAAATTCTGGTTAGCCGAAAAGAACGCTGAACTGCTGAGGGTGGTGTAGTCCTCTGGAGCGAAGGCCGTTCCGTCGCGTGTTTCGAAAAAGACGGTACACTGGCCCGAGAGATCACCTGTCCGGTCGAGCCTGAAGATGAAATTGGTGGTGCCGATGTTGCCCTCAGCTCCCTCAGGACTAGGCCCGACAGAAACTGTCGAAGCGAGGTTGGCCGCCTTGGCTGTACGACCTACTGGAATCATTGCAAGGGAAAAAGAGAGAATGCCGAGAGTGAAAACGAAAATGGCAGATTTGCATCGCATCATTGGCCTCCTGTCGGAACGGCTGAAAACGAGAGAACTGCTGGAACAACGAGTACGTCTGAGAGTTTATTGGAATTTGAGGCTGAGGTCAATGGGTTTTTGATGGTCGAGATGTCGGTTATAGGCACAAGACCGCGCGTAAGCAAGGGCGAAAACCGCTGCGGTTAGCGTTTCACCCTTGCGTATGCGCAGACCTGTGCCTCGGAGGTGTGAGCGAAACATTCGAACGCCCTGCACGCGGCCCAGGGACGCAGCGAAAAAACTCTTGAATAAATTTTTGAAAACGGGCATAATTCCGACTAGTTTTTTAGCTCTCGTTGATATCTCGGTGATATTTCCCGTCCGGTTACTTAATGCGGCGCTTTTCGGTTCGGTCCTGAGAGTAGGTTTTTGGGTTTTAGAAGCAGTAATATTTTTTGGTGTGGGACGCGTCGCTATATTACGGAAAATTCACAGTTGGATCCTCCGGTTTGCCTGCCTTTTTGCTTCTACATATTTTCGGGAACAGGAGAAATGGGAACTAAATTATACGTCGGTAACTTGTCTTTTCGCGTGACGAGCGAAGATCTGCATGAACATTTTGCAACCGCCGGTTCGGTCGATTCGGCAAATGTGGTGATGGACCGCGAAACGGGGCGTTCGCGAGGATTTGGGTTTGTTGAGATGTCTTCGGACGATGACGCGACGGCGGCCATCGCACAATTTAACGGCAGCGATTACGACGGCCGCAACCTGGTCGTCAACGAAGCCCGGCCACGCGAAGAGCGCAGCGGCGGCGGCGGATATCGCGGAAGCGGCGGTGGCGGCGGTTATGGCGGCGGCGGAGGCTATGGCGGTGGTGGCCGTGATCGCGGCGGATATGGCGGCGGTGGTGGCCGTGACCGAGGCGACCGCGGCGGAAACCAAGGCGGTTATGGCGGCGACAGCCGGTGGTAGAACTAGTTTAGTGAGTTGCGGAGTTTGGAGAGTTGACTGAGTTAAGAACAAAGCCATTCTTCTAACTCTGCAACTAGTCAACTTTTCCATTAAAATTCGCTAACGCCGTGACGATATCGTCGGCGAGCGAGGTGCGGGTTCGGGTTGGCCCGCCTACATTATTTACAATGATCGAGACGACCAGCTGTTCTCCCGCAGCGGTTGTCATATAGCCCGATAGAGCCGAGACCTGATCGATCGTCCCGGTCTTCCCGCGAAAGTTAGCCTCTGCCGCCGTTCCCTTCAAACGGTTAGCCAAGGTGCCATCAACCCCCGCAATAGTAAGGCTCTCACGCCAAGCTTGTGCATTTTGCGTAAAAGCCATGTACCTGTACAAAGTCACAACTGCGGCAGGCGTTATCAGGTCATGTCTTGAAAGCCCCGATCCATCGGATTGAATGATGCCGTCCTCAGCCATGCCGTCGATCTTTTTGAGAAATGCTTTGACCTGGTTGAGGCCTAAAACGGAACTGTCCTCCGTAACTGGGAAAGCATTGGTTCCGTCTGAAACGGTTGGAATCTGACCCCGATCTTTGCGGAATCCCTCGACGCCAAGCGTCCAGAGGATGGTTTCGGTAAACATATTCTGGCTCGGCTTCATTGTCTTGGCGGCGATCTGGGCGAATGGCGGCGATTCGAGTTTGGCAACCTCGATATTCTGGGTCGGTTTAGCGTTCGGCGGCAGAAGCCGCGAATCTCCGGTCACGACGATCCCGGTTGCTTCCAGACGGCGTTTAAGCAAAGCGACAAACAATTCCGCAGGCCGCGTGACCGCTATGGAATTGACATAAGCCGGTTTGCCGGCGGGCATGGAACCTGAAACTTCGACGATGTTTCGATCTAGTTTTTTGACAACCGAAAGAGTGCGCGTGGAACTCGGACCGCCAGTGGTACAGGTGTTCACGACCTGAAAGATCTTGTTTGCCGGCGATATTGTGACATTGCACGGGCTGCCGGTCGTTCCAGGAGAAACATTTATGTCGACGGCGTTGTCGTTGATCGGTAGAGCCGAAACCTCAGCTCCGTAATACGCCTGCAGATCATCCCATTCCCAACCGCCGGGAATATAAAAACCTTTGAAATAGCTCTCGTCGCCGACGATGCTGCCCTCGATCTTTTTGATCCCTGCGGCGGCGATACGGTCAACGAGCCGGTCGATTCCTTTGTAATATGTGTCCGGATCGGACGGCGATGTACCAAAAAACGCGGTCGAGATCGAGATGTCGCCACGGCCGAAGATCCGGAGATCGCCCTTGATCGTGCCGCTTGAGTCCGGCAGGGAATTGGCGTAAACGCTGGTCACGAATTTGAAATCAGGCCCAAGTTTTTCCATCGCCGCGGCCACGGTAAAATTCTTCATATTCGACGCCGGCATGAAGTATTTTTCGGAATCCTGTTCGAAGACGACCTTACCGCTACTGAGCGAAACTACTTTCACTCCAACACGACCACGGCGAACTGCCGGATCGAACAACCGCTGGCGAATCGTTGATTGGAGTTCCTCGATGGTTTGCATCGGCTTTGCCGCGGGGGCGGGAATTGCCGTCGGGCTCGCCGTCGGAGTTGTCGGTCGCGTGGCCAGTGGGGTCGGCGTGGTTCGCGGACGTGTTGCCGGCGTCGGGCTCGGTGTGGGGAGCGAATCAGCCGAGACCGCGTTGTTACCGGACAGAGCGATGAACGAAGTTCCGAATATCGCCGCCGACAGGACCATCTGATTTAACAGTTTCATGACTCCCGATTTTACAGGAAATTGTCGAAAGCCGAAAGAGAGGACCAAGCGTGCCTGCTTCGAAAATAAACGCCGGTAGTGATACGATAAAAACTTGAACTACAAAGGAAAGTACAAGGTAATGGGTGGTATTAGTTTCATCAAATCAGTGGTGGTCGTTTTGTTTGCGGCCGCCGCATCGGCGTTTTATTTGATCGACGCGGGTACGCATGTGGCCGGGCGAAGCGTGGATGACACGATCGCGGCTCCGACCCGCGTGACGGCTTCGGACGGCGATTATGCGAACAAGATCGGGGTCAATTGGGATACGATACGCGGAGCAACTCTCTATCGGATCTTTCGGAACACGACGAATAATTCCGCCACCGCAACCGATGTCGGCACGACCGCTGCGAATTACTTCTTCGATACGACGACCCAGGCTTCGCAAGCATATTTCTATTGGGTCAGGGCCGAGAACGGAGCAATGCTGAGCAGTCTCAGTTCGCCCGATCAAGGTCTCCAAGCCGTTGGATTTGTCGATAACAACGCCTTATTTACCCCGCTCAATCCACCAGCCGCACCGACTGGCAACGATGTGACGGCCGCCAAAGCCTATCTCGGCAAGACCTTGTTTTGGGATGAACAGCTTTCGTCGACGAGAACGGTTTCCTGCGGAACATGCCATCGTCCGGCGGCCGGAGGTTCTGACCCACGAACGGGAGCAAATTTTTCGGGTTCGAGAAATCCGGGATTCGATCAGATGTTCGGCACAGCCGATGACGTTTTCGGCTCGCCCGGCGTTCCTCAAAATCAAGCGAACGGAACCTTTGTTTGGGATCAGACCTATGGTTTCAAGGATCAGGTCACAGGGCGGAAATCCCCGACCTATCTGAATGCCGGATATGCACGAAACGGCCTGTTTTGGGATGGGCGGGCGACTGATGCGTTCCGCGATCAGTTGACGAACAACATTCTGCTGCCATCGCGTGCTGCCCTCGAAAGCCAGTCCGCCGGACCGCCGGCTTCGTCCGCTGAGATGGCTCATAACGGCAGGAATTGGAATGACATCGCCGCCCGCGTTCAGACATCGAGGCCGCTCGTTCTGGCGACAGACATTCCGTCGGGACTCGCAACATGGATCGGCGGCAGATCGTATCCCGAGCTGTTTCAGGAGGCATTCGGCACGCCTGACGTAACACCGGCGCGGATCTCGATGGCGATCGCCACGCATGAGCGGACACTGTTCTCGGACCGAACGCCGTTTGACAAGTACAACTCCCAGATCGAGGGTGCTCTGACCCAGGCAGAGGAGAACGGCTTCTTAACATTCCTGCAGGTAAATTGTAACGTCTGTCACGGCGGGCCTTTGCTGACAAATCAGCAGTTTCACAACATCGGCGTCCGGCCACCGGGCGAAGACCGCGGCCGCGGGGCGATCTCAGCTAATACCGATGACGACGGGCGATTTAAAACGCCGAATCTGCGCAACGTCGAGCTTCATGCTCCGTTCATGCACAACGGGAAATTCGCGAGTTTGGAAGAAGTGGTGGATTTTTACGATCGCGGCGGAGACTTTCAGGACGCTCCGAATTTTGAGAACGGCATCATTCGCCAGCTTGGGCTGAGCCCGCAGGAAAAGGCCGATCTGGCGACGTTCATGAAACGTCCGCTCACGGATCTGAGGGTGAAAAATGAACTCCCGCCATTCGACCGGCCAAAGTTGTTTACGGAATCTAACCGCGTTCCGCAAATAACGGGAAGCGGACGTGCAGGTTCGGGAGCGATCACGCCGCAGATAACCGCGATCTCGCCGCCATTGGTCGGAAATCCAAGTTTCACGGTTTCCGTCTCGCGCGCGTTGGGGAATTCACAGGCAGTATTGGTGATCAGCGAAACAGATCCCGGAGTCGGAACTTCGATCCCGGCGACCGGTTCGTTGGTCCGAACTGCCGTTAACACGCAAAATACCGGAGCAGGAAACGGTTGGGCCTCGGTCAGCGTGGCGATACCGAATGATCAGTCTGTTTCGGGTAAAACCTATTTTGGCCGCTGGTACATTACCGATGCTGGAGCGGCGAATGGGTTCTCGGTTTCGCAGCTTGTGCAGTTTACGGTGTTTGGCGATGCGGTTGTTGTGCCAACGGCTAGTATTTCAGGCCGCGTGACAACACCGACCGGCCTCGGGCTGCGAAATGCGGTAGTTGTGCTGACCGATCTACTTGGCGTCAAGCGAAACGCAACTACAAGCTCGTTCGGCGTTTACCAGTTCAGCAATATTCCGCTCGGCAACAGCTATACCATAGGAATCGCGTCAAAACGATACCGGTTCGCACCCAGGATCTTTGACATTACAGGAAATCTGGCGAATTTCGATTTTGTCGGATTGGAATAGAATGGTGGGCGAGCATCCTGCGCGCCCAACGTAAAAATTTATAGTCCGCAACGGTAAGATAAGATCCGCAGATGATGTCTAGTGTGATGGCCGCTGTTATGCTTTTTGTGAGCGACGTGAGGCGAAAGCGTGATGGGCGGTATCGTAGTTTCACCAGAGGGCCGAAAAAGTACTCTACCAATCCGGCATTTTCCTCTACTAGAGTCGGGTTTTGGCTCAAATCCCCAGATCAAAGAACTCTACCAAAGCACCCGTATTTTCTTGTCGGGATTTGTACGGGCATGCTCGCCACCCGGTCATTTGCATTTTGAGTAGCCGCAGTCACGGCAGAAATCGCAGCCCGAGGCGTGCTCAAGCTGGCCGCGGCATTCGGGGCAGGTGCCGATCATGCTGGACATCTGGCCCGTCGGTTTCGAGGTCTCGACCGCTTTGCCCTTACTGATCGCACGCTCGGATTCGGGCATTCCTTGAAGGCGGCGTTCGATGAGCGAGAGGCATTCGGCAACGGCTTGTTCCGGTGAAGTGAGCAGCCGTTCATTGAACCAAACTGCATGGGTCGAGGTCACTTTGTTCAGGCTGTGAGCCACTTCTCGGGCGTTAAATCCGCCGCGGAGCATCTTCGACGCCAGCAATCCAACGCCAGGACTGATCGGCCCGGCAACGAAAACCTCGCGGATCGCCGTGCCGTCATGGTTCACCGTGACATATAGATTTTGGTGCTCGAACGGGATCTGCCAGGTTGAGCCCTGCAGCTCGCGGGGGCGTTCGATCCGACCGTCGGAACGCAGGCTGCCAGCCTGCGTGTTTTGATGCGTTGAAATGTCAGCGATCTCTTGCGAAGCCTCTTGATTTTCGACCGGCAGGCTAGCAGCCTGCGTTCCGGTCTTCATTGCGTTCAGCACTTGCCCTTCGCGGCTGCCGTCGCGATAGTAGCTGACCGCTTTACACCCGAGAGTTCGGGCGAGTTTATACAATTCGTCGACGGATTCGAGCGAGTCGTCTTTTGCTCCGTTACATGTCTTTGAGATCGCGTTGTCAACGTGCTTTTGAGCGGCCGCGAGGACCCTGACGTGGTCGAGCGATTTGATCGCCATTGCGGAGATAAAATGAGACGGCAACTCGCTTTCGTGCTCGACAACGTATTCAGCCGCTGCTTTTATCGACTCTTCGTCGGTTTGATCCACCGTGATCCCGAGGGCTTCCGCGGCCGGGGAATGAACGTATGTCCGTGTTCCAAGCGTGTCCTGACGGACGTAAGCCCACGAGAAATTCGGTTCGATGCCAGACGAAGTTTCGGCCACGAGCGAGATCGTTCCGGTCGGAGCGATGGTCGTGACCTCGTAGTTTCGCGGGGTTAACGGAATGTCACGCGGAATGCCGAGCTCGTCATAGATAAACTTTGAATACGCTGTTTTATTCGCTTCGAACTCGGGGAAAACTCCTTTTTCTTTGCCAAGATTGAGCGAAGCCAGCCAGGCCTCGCGGCGGACGAAGCCCATGACCTTTTCCATCAGTTCGATCGAGTCATCGCTGCCGTACGTCACTCCCATTTTGAGGCAAAGGTCGGCAAAGCCCATTATTCCAAGGCCAACAGGACGAGTGCGGGCGACGACATCTCGGATCTCTGGCAAAGGGAAATACCCGGCATCCACAACGTTGTCGAGAAATTGTGTCGAAAGCTGCGTGACATTTGAAAGGCGTTCCCAATCGACCACGCCTTCGCCGCTAGCTGATTTTTTGAAAAACTTTGCGACGTCGATCGAACCTAAATTGCACGAGTTGTTGAAATGAAGCTGCTGTTCGCCGCACGGATTGCACGCATAGATCGGGCCCATCGATTTCATGAGGTGATTGTGGCGGTTGACCTCGTCGATAAAGATGATGCCTGGCTCGGCGTATTTGTGGGCCGAGGCGATGATTCGGTTCCAGATATCCGGTGCGAAAACCATCCCGGGCAGCGGCGGCGGTTCGATTATGCAGTCACTGAGATCGGCGGTTTCGAACGCCAGCTTGTCCGCAAATGTAGCGGTCGAGCCGTCGGCGCGGCGGTAAACGACGTATTCCTGGCCAGTCGCCGCATCGTAGATCGGCTGCTGCCAGGGTTCGCCCTTGAACTCTGTCTGGAACCACGTTCCTCGGTCGACGGCGTCCATGAACATGTCGGTAACGGTGACCGAGATGTTGAAATTTGTCAGGCTGGTCTGGTCGTTCTTGGCGTGGATAAATCTGGAGAATATCGGGATGCGTAACGCTCAGAATGCCCATATTTGCACCGCGGCGAACGCCGCCCTGCTTCACAACCTCGGTCGTCTGATTGACGATGTTCATGAAGCTGACCGGCCCCGAAGCCACGCCGCGGGTCGAGTTGACCATCGAGCCGGCAGGGCGTAGGAATTCGTAGGTCATTCCGGTGCCGCCGCCGGTCTGGTGTATGATCGCAACATTCTGAGCGTGCTCCATAATTCCCTCGATCGAGTCGGGCACATTGAGCACGAAACACGCGGCAAGCTGGCCTTTAGGCTTTCCGGCGTTAACCAGGCACGGCGTGTTTGGGATGAATTCGCGGGCGAGCATGACGTTGGTCATCTCGTTGTAAAAGAGTTTTTGTTTGAAGGGCTCGGTTTCGGCTTTCGAGACATGGCCGACCACGCGGCGGACGATGTCGTTCCAGGTTTCGAGAGGTTCGCCGTGTTCATCTTTGAGAGCGTAGCGTTTGCTGACGACCTTTTGGGCATTGAGGCCGAGCGGAACAAATTCGCGGGCAGTAGCCGTTCCGGCGCCGGTGCCGACGCCGTTCTTATCGAGAAATGTGCTGATAGCCGACTCAAAAACTGTGCTCATATGTGCCCGTTGCTCCTTCATTTTACCGTGAAGACAAAGATGTCCGATTCACGCTATTTTAACATTTTCATGCTGCGTTCGAAAGAAAATCCGGCTTGAATTGTGTGTTTTGAGGCTTGAGAATAATCACCGAGAAATATCCGCAAGTGAGAGCAGTTTAAGTAAGAAAATAGTGCAATGTCAATACTTTTTTACTCAACATCTTGTGTTTCAATTGGACAAAGGCAACAACTTGTTGATTTTTCTTTAGTTTGCGGTGTTTGACTTATTGGTGCAGACTTTTCGAAACTATCAATAGATGGACAGATTAGTACACGGAATTGCTGCGGAGGGAACCGTTCGCTTGATCGCAGCGGTGACAACCGACACGCTGGCGGAAGCGATCCGCCGGCATAACACATCGCCTACGGCTTCGGCGGCTCTGGGACGAATGCTCACGGGAACCGCTCTGATGGGGGCGAGCCTCAAGGATTTTGACCGGTTGACGCTCAGCATTGATTCGGACGGGCCGGTCGGCGGGATCATCGCCGAGGCAAATAACAAAGGCGGCGTTCGAGGCTACGTAAGAAATCCGGAGGCCGAGCTTCCGCCGCGTTCGGATGGCAAATTTGATGTCAGTGGAATTGTCGGGCAGGGGATGTTCCACGTTATTCGCGAATCGGGCTTCGAACTAGGACTCCACCGTGAACCTTACATCGGGTCAGTGCCGATCACGTCGGGCGAGATCGCCGAAGATCTAGCATTTTATTTGGCCAAGTCGGAACAGATCCCGTCGGCCGTGCTGCTTGGCGTGCTGCTGCAAAAAGACGAGCCATTTGTCACTGCCTCGGGCGGCGTTTTGATCCAAATGATGCCTGGCGCAAATGATCACATCGTTACGATGATCGAGGACACAGTTCTTCACGCACCGCATATAACCTCCGTCATCAAGGAAGGAGCTACACCCGAAGACCTTCTCAGATTGGTGCTCGGAATAATCGATTTCGAGGTTCTGGGGGAAAATACGGTGGCATTCGAATGCACCTGTTCATCGGAGAAAGCTGTATCGATGGTCTCTGCTCTTGGTAAAGCCGAGGTCGCGGCAATGCTCGAGGAAGATAAAGGCGCGGTCATGACTTGCGGATTTTGCAACGAAACATATCAGCTAAACGAAGACGATCTAGCAGCTATCCTGTCCGCTGATTAAAACTATTTCTTTCCGATGAAGACCGGTTGCGTCCACGCTGCTCTACCGTTCGATTCGAGAACTTTTGCCCTGACGTAGCCTTCGTCGCCAATGATCTTATAGGTAGCAGTTGCGGAGGGAATTTCGGATAAGGTGCGTCCGTTTTTTCCGATGAAACGGACATTGTATTTGCTGTTCGTCAAGGCTTTAACGGAAACAGTGATCTGCTTGTCGTCCGCCTGGTAATCCAATAACTCAACACCCGTCGAAGCATAAAAGTTACCGCTGCGCAGGGCTTCGAGGATCGACGATGGCGATAGATCCGCTGCTCGAGCATAGATCCAGCCTTGCCCCGGAGTCGGAGCCGTCGGATCGCCAATTCGCTTGAAAAAGTGTGAATCGTCGTCGGCCACGCCGTAAACGACTTTGCCGCTCGACAGAACCGCATCCCACAATTCCTCAGCTCCGGGCGAACCGCCGCCGCCTAGATTGTTGACGAGCGGATGGCCGTTGTGGATCTCGAGCAGAGTGTAGTTTTGGAGTTTGATCAGATGATCGGCTGTCAAAGCCCAACCAAAATTAGGATGATTCACCTGCGCAATTCCGCCTGCCGCACGGATATCGTCGATGTTTTTTTGAAGCGTTTCGACCGCTCCCGCCAGACGATTTGGCATGACGATCTTTGAAATGCCCAAGCCGTTGGAGTGGTATGGTTTTTTGTCGAACGAATCCGTTATTTCCTGGCCCGGGATCATCAGAAATGAGCCCTCTTTCCCGAATAGATCGTTCAGAGGTTTAACATTCGTGATGTATTCGTGGTCGGTGAGAAACAAGAAATTGTAACCGTGTTCCCGGTACCATTTTACGACATCATCCGGCGTTGAATCGCCATCGCTGTTTAACGTGTGGGTATGCGTGTTGCCCTTGTACCATTTCAGTTTTGCCTGAGCCGGAACGATCGCGGCGAAGGTGGCTAAGATCAAAATGATGGCAAGAACTGCTCGTTTTGACATGGCTATATGTTGCGATAACCGCCCTGAAAATAGATCAGCGGCAGCCCGTCTTGAACGGTTGCGTGCTCGACCTCGCCGACAAAGATCGAATGATCGCCGCCGTCGAAATCGTGTTTGATACGACATTCCAGATTGCAAAGCGTATCTTGAAGCACCGGGATGCCCTCTAATCCGCGACGATAAGGCACCTTCGAAAATTTATCCCGGAATGGCGTTGCAAAATGCTCCGAGAGATTTGCCTGAGCTTCGTTCAGGATATTTACGACAAAAGCTCTTGATTCGCGGAAGGCAAAATGGCTGGCGGTTGTTTTTTCGATACAGATCAGTACCAATGGCGGAGCGAGGGAAACCGAGCAAAAAGCCGAGACTGTGAGGCCGTGCAGTTCGCCTTCGGCATCTATTGTTGTTACAACATTTACTCCGCTCGCAAAACAAGAGAGAGCACGTCGGAAATCGTCTTGTGAAACAGGCATGTTAGGACAGCAATTTACAGTATTGGTCAGCGAATCGCAAAAAACCAGAAGCGTTACAGTTAAAGTAGTCGAAGGACAACATGATTCGATCTAGTTCGGCAGGGGGGACCCTGGAACAGAACCTTGATTTGCGAAAATTGTGCTAAGTCCTTACGATTTAACTAATGCAAAATAATCCGAGCCTTGGTTTGTCTCAAAATAAACTATTTAAGTTCTTGAAAGATGCCGATGAAGAGGTTTTGTCCTACCTTGATTCGAGCAGCGTTACTTCTTTTTTCGCCCCAGCTCATATCAGCGACGGAACATGGAGCTATATAAAACGACCTGCGAAAAGGCTAAGACCGGCTGTCTTATTAATGGCCTGCGGAAGCGTAGGCGGAGATATTGAGAAAGCAATTCCTGCCGCTGCAGGAGTCGAGGTGTATCACACCTGGACCTTAGTCCACGATGACATTATCGACAACGATAATTTGAGACGGGGTCTTCCTACTGTTCACAGCCTTACTTCGGCGAAGGGGTCTGAAGAGATGGGCTTGATTCCGGAAAAGGCGAATAAGTACGGGGAAAGTGTTGCTATTCTTGTTGGGGATTTACAGCAAGGCTGGGCCATCAATTTGTTCATTGATTCGGCTCTAGATAGGGGCGTTGATTCAAAGGTGGTTTTACGAATAGTCGCCTATTTGCAGTCGTATGTGCTAGCTAATTTGATTCGCGGAGAGGCTCTAGATATCCAGTACGGTCTTTTAGACGATGTAGCTTCAATAAGCTTGTCGGAGGATGAAGTTCTTGAGATGCTTTGGCTTAAAACCGGCATCCTCTACGAATTTGCCGGAATGGCTGGAGCCATGATCGGGCTAGATTGTGCGGATTTTGAGAATCCTGAGGTTAGGGCGCTCAAGAATTTTACTGCCAACTGTGGTATAGCTTTCCAACTGCAAGATGACATTTTGGGACTCGTTGGAAGTCAGGAAGAAACTGGCAAGCCTGTGGGTTCGGATGTTCGAGAAGGTAAGAAAACTATCATAGTGCTAGAAGGGATAAAAAACGCCTCTTTAAACGAGCAAAGAAAAGTGGGTAAGATATTAGGAAATCAGAATGCCTCACCCGAAGAAATTCTCGAGGTTGTGGAGATACTGAGGGCCCGGGGAGGTGTAAAGCGTTGTAGTGATTTAGCAAATATTTACATTGACAAAGCTCTACCCTTTCTTGAAGATATTCCGGAATCGAAATACAAAGAGCTACTCTACTCGTGGGCGGAATTTATGATAAACAGAAATTTTTGACGAACTAAAATAATTAGAGTGTGAAAAAAGGAATAACAGTATTTGTAAGCTCCGCAATGCGGGAACTTGAGAATGAACGGGAAATCATTCAAGAAGTTTTCGTGGAGCTTAATATTAACGCATCTTTGTTCGAGCTGTTTCCGGCTATGAGCCAAGCTCCTCTAGAAGCCTATACTGACGAGGTTCGCGAATGCGATATTTTTATCCTGATCATATGGAAATCGCTTCGTCCGGCAGTTAAAGCTGAATATGAGGAGGCAATTAGAACCAACAAACCGATTTTAATTGTCATAAAATCCCTTATCGATTCAGAAGAGCGAGACATTGAAGCAAAGAGATTCATCACCGGACTTTCGGATGGTTTCGATGAAGACGGTTCAATTGCAAAAAAAGCCGTGTTTAAGAACTACCGAACGCTCGCAGAATTTCGGATCGCCGTCCGGGATAGCATTAAGACGGAACTGGCCAAATATTACGGAGAGCCTCGTTACACGCAGTCACGAGAAGAGATGTATGAGTTGGGGATAGAGCTAATATCAAAGACCCAAAAGAGGTTGTATATATGTCAACAGACTCCCTCATTGATCTTAGGAGCAAGAGAATATACTGCAGATCAGCAAAGTAAAATTCTATACGAACAACAATTCTTAGACGCTTTGATTTTATGGATAGAGACTAATAAGGCAAATCGTACTACGGAGTTATGTTACTTCTTTTCAAAAAGCAATCTCCAAAAAGAGCTGGAGGACTTTGATTTGCTTTCCAACAGTGAAGTCACTTTGGAGTTGAATGAAAAGATTGACTGGCTGTGTTCACTGGAACGGAGTACCTCACGCCGTTTTCGTTTCACGATGACAGATCAACCATTCTCTGGACCGCTGATAATATCGGATAATCATTACGGCATTTGGATTCTAGGAAGCAGTGAGGCAATTTCTATATCAAAAGAAGACGAAAAATTTTGCAACATGCTTTCGCGGGTGCTTAGAATGCGAAGTCAATGTTCACTTGAGACATCAGGAATAAAGGACTTTTTTCGACAACGCACCATTTCGTGATCAATTTACTTTAGATATTGCGTTTCGCTGGACTAATCTAAATTAGAGGAATTCGCTCTAGATTGTCCTTTTCTTAAAAGGGTCTTTGATGAGCGAAAGCACTCAAACAAATCAAACGAACATCGTCAAGGCAGCGGCTATATCGGTCGCCATCGCCTTTTTGTATGCGACCGTTCTGACGAAACTCGGGCGGGATTGGTGGTCGGATGAGAATTATTCTCACGGCCTGCTGGTACCGTTCGTGATCGGGATGATCGTTTGGAAAGAGTGGGATGGCTTCAAATCTATCTCGAAAAAGCCAGCCTTGCTCCTAGGCGGGCTGGCTATTGCATTTTCGCTGTTCCTGCTATTCGCGGGAACTCTCGGAGCTGAGCTGTTTACCACTCGGATTTCGTTCGTGGTGATGCTTGTAGGGATCGTGCTTTATCTGTTTGGGACGAGAGTTCTCAATCTTTTGCTCGTTCCGGTCGCCCTGTTCCTGCTGGCGATCCCGATCCCGCAGATCATTTTTAACCGCATCGCCTTTCCGCTTCAGATCTGGGCGTCACAGATGGCGGTTCGGGGAATTCGGCTTTTCGACGTTCCAACCCTGCGAAAAGGGAACGTGATCGATATCCTGCCGCAAGGCTCAACGCAGACGATATCACTTGAAGTTGTTGAGGCGTGTAGTGGAATCAGATCGCTGATGACGCTCGTTACGCTCGCGCTGATTCTCGGCTATTTTACGCGGCGGTATGAACGTGGCGGCTTTGCAAATCTCGCGGCTCCTGACCTGCTTCGAGTGGTCGCGTTGATGATCCTCGCGGTTCCGATCGCAGTTTTAACCAACGCGGCGCGTGTGACGGTCACCGGCATTCTCACTTATCACTGGGGTAAACAGGCAACGGACGGCAGCTGGCATGATGCGTCGGGCTGGATGGTTTATGTTGTCGCGTTGGTTCTTCTGATCGGGGCAAATCTGCTTCTGAAGAAGATTTTTCGAGGACGGGAGATAAATGATGCTGTTGAAACATCAGCGATGTTCTCCGGGCGTTCCGCTCCGGTTTTGCCCTTGGTGGTCGCTATCGTCGTGGGCGGAATTGCGGTCAATTGGTTCGTCAATCGCGGCGAAACCTCGATCGAACGAAAGCCGCTGACTGAGCTTTCACAAACACTCGGCGATTGGCGGCAGCGGGGAAGCGAGATCAAGTTCAGTGAGCAGACGGAAAGTGTTCTGAAAACGAGTGATTACACGATGCGCGAATACACCTTTGCTGACGGCCGGATCGCCAATATCTATGTCGGCTACTATTCCTCGCAGCGAAGCGGCGCAACCTATCACAGCCCGCAAAATTGCCTGCCCGGAGCGGGCTGGGTGATGAAGGATCCTCAGATCATTGACATTCCGACCGCCGATGGCAAAACCTTCAAAGCAAACCGCTACATCGTCGAGAACGGCATCTACAACGAGGTCATGATCTATTGGTACCAGGGACGCGGCCGTGTCGAGGCGAGCGAGTACACTGACAAGATAAACACTATCTGGGACAGCGTGACCCGCAGCCGCAGTGATGGTGCAATTGTCCGCGTAATGACGAGCGTTGGGGCTGACGAGGCTGCCGGCCTCAAGGCGGCTTCCGACCTTTCGGCCCGCCTTGCTGAGGCTCTTCCGCCCTATGTTCCTGAGTAGGCTTTTCTCCTTCAAACAAAAAACAACAATATTTTCTGAAATCAAGCACTGATTGGCAGTATTTCTTCAATGCGAGAAAACTTCAGTTCTTTCGCTTTGTAAGTTTTTGAAATCAAAGAAGTACGGCCGATACGGAAGGTGTTTTTATTCCGGTCCGCCAAACGCCCGATCACGCAGCGTCAGAGATTCAATGCCCCGAAACTCTGCCTTAACGGATCGTGAGCGACAATTCGATATATATGTTATACCGAGAGTGCCAGATTCTTCGTAGACGCTTTGCCTACCCTCTATTCGTTCTTTGCCTCAGCTTCTTAATAGCTGCGTGCGGACATTCGACCGCATCGTTCCTGGCAAAGGGTGAAGAATACCTGCAAAAAAGAAAATTTCACGATGCCCTGATGCAATTCCGTTCTGCTGCCGAATCCGACAGCTCATCGGCGAAAGCACATTGGGGCCTGGCACGCGCTTACGAGAATCTGGGACAGTTCAACGACACTCTCGAGGAACTCAGAAAAACGGTCGAGCTTGATGCAAAGAACCTCGACGCCAAAGCCAAACTCGGTAACTATTTCCTTCTTGTCCAGCCGCCGATGATCGCGGAAGCCGAGAAGATCCGCGACGAGATCCTGGCTGCTGATCCATCATTTATCGAAGGCCACATTCTGACTGCTTCGATCCTCGCTGCCCAGGGCAAATCGGACACCGAAGTTGTCGGAGCCATAAATAAGGCGATCGCTCTCGATACCAAACGAATCGAGTCGTACGTCAGTCTGCAGCGGCTCTACATGACCCGCGACAAGGCCGCCGAGGCTGAAGCTGCGATCAAAAAGGGTATTGCGGAATGTCCGCAGGCGGTCACTGGTTATATCGAATACGGACGATTTCTCATGTATTCGAATCGCGACGGAGAAGCCGAACAGCAGTTCAATAAAGCTATTGAAATTGACGGGGCAAGCATCGAGGCTCGCGAATCGATCGCCGAATTTTACGTTACCAGCCGCCAGATGGAAAAAGCTGAAAAGGCCTATGTCGAGCTGGTTCAGATCCAGGAGAACAGCCCGGAAAGCCGGTTGGTTCTGGCAGAGTTTTATGCGAAAGCCGGCCGCGAGGACGAATCGATCGCTACACTCAACCAGATCCTTACTGATGCTCCGGAATATGTCCGAGCCCGCTATAAACTGGGCCAAATGTATCTCGACCGTAAGGACAGTGCGAAGGTTACTGAGCAGCTCGACGCTCTCCTTAAGATCAACGATGACGACCTCGAAGCTCTGATGCTGCGGTCGAAGCTGAGAATTCAGGAAGGCAAGGCTCAGGATGCGGTCAAGGATCTCGAAGAAGTTCTGAAGAAGCAGCCTAGCGGACGCGAACCACTTTTTCTGATGGCTCAGGCGCGGCTAGCTCTCGGGCAGATCGATCAGGCAAACGCTTTTCTTGCAGATCTCGAACGCTACCACCCTTCCTTCCTAAAAGCAGGGTTGATCCGGATCCAGGCGGCGTTTAACGCGGGTGATTCGAGTGCCGCGTTGAAACTCTCGAATGATCTTGTTCAAAAGACGAACACCGCTGTCGCGAATTCAGACTTTACTCCGCAGATGATCCAGGATGTTCGTGTTCGGGCGATTTCGTCGCGCGGCCTCGCGAATCTTGAACTTGGGCGGTTTGCTGAGGCGAAGAATGACCTGCAGGAGATCGTTCGTATCTCACCGAAATCCGCTTCTGCGATGGTGAATCTTGCCAAAGTGCTGATCGCTGAACGCAACGACGATGGTGCGATAGCTCTTTTCGAAAAGGCACTTTCCGCGGATCCGCAGAATTTTGACGCTGTCAGTGGTGTTGTAAATATCATGATCCGCCAGGGTCAGGCCGCTAAGGCCCACGCTGAGGTCGATCGGATGGTGGCGGCGAACGCCGGGCGAGCTGACGTCCTCGCTGCTTTACATTATTTGAAATCAACCGTATTCACCGCCCAAAAGAATGCTGCAGAAACCGAAAAAGAACTCGCTGCAGCGATCGAACTCGATCCAAATTATTTTCCGGCGTACTCGGCATATGCGAGCTTCCTGGTCGGCCAAGGTCGCGCTGACGAAGCAGTCGCGCAATACAGAATGATCTTAGAAAAACGGCCGGCGGCTCCAATGTTCACACTGCTCGGCATTATCGAGGATTCGCGTGGCAATTCCGCGGAGGCAGAAAAAGCCTACCGCCGTGCTCTCGAGATGGCTCCTGACGCTTCGATCGCTGCCAACAATCTCGCATGGTTGATCGCCGACAAACAGGGCAACCTTGACGAAGCTCTGCAGCTCGCCACCCTCGCTGTGAGCAAAGGACAGTCAACTCCGGGTTTTTACGACACGCTCGGATGGGTCTATCTGCAAAAGGGTTTAGCGTCGCCGGCGGTCGAGCAGTTCAGAAAGGCCGTTGCGATCGAGGAATCGAAAAAAGCTGGCTCTGCACCGACTCCCGGCTATCGTCTGAGGCTTGGGATGGCTTTGGCAAAGGCCGGGGATAAAGCTTCGGCACGGCGTGAAGTTGAAACGTCGTTGAGAAATGGTAATCAGCTTTCGCAGCGTGAACTTCGCGATGCAAAGAGTGTACTGGCGAATTTATAGTTCGCCGTTAGAACGAGGGGAACATGGTTTTATTTGAAATAGGAAATGCACCGACTATCGAGAGTATTGCAGTTTCTGTGCCGGAATCGCTCGGATTGCTGGTCTTCGGAGTTGGTTTGGTAGTCGTCGCGGTTCTGCTCAGATCGATGCTCGCGAAGAGCGAGAAGGCGAAATCGGACGAAAAGGTTGCTAAAGAAGCTTAGTAGAAGGTAAACAGAAATGGCTGAATTCAGACAAAGAAAGCCCGGCGAGCTGCTGGGAATGATCAAGAGACAGAAATGGCTCATCATCCTTCCGATGATCACGCTTACGGCTGCGATTGGTTATGTTGTGTACAAGCTGCCGAGCGTTTACGAATCGACTTCGCTTTTGACCGTCAAACCGCCGACGATCTCGCAGAATCTGGTAGCACCGCTTTCGCGTGAAGACCTTTCGCAGCGGCTCTCAACGATCAATCAGGAAGTTCTCAGCCGCTCATCGCTGGAACCAATGATCCTGAAGTATGACTTGTACAAAACCGAACGGGCAGCCGGGCTGCCCATGGAGTTGGTAGTTGAGAAAATGTCCAAAGCGATCGAGGTGAAGATGGCGGAAAGCGGCAACGAAAAGGTCGCGGCATTCAAGATCAGCTATCGCGACCGTGATCCGCAGTCGGCCCGGAATGTAACTGCTGAACTCGCCAGCAAGTACGTAAACGCTCAGGTTCAGAACGCAGTTGAGGTTGCCGAATCAACGAACGAGCTTTTCGAACGCCAGCTGAATGAAAAGAAGACCGCTCTCGATAACCTTGAAAAACAGCGGCTCGACATCATGATGCAGAACGTCTCGACCTTGCCCGAATCCGAGCAGGGACTGGTTGCCCAGCTCGAAGGGCTTCGGCAGCGGGACGATACTATTACTAAGGAAAAACAATCACTCTACAACGAAAAAGGGCGTCTGAGTGATGGAATAGCTTCGAACAATCGCCAGATGCGCTTGATCGAGGATTTTGGTGAAAAAGAGACTCAAGACACCGCCCGTCAGGCATCGCAGATCGAGGACACACCGGCATACGCCCAACTTATACAGAAAAGGGCTGATCTCAAGGGCCAACTTGATACGTATGTGAAGGTTTGGCGTGAAAAGCACCCGGCCGTTGTCGCGAAACAAGCTGAGATCGATCGCGTAAATGAGGAGATCGAAAACCTGCGAAAGAATACGGATAAACGAGTTGCCGTAGCTACGCAATCGAGCAGCCGTAAGGCTGATCTGCAGAAAAAGAACCTGGAACTTGAAAACCAGCGTTTACAGGCTCAGATCGGACAGATCGAACAACAGCTTTCCACGAAAGACCTGGAACGCCAGCAGAACGGGATGCAGATCGCTGCTCTCGAAGCGCGCATAAATGCGGTCCCACAGGTAAAAGTGGCACTTGAAAGCGTGACGGCCCAACTCCAGTCGGCCAAGATGGCCTACGACGAAATGTCCAAGAAAAAGAATGACGCGGGTGTAACGCTCGACGTCGAGCAGGGCCAGCAGGGTGAGACGATCCGTGTTCAGGATCCGGCAAATGTGCCACAGTCTCCCGTAGCTCCGAAACGCTTTTTGCTCACTATTCTGGGCACTGGGATCGGCTTTGCTCTCGGGCTGATGCTTGCAGCATTCTTCGAAATTCCGCGGCTCTTTAAGATCCAGAATATTGACGATGCCAAGCATTACACGGGCTTGCCAGTACTTGCTTCGGTTCCGCCGCTTCTCTCGGTTGCAGAGAAAAATTGGATCCGTAAGGCCGGCTGGCTAAAACTCGCTGCCGGAACGGCGGTCGCGATCGGGATAATCCCGCTAATTATTTTGATCCTGCAGCTTACGCGGCTGTTCGATAAGTTTGTTTCTTAATCTGGTCGAGACTCTCTCAGATTCGATCAACTCGCAAAGAGGTTGGAATAACGATTATGTATAAAGAATTTTTCGGTTTAGACGACACACCATTTACCTTGACGCCGGACCCGCGTTTTATCGTGTTCACGCCGAGCTATAACGAGGTTCTCGCGAGCCTCTATTATGGCCTGGAGAATGCAAAAGGTCTGATAGTGCTCACCGGCGAAGTCGGGACTGGAAAGACGACGGCTCTTCGCTGGATCCTCAGACGTCTCGATTCTAGCGTTTTGGCGGCGTACGTGTTCAATCCGCGTTTGTCGATCGACGAATTCTATCACAACGTCACGCAGATGCTCGGCATCAAGGACTGGACCAATAAATCCGAACTCCTCAACACGATGGGTAAGGTTCTCGAGGAACGCCATCGCCGCGGCCTTCGCACGGTGATCATCATCGACGAAGCCCACGAGCTGTCGGATTATGTTCTCGAAGAGATCCGCTTGCTGCTCAATTTTGAGTCAGACAACGCGAAGCACCTTCAGATCGTGCTGACGGGCCAGCCTGAGCTTCGCGAGAAGCTGAATCAGCAGAATCTGCGTCAGCTCAAGCAGCGTGTCGCCCTCCGCTGTTCGATGCATCCTTTTCCGAATGTCGAGGAAGTAGATAGATATATCACCGAACGACTGATGATTGCTGGTTCCGAGCAGCCGAATGTGTTCACTCCCGGAGCGGTCGACTTTATCTTTCAGTGTTCAGAGGGAATTCCGCGTCAGATCAATAACCTTTGTGACAACGCGATGCTCGCCGCCTATTCCGCCGGCGAACAGGTGATCGGCCGACAGATCGTCGAGGCAGTTGCGGAAAATCTTGACATGCTGCCAAGACGCGATAATTTGATCGCCGCCGAAAAAGCATTTGAAGTCGGCAGCAGCCGCGTTTTGAGAGCCGATGCCAAAGACGAGATCTGGAACGGGGCTGCCCGAACAGAGGCTGTAAAGCCGAGAATGTTCAAGACTGAACAACCTTTAGAGAATGGGCATTCAAACGGATATTCGAACGGCGATACGCTGATGTTCGAGGACCTTGAGGATGATGTGACACTCGAACTCGGCTCTCTGAACGGGTCATTTGGCAATAAGTATAACTAACGAGAATTAGCCGCACTTCGGCCATCAGGAATTGGAGCTATCAGCGATGAGCATCCTTAAAGCATTACAAAAGAAGCATACCGAAGCTCTCGGAACCGGCGAGATCGCCGTCAACGAGAATATCGTGCCCTTTAACCGGAGCGTCCGGCGGACAAATGTCCCGCCCGACCTTCTTGGTGACGGCATGGTTATCGGTAGCCCAAGTTCGGCGTTCATAGGGCAGCCGCATTCTACGAACGGGACGGCACTCCCTGTTCGTTTGGGATCGGAGATCTCTGCCGGGGCAAAATTGAACGCCGAATCCTTAACGCGTGTCGGTGATCGACGGTTACCTGACTTTGTCAGTTGGACCGTCGACACCGAACGCGTTGAGCCAAGACTCGTCGCTATAACACAGCCACAGTCAAATTATTGTGAGGAGTACCGCAGCCTCCGTACTCATGTTCTGCATAAGAGCCAGCGTCAGAAGCTGCAGTCGATCGTGGTCGCGAGCGTAAACCCCAGCGAGGGGAAATCCGTAACAGCACTCAATCTCTCCTGGCTTCTTGCTCAAACTGACGGCGTCAAATGCCTGATCATCGACAGCGATCTGCGTATGCCGAGCCTTGCTGACTACCTGGGGATCGAAACAGACAAAGGCCTTTCGCACGTTCTGACTGGAGATGCCACGTTAGCCGAGTCGATCGTTCGGCTCGAGCCTTCTGGCCTCCATATTTTGCCCGGCGGCGATGCCCGCAACGACGTTGCGGAAATGATCTCAGGGCCGAAATTCAAAGAGATATTGAAGGAAGCACGTGAGATGTTCGACTACGTGATCATCGATGCTCCGCCGCTCGGAATTTTTACCGACGCTACGGTTCTGATCAACCACGCTGACGGAGCCCTGCTTGTTGTGCGGGCAAATAGAACAAAATGCAGCGCTATCGAACGCGTACTCGAACCAATTCCGAAAGACCGCATGCTCGGCGTTGTCCTCAACCAGAGTGAGGACGTGCTCGAGGAATCGCACTATAACTACGGTTACTACAATTACAAACGCCTCGGTGAGACGGTCGCTCCATAACGAAGGCAATAAAAATGGGTGCTGCACGATTCAGTTCAAGGTTGATTTGGTTATTGCTCGCTGACGCCGCGATACTCTATTGCGGCGTCATCCTTGCAATGTATCTACGCTTTGGGATGGCTGGATCTGAAAATGAACTCGACAACAAGAACGGCTGGATCAAAATCGCCGTTGCGACCTTTGTTTGTCTGCTTATTCTATACTTCTACGATCTTTACGACTACATTGTAATGACCAACCGCCGCGAGCTCTTGCTAAGGCTCGTTCAGGCGTTGGGCATTGCATGGGCGTTGCTCGCTCTCCTATTCTACTTCGTGCCGGCGATGCTGCTTGGGCGTGGAGTTTCTGTCTTCTCGGTGCCGATCGTTCTGGTGCTTCTGCTTGGATGGCGGATCGCCATTCATGCTCTCACCGGCCATCCTGACATCGGAGAAAAGATCCTCGTTGTAGGCACCGGAAAAACCGCCCTTGATACGGCTGAGGCGGTTTGGGAACGAAGAGATGCAGGCTACCGTATCGTAGGCTTCCTATCCGAAAACGGAGCAAAACCGCGTGAACGCCTGGGCCGATCAGAGATCTTGGGCAAAGCTCACGAACTTGAAGCCGTAATAAAGAGCGAAAAGATCGACCGTGTGGTGATCGCCGTTCGCGAACGCCGCGGAGCATTTCCGACCGAAGCTCTTCTCAAAATGAGTCTCGCCGGTGATGTCTCGATCGAGGAATGCACCTCATTTTTTGAAAGGATAACGGGCAAAGTCCATGTGGACATGCTTAGGCCGTCATGGCTGATCTTTGCGGGGCGCCAGCGGGATTCTCAGTTAAAGCTCTTCTTTCGTGAGGTTGTTCACAGGCTTCTCGCTCTGGTCGGGCTGGTGATTTCGCTGCCTGTTGCGATCGTAACCGCCATACTTATCAAGCTTGATTCACGAGGGCCGATCTTTTATAAGCAGGAGCGCGTTGGTAAAGCCGGGCACACATTCAATGTCATTAAGTTCCGCTCCATGAAAACGGATGCCGAAGCTGACGGTAAGCCGATCTGGGCGACGACGAATGACGAGCGAACGACCCGGGTCGGCAAGATCATCCGAAAGCTCCGGATCGATGAGATTCCTCAGTTTTGGAACATTTTGAAGGGAGAGATGAGCTTTGTCGGGCCAAGGCCTGAGAGACCGCATTTTGTACAGCAGCTTGCAAAAGAGATCCCCTACTTTGAACATCGGCATCTTGTAACTCCAGGTTTGACCGGCTGGGCACAGATCAAATATCCGTACGGTGCATCAGTGGACGATGCGATCCAGAAGCTGCAGTACGACCTCTACTACATCAAGAATCAAAGCCTGACGTTGGACATGGTCATAGTTTTTGACACGGTGAAGACAGTTCTTTTTGGAAAGGGAAGGTAAGCGGAAGCGGGAAATCTGGATTCAACCGCTGAATAGACGTTTTTGGTAGCGGACGAGGAAATTCGATATGAAAGCAATGGTACTTCTCAGAAACACTCTAATCATTTCAGCAAGCCTGTTAATTCTTTCGGGGTTAGGCTTTGGTCAGACGGAAACGGCCAAGAACAGCGAAAGCAAGGCGGCTAAAGAGCCAAAGACAAGGGCTCTTGTACCACTTCCGGCTCCATCATCTCAAACGGATAAAACGGATGAAGCAGCGGAAAAGGTCGTTACCGAAGATATTCTGCCCTATTACAATAACTATCTTAAAGAATATCGGCTTGGACCGAGCGATGTGATCTCGGTCGAGGTATTTGGTCAATGTCCCGATTATTGCATCATGAGCAAGCCGATCCCGCCAAATGCAAAAATTTCGTACCCGTTGATCCGCGAGGGTGTATTGGTTGCGGGCAGAACCGTAGAGCAAGTTGCCGCTGAGATAACAAAGAAGCTCGACGAGTTTATAATCGATCCAAAAGTCACGGTTACTCTCGAAAAAGCTATGTCCACGCGATACAGCGTTATGGGCAACGTAGCCCTTCCCGGTGTTCGCGTGATGGATCGCAAAGTGAGCGTCTACGAAGCTATCATCGAATCCGGCGGCGTCACTAAGAATGGTAACAAAGATAAGGTATATGTCGTCAGTTATGGTAAGGACGGCCGTCTTACACGCCAACAGGTCAGTCTCGCCAAGATGGAAGCCGGAAAGGCCGATATGGTTTTCTTGAATCCGGGTGATCAGGTCTTCGTGGCCGGTAAAGGATTTACGATCGAGAAGTTCTTTGATGTCCTGGGCAAGGCAAGTGCGGCACGCCTGCTTTTCGGCAGCCCACTCTAAGCTGATAGACCTGGTCACGTATGCGTAATGTCTGGATAAATCTAATTCTCCTGGTTCTGCTCTGCGGGATCCAAACCGTTAATGCGGACTGGGTCAAGCGGAATACCAATAGTTTCGCGTGGTTCAAGGATATCTACTTTCTTGATCAGAATAAGGGTTGGATCGCGGGAACTGATGGTGTTTTACTTTCGACGGCGGACGGTGGTACAACGTGGGTCCAAACGAAGAAGTTCACAAACGACAATCTGATCCAGGTCCATTTTTCGAGTGAAACGACCGGCTGGCTGCTCTGTGAACGCAATATTTTCAGCCGCGGAGATAGCCCTACTTCTTACCTGCGGCGAACAACTGACGGCGGCCGGACCTGGGAAAAGATCGAATTTCAAGATGGCGGCCGCGAACGCGTAACCCGAATACTCTTCAACCCTGATGGCGTCGGCATGGCGTTTGGTGAGGGCGGAGTTTTCTTTAAACTGCAGGAAGATGGCGTTTCGTGGCGAAAAACGCAGACAGCGATGCATTATCTTCTGCTTGACGGAGCCTACGGCAGCGATAAGGTTGGAGCCATAGTTGGGACAGGCGGAACGATCATGTTTACGGAAGATGCCGGTTTCACGTGGGAACAGGCAACCCTGCTGGGTGAGACGGATACGAGATTCAATTCAGTTTTCTTTGCCGGCCAGAAGGGAGCGTGGGCCGTCGGGTCGAAAGGCCGCATCTATCGCTCAAATGGGGGCGGCCGTCTATGGCGCCAGCAGGATTCGGGTGTTACGGCGAATCTTACCGATGTCTACTTTACGAGTCCAACAAGCGGCTGGGCGATTGGCGAAAATGGGGTTATGGTCAGAACCCGAGATGGCGGCAGCACCTGGAGCGATGTCGCCTCAAAGACGACACACCGGCTCGAGAAGGTGACCTTCAATGGTCAGCGCGGCTGGGTCGTCGGCTACGGCGGGACGGTTCTGACCTATGACGATGGTTCCGGCGGTTCCGCGCCCGGTACCAAGCCGATGCTGATGAAACGCAGTTAAATTCTTTGTTGATAGTAAACTTGACAGCGCATCCCTTACTTTCGTAGGATTAGGGTTCGCTCAATTTTAGGAATTGAGCGTCGTTTTTTTGAAAACTAGTCGGGCACACGTAAAAAATTTCTTGTTCGGGCTTTTCGGGCACTTACGTCAATTGGTAGACAGCCTCCCTTACAAGGAGGAAGTTAGGGGTTCGAGTCCCTTAGTGCCCACCACTCTTGCGGAGTCGTAGTTCAGTTGGTTAGAACGCCAGCCTAAAATGCCGGATAGGTCGAACCTCTTTTCCGGCGAATCTCCTTTACCAAAAAATATCACTTTACCGGTCCGGCGGCCTTGAGTTTGGCGATCAGATTTACGATGGTCGGTTTTAACACTTTATCGAACATCTTATTGTCGTCCACTCCGCCGCCGAAGCCGCCGACAGACACCTTTACTGAATCTGTCTTGTTTGATTCGGCTCCCGACCAGACCGGGTTGCCGGTTTTGGTTTCGATCAACTGCGAGTTCAGGCTAGCGACGAAGGTCCGTTTACCTGCATTTAAACCGCCGCCGCCGCTTCCCGTGCTTCCATATTCCGTGACAGAGCCGACGAGGAGATAGTTGACGCCCAGAGCTTTGCCGACTTTTACGGCCGTTTTGGCATCGATTTCGCCGCTCAAAGTAAGGTTTCGCTGCATCATCATCTCTTCGAACTGCTCACGATCTATGACCTTGAATTTGCCGAGCTTACCAATCTCAGTAATAAAAACGTCCTGGGCTGCCTCTGCTCCGCCGTGAAACCACCATTGATTGTTGGACTTGTTCTTAAATTCGAGAACCGCGACTGACGGTTTCGCCTGAGCGGCGGCTAGGCCGACGCCGATGATCAAGGTAAGTGACAGTGCGGCAGCGATAGTGCCCATTGATCCGATAATTTTTCGCATGTAGTTTTCTCCGTTGGTTTTAGAAGTGAGCATAAAGTCATTGGTCGCGGGCGTTTTTGAGAACTCTAAATCATCGACGTCATCTTTACAACTCAGTGAGATCAAACACCAATCGGTCGACCGAAGCGGCTATCCGAAATAAGCCCCTCAACCTCCGATAGCAGCTTTTGAATCCATATTCGTTCCCGTTGCGAAACCAGAGACATAACATCTGGTTTTCGACTGCAGTACTTAAAGAACTACAGAAGGCGAAGGTGTTGTTTACCTTTGAAACAACTTTTTGGGAGACTTACATGAATAAAACATTACTGACGATCACATTGGCTGGTACCGTAGCGGCGATCTCTGCCTGCGGCGGTGCGGCGACCAATACGACAAATACGGCGGCGAACAATTCCGCCATGAAACCTGCAAACACCAACACGGCGGCAAACACCGCAACCGCCCCGGCTGAGACCGGCCCGACGGTCGGCGGAGCGCAGATGCTCAAGTCGAAGGACATCATCGACAATGCGGTTAATTCGAAAGATCACACGACGCTCGTCGCTGCGGTCAAAGCCGCCGGATTGGTCGATACTCTGAAAGGTGCCGGGCCGTTCACCGTGTTTGCTCCGGTCAACGCTGCGTTCGACAAATTGCCTAAGGGCACGGTCGATACGCTTCTTAAGCCTGAGAACAAGGCGAAATTGAGCGGCATCCTGACCTACCACGTCGTTGCCGGCAAGCAGGACGCAGCATCGATCGCCAAGGCTATCGAAGAAGGCAAAGGCAAGGCGACCTTCAAAACTGTCGCCGGCGGCACACTGACCGCAACTCTCGAAGGCAAGGACGTTATCCTTACCGATGAAAAAGGCGGCAAATCGAAAGTAACGATCGCCGACGTAATGCAGTCAAACGGCGTCATCCACGTCGTCGACAGCGTTCTGATGCCAAAATAGTACTCGTCTCTAAGAGAGTGCCAAAAAGAAAAGACGTGCGTACTCTCCTGTCCGCACGTCTTTTTTCGCGCTCGTTTTACGGGCCGCGTGAAAATACATATCTACCGTGAAAAAATACGTTAGTCATCGAGCTAAACCCGCGCATTTCTGCCAAAGTGCCAGTTTCACGCGGTCTCTCGGCCTCCCCTGAGGTCACGCCTCGGCACGAACATTGCAGAAAATATTGTAGAGAAAGAATGTGTCGCGATCCTGAGTGTATTAATTCGCGATCATGGGAGGTCAGGTTGTACTATGTCACGCATATACATCGTCATTATTATCCTTTTGTTCGCCACGGCCGGAGTGATCGGCCAGATCACGCCCCGCGATGCGAACGAGGCGGAAGCATTGCAGATATACCAGCAATACAAGGCGAGCCGGGCAGCAGAGGCTGCCGCGAGCAGTGCGATCAAGCAGGTCAGGAACGATATAGCGTCGTCGTCCATGAGTACCATCGGTGTCTTTGGTTCGGACCCCGCAGATCGCGCTCGCCTGACTCAGTTGCGGCAGACGGTAGACGCGGAACGGCGGCGTCAAGCGGAGCTCCTCGACAAATGGGGAAGCAAGTTCTACTGGCGCTATGGCGACCTTACCTGGTCCGAAGAGAAGATCAGGGACGCTAAGACGAAGCGCGAAATGGATCGTATCGAATTTGCTTTAACATACTTTCCATTCGATCCCAAGAGATCTGAAACTGCACAACCGGTCGTCACATCAGGGGCGGATTCGACGAGCCTAACGCTTGAAGTTCCAGGATTTTGGGGCCATCTCAGCTATACGATCACCGGGGCGCGGCTCGACACGCCAACTGGTTCGGATCGGGGATTTATTGGCGGCAGACAGTATAAAGGCGTGATCACCGGAAGAACCCTCACGGTTTCGGGTAAAGGGATCAGCGACAATGTTTCACCTGGCGGCCCTGGCTCCGGTTATTTCTATGAATTGGTCGCGAGCGTATCTTCGGGAAAAGAGTCAAAAGAATATCGCTACGGGGCTCAGGTCGGGGAAAAACTGAATAGATCGTTCTCGCTGAGTATTCCAGTCGTTCCAGGGCAGTCCGGGAGTTTCTCTATCGGACTATATTATCGAAACACACAGTATGGTGACCGTGGATGGTTGGTCACGGGTTCGCTGAACCCGGGAACTGCGGGTTCGAGCGTCCAGGGTGCTGCTATTTCAAATCCACCGAAAGCCCCGCCGCAGGCTCCAACTGTCAGCCTTGCGGGAGAATGGCGTTCGACATGGGGCAAGACTACATTCACACAAAATGGGAACACGGTAACCGGAACATATGAACATGACAACGGAAAGTTCACAGGAACCGTCAAGGGAAATACGGTGATCGGTTCGTGGTCCGAAGCGCCGACATATCAGTCGCCTAAGGATGCCGGCGACATCGAACTGACGCTATCGCCCGACGGAAAGAAATTTGTTGGCCGCTGGCGTTACGGTTCGACCGGTCCCTGGCGGACCGACACCTGGAACGGAGCGAAGCCGAACTAATATGGGGAAGTTTGGCAACATTCTATGCAGTTTTTACATGGCGTGGAGCAGGTTCGGGAGTTTTCCGGGGCTGATCGTCACCTTTCTTTCTTGCTCGTCAATAGTATTTGGTGTTCAATACTCCGCGATCAAGTACGCTGACCTCGACCACGACGGCCGGATCGAAACCATCGACGTTGACAGCGAAAGACCGTCCGCCCTCGAGATACGGCGGAACCGCAAGTTGCTATGGTCAGGCGTTTCCTCCGATTGGAAGCCTTGGAAATTAGAGATAGCTGATGTCGATGGCGACGGTAAGCCTGAGATCGTCCTCGGTGTCTTCAAATCGACAAAATTCTTCCCCCAACCCCACAATTGCCTTTTCATCTACAATTGGGCCGGAGATCACGCCTACCCGAAATGGCTCGGATCGTCGCTAGCACGCCCGTTCACAGATTTTTTATTCGCCGCTCTCGACGAACAACCAGGCACCGAGTTGTTTGCTGTTGAAACTTCGCTTGATGGAAGGAAGAGCATCGGAGCTTATCGCTGGAACGGTTTTGGATTCACGCTCGAAAGACGAACCGGCGACTGGCATACCGCTAAGATCCTCGGCTCGCAAGATGGACAAATATCAGTAGAAGCTGACGGCGAGCATCTCGTTGTTTCGGCAAAGACAGGAGCACGTCATGAGAAATGAATATAAGCAATATTTGATCACCTGGTTATCGGCAACTCTCCTTCTTCTTATCGCTATAACAGCTACGAAAGCACAGACCGCCCGGGTTAAGCCATACAGCGTAACGCCCCAACTGAAAGAGGTTTCCAACCTCGCCCATTTCAATCGAAAGATGCCGATCAGTCCACAAAAGCGCGCTATGCTCGCGAAGAATCTCTTCGCCGTATCGCCAACCAAGACGAAACAGTTGTTCCAGATCTATGAGGACAACGACTATAAGGACATACCGTCCTTTGTGACGACCGACGCGGTGCTGCATCTGTATCACATCTTCTTTGATTTTACTCTCCGCACGGTCGAGGAACAGTCACTGACGCCTGTCCTTCACCGATTGACCGAGGGTATGCTTGCCGATTCGGTCAAGACCTGGAACGAAACCGACAACGTTCAACTAAAGGACGCTGCACTTAAAAATGTCGTTTATTTCGCCGTTGCGGCAAGGAACCTAGGCCTCAAGCCAACGGTGCCGTCGGCCGCTGAGAACCTCATCCGGATCGAGACCGATCTCATCGACCGTCATGAGGGAATGAAGATCGGAGCGATCTTTCCTTACGAAGTGGATTATTCGCAATTTATTCCGCGTGGCCATTACACGCGGACCGAAACGCTGCAGCGTTATTTCCGCGTGATGATGTGGTACGGCCTCGCGCCGTTCGCCCTTCGCTCGAATGAAAAGCGTGCGGACGAGACGATCCGCCAGAGCATATTACTGACCCGTTCACTGTATCGAACCAAGTTGATCGACGAATGGCATAAGATATACGAGCCGACCGCTTTTTACGTCGGAACGGCGGACGACCTGACCCCGGCAGACTGGAGATCGGCAATGGACGCGACGTTTGGGGAAAACGCCCGCATGGCGGAATTTGCTGATCTGCAAAGGTTTGACGCGTTCGTCGAGGCGGCACAACTGCTTCGTCCGGCACGCATCCAGTACCGCCGTCTGATCGCGCCCGGAAAGACTGTCGCACCCGATCCAAAGGTCCAGTTCCGCTTTATGGGCCAGCGGTATATTCCTGACAGCGAGATCCTGCAGAAGCTATCGATCCCGATGAAACGCGTTTTTCCTGCGAGCCTCGATGTCATGGCTGTGCTTGGCAGCGGCCGTGCAGCGAATATCCTTGACGCTAATCCCGCGATCTATAACCCGCAGAACTGGGCTGAATATAACCCGGAACGGGAAAAGTTAGTCCGTCAATTCGCGCAGGTCCCGGCAGAAACCTGGACGTCAAATCTTTATTGGAGTTGGCTTAACGCACTTCGCACGCTGAATGAACCCGTTCCAGGCGGCTATCCATCGTTCATGAAGACCGAAGCGTGGCAGGACAAATCGCTTAATTCTTCGCTCGCCTCGTGGGCACAGCTTCGTCACGACACGATCCTTTACGGCAAGCAAAGTGGAGCCGAGATGGGCGACGGCAGCGAACCGGCTCCGTACAAAGGCTATGTCGAACCGAATGTTCGCTTTTGGAGCCAGATGCTCGAATTGACAAAGAAATCCCGCGAAGGGCTGACGTCGCGCAAGCTGATGCCCGAGGAACTCGAAGGGAAATTTGAGTCTTTCGAGGAAACGCTGATAAATCTCAAGACTATCTCTGAGAAAGAGTTGCGTAACGAAAAGTTGACCGAGGACGAATATGACTCGATCCGGGCTATAGGCGGGACGCTCGAATACCTGACGCTTTCTGTGATGACCGGTAACCCGGACACATGGGAACTCGTGAACGAGACCGACAAGGATATGGCGTGTATCGCTGACGTTCACACCGGCGGCGACCGGGTGCTCGAGGAAGCGGTCGGCCACGCAAACGAGATCTTGGTCATCGTCCCCGTCGAAGGCAAGCTCGTTCTCACCCGCGGTGCCGTTTTTAGCTATTACGAATTCATCCATCCGGCCGCAGATCGGCTGACCGACGAGAAATGGCAGAAGATGGTGAATCTCGGTCGTGCTCCCGAACCACCCGCGTGGACAAGATCGTTTTTGATAGCGGCCGGCAAACCCGGCCCGAGGTAACGAAACGGCAAAGCCGAACCATCTAACTTGTCATATTCAGCCGTCTTGAGCGTTGCTTCGACGGTACCACGCGAATGGCAAAAAGACGTGTAGATCCTCTCGTCCGCACGTCTTTTCTCTTTTCCCGTCACGGGAATCCAAGCCTATTTTGAGACGATCCGGGAATTTCTTTGGCGAAAACTTGTAGACTTTTTAGGACAATCTGCCTATAGTACCGTCATGTTCAATCGAAACGGCACTCTGAGAAGATCCGATCGGGGTCTAGGGTTGTTAGCAACCTTCAGATCTTGGTTCCCGGGACGAGTTCTTTTGCTGATTTTACTTGGAGCCACGGCTGCTGCGGCATTACCCTTTCTACAGAGGGCTTTGGCCGGTGAAACGCCGCTTCGCGTCCTATCCCATCTCTTAACGGATGAGGGGAGTCCTGAACGCAACCGTCAGTCGATCCTTGAACAGCCTGCGGTCGCGTGCGGGTTGTTTATCGGCTCCGGCGTTCTCATGCGGTACCAGTCTACGGTTACGGCAAACATTGTTAATTACACATACGCCAACAGCCAAACTGCACCGAATGATTTTGCTATCTTTCAGACGCATGATCCCGCGGGTGGCCCACGAGTTACAGATGCAATAACCGGTACGGGACACACATTCACGGTTTTTTCGCCCGGCCAACTCGCGAGCGTGAGTCTTAGTTCCTATCGGGTCGTGGTTCTAAACTGGGAAGACCATTCCCTAGGCGAATTTGAATCACAGCATTCGGCTGCGTTGGGGCAACTTGAAACCTATGTGAACGCAGGAGGCGTCGTGTGGATTCAGGCCGCTTTTGAAGGAAATAACGGAAACAGTATTCCGATGCCCTTCGGTGGAACGGCGGTCTATGATCCAAGCGCTGCTGATCAGATCGCTGATCCGCTCAGTCCGATCGTTGCCGGAATTATGTCGCCGGACCTTTTTGGGGATCCCGCAAGTTCGACTGTTTTTCCGAATGTTCCTGCATCGGGCCACGTCGTCGTCAAAAATTTCAACGGATCGATACCGACACTATACGAAATAAAGGGTTCGGGCAGTTGCGTTCCTCCGGGAGGTACGCCGACCCCCACGCCATTTGTTACGCCAACGCCAAGTTCGACTCCGTCACCCGCACCAACTTCCACACCGACGCCAACGCCAACACCAGAGCCGACACTGACGCCGACGCCGACACCGACGCCAAGTCCAACGCCGACGCCGACACCGACGCCAAGTCCAACGCCGACGGCGACACCAACACCGACGCCAAGTCCAACACCGAATCCGACGCCGACAGCCACCCCGACGCCGACGCCGACACCGACGCCGACTACCACGCTGGGAATATATCCGGCAACGGGCGTTGGATTGAGTGGAAATACGACAGTTGTACCTGATGCTTCCCCGGCAAACGCGACCGATATCCGCGTATGGGCCTCGCCAGGGTTTAAGGGGACACTTGAAGTTGATCGGACCATGGGCGTCATTCGCGTTACAAATGCTCATCCGGCAAGATCGGGGGCGTATACGGTCACTGTCAGGGCGGTTGGCCCGGGCGGGGTGGCGACGCGAACTTTCGATTTGACCGTGACGGCGACTGCGTGCGCGGTATCTTCCGGATTCGCGTCACCTCCGGTGCCTGAAGTGATGGTTGGCAATAGCCCTATCTCGGTCGCGGTAGGTGATTTTAACGCCGACGGCGTTCAGGACATTGCCGTGGCGAACCTAATTTCAAACAGCGTATCGATACGGTTGGGAAATGGCAGCGGCGGCTTTATATCACCGGCCCCGCCCGAAGTAGCGGTTGGTAATTTCCCTATCTCCGTCGCGGTTGGCGATTTTAACGGTGATGGCATCCAGGATTTGGCAACAGCTAACAGTGCTTTTGGTTTAAACACCGTCTCCATCCGATTGGGAAATGGCGGCGGTGGTTTCACATCACCGGCGGTGCCTGAAGTGACGGTTGGCAGTTTACCAACGTCGGTCGCGATCAGCGATTTTAACGGCGACGGCATCCATGATCTTGCAACAACTAACCAAGTTGGAAACAATGTCTCGATCCGGTTGGGAGATGGCAGCGGCGGCTTCGAATCACCGGCAGTGCCTGAAGTAACGGTTGGCTCTGGTCCCGCAGCTGTAGCGGTTGGCGATTTTAACCGGGATGGCATCTACGATCTCGCCGTGGCGAATGGTGGGTCAGCCAACCTCTCGATCAGACTGGGAAACGGCAGCGGTGGCTTTACCTTGCCGACCGTGCCCGAAGTAACGGTTGGTAGTTTCCCAAACTCGGTCGCAGTTGCCGATTTTAACGGTGACGACATTCAGGATGTTGCGGTGGCGAACAGTGGCTCAACCACGGTCTCGATCCGACTGGGAAATGGCAGCGGCGGCTTTGTATCACCTGCCGTGCCTGAGGTGACTGTTCCATTGGGCCCCGAATCGATTGCGATCGGTGATTTTAATGGCGATAGAATGCAGGATCTTGCAGTGGCTGCGAATAGCCTTACAGACACTGTCTCGATCCGATTGGGAAATGGTAGCGGCGGCTTTATATCACCAGTGGTGCCCGAAGTAACGGTTGGCACTAACCCCAAGTCGGTCGTGGTTGGCGATTTCAACGGCGACGGCATCCACGATTTTGTCGCGGCCAACACCGGTTCAAGCACGGTCTCGATCCGGCTCGGTACCTGCACCTTAGCAACACCAACACCGACACCGACACCAACACCGACACCAACTCCAACGGCTTCGCCGATCCCAACGCCAACGGTGACTCCGAGTCCGAATCCGACTCCAACGCCGAATCCAACTCCGACTCTGACTCCAACGCCGACCCCAACCCCGAGCCCAACGCCAGCTCCGACGCCTGCGATCGGAAATTACCCAGCTACTGTCGTGAGCCTTAGCGGAAGTGCCTTCGTCCCTCCGACAAATCCTCCGCTACCGGGAAGCTCGGTTACGGTTTCGACGGATTTGCGGTTCAAAGGGCTTATTGCGGTCGACCGAGTTAGCGGGAGCGTCCAAATTACAAACGCATACCCTGCTGGCACTTACGAGATAGTAGTCACGGAGAGAACAGGTGGAAATGCCGCCGAACGCCGGTTTAATTTGAACATTGTCCGTGGGCCCGCATGCAATGGCCCCACCGGTTTTGGACTCGTGCAGACAAACTCAGTACCAACAGCCGGTTCCGGCTCCACTTTTTCCAGGATCGCTTTTGGTGACTTTAACCGTGACGGTATCGTGGACATGATCTCGACAAACTTCGATGCTGACACGGTGTCAGTCCGTTTAGGAAATGGGGACGGGGGCTTTACCGCTCCGTCGGTTCCCGAAGTTAACGTCGGAAGGGCTCCGCAGGGAATCAAAGTCGGCGATTTTAATGCGGACGGCAAGCACGACTTTGCGGTCGCCAACGTTGGCGGCTTCAATATTTCGATACGTCTTGGCGATGGCCTCGGCGGATTTACGTTACCCGCCGTTTCTGAGGTCTCTCTGTCGGGACATCGTCCGGTGGAGATCGAAGTCGTTGACTTTAACCGGGATGGTTATGCCGATCTCGCCAGCACGCTCGGCGAGACAAGCTCGGGCGGTGTATCGATCCGTCTCGGCGACGGACAGGGAGGTTTCACTGTGCCTCCGGTCCCAACTGTGCCGACAGGGCCGGCACCTCAATCCCTCGCGATTGGTGACGTAAATGGCGATGGATACTTCGATCTCGCGGTCACCAACGCAGGCTCGCTGGGGCCCTTTGACGTCGTCGTTCATCTAGGTGACGGCGTTGGAGGTTTCGCTGCTACACCTGTTTTTCGTTTCCAGGTAGGAGTGAGACCTGGGGTAGTGTTTATGGAGGACTTTGACAGCGATGGTGATCAAGATCTTTTCTTCGCAAACTCTACCACGGGGGAACTGTTTTTTGGTATCGGCGACGGTCTAGGTGGATTCAGTTTTCCGGCCTTCCCGCCGATTGCCGTTGGCCAATTTAGGACCGATCACGTGGCCAGCGGAGATCTTGACCGGGATGGACGAACCGACCTGATACTCGGGCTTAGAAGCGGATTTGTCGGCGCGGTTTGGGCGGTGAGAGGAAACGGTGACGGAAGTTTCCAAACGACGCCGGCTGCCTCCTTCGATACGCCAGCGGGAGTTTCCCGTGTCGCCATGGCTGACCTCAACAATGATGGAGTCCAGGATATTGTCTCGACTCGGGGGGAACCGTCGATTCAGGTAGCATTGGGATCATGTTCTGTCCTGCCTGTCTCGGTCTCAGGTAGAGTCTTGACGCCGGGTGGAAATGGGATCCGGAATGTGGTCGTTGTGTTGACTGACTCTCAGGGCGTCAGGCGGTTGGCCACGACGAGTTCCTTTGGTGCTTATTCCTTCGCCAGCGTACCGGTTGGATCTTATGTCGTGGCTGTCGTGTCTAAACGGTATCGTTTTGCTCCGATCCAGTTGAACCTCGTGGCAAATGCGACTGATGTTAATTTGACCGGGCTTGAGTGATCTCTTGTAAGAACCAAGGACGAAGGCGAGTGGGTTCCTAAGTAGTATAGCAACACGATAATAGAGGAGGGCATAAAGACTCTCACCTCTTCGATTCATAAAGTATCGCCGACAAACCGCTGACGATCTGCTGTGCTTATTCCGTCACCATTCGCGCGGTATCGGGCCCTCGCCCAAACGCTGCGCCCTCCGGCCTGAGTTTCATGCTCAAACCGAACGACCCGCCGCTGACTCTATTCTCAAAAACGCATCTATCTCGGTCTTGAATCACATTGCGGGCCTTAAACTGACACTTGTCGAAACCGTCCTGCCGCTCGCCGAGACCGTTATTCGATAAACGCCCGGCGTAGCGTCCCGGCCCTTGTCGTCTCGGACGTCCCAAACCGCGTCATTGAGGCCAGCCAAACCTGTCAGCGGCAGCGTGCGGATCGTTTGTCCCTCAGCATTGGCGATGGTTATCGTAACTTTCTGCGCCTGCTTCAACCAGAAATGGACGCGGGCACGGCCGCGTGGGGGAAAGGGTTCGATCTCGCGGGCCACGCGCCACTTGAGCGTGACCGGACGGACGTCAAAAACGTTAGGTCGGCGGCTCTCACCTGATCGGTCAACGCCTGTAATGGCCGGACATCCATCAAAAACATGCTGCGGCCATGCGTTGCGATAGTTAGCTCGTGTTCGCGCGGATGAATGACCAGGTCCTGCACCGGCGTCGTGGGTAGATCAGCGCACAGCGATTGCCAACTGGCTCCGCGATCGAGCGAGACATAGACACCCGCATCCGTGCCGACGTAAAGAAGGTTGGCATTCTGTGGGTCTTCGCGAATGACATTGATCGATTCTGCGGGCAGATTGTTCGCGATAGATCTCCAGGTCGCTCCAAAATCGGTCGAACGGAACAAATAGGCGGTGAAATCGTCTTCCCGATAACCGGTCATCGAGACATAAACCGTCGCAGGGTCGTGATCAGACGCGTTAATGCGGCTCACCCATTTCTTTGGCAAGCCTTCACTGATCTTTTTCCAGTTTTTGCCGTCGTCCCGCGTCAGATGTAGAGAGCCGCCCTCGGTTCCGGCGTATAGGATTCCCGGAGCAAAGCGAGATTCGGCGAGCATCGTGATCGACCCTGTCGGAACCGCGGAGCGTTCGTCGCCTGCCGGGTCGCTTAGGTCAGGGCTGATTGCACGCCATTGCGAACCGCGATTTGTCGATTTGACGACGACATTGGCACCCGCATAAAGCGTTCGCGGCTCGTGCCGTGAGATGAAGAATGGCGTGTACCAGCTAAATCGCCAAGGAGCTTCGCCAACCGGCGGCCGTGGGCGAATGCTCTCGGTGGCAGGCCCGCCCGAGAACGGGATTCCGGCTTCGAGATTCATACGCCGCATATCGCCGTTTTGATGTTCGTAATATACAAAGCGCGGATCGGTCGGATCGCGCAGCGTCACAAATGCGTCTCCGCCGGTCCACATATCCAGCCAAACGTGCCGCCAAGCTTCATTTGCAGCCGGCAGATCATCGGGCCGCTCGTCCGAGGCGACATAAAGAGCACCATTATCCTGAGTCCCGCCAAAGATCGTGTACGGGTCCTGCATATCGACCGAGACAAAATAGAACTGCCCGATCGGCATGTTATTCAGATGCAGCCACGTGCTGCCTCGGTCGTAAGACATATGTACGCCGCCGTCGTTGCCCAGCAGCAATCGGTCAGGATTGGCCGGGTCGATCCACAGCTCGTGATGATCGAGATGCATCGCCGTGCCTTCGGTATTGTTCACGCGGCGAATGGTTTCGCCGATTCGCTTGTAAGTTTTCCCGCCATCGGTCGAGTGAAAGGCCCGATTGCCGAGTATGTAGATCTCATTCTCGTTATCGGGCGAAACGCGGACGTCGCAAAACTTCCAGCCGTAAATACCAAAAACCTGATAAAGATCATCGGTGTTAACTTTCTGCCACGTTTCGCCGCGGTCTGACGAACGATAGACCTCTCCGCCCGCGATCTTTCGCTGCTGATCACCCGTAGCTGCTGGCTTCCAGCTTGCCCAGTTGTCGATAAACGCGTAGATGACACGCGGATTACTGGCCGCGATATCGAGGCCGCTGCGGCCCAGCGGCCCGGTCGGCAGCCCGGCAGACAAACGCTTCCACGTGCTGCCGCCGTCGGTCGTGCGGTAAATGCCGCTCTCCGGCCCGCTCGTCAATTGCCAGGCCGACGCATATATCGTCTTCGGGTCCGATGGGTCCATCACCAGATCGATCACGCCGGTCCGGTCGCTGATGTAGAGAACCTTTTCCCAAGTGCGTCCGCCGTTGGTCGTGCGAAAAACACCTCGTTCGGTATTTGACGAGCGGAAGTGGCCCATCGCCGCCACGTAAACCACATCAGGGTTTTTCGGATGAATGACGACCTTACCAATATGAAAAGTATCGGCAAGCCCCATGTTTTCCCACGAGCGGCCGCCGTTGATGGACTTAAAAACGCCGGTTCCGGCATATGCCGGGCCGCTGTGGCGTGGCTGAACTTCGCCGGTGCCGACCCAGACGATCTCAGGATTTGACGGAGCGATAGCAATGTCGCCGATGGCAAATGCCGATTCGTGCTCAAAGATCGGCTGCCACGTCATCCCGTTATTTACGCTTTTCCAGACGTTGCCCGCCCCCGGCCCGGCATAGATCGTGCTCGATCCGGGCGACGGAACTGCCAGCGCTTCGATCCGAGCACCCTGCATCGAGGGGCCCAGCGGCTGCCAATGCATACCGCGAAACGGAGAACCGTCACGCAGCCGAACGTGATCCTGCCAAGCCTTTAGCCGTCGATTTCCGTCCTGGGTGACACCAGTCGCGACAAATAGCAAAATGAAAAGAAGGGAGCAGGCTCCAATGAACGAGCGGATCTCGTATCTTCCTAGTTTTGTACCTTCGGTTAATGTCATCTTTTTGTCACGATGCTTTGCCAGTTTACGAGTACGGTTACGGGTTGGGTGTCGGCTCCGGGGTCTTTCTTACGTTCGGTCACGAAGAAACGCGATCCGTCGCGTGTTGCGTCATAACTCGCCCGGGTTCCTAGGCCGCCTCGGGGATCGATCGTGGTTTTGAAGAGAGCCTTTGGCGTCCCGGCCTTAAGTACGCCGCCCGTTTCCTCGACCGTGACCGACATCATGCTGCCATCCGGAGCGATAAAATATAGCTCGCGGCCGTCACGACGCCATCGCGGCTGGACACCGCCAATGTCCCCCGAAATTCGTATTTTCTGCCCGCCGTTCGGAAAGGCTTCGATGAAGATGATCTTGTCGCTTTCCGAATTCTCGGAATAAACGTAGGCCAGCCAACGCTCGTCAGGCGAGAGTGCGGGCTGCGTTTCGTTCCCCGTTGAATGGGCGAAAGACGCATCTTCACCAGTCGAGGACCGGATCCAAATATCCCGGTTTCCATCCCTTATTCGGAAACCGAGGGCCCGGCCGTCACTGATCATTTGGGTAATGAAGGGGAAACCACCACCCTTTGCTTCAATAACCGTCTTTTCGGATCCACCGTTCATAGGTTTCTCAACTACGCCGACCGACCGCCTGATAAACAGAACCGCACTTCCATCGGATTTCCACATAGGGTTATACACATTAGTCGGCTTTCCCGAGGCGTACATTCGCCCGGTGCCGCGCACTGTGTCAAACAGCCAGATGTCTCCGCCCCGTTGGAGCGCGATCATTGAATCATCAGGAGAAAATAACGGGTTGCGCGCGTCGCCGGGTTCACCGGCAACCGTTCGCGTGCCGTCGCGCGAGTACCAGGCGATCTCCCGCACTACCTCGGACCCGCTTCGAAATGCTATCAGCCCATTTGCAGCGATGCTGAAATTCGTGCCCGTAGCGCCGGTGTGTCTGCCGATGTCGGCGACCGGTACGGGCTCGCCCGAAAGCTTGAAAGAGCCGGGGTTGAAAACTTGAGCTTTGATCCCGCCATCGAGAACGAAAAAGAGATAGCCGTCGGCGTATTTAGGTTCAGACCCGTCAGCCCGGATATCTTTGGTCTCATCAGTCGTAAGATCGCCAACCTTAATGGCCTGCCCGCTCCCACCTAACTCACCGAGTCCCGAAAACAGGAAATACCTGCCGTCCGGTAAAAAGAACGGCCTGAATCCTTGTTGCGGCAGATCCGATGGGAGTGATTTGCCATCGGCGTTGACGCGTCTGAGCGGCACACCCGATTCGGTCGCAAAAACGATCACGCCGCCGGCATTCCATGTGCCTCCCTTGCGGCCTCCTTTGACATCGCAGATCACCCGCGACCGACCGGTAACGAGGTTGATCGCTCGAAGACGATCGGCCGTAAAATAGGCTATCTCGGCCCCATCCGGCGACCAGAACGGAGCCACCGCACCTTCTGAATCCGCAACCATCTGACTCTCGCCGCTCGCCAATATCCGCAGCCATAGATGGGGCTTATCCTTTTCTTGTTCGGCCGTAAAAGCCAGCCGCGAACCGTCCGGCGAAAGGGAACTTGTCACATTCGTCGTCCACCCCGCCGGAGCCGCAACGTCAAGCGTGACAAACGGCGGCGGTGCCGGTGCCGGCCTGAGCAATGTCCACGCACCAAACGAGATCAGGATCAAGGCCAACACGCCAGCCACGATCCAGGGGATCCGGGCTTTCCAAGGCGACCTGTCCGTGTCAGTACCGATCGCACTGACCGCTGTCGTCATGTTGGTTCCCGACGAACTCGTCGGTGCCGACAGAGACTCGAGCGCAAAACCAAGATCAGCCGTAGATTGAAAGCGCCTTTCCGGCTTCTTTTCCAAACAACGCCGCACGATCCGCTCAAGCGACGGGCTGATGTTCGGATTCGATTCCGTCATCTCCGGCGGCTCTTCTTTGACGATCGCCGACATCGTTTCAGCCAGCGATTCCTCCTGAAACGCCCGTCTGCCCGTGATCATCTCGTAAAGGATCAACCCAAACGAAAAGATATCCGAACGGTGATCGGTTTGTTGGCCGCGTACCTGCTCGGGCGACATATAGCCGACGGTGCCCATAACGACGCCCGGGTTGGTGAGAGCTTTCCGCGTTGCATCTTCGTTGCCCGTCTGGCCGCCCGCTGACGCAGGCGGTTCTGACAGTTTTGCCAGGCCGAAGTCGAGGATCTTTACTCGGTCGTTTTTGGTGATGAAGAGGTTCTCAGGCTTGAGGTCGCGATGGACGATGCCTTTTTCGTGAGCTGCCGACAGGCCAGAGACGATCTGCTGGGCATATTCCGTTACTTTCCGCAGTGGTATCGTGCCCTCATCCAGACGCTGACGAAGCTCTTCGCCCTGGAGCAGCTCGGCGACGATGAAGGGCGAGCCGTCGTGTTCCCCGATGTCGTAGACGGTGAGGATGTTCGGGTGATTGAGCGCTGAGGTCGCTTTGGCCTCCTGTTCAAACCGCCGCAGCCGGTCTTCGTCGGCGGACATTTCCGGTGGTAAAACCTTTATAGCGACTTCGCGGTCTAGCCGGGAATCGTGGGCTTTGTACACCTCGCCCATTCCACCCGCACCGATAGCGGAGATGATCTTGTAATGCGACAGTTCTTGGCCGATTGTGAGCATTTTGTTTTTAGATTCCGCGAAGTATAGCACGTCTTTGAGTGAATGAAGGGTTCTATCGCTCACGGTTATGAGCGGTTCATGTTAAAATTCCTCAAACTTTTCTATTCAATTTGTTCGGAGGAAGATCGATGTTTAATCGCACCTTGAAAGCGCGTGCTGTGTTTTTGTCTGCTGTGGTTATCGCAGTGGGCGTTTTTTGTGTTTCGGCCCAAACGGGTGGCACGCGGATGTTGCGGATGCCGACGGTGAGCGAGACGCAGATCGCTTTTGCTTATGCGCAGAATATCTGGACGGTGCCGCGTGCGGGCGGGGCTGCGAGGCGTCTAACGAGCTTTCATGGGCAGACGTCGAATCCGCATTTTTCGCCGGATGGGAAGTGGATCGCATTCAGCGGCGAGTACGCAGGGAATCAGGATGTTTACGTCGTTTCAGCCGAGGGCGGCGAGCCGAAGCGGTTGACGTGGCATCCGGGCGGCGATGCGGTGCAGGGATGGACGCCGGATGGGAAGAGCATTATGTTTGCTTCGGCACGGGCGACCTGGTCGCCGAGTGGGGCACCGAAATTCTGGACCGTTCCGGCAACCGGTGGCGTGGAAGAGCCGATGGCTCTGCCGCGGGCTTTTCAGGGGAAGATCTCGGCTGACGGCTCGCACATCGCTTATCGGATGAATAATTCCTGGGACGACGAACGCCGCAACTATCGCGGCGGCCAGAACCGTCCGATCTGGATCGTCGATACCAAAACCTGGGAACTCGTCTCGCCGCCCTGGACAGATTCGAAGGATCTTGAGCCGGTTTGGATCGGTGGCACGGTCTTTTTTATCTCCGACCGCGACGGAGTTCAGAACGTGTGGTCGTTCGATCCGGTAAGCAAGAAGCTCGCTCAGGTGACGAAATATCGCGATCTCGACGTCAAGACGATGGATTCGGGAGCGGGAACGATCGTTTTTGAACAGGCCGGCTACATTCACGAACTCGACCCGAAAAGCGGCAAAGACGGCGTGGTCAGTATCACGGCAACCGGCGATTTCCCATGGATGATGCCGCGTTGGGAAGACGTTGCGGCGCGAATGACGAACATCTCACTCTCGCCGACCGGCAAACGTGTGCTCGTTGAGGCACGAGGCGAGGTTTTCACGATCCCGGCGGAAAAGGGCGATGTGCGAAATCTCACCAATTCGAGCGGTGCTGCTGAACGTGATCCGGCGTGGTCGGCTGACGGCAAATCCATCGCGTATTTTAGCGACAGATCGGGCGAATACAGCCTCTTCATAGAATCCGCCGACGGGCTCACGCCGCCTCGCGAGATCGCAATTAAAAACCCTAAGCATTATTACACTGTGTCTTGGTCGCCTGATTCGAAAAAGATCATGGCTACGGATACGGATCTAAAACTGTGGGTCTTCGACGTCGCGAGCGGTGCCGCCAAACTGGTGGGCAGCGACCCGACGATGGTTCCGGCGCGAACAATGAACCCAACGTGGAGCCCCGACTCGAAATGGGTGGCCTATGCGTCGCACCTTAGGTCGATGTACAAGGCGATCTTTATCAGTAACGTCGAAACGGGCGAATCGAAACAGATCACCGATGGCCTCGCAGATGCGACGTTCCCGGTTTGGGATGCGAGCGGCAAATACCTTTGGTTTTTGGCATCGACCGATTTTGGACTGCGTTCGCAGTGGCTCGATATGACCTCGTATGACCGTGAAGAGAATTTCGGGCTTTACGCTATTGTACTGAAAAAAGGTGAGCCGAGCCCGCTGCTTCCCGAGAGTGATGAGGATAAGGGAATTAGTTCCGCTCCGGCTGCGGGCGGCGACGGTGCAGGACGCGGGCGTGGTCCGGTTACAGTTCAACTCGATCTCGACGGCATCGGGAAGCGGATAATCTCGATCCCGGGCGTTCCCGAACGGCAATATTCGAGCCTCGAGGCCGGAGCCGATGGAACTGTGTTTTATCTCGAAGCTTCGGGACCGGGCGGAGCCGGAAATACGCTGCACCGATACCGCTTGAGCGACCGCAAGGCGGCTCCGTTTGCGAGCGGCGTTGCGGCGTTTGCCGTAAGTGCGGACGGCAAGAAGCTTGTTTATCGCGCAGGCGGCGGAGGCGGCGGAGCAGGCGGCCAGGGCGGAACACCGCCGGCACCATCATTATTTCTCGTCGACGCAGACAAAACAGCTCCGCAGCCGGGAACCGGGCGGTTGAATTACTCGCTGCGCATGTACCTCAATCCGAAAGAGGAATTCAAACAGATCTTTAACGAAGGCTGGCGCAATCAGCGTGATTATCTGTACGTGCCGAATATGCACGGCAGCGACTGGCCGAAGCAGAAAGAGATCTACGGAGTGATGCTGCCGTACGTAATGCATCGTGCGGATCTCAATTACCTCATGGACATGATGGGAGCCGAGATCGCGATCGGCCACAGCTACGTTCGCGGCGGAGACATGCCCGAAGTGCCGAATGTCGCGGGCGGGTTGCTCGGAGCCGATTTTGTCATAGACAGCGGACGGTACAAGGTCGCACGCATCTACGACAACGAGAGCTGGAATCCCGACCTGCGTTCGCCGCTCGCCGTGCCGGGAGCGAATGTGAACGCCGGTGATTACATCCTCGCGATCAATGGTGTTGAGCTAAAAGCACCAGACAACATCTACCGGCTGCTCGATGGCACCGCGAATCGTCAGATCTCGCTCACTGTCAACGACAAGCCGTCCATGGACGGATCGCGCAGCGTAACCGTCGTTCCCGTTGCTAACGAGCAAGCTTTACGCACGCGTGCATGGGTTGAGGCGAACCGGCGGACGGTGGATAAGCTTTCCGACGGGCAGCTCGCTTACGTCTATATTCCGAACACCGGCCAGCCGGGCTACACGAGCTTTAACCGATACTATTTTTCGCAGCAGGATAAGAAAGGTGCGGTCATCGACGAGCGCTTCAACGGCGGCGGTTCGGCGGCGGATTATATTATCGACGTGCTGCAGCGTGATTTTGACGGCTACTTTAACAACGTGGCCGGTGATCGATATCCGTTCACGAGCCCCGCAGCCGGGATCTGGGGGCCGAAGGTAATGATCATCAACGAAATGGCTGGTTCGGGCGGCGATCTGATGCCGTGGATGTTCAGGAATCGCAAGATCGGTTTGCTTGTCGGTAAGCGAACCTGGGGCGGTTTGGTTCACACCGCGGATACGCCTGGGTTTATTGACGGCGGTTCGATGATCGCTCCGCGCGGCGGATTCTTCACACGCGACAACAAATGGGCGGTCGAAAACGAAGGCGTCGGCCCCGACGTTGACGTCGAAAACTGGCCCAAGGACGTCATTGCCGGCCGCGACCCGCAACTCGAACGAGCGGTGCAGGAAGCGTTGCGAATGCTTAAAGAAAAACCGGTAGTCAGGGCCGACAAAGAACCGCCGTCACCAACGTGGGGAACGAGGAAACCTTAAATAGTTAACAGTGAATAGTTAATAGTGAATAGTGAAAAAGGGTAGGAGCTGAGCTCTTACCCTTTTTCACAATTACAATGTTAGACGTTTTATCCTTTCCGGAGCTCAGTCAGCACCTGTTTCGCGACCGCTTTTAGCGTATCGAAAACGCCGGTTCCGTTTACCGCAACGGCTTCGAAGACCGGTTCGCCCTTTCGCGATAGTTCGTGCGAGAGTTCGTCTAATGGCGTGACGTTTGGCAGGTCGCGTTTGTTGAGCTGCAGGACGTAAGGGATGTTGTTGAGGTCGTAGCCCTGGGTCGACAGGTTTTCTTCGAGGTTGTAGAGCGACTCGATGTTGGCGTCCATACGCTCTTCCTGGCTGTCGGCGACGAAGACCACGCCGTCGACGCCTTTCAGGATCAGTTTTCGCGAAGCGTCGTAATACACCTGCCCCGGAACCGTGTAAAGGTGAAAACGCGTCTTAAATCCGCGAACTGTTCCCAGCTCGAGCGGCATAAAATCGAAAAACAGCGTGCGGTCCGTCTCGGTCGCGAGGCTGATGAGCTTGCCTTTCGCCTGCGGGGCGGTCGAATCGTAGATGTACTGCAGATTCGTTGTCTTGCCGCACAAACCCGGCCCGTAATAAACGATCTTGCAGTTGATCTCGCGTGATGCGTAATTGATGAAAGTCATAGTGATTTTGGATTTTGGATTTTCGATTTTGGATTTCAATCAAAAATCCAAAATCTAAGATCTAAAATCAACTAAATAGGCTGTCAATATCTTCGTCTGTGATCTCAGAAAAGAACGAATTCTGGTTTACACGGAAATTTGCCGAGTCGACGGTTGCCTCGTCGAGGATCGATGCGACCTCGAAGCTGCCGCGTTTCGTGCGAATTTTCACAAGGCTCAGAGTCGAGCGTTCATCAAAAACGACGACGAGCAAAGCACGGCCAATGATAGAAATAAAAATACTCTCTCGTTCGCCTTCGTGGAAAACGCTCGGGAACGTGTCTTCGCCGATCAGCTTTGCCATCGAGCTGGTCGCGGCAACGTTACCGGCAGCCAGACTCGCAAAACTCGTCGTGTCCATATCGCCGATCTCGCCATGAAAGGCAATCGGCTGGCCGTCACGGTCGATCAAAAAGACGACACGGGCCGCGCACTCAACACGCAGCCGCTCTAAAACGGTCTTCAGCTTTACAAACTGATGTTCTTGCAAAATAAAAGGCGTTTCTGCCATTTTGGGTATCTCGTGCCGAAAAAAGCCGACGAAGGTTAGTGTATATCCTGGTGTTTTGTATTGGCAAAGCGGCCGAAAGGTCCCGGACTAGCCGCAAAACTAAATTTAACACAGGCATATGTTTATCAGCAAGGTTTTTTTCGGATTTTGCAGCGCGAAAGTTGTTTACCCGCGAAATACGCGAAAGGTCGCGAAAAAGAAATCCGTCTCGTTTTTACGCGTAGTGACAATCAGCATATTCTGCTGAGCAGGAGCACCTGTTTATTCGTGTTGTTCGCGCGGTTTCGCGTATTTCCCGGGCAAACGCTTACTCCTACCAAATCGACGGCACCGCGGATTCGTCAAACTCGATAGACTCACCGTTCGGCAAGATGTGAATGATCTGCGAAACGCCCTTCGCCCGGAGCATTGGAGCTAGCATTCCGACGCGGTGGCAGTTGGCTCGCGGGATCTTGTGGTCAGACAGCGGCTTTGATTCCGAACACATCATCACAGTTTTCAGATCCGAAGCGATCTCGATGATGCGCCTCACGCCCCATTCGACGTCTTCGGGCTTTGGCTTATTCTTCCCGCCAGTTTCGGGAATATGCTCGTAACCGATGGCGTTATCGCGCAGCAATTCCGCCAAAACCAGCCCATTGAACTGAGGCCACCGCGACCGCGCAAACGCCCTTACATCGCACACAAATTCGATCTCGTGTTTTTGCAACAGTTCGAGAAAGTATGCGAAAGGATGACGGCCGTGGCCGATGGTAAAGATTCTCATCTGGACAGTATCGACAGGAGTTTAGCCTTCAGATCGGAGGACTTAGAATCTTTCCATAGCTCCAGAGCTTGTGTATATTCATCGGCGCGAAGGCGGTGAAAATCGGCGATCAGCCATTCGGCAGCTTCCCGATCGCTCTTCAACTCTGAATCGATCTGGTCGATCCAATGGTCGCAATCGTGAACAGAACCAAGACATGACTGGATCTTTTTTAGTTTCCTGACAAAAGAGCTTGCTTCGTCCCCGAGGCATGGGGCGAGCAGTTCCAAACCATAACGCAGGCGTTTTGCGGATATACGCAATTTGTGAAGGCCATTCGCATCCTGCGGTTCGTACAAGGCTTTGGTACGCACGAGAAATTCGTCGAGGGATCTGTGAAGAAACTCGGTACTGGCCTCGCGAAAACTTGTGCCTTGTGACGCTTCTTTCTTTCCAAGAGATCCGAATGCCTCAGCCGCTAACTTATCAAGATCGGATACTGCTTCCTGAGTTAACTTTGCAGCTAAGAGTTGGTGTTCTTTTGAACGAGAATCCCGGAGCGTGGAGGTCAGGGTTTCTATTCCCGATCTGATCGAGTCATTCGGCGCTCGCGACGCTGTGTTCAAGAGAGCGTCGATGGCAACGTCGATATCTCGAATCGTTCCTAGAGTTTTCGCAAGTTTTTTGGCGTCCTCTTTTAACCGCTTCTGATGCTTCTTCCTGAATAGATGCGAAAGATCGCGAAATGCCGAGCGGAACCGACGCGATGAAACCCGCATGTCGTGGACGCCGTCAATACCGTCGAGCTTCGTCGCGGCCTCGCGGAAACCCATCATTTCGTCATATCGAGCCTTCAGTACGACCGCCGCCATCGCCGCCGCATTGGCATCGCAGTCGAGAGATTCGATCGGTTTCGCCTTTGCCATTATTTTTGAGCTGCCGCTCGAATCTCGGCGACGGCTGACGGATCTTCGAGCGCGGACAGGTCGCCGGCATCTTCGCCTAAATAAGCCGAGCGGATCACGCGGCGCATGACCTTCGCATTGCGGGTTTTAGGGATCGCCGACACGAAATGGATCTTCGACGGAGCAAGCGGTTTGCCCATGTCTTTGGCGACGAGAGCTTTGAGCTCTGTCTGGAGTGCAAGCACCCTTGCTTGCCCGTTTTCATCTCCTCTCTCACGAGCAAGCAAGGGTGCTTGCTCTCCAGTCAAAACCACAAACGCTACCATCGCCGTTCCCTTTACCTCATCCGGAACGCCGATCACGGCTGCTTCTGTAACCATCGGATGAGCAACGAGCAAACTCTCGACCTCGGCGGGGCCGACGCGTTTGCCGGCGACTTTTAGCGTGTCGTCGCTGCGGCCGAGGATGAACCAGTGGCCGTCCTTGTCCCGCATCGCAAAATCGCCGTGAACCCAAATGTCTTTGAATCGCCGCCAATACGTGTCGAGATAGCGTTCCTTCTCTTGCCAAAACCCACGTGCCATTCCGATCCACGGCTGTTTGATGACCAGCTCGCCGACCTTTCCGGGGCCGACGGGATTGCCTTCTTCATCGAGAATATCCACGTCCATTCCCGGACACGGAGCAGGAAACGAACACGGCTTGATCGGCAGGAGCGGATTGCCCATCAGAATGCCCCCCGCGATCTCGGTGCCGCCGCTGTAGTTGATGATCGGGAGCTTAGAATTGCCCACCTTCTCAAACAACCACCACCATGGAGCCGGATTCCAGGGCTCACCGGTCGAGGCGAAGATGCGGAGTGCGGAGAGGTCATGGCGTTCGTGCGGGTCGGAACCGCCTGCGTGAGCGGGCGGAACGCTGTCTGAGCGTGAAGCATCTTTGATCTCCCGCACATCGTTACCGTCAACGCTCGTTCCCCCCGCTGACGCAGGGGGTTCTGACATGGCGAGCGACCGGACAAGCGTCGGTGAGATCCCGAGCACCTCGACCTTATGCTTCGCGCAGAATTCCCACATGCGGTCGGGCGTTGGATAGTCCGGGGCTCCGTCGTAGATGCAGATCGTCGCACCGTTTATCAACGCCCCATAGATCAGCCACGGGCCCATCATCCAGCCGATGTCGGTGTACCACGAGATCCGCGTGCCTTTGCCCACATCCGTCCCAAACGCCATGTCCTGGGCCGCCTTTATCGGAAAACTCGCGTGCGTGTGTGCAATGCCCTTAGGCTTACCGGTCGTACCGGAGGTGTAGAGGATGATGAGCGGATCTTCGGCGGAGGTTGGTTCGGGCTTTGCGAGATTGTCGTTCGACAGATAGTCAAAAACCGCACTGTAATAAACAAAACCATCGCCTATTGCCTCATTCGGTTCAGCGAGTCCGCTCACCATGAAAACCCTATTGCCTTTAGACGAATCGATAGAAGGGCAACGACGCACTGCTTCACGAGCAACATCAAGAGCATTGAAAGCTTTCCCACGACGAGTGAAACCGTCACAGGTGAACAGTCCTTTGGCTCCAACCGCATTAAGCCGACTTGCTATTGCATCTACTCCGTATCCCGAAAAGACAGGAACCGCGATAGCTCCAATCCGATTTATCGCAAGGAGGGCCACAACGGTTTCCACCATCATAGGCAAATGGATTCCAATGGCGTCACCCTTATTGAAACCGAAGTGTCTTAGGTTGCTTGCGACAATGTTGACTCTGAGCAAGAGTTCAGCACATGTGAGTTCAACCGTTTTGCCTGCTTCACCTTCCCAGATCACCGCCAGCTGATCTTTCATCTTATCCGTCTGCCAGCGGTCGAGGCACATTTCGGTGATGTTGAGTCCGGCGTGGGCGGGGAACCCAGTCGCTATCGCTCCCGGTTCTGACTCGGACGCGGTCGCGTCTCCAATGTCAGTACCACCTGCGGTAGCGGGTGGGGCATTTTGCTCGGCGTCGAGATCCCCACCCGCTACCGCAGGTGGTACTGACATAGAGTCCGACTCCGATCCGGCAGCCTCTGCGTCTCTGCGTCTCTGCGGTGAGGAAAACCAGACCGGAAATTCAACCCCGCTCGACGTATCGAGCAATTTCTCATACGGCGGATCGAATTTGATATCGAGAAACTTCAACGCCTCTTCCGTAAATTGCTCGACATCGTTTATCGAATACGCGTACAGTTCATCCCAGGTCGAGACGCCGACTTGTTTCATGAATTGGGTAAGGCGGGCGCGTTCGATGACTTCCGGCGTTGGTGTCCAGGCGATGGGTTGGTCTTCGAGGAGATTTGTTTCGTTCATGTAGTGACTTTGCTGATCGCTGACAGCTGACAGCTATCTCAGTTCCCAGATCTGGATTCGGCCTTCGGGAATTTCAATCACATCGCTCGCGGGACGGTAGTTTTGCTGCAAATATTCGGCGAGCGGGGCCGTGTGATCGCCGGCGGATCGTGCTTCCGGCGCCTTGTTATGATCGTTATTCCATAGGATATAACGCGGACGTTTCGCCGCCAAATCGGCGATGGTCTCGGCGACGTGTTCGGGCCGCGTGTAGTCGCTGTCCCAGATCTGGCCATACTTTGTCGGGTTGCGAAGCAGCAGCGGAAAATATATGTACGGCTGATACGCTTCGAAAACGGTGTCGCCCGGTTTCGTCCGCTCCATCAACCATTTGTAGCGCTTGTCGATGATCGGCGAAGGGTTGTAAGCCAGCATGCCCGACGGAGTTTCGAGCATCTGGTGCGGAAATGTCTGCACGCGGATCGCCTGGATCGAGCTGAGCAGAACGAAACACACGGTCACTGCGAAGAGTGCCTTCGCTGCAAATCCGAATCGCTCCTTCGCATACGAGATCAGCCATACAAACACGATCAACCCCGGCATCGCGACCTGAAAAAGGCGGCTCGTGTTCGGCGCGGTTATCGTAAAAGTAAGAACGCTGCCGACGAGGGCGACTAACACTATCCCTCGCCAATATTGCCAGTCGTGATGTTTTCGTTTGATCAGAAACACGATCCAAAACACGAGCAAACTCAACGGCAGGCCGAACAAATAAAATAGAGAGGCTGCGGCTGAAAACGCAGTCGAAAGATCCACGATCTGGAGCGTGCTTTTGAGATCGAGGGCTAGGATGCCGAAATTATTATAAACCGCGTAATGGTAATATTTTGCAGGATATTCGAGCGTCGCCGCAAAGAAAGTTTCCGGCCCGGCAGCGTTAATAAAGTACAAACAGAGAACCGTGAGCACGACAAGAAACGACCCGGAAACCGCGCCGATCGAGCCAGCGATCTCACGCAATTTCTTGCCTGAATTCAATCCGTCCGCAACAATAAATACAACGATCGCAGCAACCACATAAACGCCCCGCTGCTGCGTGAAAAATGACGCGATCGCGCAAAAACTTCCGGCGAGCAAGAAGCCTTTGAGATCATTTCGACGCAGTAATATCCATATCGCCAGCATCAGAAATATCGGGCTGAACATCCGATGTGTTCCATCGAGGCCGTCCCAACGAAAGCCAAAGAATATGAATAGCAGCGTCGGGATGACGAAAAGGTAGCCGCCGATCACTTCTCTCGAAACTTTTAGACACGTCCACGCCGAACCGACCGCGATCGCAACGATCGTGGCGGACAATATCCAATATTTCAGCCCGAAAATGCTGAACATCAGCCAGTACCATGCCTGGCTGCCGGGGAAGGTGAACTGGAAAAAATCGCGATACATTACATCGCCATCGAAGAGACGCATGCCTTCGTAGAGGAACATGTGGTGGTCGACCTCGTTCAAAAACGGCGTGAACGGGAGTTTGAAAACGAGCAGAAAGACGAAAACGCCAGCCGCGAGCACGACGGCTTTTGGGACTAGCGATGTCTTTTTCGGATCGTTTATCGCGGCTTTATCTCCCAGATCTGTACGGGTTTGCTGTCGATCTCGTAAACTTCGCCGATCGGCGTGTAATTTTGCAGCATGAAATCGGCGAGAGGGCCGGTGTGATCGCCCGACCCTCGCGGCGTTGCGGACGGCAGATAGCCGTTGTCGAACAGGATGAAACGCGGCCTTTTCGCCGTCAGATCGCTGATGACCTCATTGACCTGTTCGGGCCGTGTGTAGCCGTTCGACCAGATCTGGCTGTACCGCGTCGGGTTTTTGAGCTGCAGCGGGAAATAGACGAAGGGCTCATAAACTTCGAAAAAATAGTCGCCCGGCTGGACGTTTTTCGACAGCCATTGATACCGATGGGCCTGCGGCGACGCGACCATCGTCAGTTTGCCGACAGGGAAATCGAGATCGACAAATTCCCAATGCGTCTGCATCCTGATCGCCTGAAAGGCTCCCAAAAGCAGCAGGACGCCAATGGCAGCGTGGGCGAATCGCCGCTTCACGTTCCACGAAAAATCGATCCTGTCCAAAAGCCAAACCAGCACGATCAGCGACGGTCCGGCGATCTGGAACAGGCGAAACTGATTCGGAGCGGTCGTGCTGAGCGTCAGAAAAAACCCAGTCAAGCCGATCAGGATCGGGAATCGCCAGGTTTGCCAGTCGAGATGCTTGCGGTTTTTTAAAAAAAGAGCAAGTAAAACGACGTTCACAAACGGCAACGCGATCGCGTAAAAGATCGTTGGGGCTAATTCCAGAATGTCGGACACTGATTCGATCGCGAAGGCCTTTTTCAGATCGATAAAATAAACGCCAAAATTATTCGGATGGCCGTAACTGTAATATTTGTAAGGATATGCGAATGTCGCGTAAAAGAAATTATCGGCTCCAGCCGCGAACACAAAATACGAGCAAAGAGCGATCAGTAAAATCAAAAAGCTCAGCGTTATGACCGCTGTCGATCTAAAAAACGAAGCCCAGCTTTCGCGTGAAAAGTAGCGGTCCAGAAACAAGTAAACGACGATCGCCGTCAGCACCACAAATCCCCGTTGCTGCGTAAAAAAAGAAGCGATCGCAAGCGAGCATCCCGCCAAAACAAGCTCAATTGAGCTTTTCCCACGCATCAATATCCAGATCGCCAGAAGAATAAATATCGGGCTAAACATCCGATGCGACCCGTCGATACCGAACCAGCGAAACCCGAAAAAGACGTAAACAACGGCAGGCAAATACGAAAGCGGCGGAGCGAGCAGCTTTTCCGAGGTCTTCAACAAAATCCACGTGGTCGAGACACCGATCGCTATCGTTACCGCACCGATGATCCAATATTTGAGCCCAAATATTGCGAACATCGCAGCGTACAATGCTTGCGTTCCCGGTAGCGTGAATTCGAAAAAATCGCGATACATCACATCGCCATTGAACAAACGTTCGCCTTCGTAAAGAAAGATCGATTGGTCGCCGTCGGTAAAGAACGGTGTTGCCGGAAATTTGAACAGAAATAGATACAGAAATACCGTGACGGCGGGCAAAAACAGATACTTCGGCCACGCAGGTGATATCAGATCCGCCGGGTTTTTATCGGGTATTTCAGGCATTTACAGACAAGAACGTACTCCCAAAATAGCACGGATCGAGGGCGGAAAATAAGTGTTGCCCCCATATTTCGCCGCAAGGTAAAATGTATATAGAGATCCCGACTCGACCCACGCAAAATGAAAAAAACAAAGCTCGATGAAAGACTGGAAAACGCTATGAACGCGTTTTTTGAAACGCCGCCCGACCAGAGCCGTTTCGCGATGACCTACACCGGAGAATCCGCGATCGTTGTTAGTGAGAGAACGTTCGGAGAAAAGGCCGACAGATGGACGAGCATCCTGCGCGAAATATTCTTATTCGGGCCGGGAGTTTTTTCGTTGTTTTATCTAACTCTTACGATCGCGTATTTTTACCCGACTCTGGGATTCAGTTTTCAGGGCTACCTAATGTATCTGTTTGCGGTTTTTTTGACCTACGCGGGATCTGGAAGTGTATATAAGTTGAAAAATCTGGCTGTCCCAGGCATTGTGATCGCGTTGGCATTGATGCTGGTTCTTGTCGCTCCATTAATGGCCGGCAGAGACCTTTCCGATCTTTATTTTTGGTATTCGATCTATCTATTTCCAGCAGTACTGATCATAGCCAAATTAACTCAGAGTTGGGTTGCAGAGAAATAAGACGACCAAATTCTCGAATTCGAACGGCGGCGAGACATTTCTCGTCGCCGTTTTGATTTTTAGATCGGTTTCCGGCTATCTTATTTTCACAAACTATTTTCTGAAAATGTCATCTTAGCTCTGCGGCTAGCGCGTGGGAAATTTAACCCGCGAAACGCAAGGAAACAAAATGAGCGAAAACGTGTCGCCGATCAGCCTTCCAAATAATCTTTTTGCCGGTAAAACGGCGATCGTTACCGGTGCTTCGCGCGGCGTTGGGCGGGCGACGGCGTTGCGGCTGGCTGAGGCCGGGGCGAATGTTGTGGTCAACTATCTGAGCAACGACGCCGAGGCTTTTGAGACGGTCGAGATGTGCAAGAACAAAGGCGTCGGAGCGATCTCGGTCAAGGCGGACGTTTCGGAATTTACGGGTGCTCAGGAGATCGCGAAGCAGACTTTGGAACGGTTTGGCCGCATCGATCTGCTCGTCTGCAACGCCGGTGTTTGGGACGGAGCTCCGATCGAGGAAATGTCTGAGGAGCTTTGGAATAAGGTCATCAACACCAATCTGAAATCGGCGTGGGCGATGACGAAAGCGTGTGTTCCGGCCATGAAAAAGCAGGCTTCGGCGGCGATCGTTATGGTCTCTTCGACCGCAGGGCAGCGAGGTGAGGCGAATTATTCGAATTACGCTGCATCGAAGGGCGGGCAGATCTCGTTCACCAAGGCTCTGGCCAGCGAACTTTGTCCGAAGATCCGCGTCAATGCGGTCGCTCCTGGTTGGATCGAGACGGCTATGGTCCGCGAGGTTTTTAACGATGAAGACTACAAACAAAGCGTGCTGAAAGCCATTCCATTGCAGAGAATGGCAGCAACCGACGATATCGCGGTGGCGATCTGTTTTCTTTTGTCCGATTGGTCACGGCATATCACGGGCGAGATATTGAATATCAACGGCGGTTCTGTTTTGTGCGGATGACAAAATTGTAGGAAAATCGTCTCACTTTCGTGATATTGTGTTTTCGTAAATGAGACGATTTATTGGAATAAGTGCAGCATTGTCAGGTGTTTAAGCCCGTCTCATTTGTCCAGGTAAGTGAGACGATTTTCCGTCGCAAAGGTTTTTGGTTGACACAGCCGAAAAGACTGTTGTAGCTTAGAAAGTGCCCCGAAGGGGTTATTGATGAGAAATATTATCATTCAGATGAACGCAGGTTGTCGCCATATGATTATGGGCGTCACGCTTGCGGTTTCTGAATGAACCTGATAATTTCAGGACTTTGAAAACCAAAAGCGTGGCGATTTAAGGCAACTTGCTCCACGATAAAAACTGCTAAAGCGTTTCGACGAGACTTGATTTGATCGTCGACAATACGAAGAACTTTCTAGGAAAAGCTCTCGTGCATCTTTAGCACGAGGGCTTTTTTATTTTTTAAATTTATGACGAAACGATCGATCGAAACAGAATTTGTACACGCCGGCGAACGCCGCCCGCTTCCACAGGGGCTGCCGAACGCCACGCCGATATACGCCAGTTCGACTTATAGCTACGAGTCGATGGAGGAGGCTGAGCGCGTTTTCACAGGTGATCTAAAAGATTACATCTACACGCGCTACGGCAATCCGACGGTGGATGCGTTTCAGGAGGCCATCTGTGTGCTGGAATCAGGAGCGGTCGCCCGAGCCTACGCGTCGGGAATGGCAGCTTTGCATGCGGCATTGCTCGCCAGCGATCTGACGAATGGTTCTGTCGTGCTCGCTTCGCGGGATCTGTACGGAGCGAGTTTTGATCTGCTTTACAAGGTTTTCGGGGCATTTGGAGTGAAAACGCAGCTTGCGGATTTCTCAGATCTCGTCGAACTCAAACGGAAGGTCGAAGAGCTGAAACCGCGCGTTTTACTTGCCGAGACGATCTCAAATCCACTGCTGAAAGTGCTCGATATCGCTGCCGTTGCCGACCTCGCTCATTCGGTCGGGGCAAGATTGATCGTAGACAGCACATTCGCCACGCCATATCTCGCAAGGCCGCTAGAATTTGGTGCTGATCTAGTAGTTCACAGCGCCACAAAATACCTCGGCGGCAACGCCGACGCAATGGGGGGCGTTGTCATCGCCCGAGACATCGCAGACGAACCAGCCCTAACGAGTGCGATGAAACTGGTTGGCGGGATCCTGAGCGTCTGGGAAGCTCATTCGATCTCACGCGGGTTGAAAACACTGGCATTGAGGCTCGAGAAGCAATGTTCGAACGCCGAGTTTCTGGCCGAAGCACTTTCAAATCACAAGAGCATCAAGAAAGTCTTTTATCCAAAATTCTCAACCGGCGGCGTCGCGGAACAAGTCCTTACGCAGCCGCACAACGGAGCTTTGCTGTCGATCGTGCTGGCTGATGACACACGCGACGCGGCGTGGGCGTTCATGAATTCGCTCGAACTGGTCGTGAGGGCGACGACGCTCGGCGATGTTTTTACAACTGTTTCGCATGCGGCATCCTCATCACATCGCGAATTGCCTGAGAAACGGCGTGAGGCCCTCGGGATAACGGAAGGTTTGGTTCGAATTTCTGTCGGCATCGAGAAGGCGGAAGATATCCTCGCGGACATCGAGCAGGCACTAGGGAAGGCAAAAGGGAAAAGTAAAAAGGCAAAAAATGCTTGAGTTGCAAAAGGGACATTTAGAGGCGATCAAGGCGCACGCTGAAGCCGATTATCCGCACGAATGCGGCGGGCTGCTGCTCGGGCACCTTGATGCAGAAAACGACAAGACGGTCGTCGAAACGCTGCCGATGGAAAACACGGCGGAGGTAGAAACGCGGCATGACCGCGTGCTGATCGATCCTCGGGCTTTGATGCTCGCCGACCGGAAAGCTCGCGAAAAGGGTCTGGATGTGATCGGCTATTACCATTCGCATCCGGACGACGAAGCGGTTCCGTCACAGTTCGATCTCGATCACGCTCTGCCGGTTTGGTCATACATTATCGTCTCGGTTAGGGACAAAAAAGCGGTCGATTGGAACTCGTGGGAGATGGAAAACGACCGGTCTAAATTTAAAAAGGAAGTCGTGGAAATTATTGAAGAGGTGCCGGAATAGCTGAAAGCTGATAGCTGGAAGCTGATAGGAAAATAAATATGGCAATTACAATTTTAATACCAACGCCGCTCAGACAATTTACCGGCGGAAAATCAGAGGTCGCGGTGGAAGCCGCTAACGTTAACGAGGCACTAAATGCACTCACGTTTGAGTTTACAGGCTTGCGAAAGCATCTTTTTACCGAGCAGGACAGCTTGCGAAATTTTATCAATCTGTATATCGGCGATGAAGATATCCGCTATCTTGACGGACCGGAAACAAAGCTAGCGGAAGGCGAAACGCTGACGATCGTGCCGTCGATCGCTGGTGGTAATTCGGCAGCGGCTCGGTCGACGGGAGAATTGCCAACGCTCTCGACCGAAGAATATCAACGCTATTCCCGCCATCTGATCCTGCCCGAGGTTGGTCTCGAAGGGCAGCGAAAGATCAAGAATGCTCGAGTTTTGACGATAGGAACCGGCGGTTTGGGCTCACCGCTTGGTTTATATCTAGCAGCGGCCGGTGTTGGAACGCTCGGCGTCGTAGATTTTGATGTCGTCGATCAATCAAACCTCCAGCGGCAGATCATTCACGGTACGAAAGATGTTGGCCGGCCAAAGATCGAATCGGCGAAAGAACGCCTTTTGGACGTCAATCCGAACGTAAACGTCGAAGCCTATGAGATGGCGTTGACGAGCGAGAACGCGTTGGAGTTATTCAAGGATTACGACGTGGTCGTTGATGGCACGGACAATTTCCAGACGCGTTATTTAGTAAATGACGCCGCGGTTCTGACCGGAAAGCCGAATGTTTATGGCTCGATCTTCAGATTTGAGGGGCAGGCGAGCGTTTTCTGGGCCGAGAAAGGTGCTTGTTATCGCTGTCTGTATCCCGAACCGCCGCCGCCGGGATTAGTTCCATCCTGTGCCGAGGGCGGAGTACTCGGTGTTTTGCCCGGAATCGTTGGAACGATCCAGGCGAATGAGGTTTTGAAAGTGATCCTCGGAGCCGAAGGGATCTTGCTCAATCGTCTTCTCCTTTTCGATGCCTGGACGATGAAATTCCGCGAGCTGAAACTTCGCAAGAATCCAAACTGCGAACTCTGCGGCGACAATCCAACGATCACAGAGCTCGTCGATTACGACGCATTCTGCGGACTAAACAATCCGATTGAAGAAGAATTGCCGTACGAAGAGATCACCGCGACCGAGCTAGATCGCTGGATAAAAGCTCAGGCTGAACTTCAGATCATCGATGTCCGCGAACCGCACGAATTTGAATTTGCGAGCATTCCCGGGGCTCAACTGATTCCCTTAGGCCAGATCGTTAACCGCATCTGTGAGATACCGAAAGGCAAGACGACCGTTGTCCAGTGTAAAGGCGGTGTTCGAAGTGCGAAAGCGATCGGCTATCTGCAGGATGCGGGGTTTGAAGGCCGGCTGGTGAATCTAAGAGGCGGTATAACCGCGTGGTCGAACCATGTCGACCCGACAGTTCCAAAGTATTGAGGTAACAAAGATGTTTGAGGTAGATTTCACATTTAACGAACCGTTCACGCTCGAATCAGGCGAGGTTTTGCCTGAGGTCAAACTGCGGGCGACCATTTACGGCCGTCTCAACGCCGACCGTTCGAATGCCGTGCTTGTTTTCCATGCTCTGACCGGCAGCTCGCGAATTGGCGACTGGTGGAACGGGCTGATGTGTGACGGGTGTGCTCTCGATACGTCAGAATTTGCGTTCGTCTGTGTGAACTACCTCGGTTCGAGCTATGGTTCGACGAGTGCCAGCACATTAAAGAAACGACGGGCAAAAAGCGGCAGGAGCGAACTGCCGATCGTCACTTTGCGCGATATTGCCCGAACAAATGTAATTCTGCTCGAGCATTTGGGTATAACGAAAGTTCACGCCGTGGTCGGCGGCAGCGTGGGTGGGATGCTTGCGTTGCAGTTTGCGGCTGATTTCCCTGATATCGCGGAGCATTGCATTTCGATCGCCGCAACACCGCTATCTGCGATGGGCCTAGCCCTTAATCACCTTCAGCGGCAGGCGATCAAGCAGAACGATCTTGAAATGGCGCGAAAGATCGCGGTCGTCTCATACAAATCACCGCGAAAGTTCGGAGAGAGGTTTGGGCGAAATCCGAATCGAAATGGCGAGAATCCGCACGAGAATTATGGCGATCGGTTTGATGTCGGCGGCTATCTCGATCATCAGGGCGACTTGTTCCGTGATCGTTTTGAGATCGACAGTTACGAACTGATAACCAAGGCGATGGACCTGTTCGATATGTCGGACGCCGACATTCGCAGGATAAAGGCAAAGGTCTCACTCGTTGGCATCTCAAGCGACTGGCTGTTTCCAGCGAATGATGTCCGGGAATTAACCCAGCGTCTGATACATCACGGTGTTAATGCGGGGTATTTTGAGATCGATTCTGAAGACGGCCACGATGCGTTTTTGAGCGATACGGCGGAAACGTCGCGGGTTTTGCGTCGAATACTGAGAGACGATGCGGAAAGCGTGTCCGGGCATTTTTTCGCTCATAAGAGGAACGTTGCGTCGGCAGCCGGCTGTTACAAGATCTTATGAAACGCGGGGTTGTGACCAAACTCACATAAAACTGACCAGTTTTCATGGTATGCGATAAGAAGCATCGATCGACGATCGCATACCTCTATGAAAATCAACGACCTCGCAGCGTTTCAGAACCATTTCAGTGCCGTTCCTGTAAAGTCAGGCTATGTTGAGAATTTGATCGGCAACACACCTTTGCTTGCCGTTCATTTTCATTTCAAAGGCGAACGGCGGACGATCTTTGCAAAAGCGGAACATCTGAATCTGTCCGGAAGCATCAAAGACCGGATGGCGTTCCATATCCTGAAGTCAGCTTATCGCGACGATATGATCCGCAAAGGCGATATCATCGCTGAGGCGACGAGCGGGAATACGGGGATCTCGTTCTCGGCCATCGGTCATGCCTTTGGTAACCCGGTGCACGTTTTCATGCCTGAGTGGATGAGCAAGGAGCGCATTGCACTGATCAAGAGTTATGGTGCCGATGTGACGCTGGTTAGCCATGAACAGGGCGGATTTGTCGGAAGTATCGAGTTGGCTGACGCCTTTAAATACGAGCGTCGACGGGTTTTTCTGCCCCATCAGTTCTCTAATCTTGCGAACGCTGAGGCTCATTACCTGACGACCGGACCTGAGATCTGGGAGCAATTGCAGAAGGTCGGTTTCGAGCCCGACGCATTTGTTGCAGGTGTTGGAACGGGCGGAACGATCATGGGAACGGGAGCGTTTTTGCGGGAACAGAATCCTGATATTAAGATCCATCCGCTCGAACCGCTTGAATCGCCAACGCTTTCGACGGGCCACAAGGTCGGCAGTCATCGCATTCAGGGCATCTCGGACGAGTTTATTCCCGCGATCTGTGATCTCGATAAACTGGACGAAGTGATAAGCGTCTCGGATGGCGATTCGATATTGATGGCGCAAAAACTTGCCGCAAGTCTTGGGCTAGCGGTAGGGATCTCGTCGGGAGCGAATTTCCTGGGAGCGTTGATCGCTCTCGAAAAGCTCGGAAAAGATGCAGTCGTCGCGACTGTTTTTTCGGATGACAACAAGAAGTATCTGAGTACGGATCTCGTAAGAGACGAACCAGTGAAGGCGGAATATCTGTCGCCGCACATTGAGCTTTTCGGATATCAATCCATCAGCCGGACGGGAGCGATCTCGGCTGCGGATATCTGAGTTTAGCGGGCAATCTAGTGATCGCTTGAGCTAAACACCACGTTTTGTCGTAAAATATTTTTTCGGAACGGTTTAATAACTTGAGTGATCAAAGCCCCATTGTAATGAAATTTGGCGGCACGTCGGTTGGCGACGTCGCCGCCTTTGAACGTGTTTTTCAAATCGTCTCGACGCAGTACGACCGGCATCCGGTCGTTGTCGTTTCGGCGATGACCAAGGTGACGGACGCACTGCTTGCCGCATTTGAACTGGCCAAAAAAGGTGATGTCGATACAGCGGTTGCTTCGCTGCAGCCTCATTTTGAACGCCATGTTGAGGTGACGCGGCAATTCTCGATTCCCGACACCAGTGCGTTCCACGGCGAACTCGAATACGCTCGCGAAGAGCTCGCCGACCTGCTCAAACGCGTTTCCCGCCGCAGCCTGCCGCTTTCGATGCTGAAGGACGCTGTAGTTTCGTACGGCGAACAGCTTTCATCGCGGCTCGTAGCTGAGGTGCTCAAAACAAAAGGCATTAATGCAAGACAAGTCGATTCGCGAAGGCTGATCGTTACCGACGACGAATACGGGGCGGCTCAACCCATCTGGGAAGACACCGAGAAACTGGTCAAACTCGAGATCGAGCCAATGATCGCGGGCGGTGAAGTTCCGATCATGGGTGGATTTATTGCTGCTAGTCGCGGTGGCGAAACTACGACATTGGGACGCGGCGGTTCTGATTATTCGGCTGCTTTGGTCGCGGCCGCATTACACGCGAACGAATTGCAGATCTGGACCGACGTCACCGGCGTGATGACATGTGATCCGCGAATTTGCAGCTCCGCAGTTACAATTCCAGTTCTTTCATACGAAGAAGCTGCAGAGCTTGCATATTTTGGAGCCAAAGTCCTTCATCCGAAAACGATCAAGCCCGCGGTCGATACGAATATCCCCGTCAGAGTCTGCAACACGTTCGAACCGAACGAAATTGGCACGATGGTGCTCGCCGATTCGGATGAAACGCCGAACAAGATCAAATCGATCGCCTCAAAGAAGAACATCACGATCCTGAGGATCACTTCGGCTCGAATGCTCGGGAGCTACGGGTTCATGAGCGCTCTGTTTCAGGTGTTTGAAAGGTATCGGACGGTGATCGATGTGGTTTCTACGTCTGAGGTTTCGGTTGCTCTGACGCTCGATAATACTGATTCACTCGAACAGATCGTCACTGAACTTTCGCGATTCGGCGATGTCGAGGTAGAAGGCGGTTACGCTGTTGTCTGTGTCGTCGGCGAAGGCCTTCGAGCCTCGACCGGGCTCGCTTCCAGGGTTTTCTCAACTATAAAAGACGTCAATATCGCCCTCGTTTCTCACGGAGCCTCAAGCGTCAACCTGACCTTCGTTATTAAAGAAGAATTCGCCGCCGAGGTGATAAAAAGCCTTCACGAGGAACTGTTTTAGGGCAAATTATTGAAAGAAACTGATAGTAAAAAAATATTTCAACGGCAGTAAAAATAACGGAATAAGAGCGAACGCAATGCGGGCTGCACGACGAACCATTCTATTCTTAAACACCTTACGAAAATCACGGCGGCCAAATAGCATACCGGCGGGAAAGACCGCGAAGTAACAAAAGATCTTTAGAGCATCAAAACAGTAGGCGATGGTGCCCAGAATTGGTGTGCGGGAGCAATCTCCGGTGTGATAGCAGTCTGCTGTCGCCGTTACGATCGTGTTGAGGACTATAACCAGCAACACCGTAACGGCAAAACAACCAATTGCAAGCAGGATCAGACGGAGGATAGAATTCACTTGTTCCGAATCTTACCAGAATTTTTCATCCGAAAAAAGTCGTATGGCCAGCGAACTTAGCCCGGAATAGTAAAAGAATTTGCGACTAAGAGAGCAAAACCGGAGGTTTTTATCTCGTAATATGGCAGGTAGCGAAACACCGGGTGAGGGATTCGGGTAAAATACAACCGACAGATGTTGGTGTTGATCCGAAGTCGCCGAAATTTAAACAAATGAATCTTTTCGAACTAACAAAATCCCTCATGACCATCCCATCCACTTCCGGTGACGAGGCGGAGGTTGGGTTTTTTCTTCGTGATCACCTGGAAAGCCTTGGCTGGACTGTGGAATTGCAACAGGTTTCCGAAAATCAGAGCAACGTGATCGCGTATCTGAACGAAACGCCGCGAGTTTGGCTTTCGACGCATATGGATACGGTTCCGCCGTTTATTGCGCCGACTGAGGACGACGAAAAGATCTACGGGCGCGGTTCTTGCGATGCAAAAGGGATCATCGCGGCTCAAATTACGGCTGCGGAACTGCTCCGCAAAGACGGGATCGAAGATATCGGCCTGCTTTACACTGTCGAAGAGGAGCGTGCGTCCACGGGAGCAAAAATTGCGAACGATCACCCTTTCGCAGCAAAGTGTGAATACATGATCAACGGCGAACCGACCGATAATGATCTTGCGATCGGTTCAAAAGGTGCTTTTCGGGCGAAGATCAAGACTAAAGGCAAAGCCGCGCACTCCGCGTATCCCGAGCAGGGAGATTCCGCGATCGAAAAGCTGCTCGATATTCTCGAAGACGTTCGCCATACAAAGTTTCCAAACGACGAATTCTTCGGCGAGACCACCTGCAACATCGCAACGCTCGACGGCGGCATCGCATTGAATGTAATTCCGCCAAATGCGGAAGCCGGCATCCTGATCCGTCTCACCACGCCCGAAGAAGCGATCGTAAACGCCCTAAACAGCCTCATCCGCGACCGCGGCGAACTCGAAGTGATGTCCTACAGCCTCCCGGTAAAAATGCTGGCAGTCGAAGGCTTCAAACAAAAGGTCGTACGGTTTACAACCGACATTCCACACCTCCAAAACTGGGGCCAACCACTGCTTTTGGGTCCCGGCTCGATCCTCGTTGCTCATACTAAGGACGAATTTGTTCTGAAAAAGATCTCGAGTTTGCCGTCGAACTGTACGTAAACCTAGCAAAACGATTGTTATCTAGCGAAACGAATTAACCGCAGATGGACGCAGATAAACACAGATAAGATTGCTTTGAGAAAACATCTGTGTCCATCCGCGTTCATCTGCGGTTAATTTTCTTTCAATCTGTGGTAAATAAAACTATATGAAAATTGCACTGATCGGATACGGAGAGATGGGGAGGTTGATCCGGCGTTTGGCGGAGGAAAAGGGGCATGAGGTTTTTGTGGTGATTGACGACAGATTTGCACAGGCTTCGGCGAAATCGCTCGCGGCGAAATTGGTTTCTGCGGAGGTCGCGATAGATTTTACGGTCGCCGGGGCGGTCAAACGGAATGTTTCTGCCTGCGTGGCGGCTGGTGTTGCTTTGGTTGAGGGCACGACGGGGTGGAATCAGGACCGCGAGGCTATTGAAAAGATCGTTCGGGACGGAAACGGGGCGTTTTTGTTTGGGGCGAACTTCTCGATAGGCGTAAATCTTTTCTACCGCATCGCGGCGTTTGCCGCCGAGCTTTTTGCAAAGTTCCCCGATTACGAAACCTTTATCGAAGAGCAGCATCATTCCCGCAAACTCGACGCCCCGAGCGGCACGGCCCTAAAACTAAAAGAAATAGTCGCCGAGCACATCAAAAAAGACTTGACCATCGCCGCAACCCGTGCGGGAAACATTCCCGGAACTCACCGAGTAGGTTTCGACGGCCCGTCGGATCAAATCCTCTTAGAACACACCGCCAGATCGCGTGAAGGTTTCGCTTCCGGAGCAATTACAGCCGCAGAATGGATCGTTGGGAAGAAAGGGTTCTTTGAATTTACTGATGTGATCGATGAAATGTAAGTTTTAACCTCCGATAAGGAATATTTTCGCGGCACGCAAACATCTTGTTAGCGTGCCGCTTTATTTTCGGCGGGCAAAGAATTCTTAGACAAAATATTCAGGAGTACAAAAATGAAATCCAATAGATCCATACTTTCGCTGTTATTCGTAGCTGTTTTTACACTCGTTTCTGCGTCGGCACTTTTCGCTCAGGAGCCGATGAAACATGACGATATGAAAAAGCATGATGGAATGAAGAAAGATTCCATGATGAAAGACGACGCTATGATAATGGACGACAAGCGTCCCGTCGTCGCTATCATCGCCGCCGATTGGTGTCCGTACTGCAAACGAATCGATCCGGTCGTAAACGAAGTGAAATCGAGTTACTCGGAAAAGTTGAACTTTGTAGTGTTTGACGTTACAAATGCAGAAACCACCGCGCTTGCAAAAGCAAAAGCAGAGAAACTCGGAATGTCTGATTTCTTTAACGAATACAAAGGAAAAACCTCTACCGTCGCCGTTTTGAAAGATCACAAGGTCGTTTTCAAGACCTCAAACAATGACAAAAAGAGCGACTACGAAAAAGCTTTCGATGAAGTTTTGAATTAAGAATTCCTACAAAGTTCAAGGGGCAAAGTGTGAAGGTGAGCGATCACTTTCACGCTTTTTTTCTTAGCTGTAAGATAGGTTTATATGATGCCGCGAATCAAAATATGCTGTATTTCAAGCGATGCCGAAGCTGCCCAGGCTATTTCCTTTGGTGCGTCGGCTATTGGGTTGGTTGGGAAGATGCCTAGTGGGCCGGGGCCGATCGCGGATGAACTTATTAAGACAATTGCGGCTTCTGTGCCGCCGCCGGTGGCTAGTGTTTTGGGGGCGAGTGAGCAAACTGCAGAAAACATCGGTGCACATCATGAGCGGACGCATACGAATACCATTCAGATCGTTGACGAATTGTTGGGGCGTGAATACGGTGCGATACGTTCCGCTTTGCCGCACGTGAAGCTCGTACAGGTTATTCATGTTGTCGGGGAAAGTTCGGTTGACGAGGCGGCGGAGCTTGTTGACGCGATTTTGCTTGATAGCGGGAATCCTACGCTTGCTGTCAAAGAGTTAGGCGGCACGGGCAGGCGGCATGATTGGAAATTGAGCCGCAAAATAGTCGAAACCTGCGGCAAACCAGTATTTTTAGCGGGCGGGTTAAACCCCGAAAACGTCCGCGAAGCGATCGAAGTCGTTCAGCCCTTCGGTTTGGACATTTGTTCGGGTGTGCGAACCGACGGGAACCTCGACATGTTTAAATTGGAACGATTTTTTGCTGCGGCAAGCCGGTGAGTAGCGATTAGGAAGAAATTTATCCACAGATGAAATCGGATGAACACGGATAAGACTTGGAAAAGTCCTTAAAATATCTGTGTTCATCTGTGTCCATCTGTGGTTAATTTTCTTCGTAACTAAATTACTGCAAAACTATTCCTTATGTTTGCCATAAATTCCTCGTATCTATTTTTGTAAGTTCTACGCGGCTCAGAATATACTGAATTTCGTTATGACAATGAAATTAGATTGGCTGCACGGGACGGCGACGGCGCTTGTGACTCCGTTTCGGAAGGACGGATCGGTTGATGATGTTTGTTTTCACAAACTCGTCGAGCGGCAGATAAAAGGTGGTGTGAAATTGCTCGTGCCGTGCGGGACGACGGGTGAAAATGTGACGATGGCTTCGGAAGAGCAGTCGCATGTGATCCGTTTGACGGTTGAGGTTGCGAAAAAACACGGTGCGAAAGTAATTGCGGGCACCGGAACAAATAATACGGCGGCCGCGATAGAAAACACGCGTGCCGCAAGAGAAGCCGGAGCCGACGCGGCCCTGATCGTCGCACCTTATTACAACAAACCGACGCAGGAAGGCCTTTTTGCCCATTATGCAGAGATCGCGAAGTCGGTGAAAGGCTTTCCGATCGTGCTTTATAATGTTCCGTCGCGTACGGTTTCGAATATTTCTGCCGAGACGACTTTGCGGCTCGCTGCGGCTTTCGAAAACATCGTTGCGACCAAGGAAGCGTCCGGAAATTATTCGCAGATCATGGAAATCCTCGCAAAACGCCCGCGTGGGTTCAAAGTATTCTCGGGCGACGACGCTTCGGCGGTGCCGCTGATATCTTTAGGCTGCGATGGTTTGGTTTCCGTCTGCGCAAACGAAATTCCCAAAGAAACCGTCAAGATGGTAGACCACGCTCTAAACGGATCGTTCCATTTTGCCCGCAAAATTCATTACAAGATTCGGCCGCTAATGGAAGCGAACTTCATCGAGGCTTCGCCAGCCCCGTGCAAGTTTGTGATGAAGGAAATGGGGTTGTGTGAGGAGAATTTGAGGCTGCCGCTGGTTCCCGTAAGCCCCGGAACCAAAGAAACGCTGCGATACATAATGGACGAGCTGAAGTTAGGAAAATTAACCACAGATAAACACGGATAGACACAGATAAGAAGTTAGAAAAAGATCCGTGTTCATCTGTGTCCATCCGTGGTCAATATTTCTTTTTGGTTGCCGATCGAGGATATCAATCACCGATAGACGAAATTTATGCAATTTGAGGATCTAAAAAACCCGGGCGGGACTTCGGGAGGCTTGGCAGAGTTTGTAATTGGCTTCATCATGACTATCGCGGGCGGATATATGCTCATCAGCCGCGTGATCGTGACCAGCGGGTTTTGGAATTGGGGCGGCTACAACACTTTTGGACTGTCGCTCGTGCCGCTGATCTTTGGGATCGCTTTTGTTTTCTTTAACGGCAAGTCGATTATTGGCTGGATCCTGATCGCGATAAGCATAATCGTCATCGCATCGGGCATTTTGATGAATCTACAGATATATTTCCAACCCACGAGCCTTTTTAACACGATAATTATGTTGGTTTTGTTTGCTGGCGGGATCGGTTTGATCGCACGGGCGGTAATGAAGCATTCGGACTAGATGTTGTTTCGGGAAAAAATCGTGCGGTACCGACGAGGAAATTCCCCGATGTTGGGCGGCGCACTCATTGTACTTCTCTTCGCCGTAATATCTTGCGATTCGCCGCCGTGGTCCCGATTCGTAGTCGCAAACTCGACCTCTTCGGACGTTGTAGTTCGTTTCTACACCAAGTATCCAACTATGGCCTCGCCATATCTTTATTCAACTGAAGAATGGGCGAAGAAGGAACATTTTACGTCGGGCACTCCATCAGACCGATTTCGGATTAACGAAGAGGAAGGTTGGATCGAGGCTGTTGTAGTTCCTGGAGCTGCCGTTGAAATTGACCGCGCAAGCTATCCTGAAGTTGAACAAAAAGTCGAAAGTAGCTTTCTTGTAAATAGGCTAGACCTCCAAGGAACGGCTGGCTCGCGATCTTGGAAAGGCCAACGTGAGGTTTTCAATCAGTTTCAGAAAGAATGGATTGGGCCTTATCGGTACGTTACAGGGACGTCGCCACTATTCGTTCACTATTATAAATAAATGAAATCTTTGAAGCAGCATATTGAAGAACTTTTCAGCAAGTCGGAATTTTCCTCCGACGATCGTGAAATTTACGAAACATTCAAAACCGCCCTCCGTCGCGGAGAAATTCGTTCGGCTGAGAAAGATTCTAATGGGAATTGGAACGCAAACGCCTGGGTAAAGCAGGGAATCCTGCTCGGTTTTCGGATGGGAAAGATGGTCGAGATGTCGAAACCGACGGAAACGCTTCAGTTTTTTGACAAAGACACATTTCCGCTGCGACCGATGACTTTGGAAGACGGTGTGAGGATCGTGATGGGCGGTTCGGCTATTCGCGATGGTTCGTACGTTGCTCCGAGCGTCGTTGTGGTTCCGCCCGCTTATATTAATGTCGGTGCGTATGTTGACGAGGGAACGATGGTCGATTCGCACGCTCTCGTCGGCTCGTGCGCACAGATAGGAAAGCGAGTTCACCTTTCCGCGGCGGCGCAGATCGGCGGAGTGCTTGAACCGGTCAATGCGACGCCAGTAATTATTGAGGACGATGTGCTGGTTGGCGGAAACACCGGTGTTTATGAGGGAACGATCGTACGGGAACGCGTGGTGCTTGCCAGCGGAGTTATTCTGACGCGTTCTACGCCCGTTTTCGATCTGCCAAATAATCGCATCATAAAATCAGAAGGCGGAAGTTCGTTGGAAATTCCCGCAGGAGCTGTGGTCGTTCAGGGATCGCGTGCGGTGACGAGCGGATTTGGCAAAGAGAACGGCCTGTCGATCTATTGCCCGATCATCGTCAAATATCGCGACGAAAAAACTGACGCCTCGACCAAACTCGAAGACTATTTGCGCTAAAGCATACAGTCTCGTGTGCTAACTTATAAACATGCCGCCGATCGAAGTAATAATAAATGCTGCCGGCGGCAGTTTTGTCGAGGGTGAGACCGAGCAAAAGCTGAAAGATGCCTTTGCCGTGAATGGCCTTGATGCCAAGATCAATCTCGCAAGAACCGGAGAACAGATCGGCGAATTTGCCGAAGCCGCTGCGAAAAGTGATGCGGAGATAATTGTGGCCGGCGGCGGTGATGGGACGATCAGCTCGGTCGCCGCGATCGTGTCGAAAGCCAACAAAACCTTTGGCGTTCTGCCATTGGGAACTCTCAATAATTTTTCAAAAGATCTACAGATCCCGCAGGACATTACCGAGGCCGTTCGTATGATCGCGGACGGAAACGTCGCCGAGATCGACCTTGCCGAGCTAAACGGACGCATTTTCATTAACAATTCAAGTATTGGGCTCTATCCGCACATCGTAAAAGATCGTGAGAAACAGCAGGAGCGACTAGGTTACGGTAAATGGCGTGCGGCGTTCTGGGCGGCGTTGAAGATCTTTCGTCTGTCGCCATTTCTCAAGGTCGGGATCGTTGTAGACGGGAAATTTTTCCTACGCAAAACGCCTTTCGTCTTCATCGGCAACAATCAATACGAAATGGACCTCTACAACATCGGCCGTCGCCCGGCTCTCGATCAAGGGAAATTGAGCATTTATTTCCTCCATCGCGGCGGTCGTTTTGGTGTAATCCGGCTTTTGTTTCGAACGGTTACTGGCCGCGTAAAGCAGTGGAAGGATTTCGAAGAGGTTTTAGCTGAGGACGTGTCTATTCAGACGAGGCGAAAGCGAATTCATGTCGCATTCGACGGCGAGGTCTCGGTCGCCAAAACACCGCTGAGATATACCATTCTGCCGAAAGCCGTGCGAGTTTTTGTTCCCAAGCCTGCAACGGAGGAAAGCGAAGATGCGTAAGATCGTTCACCTTTCCGACGTGCATTTTGGAACGGCAGATCCGGCTGTAACGGAACTTGTTGTTTCGAAGATCAATGAAATATCGCCAGATGTCGTCGTAGTTTCAGGCGATCTGACGCAGCGGGCGAAAAGCATAGAATTCAAACAGGCGAGAGCCTTCCTCGATCGTTTGCCAAAGCCGCAGATCGTTGTGCCCGGCAATCACGACGTACCGCTTTATAATGTTTTTGACAGGTTTTTGCGAAAGCTTGATAAGTTCGAGAAATATATTACGGATGATCTGACGCCGACTTTTATTGACGAAGAGATCGCCATCGTCGGCGTGAATACTGCGCGGTCGCTGACCATCAAAGGCGGACGGATCAGTGAGGAGCAGACTCACTACATACAGTCTCAGTTGAGGAATCTTAGCGACGATATGCTCAAAGTCGTTGTGACGCATCATCCATTTGATCTGCCCGACGGACACGATGAAGACGATGTCGTCGGCCACGCGGAACGTGCGATACATATGATCGCGGATTGCGGCGGAGACGTGTTTTTGGCAGGCCATCTGCATGTGAGTAACATCGAAACGACGGCGAATCGGTACAAGCTTCCCAATGGGCGCGTCGCACTGATAATCCAAGCGGGAACTGCGACTTCGGCTCGGGTTCGCGGTGAGCCGCACTCGTTCAATTTGATCCAGTTTGATAATCCCTGGCTGCGGATCGAACGCCTGGAATGCCGCTCGGTCGCCGACGGATTTCGCCCTGCGGAACATAAGATATACAAACAGACCGAAAATGGCTGGGCACGCATCAACCGCGAAACGATGAATTTATGGATGACCATCACAACAACAGTTGGCTGACCGAGCGGGCACACCAAGCGATGCTCGACAATGGATTTGAACCGGAATTTTCGGACGCGGTTTACTCGCAGCTGCGGCAGATCGCGGATCGCGGTGAGCCTTCGCACGGCGCCGATATTCAGGACCTGCGGCATTTGTTGTGGTCGTCGATCGATAATCGGACTTCGCGCGATCTCGATCAGGTTGAGTGGGCTGAGCGGTTGGAGAATGACGACATTCGAGTTCTCGTTGGCATCGCGGACGTCGATGCCATCGTTGCGAAAGGCACGCCGATCGACGTTCACGCGGCTCAGAATACCGTGACGGTGTACACCGAAAGCAAGATCTTCCCGATGTTGCCCGAGGAACTTTCAACCGACAAAACCTCGCTCAATCAGGACGAAGACAGGTTCGCGGTCGTTGCGGACATGACCGTCAGAGCCAACGGTGACGTTCCCGAGAGCACCTTTTTTCGAGCATTCATCCGCAATCACGCAAAATTCTCATACGAAGAGATCGGCGAATGGCTTGACGGTGATGGCCCGATGCCCGAAGAACTTCAGCGTTTGCCCGAGTTAAAGGCTCAGATCGAGCTACAGCGAGAAGCCGCGAAACGGCTCGCCGCGTACCGTGAGAAAAAGGGAGCACTCGAATTTGAATCTATCGAGTCTTCGGCGGTTGTTGAAGACGGTGAGATCAAAGGGTTGGTTTCAGTTCGCTCGAACTCAGCGAAAAAGCTGATCGAAAATTTCATGGTAGCGGCTAATGTCGAGATGGCGGAATTTCTTGAGGCAAAAGGCTTCGCATCGCTGCGACGTGTTGTGAAAGAGCCGCAGCGTTGGGATGGCATTCGGCGAATTGCGAGTGAATATGGCGAGAATTTGCCGGAGCTGCCCGATCAACCGTCTCTGGCCGCATTTCTCAACAAGAGGCGAGCTGCTGATTCTGAGCATTTCCCCGATCTATCGCTCTCGATCGTAAAACTCATCGGCGGCGGAGAATATGTCGTCGAACGTCAAGGCGAAGATTCCGGCGGGCATTTTGGCCTCGCGGTCCGTGATTATGCCCATTCGACCGCCCCGAATCGGCGATTTACCGATATCGTGGTTCAGCGGCTCGTCAAGGCGGTGATCTCAAACCAACCGCAGCCATATTCGAATGAGGAACTTGACGCCATAGCCGAACACTGTAACGAGCAGGAAAAATCGGCTCGAAAGGTCGAGCGAAAGATGCGAAAGGTCGTCGCCGCGACGGTAATGCAGCGACACATTGGTGAGAATTTCGAAGCGATCGTCACCGGCGTCACCGCCAGTGGTACATTCGCCCGCATCCTTCGTCCGCCGGTCGATGGCCGCATCGAGCAAGGCGAACACGGGCTTCAGGTCGGTGAGAAGGTGAAAGTTCGGCTGGTTTCGGCTGACCCACGAACGGGCTTTATCGATTTTGCCGCTATCGGTTAAAAGCCGCGAGATAGTTTTCTGCTGTGTTCATATGTCGCTCGCGTTTTTCGATGTCCATTTTCGCCAGTAGCATTGGCATTATTGAGAGGCGATGGTTTGAGCGGAAGAAATCCTCATGCTTGGCGATGAACCGCCAGTACAATCCGTCCCAGATTTCGCACCACGGCCCCGGTTTATAGTCGGACATTTTGCGAATATAGTTTGAGCCGGAAATGTAGGGCTTGGTAACGACCGAGCCTCCGTCCGATTGCAGGCTCATGCCATAAACGTTCGGCACCATCACCCAATCGTAGGCGTCGATATACATTTCCATGAACCACCGATACGCGTCGTTTGGATTGATCTCGGTCAGCACCATAAAGTTTCCCATTATCATCAACCGCTCAATGTGGTGGCTGTACGCGTTTCGCAGGGTTTTGCGGATAACGTCATCGACTGGTTCGAAACCGGTCTTACCTTTCCAAAAACTCTCGGGTAACCTCCGATGATGCTTCCAGTAATTTGAGGTACGCTGCTTGCGGCCAAGCGAAACGTAGATGCCACGCATAAATTCGCGCCAGCCGACGATCTGCCTGATAAATCCTTCAAGTGAATTCGGTGGAATGTCGTTTCTGGCAGTAAAAGCCAATGTTTTGTCGATCACCTCCTGGGGCGTAAGCAGACCGGTATTCAACATCGGCGTCAGCACGCTGTGAAAGACGAAATTGGCATTCGGCGACATCGCGTCTTCGTAATCGCCGAACTGTTTCAGCCGCTCGCTAAGGAACTGGTCGAGCCACGCGTCGGCGTCGTCGAACGTGACGGGATAGTTAAAATCGGCAGCAGAACCGTAATTATCCGGGAAATTTGAAGAAACGTAGGTGATCGCTTCATTAACAAACGTATTCGTGTTTGGCCTTGCGATAGCTGGCAAACGCAAACCCTTTGGCAATTTCTTGCGGTTTTCCGTGTCGAATGAGAATTTTCCGCCGACAGGCTGCCCGTCGTTCGCCATCAGAATATTTCTCAGTTCACGTTCGCGTTTATAGAACTGAGCCATCGAATAGGACTTTCGTCCAACGAAATAGTCTTCGATCTGCGAAGCCGTGTTGATGAACATTGGCGAATCTATCTGCTCGTACCTAATGGTTGCCGCATCAAGCGATCCGATCAAACGCCGCCCAAGCCAATCGTCAACCGGGTCGATAAATTTGACGCTAGATACGCCATCCTTCGAAAGGACCTGCGCAATGTCTGCCGTTTTCTCTATCTCAGATGAATCTATATACCGCACGCGGAAGGATCTTTGCTCCAACCGATCCGCATACCACTTCATCGACGCGCGGTGGAAAACTAGCTTCTGCTGATGAAACCTGAATTGGGTAAACAGCAGCGGTTCTTCGATCAGGTAGACCAGATCGCCCTTACCTATTGCAGGGTTATCTCGAAAGAGTTGGTGAGGATAAATTATTGCTGCGTTCATCGTTTTAAGGATCATAACTGGGGCATGCTCGCGAGCTCTGTACGAGATACGACCATGCCCATTTCTTATTCATTCGAAATAGCCTAAAATAAGGATTCAGGAGTTTTACACAATGAACGATCAAATCTCAAACGACGAACAAAAACACGGCATCCTAGAAAAGATCGGCGGTCTTGGCCAGACGATCATCGGTGAAATTGAGACGCTTGCCGGCGTCATCAACGCCGACCCGCGGGCTCAAGCTGAAGGCGAATATAACGTCGAGGTCGGCACCATTCGCGAGGAGATCGAAGAAGATCTTGAAGACAAAGGTAAGGGAGAAAGCCCGGCCGGAGGAAGCTGGTAGAAAATGGAAGCATCGATGCGAAAAGAATTCGTTTTGCCTCAGCGTATGCGTGGGCTTCAGCCGACGTTGATCCGTCAGTTTTTTGAGCGTGCGTTGCCTGATTCGATCAATTTCGGGCTCGGGGAACCCGATCTGCCGACGCCAAAGTTTTTGCGGGACGAGGCGGCTAGGATCGCTCGGGACGAGCAGAATGGGTATACTTCGCATCCCGGCATTCCGGCCCTGCGTGACAAGATCGCTGAGCAATATCCACATCTCGATCTGCCGAGGACCGGTGTTGTCGTCACCTGCGGATCGCAGGAAGCGATGACGGATGCATTTATGTGCGTCGTCGATCAGGGCGATGAGGTTTTGCTGCCGAACCCGAGCTTTCCGGCTTATGACGCCTGTACCCGGATCGCACAGGGAACGCCAGTCTATTACCGGATGCCGGCGGACGATGATTTTGCATTCCATATTTCAAATTTCAAATCCCAAATTACCGAGAAAACCAAAGCTGCGGTCGTTATTTCACCCTCAAACCCGACGGGCAAAATAATGCGGCCCGAAGATTTGCAACAGATCGCTGCCGCTCTCGACGGTACGGGTATTTGGCTGATCTCAGATGAGATCTACAGCGATCTTTATTTCGGCGAACGTCCGCATTCGGCGTCGGAATATTACGATAAGACCATTATCGTCAGCGGTTTATCTAAATCACTTTCGATGACCGGCTGGCGTCTCGGCTGGGCCGCGAGCAAGGATCCTCAGATTATGGAAGCCATTCAGGTTTTGCACGGGTTCACGACCGTTTGCACATCGACGATCACGCAAAAAGCTTCGCTCCTCGGCTGGAACGACCAGGCAGAAGAAGCAAAACAGCACGCCCGCGAGGTTTACAAAAAACGCGGCGAATTTCTCGTTGATCTTTTCGATAAAGAACTTGGCCTGCGAGCGACCTCGCCCGAAGGTGCTTTTTACACGATGCTCGACGTCCGCTCGCTCGGTGACGATCTCGATATCGCGGAAAAATGCTTGCAGAATCGAGTCGTCACCGTGCCCGGCGTTGCATTTGGTGATGAGGCGAAGGGCTTTTTGCGGATCTCATTTTGCAACACCGAAGAAAAAATGGCGGAAGGTGTTGCCCGAATGAAAGCAGGGCTGGGAATCTAGCGGCAACTGATACAAATTTGCAATTGAAACGCGGCTCTAAAAAGCCGTGTTTCTGCATTTTACGGCGAATGAAATACAATACCGTTTTGTCTTTAGTCTTTTAATTATGCCTAAGAAATATAGAGTTGGAATTTTGGGTGCCACGGGCACCGTTGGACAGCGATTTGCACAGCTTTTGGAGGATCATCCGCAGTTTGAGATAACGGCGATGGCGGCGAGCGACCGGTCGGCGGGGAAGCCGTATTCGGAGGCGTGTGCGTGGAAATTGCCGGGGAAAATTCCGGCTTCGGTTCGCGACATTATCGTCACGCCGATCGAGCCGCCGCTGGATTGCGACATCGTCTTTTCGAGCCTTCCTTCAACGGTCGCCCGTGAAACCGAGGAAGCTTTTGCGCGTGCGGGCTATCCGGTTATTTCGAATTCGTCGAGCTACCGCATGGACGAGGACGTGCCGCTTCTGATCGCTGAGATCAACGGCGACCATGTTGGCTTGATCGAAAAGCAGCGCGAGAATCGCGGGTTTGGAAAGGGCTTTATTGTCACGAATCCAAACTGCGCAGTCGTCAGCTTTGCCCCGCCTCTTGCCGCTTTGCACCGCAAATTCGGCGTCGAATCTGTGTTTGTCACGACAATGCAGGCGATCTCAGGTGCCGGCTATCCTGGCGTAGCGTCGTTGGATATCACAGATAATGTCTTCCCGTACATCGCTGGCGAAGAGCCGAAAGTTGAGACAGAAGCTCAAAAAATTCTTGGTATTTTAGGAGCGAACGGCGTTCAGAAGGCCGATTTTACCGTGTCGGCTCAGTGTTTTCGTGTAAATGTGATCGACGGCCACACGGCGTCGGTTCGGGTGAAGCTCCGGCAGCCTTCAACCTTGGAAGAGGTTGTCGACGCGATGAAAACGTTTCCGTCGCTCGATCTTTATTCGTCACCCGAGACATTTATCGAGGTCACGGACGAGCCTTCGCGACCGCAGCCTAAACTGGATCGCGATAACGGGAAGGGAATGACGATCACCGTCGGCCGCATTTTCCCGGACAATATTTTTGATTACCGTTTCGTCGCCCTGAGTCACAACACGGTCCGAGGTGCGGCGGGTTCGGCGGTTTTGAATGCAGAATTGCTGATCGCAAAAAACCTTATCTAAACAATGGCCGAGAAGACCGAGTCTGGCACTAACTTCACGCGGCGAGTACTGATCGCTGTCGCGGTCGTGTGCCTTGTGGTTCTTGGACTCGCGCTAGTTTATTTTGTCTTTGACATCTTGCTGCTGATCTTTGCAGCGGCCCTTCTTGCTATATTTTTGCGAGGACTCGCGGATATACTGCGACGCTGGATACCGATCGGCGAAGGCTGGCTGGTCATCCTAGTCGCCGCTTTTCTGGTGGTTATCGTTGCCGGAGCCGGAGCCTTGCTGGCTCCTAGCGTTGCTGAACAGGTTCGCGTTTTGCGCGTTGAGATCCCTAGGTCGGCACAGCGAGCAGGTGAGTTTTTATCACACTACAGCTGGGGCCAAACGGTGCTTGCTCAGATGCCTAGCGTCGATGACGTTATGGCAAAGATCGACGCCGCCAGCATGCTCACGCGGGTTGGCGGGTTCTTTTCATCAACAGTTGGAGCGGTTGGAAATGTCTTCGTCACCGTATTGCTGGCTATTTATTTAGCAAGCGAGCCCCGGTTCTACGCCGAGGGGATGACACGGTTTTTCCCGATCGAAAGACGTGGTCGCGCGAGAGAAATACTCGATACGATCTACGAAACACTACGCTGGTGGTTGATCGGGAAGGTCGGTTCGATGATCTTTATAGGGCTTTTGACGTGGATCGGGCTGTCGATCCTGGGAGTTCCGCTCGCTCTGACGCTGGGACTGATAGCGGGGCTTCTCTCGTTTATTCCGAACTTTGGTCCGATAATTTCAGCGATCCCGGCTTTGCTTTTGGCATTTATTGACAGCCCCATAAGTGCGGTCTATGTTCTCGGACTTTATGTAGGAGTTCAGTTGATCGAATCAAACGTCGTCACGCCTATAATTGAGCGTGAAACGGTTGAGCTCGCGCCAGCTCTGACGATAATTTTCCAGTTGGCCCTTGGAGCGATGATCGGCGGCGCGGGATTAGTGCTGGCGACGCCGCTCCTTGCAGTTATGGTCGTGATCGTGAAGATGGTTTATTTTGAGGACGTACTCGGCGATAAATTAGGTTCGTACGAATTACCAGAGGAAGAAAGAACCACCCCGTCAGCCGAAGCGGCCGCCACTCCTTCTTCGTTGGGAGGGAGTCAGAAATTATGATCGAACGTTACACACTACCCGAAATGGGCGGCATCTGGTCGCTTCACAACAAATTCCAAAAATGGCTCGATGTCGAGATCGCCGTTTGCGAAGTTCACGCCGAAATGGGCACGATCCCGGCCTATGCGGTCGCTGAGATCAAAGCGAAGGCTTCATTTACCGTCGAGCGGATCAACGAGATCGAAAAAACAACGGATCACGACGTGATCGCGTTCACGACGAATCTGGCCGAAAATATTGGTGATTCTGCGCGTTTTGTTCACTACGGGCTGACTTCGAGCGATGTAGTTGATACGGCGAATGCTTTGCTGCTGAAGGAATCGTGCGATATTTTGCTGGCAAAAACGGATGCGTTGCTTGAGGTCTTGAAGCGTCGTGCATTTGAATTCAAAGACACGCCCCAGATCGGCCGAACTCACGGCATACACGCCGAGCCTACATCGTTTGGGCTCGTTTGGGCACTCTGGTATTCGGAAACTAGGAGGAACCGCGACCGGCTCTCGAGAGCGAAGGAAATGATCGCTGTGGGTAAGATCAGCGGCGCGGTCGGATCTTTTGCTCATCTTGCTCCCGAGGTCGAGGAAAAGGTTTGTGCGAAGCTTGGCTTGAAAGCCGCGGATGTTTCGACGCAAGTCATTCAGCGTGATCGATATGCTGAATATCTTTGCACGCTCGCGATAATCGCGTCGACACTTGAGAAGATCGCTCTGCAGGTCCGCCACTGGCAGAGGACGGAGGTCCGCGAGGCTCAGGAGAAATTCAAAACCGGCCAGAAAGGCTCGTCGGCGATGCCGCACAAACGCAATCCGATCCTCTCTGAACGCATTTGCGGCATGGCTCGCACCGTCAGGGCAAATTCCATCGTCGGCCTCGAGAACGTCGCCCTGTGGCACGAACGCGATATCTCGCATTCCTCTGCCGAACGAATAGTTTTGCCGGATTCATCAGCCACGCTTGATTACATACTCGCCAAAACCACGAGTCTGCTCGACACGCTCATCGTGTATCCCGAAAACATGTTGAAGAATCTTGATCTCACCAAAGGTTTGGTTTTCAGCGGACAATTGATGCTTGTACTTACGCAAAAAGGCGTTTCACGCGAAGACGCATACGCCTGGACTCAGCGAAATGCAATGAAGGTTTGGGACGAAGGCGGCGACTATCCCGAGTTGGTCAAGCAAGATACGGACATTTCATCTCATCTTTCGACTGAGGAAATAGCACGGGTTTTTGATCTGAAACATTACTTGCGAAACGTTGAGAAGGTATTTGACCGGGTGTTTAGCTAGTCGTCCGAAAAAACGACAGTTGTTTAAGACTGCACTAAACTGACTATGAAAAATAACGGCGAGATCGAAACTGGTTTCGATCTCGCCCTTAATTTCGTTTGAAATCAGCATTAGATGCCGAAAACTTTATCCGTTAGCCCATTTTTCAGCCATGTCCCCGACGATCGGGAATTTGAACTGCTGGCCCTGATAGCCTTTGATCATGCCGAAGATCATAGCGCCTAAAAAAGCGACGATAACGACGAGGGCCAGCAAACCGACCAGCCCTGCAAGGGCTCCAGAGCCTGCGGCTCCTGCGATCCCGGCTACGATCTGCACGGCGACAATAACGACAATGTAGAGAACTGAAAGAAGAAGAGATTGAAACGCGTGGAAGCGTACGTCTTTGTTTTCTTTATCCGTGACGATCACAATAATGCTGTAGATCAAGCTGATGAGACAGACCGGCAGGTAGCAAAGAAGCGAACCTACATTTTTATCCAGACCTAGAGCGGTTTTACCGTTTTCCATATATTTAGACGATCTCCTTTAGAGGGTTTAGTTTGTTAAGTATTGCTTTGACTGAAATTTACGTGAAATCTAACACAAGACTTTGATAAATACAAGAATTTACGCTAGATTCTACAATTTATTTTGGAGCGATATTAATGAAAGCAAAGGTCTTTGTAACACTCAAGCCCAGCGTACTCGATCCGCAGGGAAAAGCCATTCACCATTCGGTCGCATCCCTCGGGTTCGATCAGATCGGCGACATACGTCAGGGCAAGTATTTTGAGATCGCTCTCGACCCTGCATTGTCCGAGGCTGACGCCCGAGTTTCAGTAGAACGGATCGCCAAAGACGTTCTTGCAAATCCGGTCATTGAGGATTATCGCGTGGAGGTAGAAGCGTGAAGTTTGGCGTAGTAGTTTTTCCCGGTTCTAACTGCGACCACGACGCGTATCATGTTGTATCTAAACATGTTGGGCAGCCCGTGGATTTTATTTGGCATCAGCAGACGGACCTTTCCGGGTATGACGCTGTGATCATTCCGGGGGGATTTTCCTATGGGGATTACCTGCGGGCCGGGGCACTCGCGAGGTTTTCTCCTGTGATGAAAGCGATCAAGCAGTTTGCGGCCGATGGGAAGTTCGTTTTCGGTATCTGTAACGGCTTTCAGATCTTGTGCGAAGCAGGGTTGCTTCCGGGGGCTTTGATGCGGAATGCGGGGCTTCATTTTATCTGTAAACATGTGAATCTAAAGCTCGAAAACCCAAATACGCCGTTTACTTCCGAGGTCGATCCACACAAAATTCTGTCGATACCGATCGCCCATGCGGAAGGGAATTACACCTGTGACGACGAGACTTTTCACCAGTTGGAGGAGAACGGCCAGATCGTTTTTCGCTATTGTGAACCCGATGGGCAGATCACCGCAGCCTCGAATCCGAATGGTGCGAGATCGAACATAGCGGGCATCTGCAACCTTGACCGGAACGTTCTCGGCATGATGCCGCATCCGGAGAGGGCTTGCGAAGAATTGCTTGGCTCTAACGATGGCCGCGACATTTTCCGCTCGCTTACAAAGGCGATAAATGCTGTTGAAGCAACGGTTTAGTAGCTCGAAAAACGACAAAAGCCGACAAAAATACTTGAAACGCCAATCTTTGCACGTTCTGCCGGGTGTTTTACGCAGTTTGGTAGAGGTAAATTGGAGATTGGTCGAACGTCCGGGAACCGCGCTTCAGGTCAAGATCGAGCCCTCTCGCATACTTCGGTCTTCGCAAAACGAGTTTAGCTTACCCCGCCTATCTTCGAAGGCATTATTGACGGCCTATTTGGAGCAGCGATCGATCGATCATTAGAGGTGTTCGGTCTAGCGATGATCCGAGCGGTGAGAGGATGGTCGTTAGACCATCATCGGCGGCATCTCGGCTAAAAAACTGAGCGGCTCTGAGGGAACAGATATTGTTCCCGCAAAGCCGCAAAGGTATCGCAAAGACGCTAAGGCGATGTGCGGGCATTGACCTCCATGCTCACTGCCTTAATCTTCCTACTTGTCCTTATCCGGGGTGTTAATGGTGACACCGCCGTTAGTGGTGACAACGCGAACAGGTGCTCCGCCGCCGTTGAGGGCGAGGTTGAGGCGTTTTGATCTGGAGCGGGTCCAATTGTCGCCTTTGACGTCCTCGGTCGTCACGTTGAGGCTCGGGATGTTGGAGCGGAATCCGCCGTTGACGGTGCCCGTTTCGATGTTGGCCTGGAAATTCTCAGGGATGGTCAGGTTGACGCCGCCGTTCGTGGTCTGAACGTCGATACCAGTGCCTTTCCACGAGGTGCCCGAAAGGGTGACGTTGACGCCGCCGTTAGCGGTGCGTCCCTTCACGGTTCCGGCTGCGTTGCTGACGTTGACGCCGCCGTTGGTGGTATTAAACTCGAGGTTTCCTTCGACATTGCTGATCGAGATGCCGCCGTTGTGGGCTTTGAGGCTTGCGTTCGACGAGCGCGGTACGCGGATCTCGTACGACACGGACCAGTTCTTTAGCTCCGAGGGAACTTCGGCCTTGATCTCGCCTGAGGTATTGATGCGGATCGAGGCGATCGCGGCTCTTGCTTCGCCGTCGGTCGCACCCCAGGCCTGGACGCAGGCACGTACCAAAACGTCGCTGCGGTCTTCGCCCTTGACGCTGATGCCGCCGTTTGCTCCGGCATCGACGTTCAATGTTCCGTTCGAAGAAACCGTCAGCTCACGCAGATCATTTGCCGAGACGCGGTCGTTACCCGACCAGTTGTTGTTTTCGCAAAAGCCTCTCGACTTGTATTCGCTCTTGTCCGACTTTGCCACAGCTTTGGCGGTGTCCTGTCCGATAGCGTTTGTAGCTGCAATGCCGATCACGGCTGCGACGCACATCGTCGCGAGGTATCTAAGATTTTTAGAAAGATAATTCATTTTTCGCGTAGCCCTCCGGAAATTGTTTGATAAGAAATTGTGATTTCTACAAGCAATACACCGATGGTTTGCGGTTTGTGACAGGTTTTTTGATACTCAGGGCTGCCGACGAATCTCAACGCACTTCAAAACACTTGGCACACCCTTTCAGACTTGGTACGGAAATTCGTTGACAATTGAACTGGGGGGGGTAATATTCTCAGCGTCATTTGTCAAATACAAATTCCCAATGGACAAACGCATCTTCCATCTCAAGAAGCGACTTTCCCAGGATTTAGGCCGTGATTGGACGGCCGAGGATATGGCTGTAGCAGCTAACATGTCGTTGTCCAATTTTCACCGTTTATTCAGAATAACAAATGGTGGGGTCACGCCAAAAGCATTCCTTCACGACTTGCGACTCGATCGTGCTGCGGAGATGCTCGGCGATCCCGAGTGCGTTCTCCGCATCAGTGAAATCGGCAATGCGGTAGGCCTAATAAACGAAAGCCACTTTGCTGCAGACTTCAAGAAAAAGTTTGGGATGACCCCTACCCAATACCAAACCAACCAAGCCGAAATCCACCAATCCCGTCCCCAAAACTATTCCGATGGACAGGAATGATAGGTTTGGACAAGAGGTGACAGTTTTGGACAAGAAATGATCGTTGACTCGTCGTGAACAACGAGTCAACATGTTAGCACTCTGAATTGAGTAACGAACATAAATCAAATGAATTTAACGGAGGTTGAAGTTGATGAAAAATCATAAAGTCCTTAGTTTATTGCCACGATTCGCTGCTTTTCTATTCGGCGTTGTATTGGCATTGTCGATTTTTTTGCCGAGAGCATGGATGGCGAGAGCTGAAGCCGACGAGTCCCAATGCCCACCTCCGCCAAATTGCGCATTCTTTACCTGCTATAAACCGCTAGCAGGAGCTTCTGAATGCAAATTTATTGCTCTTGAGAACGGTGCCCAGTGTCACGTCGGCGGAGAATGCTCACCGCCGGAAGGAGACTAGTTTTTTGAGGGGCTTGTTTTGGGGGATTAGGCGGTAGAACTAAATGAAAAAGTGTGTCTCATTTCTTTTTGTTTTTATGATTTTGGCCGCGGTTACTGCGCATGTCCGAGCACAGTCGCAAACGCCGAGTTTGGACGCTCAATTGTGGATGTCGCGGGCTGAATCGGTTACCGATAACATTCTTAGAGACTCATCAAAGCTAAGTGAAGTCGATAAATCACTTGTTTTAGCGAAGCTTGGGGATGCTTGGTGGAAAATTGATAGCGACAAATCTACGGAGTGGTTCGTAAAAGCAGTTGACGGCTTGTACTTTCTGTCCTCGAATGAGCGTCGCACTTCTCAAAATGCCTATCTCGAGACGTCAAGAAAAATTCTTCAAATAATTGGGAATCGTGTTGACAAGCAACGTGATCGGTTGATTGGTATCCTTGCGGAAATTTCGGATGTTTCGCAAAAGGAAAAGGAGTTGAATGCAGACTCCCTTGTAGAGTATGGCTTACAAAACGTACGTGATAACCCGAGATTCGCGCATAGTTTGGGCACTACGGCTATTGGTCTTGGGAGTCCGCGTTTTCTTTACAAGCTCATATGGGAATTGAATCGACAACAGCCAGATCTTGCTGTCCAGCTTTTCAATGCAGCAGTTGGAAAAGCGGGATCCGACCCAAGTTTTGTAAGGCTCCAAACTATTCAGTTAGCCGCGTTTCCACAAGTTATTGTCGGTGAAGTCCATGACGTGGCAATGCTTGAACGAAAAGAAAAATTGGCGGCACTGCGATTTTTTGCACAGTATATTATTCAAGCCGCATTATCGTCGCCCGACAGAGGCTGCTCTGGTGAAGCACGACTTATAGGCGTGCTTCACTCCCAGTTTGTTGATCTGCTACCTTCGGAAGCTGCTACAGTGCAAAGTGCGGTTGCCAAATGCTTAGGGGTTTCAAATGAACCTTCGAGTCGGAGCTTGGATCCGACAAATGGTCTGACCATTGATGATCTCCTTAAGCTTGCAAATGAACAGAAGGAGAATCATCCGCTTAGGGCAATTTATTTGACACGAGCAGGCCTTCTAGCTCGTGACCAAGAAAAGTATGCAACTGCCATTAAAGTTTTGGATGGCATGACGGAAAAAGAACGAAATATTGATGAAAATCTTTGGGATGATCTCCGTGCAGATGTATCATCTCGATTTGCTTTTGCGCTACGAAAGGGAGGTGATGAATTGGAGGCGACGCGAATTCTCCAAAATACACCAGCTTCTATTAGAGCCTTCGCAAGACTTGGTTTTTTGAAACGCTCTGGTGCCGTCGCATCTGGGGATCAATTTATTGAAGATGTTCTCAACGCGGCTGTTGTTGAGATTGTCAAGGCCGAAAAGCCTCTGCCACGGAAACTGGTTTATTGGTTTGGTTTAATAGAATGGGCCGGCAAAAGAGGCTTCGCAGATATCGCGGTTAATATGTTGCGAGATCTCGCCAATTCGTTTAACAGTTCTTTATCCGAGAAGTCTATGGCCGACTTTGAAATAAGGCCGATCGATATCGGCAATCCGTTTTCTGAGAAAATCTTGATTGACCAAGATGCAAAACTGTTTGACAACATCGGACGGATATCAAAGCCGCGGTCCCGCATAAATCTCAATTTATCGGTATTGTCCGTTGTTGCAGCAAAATGTTTGATATTGTTGCCAAAGAATCAACCTCCTAGATCATGAAGAGATTTCGCAAGTATTTCTTTCCTATCTGCGCTGGTTTTGCGACTACGGTTGGGCTGGTTTTTGGATACTCAATCGTCTTCCCACCTCCCCCGAACCTTTTGGTAGGCGAACGATTTAACTTTGCAAAAGTCCTTGAAGAAAAGGGATCGGAGTTTCCGGGTATTGGCTTCCGGTTTGACTCATCAAATCTCGTAGGTCTTGACGGATTGCAAAAAAATCCAGACTCCGCAAACAACCTAACTCTACTCGTCGTTCTAAACCCAAGCTGTAAGGCATGCGATATCTCTGCCGACTTGTACAATTCCGTAAGGGCGTCAGCGCAGAAGATTAACGTTCATTATTATCCGTGCTCATTTATTCCTCTAGGGCCCAACTTCAACTTAACTTCATACGCAGAGAAATTTGGCTTTGACGATTTCTTGACTTGGAATGGTGGGAGCGAAATGCCAATGGAACTAACCCGATTTCAAACACCAACTCATATCCTCTTAAACAGCGATGGCATCATCATTCGGGTTTGGCCTGGAACGAACGGCATAGGATCTACCCGACGGATAATGGGGGAGCAGATCGGAGAGGATTTGCTCATTATCGTGGACACCCTTAACGCCACTTTGCATGACAATAAGCTAAATTGATTAATCGGGTGGCCTTACTACGTCATATCCGGCAATATATCCGGGTTGCAATCAAAAGATGGGTCTATAAGACGCACATTGTAAGTCCCGCCGCATTCACATTCCAGCCGAGAACTTCGCAGCCTTCCTGTTCGGCGAGAGCGGCTTCGACGTCCTGGCGTCGTCCGTCTTCGCAGTAGAAGGCGATGCAGCCTCCGCCGCCGGCTCCGCAGACCTTTGGGGCGATGGCTCCGTTTGCGAGGGCGGTGGCGATGAGGTGATCCATTTGGGGCGTTGTTATGTTTGGCGACATATCCTGACGCTGGATGTGGGCTGCGGCGAGTATTTCGCCGGCTTTGTCCCATTCGCCCGCGACGAGCGCGGCTCGCAGTTCGATCGAGGTGTCGCGGATGCCGTCAAATATCTCGAAAATGCGTTTGTCGCCGTCGATGTGGCGTTTTGTGATCTCCCAGTTGTTGATGCCCGAGTTTCGGGGTTCGCCGGTGTAGCAGACCGCGACGCGGCGTTCGAGAGTGGCGATGTCGATGTCCAGTTCTTCACGCCACATTCCGGCGGGTCCGAAGTGAATATTCGAGACGCCCCCGTATTGTGCCGAATAGTAATCCTGATAACCGGTCGGAACTTTGATGACCTGGCATTCGACTGCCGCGGCGATCGGGATAAAGCGGTCGGCGTCGTAGCGGTCGCCGACGAGTTTGTTTAGGGCTCCGATACAGGCGATGTTCAAGGTTGACGAACCGGCGAGTCCGGCTCCGGCAGGAGCTTTCGATTCGGTTGTCATCTTGAAACCCTGTTCCGGGCGGAAGAAATAGACGAGTTTTGACAGCAATTGGAGCGTCGGCTCGTCACGGAGTGAATCGATATTCTCAAGATCGGTTTCGACGCTCGACTTCTGATCGATGGATTCGAGAATGATGCGGTCATCGTCCCGCGTTTCGATGCGGCAATGCGCGAGCAGGCTGACGGCAAAATTTACCGTCGAGGCTCCCTCGTGGAACAGAAAAAGGGGCGGAATATCAATTGTGCCGCCGGCAAGGTCAACCCGCGTCGGGGCGGAGGATTCGATTATCATCAGTTCGTTTTCAGTTATCAGTTGTAAGAATGTTGATCTTTGAGCTTTGATCTTAGAACCCGGCATTGATATGTAGGCTCTGGCGTCTCAACTTCTGACTCACGCCTCTTTACTATTTTCTACTGGCCCCGGCCGTTCGGCGGCCATTTCTTTCTCTTCTTCTGCTTTACTCGCCTTATCCCTCAGTTCTTCGCGGTTTGGTTCGCGTGTGAGGTGAAGGCGTTCGCTCAGATCCTGCAGGGTCGTTTTACCGACCTCTTCAAAGGCCACGAGTTTTTCTTCGATCTTTAGTATCGTCTCGGGATCGGCGTCCTCAACTCGTTCCGAAAGCCAGTAACGCTCGATGACGTAGAAAACAATGATCCCGAACATCACGATGAAGAAAAGAGCAAAGCCGACCTGTTTGAAGTCGCCGATCATTGAGGTTATTGCTCCGCTGAAGAAATACCCAAGCCCGGCGAGAAACACGACCCAGAGGGTGCAGCTCAGGGCACTGAGGCCCAAAAATCTTAGGAACGGCATCTTCCCGACGCCATAAAAGACGCACATCGCGACGCGGATCCCGTAAATATACTTCGAGATGATGATAGCGGAACCGCCAAATTTCGCGATCAGCTTCTCGACGCGGGGCTGAGCCACCTGGTAGAACCTGTAATCTTTTGCGTTCTCGTGAAATATTCGGCCAACGGCGTAGCCCGCACAATCACCGACCATGCCGCCCAATGTTCCCGCAATGAGGACTTTAAAGAAGCCCCAGTCGCCAAAGAAACCGCCATGAGCCATCGTTCCGGAAACAAGCAAAGTGATATCGCCCTCAACGGTACACAGGGCAAAGACTGCGTAGATACCGTACTGAGCTAAAATATCCTGAAGCTGATGATCCATAGCAAGAAACGAGCCCACAGCTTCGCCTTAGCGATTGCTCTGCCATTGAGAGAGTATCTTTACAGGCTCATTCAGTCAAAAGAAGTGATGTGGTTACGGCGACACGAAGTATTGCCGCCCATTGTTTGACAGGAAAAGTGGCAGTGTCTAAAATCGCGATAGTTTCTGCAAGAGCCGCTTAATTTATTATGGTTAATTCCCCAATCGGGTCTGCAATACGTGTCGGTATAGAGATCTCCAGCACCTCGCTGAACGCCGTAGCTATCGATGTAGGCGACGAGGTCAAGCGTGCTCATTCCGTCGTTTTCAGCGATGATGAGGGTGTCGTGGGCCAGATCAAGACGATCGTCGACGAATTTAGGAAGGAATTCGGCGAATTCCAACGTCTGGGCGTTGCGATCCCTGGCCTGGTGGACAGAGAATCGGGACGGGTTGCCTTTTCGGCTATTGTTCCGACTCAGACGGATGTAGAACTTGGGAAACAGATCGAGGCTGCGACGGGCGTCAAGGTCATCATCGAGAATGATGCGAACGCGGCCGCGTATGGCGAATATTGCTGCGGCTCCGGACGCGGCAGCTCAAATATGTTCTACGCCACACTCGGCGAGGGCGTCGGCGGATCTTTTATTTTCGGCGGCAAAACCTGGCACGGAGCATCGGGCTTTGCGGGTGAATTCGGTTATGTCCCGATCAATTCTGAAGGCATGAGACTCGAGGATGTGGCGTCGGCGGCTAATATCGTTCGCCGCACACGGGCGCGTTTTCATCAGGACAGCACCTCGTCGCTCGGGAGATTGACCGAGGAGGACCTGACGCTCAGCGACATTATTTCCGCCGCGCAGAACAAGGATGATTTTGCGCAGATGATGCTTGAGAGGACCGGCAGCTATGTTGGAACGGCGGTCGCGAGCGTGATAAATCTTTTGAACGTCGAGCTGATCGTTCTCGGCGGATCGATCATGCAGGCACGGCATCTGGTACTGAAGGCCGTGATCGAGAGAGCGAGAGAGCTTTCATTCGAGCGGTCTTTCGCAGCTACCCGCATCGTCGAGGGCGAGCTGGGGACGAACGCCGCCGCGATCGGAGCTGCCTCGATCGGCGGATTCGGTACTGATTAACCGAAATTGAAAAGAATAATCAGACTTATTATTAGAACTAATATCATTCAGATTTACTCAGAATCCTTTCTGAACTAAATTTAGTTTGTGCAATTTGCGGATTTACTAAATCTTAGTAGAATCGTAATCAGTTTTACTGTTAGAAACTTAAGTATTAGAGTCGGCTTTTCGGCGAGAACACTTCCCCTCCAAGGTTGTAAGGTGTGCGTCTAGGCCGCATTGTTGCAGGTTTTTCTCAACGAGGTATCGCGAGAGATCGGAAGATGGCTCAATTTTTTAATAAAAGCGCGAATAATATCGCCCGAATAAGCATTGTTGCAGGCGTAGTGCTGGCAGCCTTGGGAGGCTTTGCGTTTACGCAGTTCGCCCGCTCGTCGTATCTGACCGGTCAGTATGTCGAGAAGCAGCAACCGGTGCAGTTCAGCCATAAGCACCACGTCGGGGACGACGGCATCGATTGCCGCTATTGCCACTCGACGGTTGAGACGACTGCTTCGGCCGGAATGCCTCCGACCCAGACGTGTATGAACTGTCACAGCCAGATCTGGTCAGACAGCCCGTATCTGGCACCTGTGCGTGACAGCTACAAGAACAACACGCCTATTGAGTGGGAAAAGGTTCACGACCTGCCGGAATACACCTATTTCAACCACAGTATCCACGTCGCGAAGGGCGTAGGCTGCTCGACCTGTCACGGACAGATCGACAACATGCCGGCGGTTTTCCAGCAAAACACGCTCCAGATGGAGTGGTGTCTCGCATGCCACCGCCAGCCTGAGAAATTTATCAGGCCGAAGTCAGAGATCTTTAATATGCAGTGGCAGGACGGCGATCTCGATGAAAAACAGCGAGCCGACCTGAAAGCCGAATATAAGATCCGTAGTAAAGAAATGATGACCAGTTGCTCGACCTGTCACAGGTAGAGCGACGTTAGTAGAGGAACGCAAACGAAAATGTCGAGCCCAGCAAGCAACACAAACTTTGCCTCATTACGCGACAGGATCCTGTCGCAAAACGGGAAAGAATATTGGCGCAGTCTCGAGGAGCACGCCGATACGCCTGAATTCAGAAAATTCATTTCTGAAGAGTACCCGCACGAGATCGAGGAATGGGACAACAGCCTGAGCCGGCGTAACTTCGTTAAGGTGATGGGAGCATCGCTCGCCCTCGCGGGCCTGAGCGGATGCGTTATCCAACCGCCGGAGAAGATCGTGCCGTACGTTCGTCCGGTCGAGGGCCAACTGCCTGGCAAGGCAAATTTCTTCGCAACTGCCATGTCTTTGGGCGGCGTTGCAACGGGCCTTCTGGCAAAATCGTACGAAGGGCGGCCGGTAAAGATCGAGGGAAATCCGGATCATCCGGGCAGCCGCGGTGCGACGGACATTCTCGCTCAGGCTTCTATTCTCGGAATGTACGATCCGGACCGGTCGCAGGAGATCACCTATAGAGGAAACCCGAAAACTTGGGAATCCTTTATGGTGGAGTTTCGTACTTCGATCGAGCAAAATCGAGCTGACGGTGGTTCGGGGGTGCGATTCCTGACCGAAACGGTCACCTCGCCGACGCTGATCGATCAGTTCGCAAAGGTCAAAACCGAACTGCCCAATTCAAAGTGGGTTCAGTACGAGCCGGTTAATCAGGATAACGCCCTTGCGGGTGCGAAACTGGCCTTTGGCTCGCCGGTTCAGACGGTTTACAAGTTTGAAAAAGCTGAGAGAATTCTGTCGCTGGATGCTGACATTTTCTCTGGCTTTAACGTCGCCTACATCAAGGATTTTGCCGCCGGGCGTGCTTTTTCTGAGGAGAAAAAGGAGATCAATCGACTTTATTCGGTCGAAACAACGATAACGATCACCGGAGCTAAGGCAGATCACCGCCTCGCGGTAAAGCCGAGCCAATTCGGCGAGATCGCCAAAGCGATCGCCAAAGCCCTCGGTGTTGCCGGAGCGAATTCGACCTACACGGAAAATGCCGCGTGGATCGCCGCGATGGCGAAAGACCTGCTTGCTCACAAGGGCAAATCGCTGGTCGTTGCCGGTGATAATCAGCCGCCGGTCGTACACGCTCTTGCTCACGCAATGAACGCGGCACTCGGAAATGCTGGTGAGACAGTGACTTACATCGAGCCGCTCGCTCCAGGCTCGGACAAGTCGCAGCTCGACCAACTTCGCGAACTGATCGCCGACATCGACGCCGGAAAGGTCAAGATGCTCGTCATTTTGGGCGGAAATCCGGTTTACAACACGCCTTCCGACCTCAAGCTCAGTCCGGAGCGGATGAAAAAGGCCGGAACGACTGTGCATCTCGGCCAGCACTTCGATGAAACCGCCGAGCAATGCTACTGGCATGTCGGCGAAAAGCATTTCCTCGAAGGATGGAGCGACGCTCGAGCCTACGACGGTACTGCTTCGATCGTTCAGCCGCTGATCGCTCCGCTCTATGACGGTAAGAACGTTCACGAGGTCGTACAACTCTTTTTTAAGGAGAATTTCGATAAAAAAGACCACGACATCGTAAAAGAATACTGGCAGAAAACGGACATTAAGCCCGCAGCAGCAGTCGCTGCAAAGACGGAAGCAAAAGCCGAGCCGAAGGCCGAAGGCAAAGAGGAACCAAAGGCCGATGCAAAGGCTTCGGAAACCACTAAGCCTGCCGAACCTGCTAAAAAAGAGGCCCCGAAAGCGGCAGCCACACCTGCAGCAGTACCGGCGGCCGGTGCTCCGAAGAATTTTGAAGACAACTGGCGTAAAGCTGTGCATGACGGAGTTATTCCGAACACTGCGGCCGCTCCGAAGTCAGTTACCGCAACGACCTCGTTCCTTTCGCAGGCGGAATCAAAGCCGGCCGGCAGCGGAACTGTTGAGATCACGATCCTTCCGGATCCGAGCGTTTATGACGGCCGTTTCGCGAACAACGGATGGCTGCAGGAACTTGCAAACCCGCTTAACAAGGTGACTTGGGAGAACGTTGCCCTGGTTAGCCCGCGAACAGCGGCCAAGCTTGGTGTTAATACCAAGAATGATCCGCGAGAGTTCGCCGGCGGTGCTCAGGGAACAAGCTTTATTAACACGAAGGGCGGTAACTCATTCTCCGATGTCGTCACGATCACCTATCAAGGTGCTGAGATCAAAGACGGTGTGCCAATGTGGGTCGCTCCCGGGCAGCCAGATGATGTGATCACGATCTATATGGGCTATGGCCGTACTCGTGCCGGCAAGATCGGTACGGGGCTTGGCTATAACGCTTTCGACGTGAGGCGTTCGGACGCGATGAATTTCGGTTTCGGCGACATCAAGAAGAGGAATGAGCAGGCGAATGTCGCCTCGACCCAGATCCACTTCAACATGGAAGGCCGCGATCTGCTTCGCATTTGGGATGTCGAAGAATTCGAAAAAGATCCGATGATGGGGCATCAGCACGACGAATATCCGAAGTCGATGTACCCGTACGAACAGCATCAGGCGGTTTACGACAAAAACCACAAGTGGGGAATGTCGATCGATCTAAATTCGTGCGTCGGATGCAACGCCTGCGTTCTTGCATGTCAATCGGAGAACAACATTCCGGTTGTCGGTAAAGAGCAGGTGAGCCGCAGCCGTGAAATGAACTGGATGCGTGTCGATGCTTACTATAGCGGCGATATCAATGACATCGATGGTCCGCATTTCCAACCGGTACTTTGCCAGCAGTGCGAGCAGGCTCCTTGCGAGGTGGTTTGCCCGGTTCACGCAACCGTTCACAGTGCCGAGGGCCTGAACGACATGGTCTATAACCGCTGCGTGGGAACGCGTTACTGTTCTAACAACTGTCCTTACAAGGTCAGGCGTTTCAACTTCCTGCTTTATCAGGATTGGAACACGCCGCAGTACAAACTCATGCGTAATCCGGAGGTTTCGATCAGAAGCCGCGGTGTCATGGAAAAATGTACGTACTGCACACAGCGAATCTCCGCCGCTCGTATCGAGGCTGAAAAGGATGGACGAAAGGTTCGCGACGGTGAGGTTGTGACGGCATGTCAGTCAGCCTGCCCGACCGGTGCGATCATTTTCGGCGATCTGCATGATCCGGAAAGCAAGGTTTCCAAGGCTAAGAAAGATCATCGCGATTACATTTTGTTGAACGAACTGAACACTCAGCCGCGTACGACCTATCTTGCCGGCCTCAAGAATCAGAATAAGGAAATGCCTGATTACAAGGCTCCGGATCCAAAGAAGCACGTAGAGGGACCTAAGGCTGAAACCAAAACGGGGGGCGAAGGGCATTAATTTGGAATGCCGGCATCTTGCCGGCCCCGGCCAGCAAGATGCTGGCGTTCCAACCTAAGACTCAATAGATTTATGCAGGAAGCAAAAGATCTCAAAGAGAAACTTCACCCGTCGATGCTCGATGGTGACCATAACTATGCGAGTGTTACTGACAAGATCAGTGACATTACGCTGAAGAAGCGCACGCCGTTTCATTGGTTCATCGGTTTTGGGATAGCCTTTATGGTTGCCCAACTGCTTCTTTTCTCGGTCATTTGGCTGCTTGCCAATGGTATCGGCGTTTGGGGCAATAACCAGCCGGTTGGCTGGGCTTTCGACATTATCAACTTTGTTTGGTGGATCGGTATCGGTCACGCCGGAACGCTGATCTCGGCCATTCTCCTTCTGATGAATCAGAAGTGGAGAACCTCGATCAACCGTTTTGCTGAGGCAATGACGCTTTTTGCGGTGGCCTGCGCCGCGATGTTCCCGCTCTTGCATACAGGCCGTCCGTGGCTGGCTGCCTACTGGCTATTCCCCTATCCGAATACGATGGGTATCTGGCCGAATTTCCGCAGCCCGCTTATCTGGGACGTTTTCGCGGTTTCTACGTACGCGACCGTTTCGGCTTTGTTCTGGTATGTCGGCCTGATCCCCGATTTCGCGACGCTTCGCGACCGGGCTAAGAATAAATATTTTAAGTTCGTTTACGCCGCTCTTTCGTGGGGCTGGCGCGGATCGGCTCGGCACTGGCATCGCTATGAGATCACATATTTGATCCTCGCCGGCCTTTCGACACCGCTCGTACTTTCGGTACACTCGATCGTTTCGTTCGACTTCTCGGTTTCACAGGTTCCGGGCTGGCACGCTACGATCTTTCCGCCATACTTTGTGGCCGGAGCCGTGTTCGCCGGATTTGCGATGGTTCTTATTCTCTGTATTCCGCTCAGGCGCTGGTACAGGATGCAGGATTTTATAACGCACCAGCACCTTGTCTATATGGCAAAGGTCATGCTCGCGACCGGTCTGATCGTTTGCTACGGTTACGGAATGGAAGCATTCTTCGGCTGGTACAGTGCGTCGCAGTACGAGATCTTCATGGTTAAGAATCGTATCTGGGAAGGCCCGTACTGGTGGTCGTACTGGATGCTGATATTCTGCAACGGCCTATCGATCCAGCTTTTGTGGTTCAAGCGGTTCAGGGAGAGCGAATTCTGGCTCTTTACGATCTCGATCATCGTCAGCGTCGGTATGTGGCTCGAGCGTTTCGTTATTATCGTAACGAGTCTGCACCGCGACTTCCTGCCGTCGTCGTGGGCAATGTACAGTCCGACGATGTTCGACATCTCGATGTTCACCGGAACGATCGGTTTGTTCTTTACACTTTTGTACCTGTTTGTTCGATTCGTGCCGATCATCTCGATATTCGAGGTAAGGACGCTTCTTCCGGAAGCGAACGTCCACGGACACCATCAGGATTTTGAGGAAAACGTTAACGAGATCGAGGACACATACGATCGGACGGATCCACCCAATCAGTAGATTTGGAGTTGTAAGTTAGAGCTATGGGAAACAAGCTTCACGGCATACTAGCTGAATTTGACACGGCGACGGAATTGGTCGACGCCGCACGTAAAGTGCGCGACGCCGGTTACACCAAAACCGATGCATTTTCGCCATTCCCGCTGCACGAGATCGACGAGGCTCTGGGGATAAAGCGCAGCATTCTGCCGTATCTGATCTTTGCCGGCGGCATTACCGGACTTTGTGCGGGTATCGGACTGCAGGTCTTTGTTCACGTCATCGAATGGCCGATCATCGTTGGCGGACGTCCGCATTTCAGCCTACCGGCATTTATTCCGCCGGCGTACGAATTGACGATCCTGTTTGCGGCGTTCGTGGCGGTTTTCGGAATGCTCTTTTTGAATGGATTGCCGGCACCGTATCATCCGGTCTTTAATGTGCCAAGATTTGCACTCGCCACGAGGGAAAAGTTTTTCCTCATCATCGAGTCAAAAGACCCGAAATATGATTACGAGGAAACAAAGAGTTTTATGGAAAGCCTGGAGGCTCAGGAGGTATTCGATGTTGAAGAATAAATTCTCCGTGTCTCCGCGTTTCCTTTTATTGATCGTGCTCGGGCTGGTTGCTTCAGCCTGCGGCGTTCGGTCTGATATGCAAGATCAGCCGCGTTACAAGGCCTATAAGAAGAGTGAGTTCTTTAGCGACAAGAGGGCTTCCCGTGACCGCGTTGACGGAACGATCCCACGCGGCCAGCTGCACGATAATAAAGCATTTTACACCGGGAAGATCGATAACCCTGATCTGAATGCACCGGTTGTATCTACGATCGGCCCAACCGGAAACACTCTGGTTTCGAGCTTTCCGAATGATATCGATGAATTTCCGGTCCCGGTAACTAAAGAACTGGTTGACCGCGGGCAGGAAAGATACAACATCTACTGCATCGTTTGTCACGGCCCGATGGGAAATGGCGATGGTATGATCGTCCGCCGCGGATTTGTAAAGCCGCCCACCTATCATGATGATCGTTTGAGGAATGCTCCGGTCGGTCACTTCTTTGACGTGATGACTAATGGCTGGGGCAGGATGAACAGCTATGCGGCTCAGGTTACACCCGCAGATCGGTGGGCGATCGTCGCGTACATTCGGGCGCTGCAGGTCAGTCAGAACCCGGACGAGGCACTCAAAATGAATTCAAAAACTGAGCCCGGCTCAGCACCTCCGAAATCAGGTGAGACAACTGCCGGAGGAAAACCTTAAATGGCGAATCCTGAAAACTATCAAGCACCGGCCGAAATCAACCGTTTGCGCACGCTCGCACTTGGAATTGGCGGCATCGCGCTCATCATCTGGGCGGTCGGGGCATATTTCAATACTGAGCAGGCACTGCGTTCGTGGCTCCTGGGATATATATTCTGGGGTGGTATTGGCATCGGTTCACTTGGTGTGCTGATGCTGCAGTACCTCACCGGCGGAGCATGGGGCGTCGTTATTCGACGAATCGTTGAAGCCGGCTCGAGAACGCTGCCGGTCATTGTATTAATGTTCATTCCGCTTGCCGTTGGAGTATATTTTGGCAAGTTTTACGAGTGGACCCATCTGCCGCCGACCGATCATGTAATGGAGCATCGCGGCATCTATATGACCGCGTGGTTCTGGATCCTGCGTTCGGGCATTTATTTTCTCCTGTGGGGCATCATGGTTTACCTGCTGAACAAGTGGGGAGCAGACCAGGATAAGACCAACACGGTCGAGGAATCGAGGCTCGTCCTTGAGAAGGCATCGCGTTTCTCGGGCCCGACGATGGTGATCTATGCTCTGGTCGTGACCTTTGCGGTCGTCGACTGGGTCATGACGCTCGATCCGCACTGGTTTTCGACGATCTGGGGACTTCTTTTTGTCGCCGGGTGGGGACTGAGTTGTTTCTGCTTCACGGTTGCGGTTCTGGCGTTCCTGGTTGATAAGTCGCCGATGAACGGTGTGCTCGGCAAGCGGCATTTTCATGACATCGGTAAGTTAATGCTCGCCCTTGTCATGGTTTGGGCATATTTCAACTTCTCGCAGTTCCTGATCATCTGGTCAGGCAACCTGCCTGAGGAAACGGGATGGTTCCTGACCCGCATGAAAGGCGGATGGGCGTATGTCGGAGTTGGATTGATCCTGTTCCATTTTGCCTTTCCTTATCTGCTGCTTTTGAAGCGAGATTTCAAGCGTCAGGCAAACCTGCTCGCGACGATCGGAATTTTCATTCTGGTAATGCGGCTGATCGATATGTTCTACCAGATCGGACCTACATATCGCGTCTCGCCGGGAGGCATTGAGCAGGGAGCATTTTACGTTAGTTGGATGGATTTCGTTGCACCGATAGCGGTTGGTGGTATTTGGCTGTGGTGGTTCTTTGGAGAACTCATGAAGCGGCCCATCGTTCCGGCAAAAGATCCGTATTTCGAAGAAGCGATCGAACACGGCAAAGGACACTAGATTTAAGATATGTCGTCAAAGAAACATACAGATACGGCGGTGGATCTAAACAAGCCGTACGAAGAAAATGAGATCCAGCTCAAAGGGATCATCGGCTTTGCTGTGGGGCTATTCCTGTTGATCGTGATCACCTTCGGGCTGATGTGGGCATTTTTGAATGTTCTCAAAGACTACTCAAAAGAAGGCGTGGTCGCCAATCCGATGGCAATGAGCGAGAAGGAACGCCTTCCGCCGGAACCACGGCTTCAGGCGGCTCCGGGATTCGGTGTCGAGTCTGAAAAAGGTTGGGTCAACCTGGAGCTTGGAGCTCCGCAGGCTGAATATCGCGAACTTCAGAAGCAATGGGCGAAAGCCTGGGAAGAAGGGCACAAGGATCCTAAGACCGGCATGGTGACAATGATGCCGATCAAGGAAGCTAAAGAGAAATTCCTGGCTATGAACGTAAAGGCGAAATCGGGCCCGGACGCAGAAGTTATGCTTGATCGTTCGAAGATGTACATTTCGGATTCCAGCGCCGGACGAGTGGCTTCGGAAAAAAGAAGGTAAATAGAAAGTGAGTCTAGTGCAGAAAGCAAAATTATTATCCCTGAGTTTCGGTATCGCTGCGGTGATGCTGGCCTCTGCTGCTTTCGTCGGTGCGCAAAAGGCCGAGCATTACAACTCACCTCTATATTCACCTCGAACTTATGACCCGAATGTTACGTCCGCTAACGGACTGCCGGACACCCTGAAAAAGGTCGGTATCGAGCAGAAGCTAGGTGACCAGCTGCCGCTGGATACGGAACTGAAAGACGAAGCCGGAAATATAGTTACGCTCGGCAGCTATTTCGGGAAAGGCCGGCCGGTGATCGTTGCGTTCGTCTATTATGAATGCCCGATGCTCTGCAACCAGGTTCTTAATGGACTGACCGGATCGCTCAAAGGCATCAGTTTTAACGCCGGTAAGGAATTTGACGTAGTAGCGATCAGCTTTGACGCTAAAGAGTTTGATAAAGCGGATCTTGCTAAGAATAAGAAAGCTAGCTACATCGAACGCTACGGCAGGCCGGAAACGGCGAACGGGTGGCACTTTTTGACGGGGACGGAAGCCTCTATCCAAAAGGTTACCTCCGCTGCGGGTTTTACGTTCGAATGGGATGAAAAGAGCCAGCAGTTCGCCCATGCGGCGGGCGTGATGATCGCAACGCCCGATGGCAAATTGTCCAGATATTTATACGGGATCGATTATTCGCCGAAGGATCTTAAGTTCGGCATCATGGAATCGGCCGAAAGTCGGGTAGGGAATCCAGCCGATCAATTGCTTTTGTACTGTTTTCACTACGACCCCGCAAGCGGCAAATACGGATTGGCGATCCTCAATCTTGTACGATTGGGCGGTATTGCGACACTCCTTGGAATGGGAGCGATGGGCTTGGTGTTTTGGCGAAGGAATAAACGAAAGACAGTGAATAGTGATGAGTGATCAGTGATGAGTGATAGCAGTCTAACTGCGTTTCACTCACCGATCACCACTTACCACTAAAGAATTATGCAGACTACATCGTGGGTACCATTATTTCCGGATCAGGCCTCGACCTTTGCGTGGCAGGTTGATGCGTTGTATTTCTACCTGATCGCCGTGAGCGTAGCTTTTACGATCCCGATCGTGGTGGCGATATTCTTTTTCGCGGTCAAGTACCGCGAAACCGAAAAGTACGCAACACCCGAAGAAATGCACGGGTCGATGGTGCTCGAGACGGTTTGGTCGATCATTCCGTTTGTCATTTCGATGACAATATTCCTCGGCGGCGCGATCGTGTTTTTTCAGCAGTACACTCCGCCGGATGATGCGATGGAGGTTTACGTTGTCGGTAAGCAGTGGATGTGGAAGGTACAGCACCAAACTGGCCAGCGTGAGATAAACGAACTTCACGTTCCGGTTGGCAGAAAGGTAAAGCTGACCATGACGACCGAAGACGTTATTCACGATTTTGACATCCCGGCTTTCCGAACAAAGGCGGATGTGGTGCCGGGGCGTTACACCTACATGTGGTTCGAGGCGACGAAGCCTGGCAAGTACCGTCTTTTTTGTGCCGAATACTGCGGACTCAATCACTCAGGTATGGGGGGCTGGGTGTATGTAATGGAGCAGCGTGATTTCGACAATTGGCTAAGCGGGAACGTTTCAGGCCAGACCCCGGTCGAGGCAGGCAAGGATCTGTTTGAAAACAAGCTCGGTTGTGCCTCGTGTCATGCAGGCGGGCCTGCTCAACGCGGAGCCAAGCTCGAAGGCATCTATGGGCATGACGTGAAACTGGTAGGCGGCTCGACAGTCAAGGTCGACGATCAGTATATCCGCAACTCGATCTTAAATCCGTCGGCACAGGTTGTAGAAGGATTTCAGCCGATAATGCCGACATTCAAGGGGCAGGTGACGGAAGAACAGCTTAATTCGCTCGTGGCCTACATTAAATCTCTGACACCGAACGCGGCGGCTGCGACGTCAATGAACGCGAGCCCTGCTGCGAACACGGCCGCTCCGGTAAATTCTGCACCAGCGGCGAACAAGCCCGCGGCTAATAAGCCGGCCGGCAACAGTAATAAATAGGTTTTACAAGACTATGCAAACGCAAGAAGCAATATCAGCAGGGTACGGAGCAGAAGCGAAGCCGAACTATTTGACCAATGGCTCGACACTGAAGTCGTGGCTGTTGACCAAGGATCATAAACGCATTGCGATCATGTACTTGATCTCAGTTTCAGCGTTCTTTTTGGCGGGTGGACTTTACGCCGCCACGATCCGGCTGGAACTTCTGACACCTGCCAGTGATCTCGTCGAATCAGCGACTTACAACAAGGTCTTCACTCAGCATGGTATCCTGATGATCTTTTTCTTCCTGATACCGTCAATCCCCGCAATTCTGGGTAACTTCCTATTGCCTCTGATGATCGGGGCAAAGGATCTTGCATTGCCGCGAGTGAATTTGCTGAGCCTCTATATTTATTGGGTCGCCGGTGGATTGGTGCTTTTTGCTCTGATGCAGGGCGGCGTTGATACTGGCTGGACCTTTTACGCACCGTACAGCACGACGTTTTCTAACTCGTACGTCATGCTCGTCGGACTCGGTATCTTTATCAATGGCTTTTCGTCGATCCTCACAGGGCTGAATTTTATCGTAACGATCCACACCATGCGTGCTCCGGGAATGACATGGTTCCGCATGCCGTTATTCGTCTGGGCCCATTACGCGACTAGTTTGGTGATGATCCTTGGAACTCCTGTGGTCGCGATCACCGTTCTGATGCTCGCACTCGAACGCCTCGGCCGCATCGGAATTTTCGATCCGACGATCGGGGGCGACCCGATCCTGTTCCAGCATCTTTTCTGGTTCTATTCTCACCCGGCCGTTTACATCATGATCTTGCCGGGCATGGGAGTCATATCGGAATTGATCTCTAATTTCTCGCGTAAAAAGGTTTTCGGTTACGAATTTATTGCCTTTTCATCGATCGCGATCGCAGTTTTTGGCTTCCTTGTTTGGGGCCATCATCTCTTTGTCAGTGGCCAGTCAATGTATGCCGGTTTGGTGTTCTCGTTCCTGACGATGGTGGTAGCCGTTCCTTCGGCGATCAAGATGTTTAACTGGACCGCGACGCTTTATAAAGGTTCGATCTCGTACGACACTCCAATGCTTTACGCGTTGGGTTTTATGGGCCTTTTCCTGATCGGCGGTTTGACGGGATTGTTTCTCGGATCGGTCGGTTTGACGGTGCATTTGACGGACACTTATTTTGTCGTTGCCCATTTCCATTACGTCATGGTCGGCGGACAGGTCATTGCTTATCTTGGCGGTATCCATTACTGGTGGCCTAAAATGACAGGCCGAATGTACTCCGAGTTTTGGGGCAAGATCTCTGCGATGCTTGTTTTCGTCGGTTTCAACCTCACATTCTTTCCGCAGTTCATTCTTGGATATCAGGGCATGCCTCGTCGCTATGCTTCGTATCCGGAGGAATTGCAGGTTCTCAATATTTTCTCGACGGCGGGAGCATCGGTTCTTGGTATCGGCCTCGTAATGCCGGTCATCTATCTGACCCATTCCTTGATCGCCGGAAAGAAGGCAGGAGATAATCCATGGATGCATCCGGGCCTCGAGTGGCGTACGAGTTCGCCGCCGCCTACTGAGAATTTTGAGCAGATGCCGGTTGTCACGTGGGAAGCTTACGAATTTGGCGAGGAGAGCGGGTTAGATCTCGATGAGGCAAGACGGCGCGACGCTGCTGTAACAGTCTAGGGATGTCGAAAAGGGCGGGACTGCGTTCCGCTCTCTCGAGAATCTCGTTTGAACTAACGATTAACTAATAATGTCGACACACTCAGAACATAGCGAACATCATCACCAGCCGGGTCTTCAGCATCAGTTCGAGGACATGGCCCAGCAGGAAGAGAGCGTCACCATTGCGATGTGGATGTTCCTCGTGCAGGAGATCATGTTCTTCGGCGGGCTATTCACGGCTTATCTCGTATTCCGTTCGAAATACCCGATGGCCTTTGCCGCCGGCAGTAATCACCTCGACGCTTTCTGGGGCGGCCTTAACACGATCGTTCTCATCGTCAGCAGTCTGACGATGGCTCTGACCGTTTATTACGCTCAAAGAGGCAACCGCAACATGCAGGTGATCATGATCGTGCTCACCATGTTGTTCGGTGCAACGTTCCTGGGCGTAAAGGCGATCGAATACACTGATAAGTTTAACCACGGTTTTGTGCCGGTTACTGGTTTGAATCGGAAAGCGAAAGCCGAGCACGCCGGAGAGCACGCTGCTACAGCGGAGAAGCCGTGTTGGGAAGTGGAACATGGTGCTGCGGCCGCGGAACATACTTACGTGAATCCGCACGGTGAGTTTCAGTGGACAGATTGTTCACTCGTAAAGCTGGCCCAGGATGGTAAGTTCCTTACCGACGCAGAAAAGATCGGTTATTTCTCGAACGGCGAGATAGACGCCAATAAGTTTCGCGACCGGGTTCGGATATTTTTCTGGATCTATTTTGTAATGACGGGGCTCCATGCTCTTCACATGATCATCGGGCTCGGGCTGATGGCGTGGTTGGGATACAAGGCTTTTCGCGGCACTTATAGCCGTGAATACTACATGCCCGTCGAAATGTCTGGTTTGTATTGGCACTTTGTCGATATTGTTTGGATTTTCCTGTTTCCGCTGCTTTATTTGCTCGGCAGGCACTTCATGCATTAAGGAGGGCATTAGGGAGAAGTTATGTCAACGGAACACCACGAAGATCATGACCACATGAATATACCGAAATACTTCGGTATTTTTGGGATACTTATTGTCGGAACGGTTCTGACATATTACGCCGCAACGGTGGATATGGACCACATATTTCCGGGTGCGAACACGCTCGTTGCGCTGCTGATCGCGTTCACGAAGATGACATTTGTTATGTTGTTTTTCATGCACGTATATTGGAGTAAGAAGATGATATGGCTCGCCGCCGTAGCCAGCTTCTTTTGGCTAGCGATCATGTTTGCGTATACGATGCAGGACTATCTGACGCGTAATTCTGGAGTCTTTACAGGTTGATAGGTTAGTTTTAAGGTTAATAAGACGCGGAATGAAGTGGTTTTTCACTTCGTTCCGCGTCTTTTGTTAGCTAGCGTAAGCAGTTTTGAAATGCTATTATTTTTCGTTTAAGCCTGTTCTGGCCTTACGGCGTGCCGTTACGTGGCAACGTAGTAAAGGAGTCGGCACATCAGACACGAATGAAGTATTTTCCGGGTAATTTATTGCGGCTCAGAGGGACTATTGCAGTTGCAGCCCTCTTTTTAATTGCAGGCTGCAACATCGTGAAGAAGGAGAGCAAGACGCCAACTCTGCTTCGAACTGAAACGGCCCAGCAGTCGGAGCTGATTAAAGAGATCAATCGCTTTGCACGTGTAGCTTCCATGCGAGCGAAGATGGATCTGAAATTTGAGGATAATTCATTCGCAGAGTTCGGATCGAAAGAGGCATATAGAAGTGCGGACGGTGAAGTTGTCGTTCAGCGGCCCGGTATGATCCTGCTGAAGGTTCAAGCTCCGTTTATCCGAACCGACATTGCTCAGATGACCTCAGATGGTGTTAATTTTCGCGTCGCGATCCTGAATGACGGCGGCTCGGGGAAATATAAGAAGTTCGTCAAAGGAACAAATGAGGCCGACTATTCCAAGCTGCAAAAGAATCTGAGTGCGGACGGGAATGGCAATGGAGATGCAAAGGCTGCCAAGGAAAGCGTTAACGCCTTCGCTAATCTTCGGCCGCAGCACTTTACTGATGCAATGCTGGTTCGCCCGACCGATGCGGCAAATGTATATACTCAAAGCAGCATATTCGAGATCGAGGATGACTATACTGTGAATAGTAAGTCTCCGATCCGTAAGGTTATGCGCGGATATTATCTTCTGGACGAATATTCGAAGCAGGAAAACGGTAGTTTAATGATCCTGCGTCGCTTTTGGTTTGACCGCGTCGGCGGCATCCGCCTTGCGAGGCAGCAGATCTTTGACAGGCAGGGCGAGATCGATTCGGATATTGTATACGGAAAAGAAGGGAAGTTGACCGAAACATCAGATTACCTGAATTTGCCGCTTGAGATACAGGTCACGCGCCCCAAGGAAAAGTATTCAATGAAACTGACCTATCAGACGCCGGAAGCGGTGACGATCGGGAAGAAATATCCGGAAACGGCGTTTGTGCTTCAGAATTCATGGAATCTCGAGGAGGTTGACCTCGATAAGAAACTTAGTGAGATAAAGGTCGATCAGCCGACCAGCAACGCCAGAACGGGCGTGACACGATATCAATAAAAACTGCCCGATGAAACCGATCCTACAGACCGTCGATCTAAAAAAATCCTATAAGGTTGGAAAGCTGGAAGTTCCGGTACTTCGGGGCCTGTCGATGGAGGTGAATGAGGGCGAATTCGTCGCGATCATGGGGCCGTCCGGCTGCGGCAAATCAACGCTGCTCCATCTGCTGGGCGGATTGCTAAGCCCGACGAGCGGCAGCATTCTGATCGACGGCGAAGACCTTGCGAAGGTCTCGGACGCTCAGCGTACGGATATTCGGCGGCGTAAAATAGGATTTGTTTTTCAGCGGTTCAACCTTTTCCCGACCCTTTCGGCAGAAGGGAATCTGAAGCTGGCGGAAAAGATCCATACAGGAAGCGGCAGTAAGAATTCCGACCGCCGCCGTGAGGTTTTGCGGCTGCTCAAGCTAGAGGATAAAATGCACCATAAGCCGCTTGAGCTTTCCGGCGGTGAGCAGCAGCGGGTCGCACTCGCAAGAGCTATCGTCAACGGCCCGGCGATAATTTTGGCGGACGAACCAACCGGAAATCTCGATACCGAGAATTCGCAGATCGTGCTTGAGATGTTTCGCGAGTTGAACGAAAAATTCAACCAGACCATCATCATGATCACTCACAACCCCGAGGCGGCCGAGGCTTGTTCGCGAACGATACAAATGCGGGACGGGCATATTGTGTAGGAACCGCCTGCGTAAGCGGGCGGATAGGGCTCGAGCAGCATTTTTGGATAGGCTTTAGTGGTTTCGTGAACGAGGGCGTACCCTCCGCTTACGCAGGGGATTCTGACACAAGTATGAAAAACGTGATCAACTGGAGCTATGAACGTGCCTCGTGGCAATGGGATCTGTTGTGCGTGCTCATCATGTGTTTCATCTTCCTTACGCCTAAAGAATGGTTCAACAGTAAAGAACCGGGAGCAACCCGACCGAAGGCTCAAGCCGTCCAAGTTGAGACGGGGAATGCTAGATAGTCGGTGGTCAAGGTTAATGTTATGAGAAGACTCTTTCGATATAGTCTGTTTGTTTTGACGGTGTTAGTTTTTGGGGTTTTTCTGTCCGCGAGAGAGGCATCTGCCCAAGGGATCTTGGGTCAAATCCTCAATCGGATGGAGAGCCACAACAAAACAATTGACACCGTCCAGGCGAATGTAACGATGAAAAAGTACAATCCGCAGCTGGACGCGACCGACACATACATCGGATCGACCAGCTATATCCCTGAATCAGCGAAGGTTGCCAAGGGCAAACGGTATATGCGACTGGATTGGGAGCAGCCGGCGGTGGAACAGGTCGCGATCATTGGCGACCAATACAAACTCTATAAAAAGAGCATTAACCAGCTCTACGTAGGCAAGGTCGAAAAGGCGAAAACATCAGCCGGAGCCGGCAACGCACTTGCTTTCATGAGTATGTCGAAAGAGCAGTTAAAGGCTAATTACGATGTCCAGTATATTGCGCAGGAGAATATTGAGGGCGGAATACCAACATGGCATCTTTTGTTGACGCCAAAAGCTGCTGGTAACTATAAGACCGCAGAGCTATGGGTGGACGGCAACGGAATGCCGCTTCAAGCGAAGGTGGTTGAACGGAACAACGATACGACAACTGTCACACTCTCAAATGTTCGCAAGAATCAGAAGATCGATCCTAAGATCTTTGATATAAACGTTAAAGGAGCGACTGTTGTTAAAGCCTAAGAGGTTCAACAAGTTGAACGGAACGATTTAAGTAATGCCAAAGGCAAGTAGTTTCAGCAGATTTACACGCGGTGTTAAGCACACCATCAAAGCGTTTGCTTCCACGAAGCATCCCGTATTGGTTCACATTGTGCCGATGCGTCGGTGTAACCTTGCCTGCACATACTGTAACGAATTCGACAAGACGAGCGATCCGGTGCCGATCGACGTGATGTTGCAGAGGATCGATAAACTGGCGGAGTTCGGCTCGTCGGTGATCACGATCTCTGGCGGCGAACCGATGATGCATCCTGAGATCTACGAGATCATTGATCGAATTCGCCATCACGGAATGATAGCCGGGCTGATCTCGAACGGCTATTATTTTCAGCCCGAAAAGGTCAAAAAATTGAACGAAGCGGGGCTCGATTACCTACAGATATCGATCGACAATGTAACGCCGGATGAAGTTTCGAAAAAGAGTTTGAAGGTGCTCGACGCTAAGCTCGTCAATCTGCAGCAGCACGCGAAATTTAAGGTAAACATCAATTCGGTAGTCGGCGGCGGTGTGGCAAATCCTGAGGAAGCTCTTATCATCGCCAACCGTGCCCGCGAGCTTGGGTTCTCATCGACGGTCGGGGTTATCCACGACGGGGATGGCCTGAACAAAGGGTTGACCGTTCGCGAGAAGGAAGTTTACAAAGAGATCAAGAGCAAAGGCCAAAGCTCGTACGCCCGATGGAACTGGTTCCAGGACGATCTCGTCGAAGGCAAAGAGTACGAATGGCGTTGCCGTGCCGGTGCTCGTTATCTGTATGTCGATGAATTCGGCATCGTAAATTGGTGTTCGCAGCAACGCGGCACGCCGGGAATTCCGCTTCTCGAATACACTCAGGCCGACATGGACCGCGAATATATCACCGAAAAATGGTGTGCCCCGACCTGCACGATCCAATGCGTCCACCAGGTTGGTCACCTCGACGCATGGCGCGACAAACAGATCTCGCTTTCCGACTACAACAAACGGAAAGGCGGCGGTTTGAAGAGCGAAACGGTTGCACAGGTTATTGGCTCTGACTAGTTAATGGTCCTGTATGGTTTGGGGGGGTTGCGGGGGGGCGGAAAAAAAAACCACCCACGCGGGGGGCGGGGGAAACCGGGGGGGAAAACGGGGGAAAGAAGCGGGGGGGGGGGGGGGGGGTGTGGGGGGGGGGTTGGTTCCGGGGGGGGGGAGGGCCCGCCCCCCCCCCCCCCCGGGGGGGGGGGGGGGGGGGGGGAGGGGGGGCGGGGGGGGGCCGGGGAGGGGGGGGGGGGGGTTCGGCGTGTCCGACGGGCATAATCGGTGCGATCCGTGGAGCAAAAAAGTTCAAATGATCGGTAGGAGAAACGACTATCGCGAACACTCTCGAGAAATGGCATAAAATGGTTGAAGACCACGACTTATCTGGTCTCGGATCGATCTTGGCCGATGACGCCGTATTTCATTCTCCAATAGTCCACACGCCGCAGGTCGGCAAAGCTCGTGTTCAGCCATATCTGACCGCCGCATTCCACGTTTTCCTGAATCCAACCTTTAAGTATGTTCGTGAGATCGTAAGCGAGAGCGATGCTGTGCTTGAATTTGTGGTGGAGATCGACGGCATTCAGGTAAATGGTGTAGATATGCTGAACTTCGATGAAGCCGGATTGATCAGCGAATTTAAGGTAATGATCCGTCCATTAAAAGCGGTGAACATCATTCATGAAAAGATGGGGGAGATGTTAGCTGCCCACGCCCAACGGAATAAATAGAACTGTTCGAGGAATTAACACGCCATGAGCGAAAGCAAACTATTCATTCCGACCATCCTCGGAACGCCGCGTAAAGATCGTGAAAGCGAAAACGTTGCGAAGTGGGTTTACTCGAAAATGCAGGATCGCGACGAAATTGAGTCGAAGTTTTTTGACGTACGCGATTTCGATCTGCCCCGAGACAATTACGGCACGGAGATCGGCTGCGATTTCCCCGAATGGCGTGATTCGATGGCACGAGCTGATGGGCTTGTGATCGTTACTCCCGAATACAATCACGGCTATCCCGGAGCGTTAAAGAGCGTCCTGGATCTGTTGTTGAAAGAGTACATTCACAAAGCCGTGGCGATCGTAGGAGTCTCTGCCGGTCCGTGGGGAGGAACCCGCGTGATCGAATCAATGGTTCCGATGGTCCGTGAATTGGGGCTCGTCGTAACGTTCTCGGATCTCAATTTCCCGTCAGTCAGAAGTAAGTTCGACGCCGACGGCAACCTTCTGGATCCGGCTTATGATAATCGCGTTAAAGGTTTTCTCGACGAACTCGTCTGGATGGCCGCGTCGCTGCGCTGGGGCCGCGAGAACCTTTCCTCAAAGCACCATCAATAGGTTATTCTAGAGCCTGGCAGGCAACTTGTATGGTTCATAACGAAATGCACCGCTCACACCGCGTCGGATGGCTCCGGGCGGCTGTTTTGGGTGCGAATGATGGTATTGTTTCGACGTCGTCGCTCGTCATTGGTGTTGCAGCGGCGGCCTCAGGCCACGAAGCGGTGATGCTGGCCGGCGTTGCCGGGCTCTTTGCCGGAGCGTTGTCGATGGCGGCGGGCGAATATGTGTCGGTCTATTCGCAGGCAGATACCGAAAAAGCTGATATCGAGCTTGAGAAGAAGCATTTGGAAGCGGAACCGGAATTTGAGCTTCGCGAACTTGCAGCAATTTATGAAGGCCGTGGGTTGACGTCCGAACTTGCCGCTGAAGTCGCCAATCAGTTGATGGCACATGATGCACTCGGCGCTCATACGAGAGATGAGCTCGGGATCTCGGAGATCACAACGGCTCGTCCGCTTCAGGCGGCGATTTTTTCCGCAGTGGCGTTTTCCGTCGGAGCGGCATTGCCGCTGGCTGTTACGTGGTTTTCGCCGTTCAACTTGATGATCACGCTGGTTGCAGTCAGCTCACTGATCTTTCTGGCATTGCTTGGAGCAGTCGCAGCTAAAGCAGGCGGAGCCGGAATGGTGAAGGGGTCGCTTCGAGTACTGTTTTGGGGAGCTATCGCCATGGCTGTCACAGCCGGCGTAGGCAAGCTTTTTGGAGCGGTAGTTTAGCGAGCTTAACGTCGCGGAACTCTTTCGCCGATGGTCAACACGATCACGGAACTAGAAAGTCCCAGCCCGGAAAGTCTGCCTGCCATCATGATCAGCGTCTCGCCGGCTTCTACAACCTCAGCATCCAGCAGGGTTTTTTCACCGGTCTCAAGCATTCCGTGGGTCGAATCACTTTTTTCATGCACAAAAGGCTTTACGCCCCAAATAAGCGAAAGCTGATTCCATGCGTCGACCGACTGAGTAAGTGCGTAGGTTTGCAGTCCGGATCGCACGGTCGATAGACGGCGTGCCATCAGGCCTGATTCGGTAAACACGGCTACCTTTTCGGTTAGCATCTCTTTCGCGGCGTATGCCGCAGCTTTACAAAGTGCCTGACTCGTACGGCCCGAGGGAGCCTGGGAGAACTTGACTGGCCGGCCGAGCTGCTCAGCCTTGATGGTTTCGGCAGAGTCGATTATGCGGACCATGGTTCGCACGGCTTCGACCGGGTAACGGCCGGACGCAGTTTCTGCGGAAAGCATGACTGCGTCCGTTCCATCCCATACCGCATTGGCGACGTCCGAAGCTTCGGCGCGGGTCGGAAATGGATTCTCGATCATCGATTGCAGCATCTGGGTCGCCGTTATAACGAACCTGTCATTGGCAACCGCTTTTTCAATAATGAGCTTCTGATAAACGGGAACAAGTTCGACGCTCGTCTCAACACCCAGGTCACCGCGAGCGACCATAACGCCATCGGTCGCCTCAATTATCGCATCCAGATTCTCGATCGCCTCGGCCTTCTCGATCTTTGCGACAAGCAAAGCCCGGCCGAGTTCTCGCTGGTTGAGATCCTTGATAAGCTTCTTGACCTCGATACAATCATCGGCTGTCCGAACGAACGAAAGAGCAATGTAATCAACTTTCTGTCCCATTGCCCATATGAGATCCGCATGATCCTTTTCGGTCATGGACGGGATAGACAGAGGCGTGTTGGGCAAATTTATGCCTTTGCGTTCGGCGAGAATTCCTCCCGTGACGACACGGCAGACCACATCAGTATCTGTCTTGGATTCCACCGTCAGGTCAATTGCCCCGTCATCAAGCAGAATTCGGGAGCCTGGCTCAACCGCCTGGGGTAGGTCAATAAAGTTGGTCCCCACTTCGCGGGTGTTTCCGATGACCTCGCGGGTAGTGAGCACGAACGCTTGCCCCTCGATCAATTCGATCGATTCGCCATTCTCTAATGTACGGGTGCGGATCTTCGGCCCTGATAGATCTACGAGGATCGAAAGAGGCTTTCCAAGTGCCGTCGCTGCTTCTCTGGCCAGGGCGATGGTCTCGGCGTGCTGCTCCTGCGTGCCGTGAGACATATTGATACGCACAGCGTTAAGGCCGGCGTTCAGCATTGTCTCGATAGTGATTCTCTGATTTGAAGACGGGCCGAGCGTGGCGAGTATCTTTGCTTTTCGCATTACTTTGATTTTATCGTAAAGTCCCGATCCTGCAAGGTGGAGTTAAGCGGATAACACCAAATGTCATTTCGCCTCGAAACTTTTTTTCTTACTCAAATATGAATTGACTGTCGCAATGAACGTCGAGTGTGACCAGGTTAGCGGGGATACCGAACGCGGCTCACCCGTTAGAGGGTCGATCTGTTCCGCCAGAACACCGGACGGCAATGCCCGATCGACGGTCCATTTCAAAATATTTAGAGCTTTGGCAAGGTCGCCCATTTCTTTTGCCGCCGCAATGTAATAATCAGCCAGCCACAGCGTGGTGATGATCCATGAATTTGGCGGAGACGGTTCGGCCCCGCGCATGTAGCCGTCGTTTTCGAAGCGAATGATGCCGCTTATTGCTGTGTCATTCAGCAGTTTTTCTCGAATCGCATCCATTGTACTGACGACTATGGGATCATCAGCCTCAAAACACCCGAGATAAAAGATCGCGTAAACTGAGGCGTCCAGTGTTGGATCCGGAGTGAACGATCCATCATCGTTTGCCGATATAGCCCGTAGAAAATGTCCAAGGTCAGTGCTGTACAGGCGTTCCCTCATCGCATCTACGATCTCATTTGAGGCTTGCTCGTATGAGGCTGTCCGGGTAGGATCACCGAAATCTCTAGCAAACTTGGCCGCAGCTCTTAATCCCGCAACGACCGTTGCACATGTGAAGGTATGGATGCCGAAGCGGTCCTCCCAAAGATTCCAGCTTGGCTTGGGAAGCTTGGTTACCGGATCGCGGTAGCCTTCAATGAAATCTGCACACCGTACGACCAACTTCTCATAGAGATCGCGAACGAGTATCTTGTCGGGATATATCTCGTGGTGTTCGCGAAGTGCCCATAATATCAGAGCGGTTTCATCTTCCTGAATCGGCACGAGCCGCTGTTTCCTATATCGGTCCCAGTGCGAATGCCAGCCCGAACCAACGCTACCGTCAGGATTATATTTTTGGAGGAAATATCCTCGATCTTCGACAATATTTCCGCACAACTCAAAGAACTTCTCCGAAAGATCAGGGTAACCTGCGAGGTCCAAGGCGTTCGCGACATAGGCTCCGTCCCGCGGCCAGAGGTAGCTGTAATGGTCGGTCGCACGATCTGTTACGTCATGATCGTTCGCAGCAATGATAGCTCCACCGTTGTCAGTTTGGGTCCGAATGATCAGTAAGCTTCGTTTATAAAGGTCCAGAACACTTTCCGGCAGTTCCGGATCGTCGATCTGTGGATCCCGGACCCAATGCCGCCAAAATCCTTCGGATTCGAGGAAATAGTTCGACGCTCCAAGGGTCAGTACATGATTGTTAAGCCCTGCAACCTCAAGCCGTGAAGTTCCGGCCGCTATCCAGTAGTAGAACTGAAACGTTCCGTTCGCCTCCAACCGATGATGCACGCCGACCGTGGAATCGACCGAGCCTTCCGTGATAGTGCCGCCATACAAATGCCCGTCTTCGGCATCTCGCCAGGTGCCTTCGTTGTTGCGAAACGCTTTGCGGCCGGTGGCAAATTCGTCGAAATGCGGAGAAGTATTTATCAGAAAATACCGGTGTTTTTTGTAGTGAACTAGAGCGAGCGTGTCGGGGTCATAAAATGCGGTGTCGCCGACCTTGTTTTCGTAGATGCGAAAATCATGATGTAGAAAGATCCGGATATCGCGGCCGCTACCTCTGGTATCAGATACGTGAACACGTCTTAGGTAGATGTTTTCGCGGCCGGCGACTGTATCGTTACATCTTATCTTGATGCCGAGTTTCTCATTTACCAGGGTCACGTCAGTAACGAGCGTGTCGGGGACGTATTTCAGGCTTCGGTCCCAGTCATCCGAGTAAACCCATGAGAATTCACCGTCTGCCCAAACTCCAAAACGAAACGGAAACCCTTCGGAATGATTCTCCTGGCCGACGTGTGGGTAGTAGATGTCGCGGATCTGGTATTTATCGTCGAAATTCACCAGCAAACTGCCGTTTCCGACCGGAATATCTCTCATTTAACTGGCGTTATTTCGAATTTACGGCTTGATCGACGGCGGCGTCAAGTTCTCTTTGGATCTGGTCGTTGAAGCCCACGATCTTTGTGACCATCCGTCCTTTTCGGTCGAAGATCGCGGTTTGCGGGATGTCGCTGCGTTCGGAAAAAATAAAATTGGAAAGAGCATCCTCAGGATAAGCAATCTCGTAATCGACCTTCGTGTTGGCGATAAATGCAGGGATCTTCGGGCGGTCCTCTTCACCGCCGACGTTAAGGCCGACAATGTGGAGGTTTTCCTTGCCGTATTTCGCGATCAGGGAATTAAGGTGCGGGATCTCGCGTTTGCATGGTTCGCAATAGGTTGCCCAGAAATCGAGGATAACGGCCTTGCCGGTCAGGTCAGACATCTTCTGAACCTTCTCATCCGAGTTCGTCCAGCTCATTTCCGAGAACGGTTTCGAGGGCGGCAGCGGAGCGTTGGTCGTCCGGCGGTCGTTTATCGAAACAGGCCTGTCGGAAACCGCTACGGGGGCCGCGGCAGGGCGGCAGCCGGAAAAGGCAAAAAGAGCGATAGTAAGTGAGCAAAATGCAGCCATCTTCATAGCAAATCAATCCTAAATCGTTAGCTTCAAATTGTAAAAGCGATAGCTGTTCGATTTACCTTTCGACATATTGAGATTACCATCAATTCGTGGCCTATCCATCCCGCATATCCTTTATTTTGGGCAATTTGCATTATACTAAGCCGGTTTCGGGAAATGCCGTGGGCTCGGACGCGAATTTCGGCTGCGGATCCTTTGTCAGATTTCATTTACAAATAGACGAGACACAAAAAACGGTCTCTCATGCGAGCTTTTCGTCGAACGGATGCGGATATATGCTCGCAGCTTCCGAGATCCTCGCTCGCGAAGTGTCCGGCAAAAAACTGGCCGACCTCCACGGTTTGGATCGTCACGTACTGACGGACCTGACCGTTTCTATGATCGGTGAGATCGCCCCCGAGCGAGGCAATTGTGTTGTGGCAGCGACAGCGGCCCTGGCAAATGCCTTCGCGGACTTCCGTTCGCGGCAGATCGAGGAATTTCGCGGGGAACAGGTTCTTATGTGCACGTGCTTCGGCGTGACCGAAGAGTCGATCGTCGAGGCGATCCAAACCGGTCGACTCGGAACGGTCGACCAGGTGGCGAACACAACAAATGCCGGCAGCGGCTGTGGTTCGTGCCGAATGCTTATACAGGAAATGCTCGACAATACGGATGGAGCATAGATCAATTTATGCTATACTTCTCAAATTCGATCCGGCGTTCTTAGGCCGGAAATTATCAGCCTGAAAAGGAGTGTTTTGCTGTCGGACAATACCGACAGATGTATTAATTTTTGATCCGCAATGGACGACCCTGCTAGTTTGCTTTTGCTTTTTGCTGCCGATATTGAGAGCGCGGCGGAAATGCCAACGCTTCTCTCCTCAATTCTTAAGATCCTACTCGTCATCTTTCTGGTCCTCGCGAACGGCTTTTTTGTTGCGAGCGAATTTGCGCTTGTCGCGGTCCGTAAATCGCGTATCGAGGCAATGGCGAGCGAAGGTGAGCCGGCCGCGGTTCGGCTGCTGGCGATGCTCAACAACTTAAGTGCGTATATCTCGGCAACGCAGTTGGGCATTACGCTCTCGTCGCTTGGGTTAGGTTGGGTTGGTGAACCGGCGATCGCGGCCTTGCTGGACCCGGTTCTCGTCAGCGTAGGGAATATGACCGGAGCTGCGTTCCTCACCTCCGGAGCGGTACTACATACGATCTCGTTTGCGATCTCATTTTCGATCATCACTTTTCTGCATATCGTTTTTGGCGAGTTAGCTCCAAAAACAGCGGCATTAGAGTTATCCGAAAAGGTCTCGTTTGTTGTTGCTGCTCCGCTGAGATTGTTTTACGTGATCTTCAGTTATCCGATACGAGCTCTCGACTGGACCGGCACCAAAACAGTTCGGCTCTTTGGGCTGAATGCATCGGGTGAACACGGCTCAAGTTATACCGAGGACGAGATCCGCGGACTGATCAAGCTATCCCAGGAAAGCGGCCATCTCAACGAAGAAGAGCAGCGATTGATCAATAAGGTCTTTGAATTTTCAGAAACGACCGTCAAAGAGGCGATGATACCGCGAACCGAGGTTATCGCTGTTCCGGAATCGAGTTCGCTGACCGAGATAGCCAGGCTTTTTGGCGAGAGCGGTTTTTCGCGATTACCGGTATATCGAGGCTCGCTCGACGACATAGCGGGCGTCATACACAGCAAGGACCTGGTCAGTTACGTCAATCGTCCAAAATCCTTCAAGATCGAAGAGATCATTATCAAGCCTAGTTATGTAGTCGACACTGCACGCCTCGAAGACGTCCTGCGGCAGATGCAGCGTGAAAAGTTCCATTTTGGCTTCGTCGTTGATGAGCACGGCGGTATCGAGGGGATAATCACGCTTGAAGATCTGCTCGAAGAGATCGTTGGCGACATCTCGGACGAGCATGACGAAGAGGTCAACGAACAGATCGATCCACAGCCCGACGGCAGCTGCCTGCTCGATGGCGGGCTCGCCGTTCGCGACCTGAACCGGCGGCTCGATATGAACATTCCGATCTCGGAAGGCTATACGACGATAGCGGGATTTCTAATGTCTGAAGCAGGGCAGATCTTATCGGAGGGGCAGACGGTTCCATATAATGGGCACGTTTTTACGATCGAAAAGGTTGAAAAGCATCGCGTAATCCAGATCAGGATGCAAAAAAACGGCTCGGAAAGTGACATCGACGGCTGATCCCGTCAAAATCTCGTTTCAAGACCATGAAAAATCACGCACTGACCTTTTTGATCACGGGTACGGTTTTGATCGCCGCAACCCTCGGCTGCGGCGGAATGAAGAGTGAGCCTGATTGGACGAAAAGCAAGCGGATCGCAGGCAAGGACAAAGGCCTGTCGCATGTGTCCGGGCTCGTCGTTGACGAAAAATTTGCCTATGTCGTCATTGGCGGAACCGTCGCCGATCAGAACGAAGGCCACAGCGGACTTCGGCGTGTGGATCTGCAAACGGGCGAGGTTTCGTCGATCGATGATGGCAAGAGCATTCCCCAATCGGAGAATGGCGGAATCGCCCAGGATGATAAGTTCATTTACTGGAACGCCGCCGGAAAGATCTGGCGTGCATCAAAATCCGGCGGAACGCCCGAGGCGATAGTCAGCGAAAACGTCGGGATCGGCATCGACATGGCGGTCGATAATGAGAAAATTTACTGGATGAATCACGGATACTATTCGGCAGGCCAGCAATCAGTTCCGAAGCCGGTTTTTGTTGCCCCGAAAACGGGCGGAAAGGTTGAGATATTTACCGACAATCAAAATATCCCGCACAGTCTGGTCGTCGACGAAAAATTCATCTACTGGCACACCTCGACCGCTCTGATGAAACAGCCGAAATCAGGCGGAACGCCACAGGCAGTCTACACGCCGCCCGACGGAGCAGGCCTCGATGAACTGTCACAGGATGCCGAAAATCTGTATTTTGGCTTTAGAGCCAAAGGCGACTCGCGGTGGGCACTGATGAAGGTTTCTAAGCAAGGCGGCGAACCAACTACTTTCGTGAAAAGATTCTCACTCTATCCGCTGGCCGTAGATGACAAAGCTGTCTATTTTTTTGATGAAGGCTCGTTGACGAACAACTCGCTCTGCAAGGTCGCAAAAACCGGAGGCGAAGTCGCGATACTGGATTCAGGTTACACCAGTGGAGCCATCGCCCTTGGCGGAGCGAATGTATATTTCGCGAGCCTCGACGATATCTTTAGTATCTCAAAATAAGTAAAAACGACGGTGAAACACAACCTGCTGACAAAATCGATCGTGGTCACGGGATTCATTTTGTTTGTCGTGGCGGTGAGTGTCTATGCTCTTCGCGGTCGATACGTCGGTATCCGGGAAGGTAAGGCCGATGCGAATTACATTAGGTCCACTGATTGCCGCACTTGTCACGAAGACCATTTCGCATCCTGGCGAAAAACGCATCACAGCCGAATGACGCAGGATATCACCGTCGGCACTGTTCAGGGCGATTTCGAAAAGCAGAACACGCTCGATTACCTTGGCGTCAAAGCAAAAATGGAAAAGCGTCCGACGGGCTTTTTCATGAATTTTGCATATGCTGACGGGAAAACGGAATCGTTCAAGATCGAGCGGACGGTCGGTTCGCGGCGGATAGAGCAGTACGTGGCGAAGCAGAATGGCCAGTATTTTCGCCTACCTGTAGCGTACGACCTGATGAACAAGCGCTGGATGAGCCTCAACGGCTCCTTCTTTTATCCGGACGGCGATAATTACAAACAGCATTTCACGCAATGGGACACGAACTGCGTTTTCTGCCACAACGTAAAGGCCCAGCCGAATTACAATTTCGATACGAAACTTTCCAGAACCGAGGTCAGCGAACTCGGCATCGCCTGCGGAGCCTGTCATGCGCAGGGTGCCGAACACGCGGAGGCGGCACGATCGCCACTGACACGGGCTTTGTGGCGAGCGAATGCAAATTCTGACACGAAGATCGTCGATCCGCTCGAGCTCGATTCCGACCGTTCGATGATGGTCTGCGGACATTGCCATGGACAGCGTGTTCCTGAGCCATTTGATCGAATTCGTGAGATCCTGGGCAAGGGCGACCCATTCGATGCGGGCGGTGATCTCTCGAAATACTATCGTCCCGTTCACGCAGATACCTCGATCGGAGAGCTGTCGTTTGCCAATCGTTTCTGGTCGGATGGCTCTCCGCGGCTCACCGCATACGAATATCAAGGTGTCACCGGCTCAGCCTGTTTTCTCAAGGGTGAAAAAGGGAAACGGATCACATGCACCAGCTGCCACACGATGCACGAGGGCGACATCAAAGGCCAGATCACCGAAGAAAAACGCACGAACGTAGCCTGCACGCAATGTCACACGCAGCTGCGTGACGAAACCGCTCTGAAAACGCACACGAAGCATGAGATCAATTCGGCAGGAAGCAGCTGCTACTCTTGCCACATGCCCGAGGTTATTTACGGCGTTCAGGCGATCCACAAAACGCATTTGATCACGGTGCCGAACCCGAGCTTGACCATCGAAAAAAGCGTTCCAAACGCGTGTAATCAATGCCACGTGGACCGCTCGGCCAATTGGGCGGTCGATCAGGCGAAAGCACTGTGGCCGTCTAGATATGATACGACAACGGCTTCGAAGGACAGCCAGTTCGACACGCCGGAAGGTGTTCGGGGGCTTTTCGGAGGCGATGCTTTGACTCGGGCTTTGATGGCGGATGCGTTGACAAAACACGCAGACCCGAAATGGGCGGCTGGATTTTTGATCGAGGCGTTTGCAGGTGATAATTATCCAGTAGTTAGATATTTTGCTGCTAACGGCATCGCGGCAGGCAACAGCTCGATCACAAAGCCCGACTATCTGGCAACCGAAAGTGCGAGAACCAGCCAGATCAGACCGTGGATAGATTCGATCGACGCGGCCCGAATGGCCGAAATTAAACATACTGCTCTCGATCTGCGAAAAAAACGAAAAGATGTCGATCTGGAGGTCGGTGAATAGTGGCTGAAAACGAGGAAAAACCGGCAGCATCATTCGGGATCGCGAAGCAGGCGTGGTTCGGCTTGGCGTTTTGGATGGCGTTTGGGTTGCTTGTCGAAGGGCTGATCGGCTTTCGTTCGCCGGCATACTTGCAGGATCCGGTTCGCCGCGAGGTTTTTCGGCTTGCTCACGCACATGGAACCCTGCTGAGCATTTTGCTGCTTGTTGTTAATCTGTACATACAGAAAGGCCTGGCCGCACCGCCGAATCTTGGCGTTTTGCTTCTGCGGATCGGAGTCCTCGTAATGCCGATAGGGTTTCTGCTTGGCGGCATCTGGCATTTTGAGAGCGATCCGGGAATCGGGATATTTTTTGCTCCGATCGGCGGTGTTTTGGTGGTTTTCGGCGTTGTTGCTTTAGCCCTCTCCAGCCGCGATAAGGTACGATAACTATTTGCTTTTATACATCTACAGGAGTCTTTAACTAATGAGCATCATTGAACAGGTATGGGCGCGGGAAATAATGGATTCGCGCGGTAATCCGACTATCGAGGCGGAAGTTATTTTGGAAGACGGGACGACGGGCCGTGCGGCGGTTCCGAGCGGCGCTTCGACCGGTGAGAACGAAGCTGTCGAGCTGCGTGACGGCGATATGCACCGTTATATGGGCAAAGGCGTTCTCAACGCGGTTGCCAACGTCAACGACAAGATCAGCCGCGAGGTCGAAGGGCTCGATTGCCTTGATCAAACGCTTATCGATCAAACGATGATCGACTTTGACGGCACTGAGACGAAGTCGAAGCTTGGTGCGAACGCGATCCTCGCTGTCTCACTCGCTAACGCCCGCGCGGCGGCCGCGTTCCAGGAAATGCCGCTCTATCGCTACATCGGCGGCACGAACGCCAAAACGCTGCCCGTCCCGATGATGAACATCCTCAACGGCGGTGCTCATGCGGATAATAACGTAGATTTTCAGGAATTCATGGTGATGCCGGTCGGTGCGGAGAGCTTTTCTGAGGCTTTGCGGACGGGTGCCGAGATCTTTCATAATCTAAAGGCGGTTCTTAAAGCACGCGGTTATTCCACAAGCGTGGGCGACGAAGGCGGTTTTGCACCGAACCTGAAATCGAACGAAGAAGCCGTCGAGACCATTCTCGAGGCGATCGAGAAAGCCGGTTACAAAGCGGGCGAAAACGTCAAGCTCGCGCTCGATCCCGCATCGAGCGAGTTTTATAAGGAAGGCAAATACGTTTTCAAAAAGAGCGATAAACGCGAGCTTTCCTCCGACGAAATGGCCGCGTATTGGGAAGATTGGTGCATAAAATACCCGATCATCTCGATCGAAGACGGAATGGCCGAGAACGATTGGGACGGTTGGGTAAATCTCAGCGGCCGCATCGGCAAAACCGTGCAGATCGTGGGCGATGACCTGTTCGTGACCAATACAAAGTTTCTGCAAAAGGGAATCGAAGTCGGTGCGGCAAACTCGATCCTGATAAAGGTCAATCAGATCGGCACGCTCACGGAAACGCTTGATGCGATCGAGCTTGCCCGCACAAACAACATGACCGCCGTCATCTCGCATCGCTCGGGCGAAACTGAAGACAATTTCATCGCCGACCTTGCGGTCGCAACCAACGCCGGGCAGATCAAGACAGGAAGCCTTTGCCGCTCGGACCGTATCGCGAAATACAACCAGCTGCTGAGGATCGAAGAAGACCTCGATTCGTCGGCCAGGTATCCGGGACGGAAAGCGTTTTATCAGCTGAGGTAATGCCCTATTTGCCCCGCTTATGGATTTGCAGGGATGAAATAGATAAATGGGATAACGAAAAGTTGATCCTTTTTATCCTCTTCATCCCTGTTCCACGTTTAAGAAATCGGCGTATGAAAAAGATCATCGTCATCGGCTCTGGCGGGGCAGGAAAATCGACGTTCTCCCGGCGGCTGGGCGATGCTCTCGGCATTCCCGTCATACATCTCGATCAGCTCTATTGGCGGCCGAATTGGGACAAAATGCCAAAGCCCGATTGGGAAGCGACTGTTGCCGAACTCGTAAAAGGCCATTCGTGGATAATGGATGGTAACTTCGGCGGAACCCGGGAAATGCGTATGCGGGCGGCCGATACAATTATTTTTCTTGATGTACCAAGACGCATCTGTCTGTATAGAGCGATCAAGCGGGCACTAAAATATCGGGGAACGAACCGTCCTGATATGGCCGAGGGCTGTAACGAAAAGCTCGACCTCGAGTTCATCGGCTGGGTTTGGAACTATCCAGGGCGGGCGCGAAAAAGGATCATTGACGAGATGAAGGAATTTCCGGACAAGCGTTTTGTGACGCTTCGTTCATCCTCTGAAATTGACCTTTTCTTCGAACGGATAAAAAATCAGTCATATGGAATGGACCAAAGATGAATTTCTGATCACAACCGCAAAAGGTCGGCTCAATATCGATGTTATCCAGTCTTTTCTTCAGAACGACTCCTACTGGGCGCAAACTCGCACGATCGAACAGACCAGGACTGCGATCGACAACTCCATCTGCTTCGGCCTTTTTGACGGCGAGAGGCAGATAGGATTTGCCCGTGTGGTTAGCGACTGCGCGACTTTTGCATATATCGGCGATGTGTTTGTGATCAACGAATATCGCGGTCGCGGGCTTAGCAAATGGCTGATGGAGGTCATTGTTTCTCATCCCGACCTGCAAGGTTTGCGGCGCTGGGTTTTGGCTACTCGTGATGCTCATGGGCTGTATGCTCAGTACGATTTTAACCCGCTGGTTCACCCCGACCGCTGGATGGAGCGAACGGCTCCGGACGCATACTGAACCTCGAAAGAAAGTCTTGCTTTTACCTGACCCGTTCAAGTTATAATTGTTGTTGACGCTTCTATAGCGGAATAGGGTTTCACGCTTCGTATTCTCGCCCATTTTATCTTCGCGTCATGGGGTTTTCTAGCATAGTTCATGTCAACTAAGTCGAATATTAGGCGGCCGGTCGCACTCGTCATTCTGGATGGCTGGGGCTACGCTCCGCGTACCGAGGGCAATGCGATCGCGATCGCTCACACGCCATATTACGACCAGATCTGCAGCAGCTACCCGATGACGACGCTCGCGGCGGCGGGCGAGAAGGTCGGCCAAACTGGCGACCAACCTGGCAATGCCGAGGTCGGACATCTCAACATCGGAACCGGCCGGGCCGCTCAAACCGAGATCGCGAGAATTCAGAAGGCTATAACGTCGGGCGAGTTCATGGAGAATCCGGTCCTGAATCGGGCTTACGCAAGAGCCAAGGAAAACGGCTGTGCGGTCCATCTGATCGGCCTTCTAAGCGACGGCGGAGTTCATTCATCGACTGAGAATCTTTTTGCGTGCGTACGCTTAGCCAAGAAACACGGGCTGAAAGACGTTTTTATCCATTGTATCCTCGACGGCGTCGATGTTCCCGAACGTACCGCCGACATTTACGTTGAGGCCCTCGAAATTAAACTTGCTGACATCGGCCTCGGGCGGATCGCGACACTTTGCGGCCGCTTTTTTGCGATGGACGCGAACGAGAAATGGGAGCGCACCGCTCGAGCCTTCACTATGCTCGTCCACGCCGAAGGCGAGCGTTCGCACGATGCCGTAACCGCTATCCGCAACTCGTTCCTGCGCGGCATCTCTGATGAATTCATCTCGCCGATCGTTATCGAAACCGCTCCGGATGTTCCGATGGCGACCGTCAAGAATGGCGATCTCGTTGTATTTTTCAATCACCGGCCTGACACGATGCGGCAGCTCGTGCGTTCGCTTTGCATCCCGGAGGGGGCGAGCGGAGCAAAACCAGTCGTCGATACCGTTTGCTTGACCGAATACGATCGCGGTTTCAACCTTCCGGCGGCGTTCAGACAGGAGCCGGAGGTCAATACGCTGACCGACGTTCTATCCGCTTCGCAGATACCGAATATTAAGATCACCGAGGTCTCAAGAGCTCCGCATCTGACATATTTCTTCGACGGCGGCAACGAGGCGGCACAGGCGTCTGAACAGGAGCTGATCGTCAGCAGCAGGCTGCCGTCTGCCGAGGTTTATCCGGAATCACAGAGCTTTAAGATAACCGACAAATTTCGCGAGGGTGTTGAGGCTGCGCCGAATGGATTTTTTGTGGTCAACATCCCGGCAGCAGATATGATGGCTGAAACGGGAGATCTCAATAAAACGGTTTCGGCGATCCAATACATTGATACGTGCCTCGGGGGCATTTGCGATACGGTTCGTGAGGCGGGTGGCATCGTCATGATCACCTCAACGCACGGCAATTGCGAGGAGATGATCCACGCGGAAAGCGGAGAGCCAAACCCGTTGCCGACCGCCAATTCGGTCCCATTCCACCTTGTCGATGATAAGGCAGGAAATATGCGGCTTTTTGAAGGCGGTTCTCTTGCAGATATTGCGCCAACGATACTTGGGGTTCTCGATATCGAGAAGCCTGCCGAGATGACGGGCAAAGACCTCAGATGTACCTAAAATTCGCCGATCTTTGATCCCCCTCAACTTAGTTCCTGGATAAAAAAAGAATCAGCTATTCGCGCTTTTCTGTTGCGGGGATTTTTACCTATAATTGTGTCTCCACGTTAACTAAAACGAGCAATTATGGTAGAAGAATTTGCGTTCGACAATGCTGACGAACGCCGAAAAGTGCGTCAAAACGGGACCGGTTGGATCGAGGTGATCGCGGGCTCAATGTTCTCAGGCAAGTCTGAGGAACTTATCCGCCGTCTGAAGCGGGCGAGGATCGCGCGGCAGAAGGTGCAGGTTTTCAAGCCGGCGATCGACGCCCGCTATTCGGTCGAGGAGATAGCTTCCCACTCCGGGCACAAACACGATTCGATCCCGGTTGCGAATACTGCCGAGATGATGTCGCACGTAAAAGAAGACACCGAGGTGATCGGGATCGACGAAGGCCAGTTTTTCGACATGGCGATCCTTGAAGCTGTAAACGGCTTGGCAGAAAGCGGGATCCGCGTGATCATCGCCGGGCTGGACCAGGACTACACGGGCCGGCCGTTCGAGCCGATGCCGCAGCTGCTTTCGATCGCCGAGTTTATCACTAAAACCCACGCCATTTGTGTAAAGTGCGGCTCGACCGCCAACTACTCGCAGCGAACCGTCGAATCGGACGCCCGCGTTGAGGTCGGTGCCGCCGACAAATACGAGGCACGCTGCCGGCAGTGTTTCGTTCCGCATGCTGATGCTCCGACGCTGCACGAATAAGCGTTTTTTGGGGGAAGAATTTTGTGCAGATCGAAAAAGCCGCGACAAAAGTGTGAATCGATTCACACTTTGCGTGAAAACCCGACAAACAGTGCGTTTTAGCGGGTAAAAGCTACGATTGGTCGAGGTGGTTTCAGGCTTTGTCGGCTCGAAATGGCCTGATTGGTAGAGGTAAAGCGAAGATTGGTCGAAGGTCTTTCGTGAAAAAGTACTCTACCAATTTTTTTCGTCCTGCGAATGAAAATCGGCTGCCCGAAATAATTGAATTTCGGGCAGCCAAAAGTTTGTTTGCCGGCTGATTACTTCACCGCCTTCATCGAATAAAGGATCGCCGGGAAATCGTCGGTGTGCTTTCCGAAGTTCGAGCCTTTGGTCGAGGTCATGACGTTTAGCTGCTGCGTCTGGCCGAGGTATTTGCGGTAGGCGATCCACTGGTGCCGCCTCGGATCGTCCTTACCCTCGGGCGGTGCTTCGACAAACTCAACGCCGACTATCCCATCGATATCGACCATTTTAACCGATTCGTACTTGCCGTTTTTAAGCTGCTGCATGGCCTGGTCATAGTATGCCTTGAGGCTGATGTCCATCGGGAAGCTGTCGCCGAGCGTTGAGATATTCACGAGCAAAAATGCGTTATCGGGCGAGCTGTAGTTAAAGCCGTCCTTGGTGACCGACATCTTCTTCCAGCCGGCAGGCAGTTTCCACGAGAGGCCTTGATCGTCCCATTTTGTCTCGGTACCGCCGTCGATGACCGCTTGCTGCGTCACTGACGGTTTCGCTTTTTCAGCGGTTGGAGCTGCATTTGTATTCGGCGGAGCGGTGCCGTTCGAATTATTGCTGGAGACGTTGGAGTTACTTGCCGGGCCGCCGGACAAACCCTTGAGCTTATCCTGCAGGCCGCAGAATGTGAGGGCAAACGATAAGACGCCGAATGCGAGCAATGATTTCATCATATTAATTTCTCCTCGAAGTGGTTTAAGTTGCCCTATTGTTATCGGAAATCGCAAAAAATGCAATCGACGTTACTATTATGGGCTGACGGCTTTCTTTTGTTCTGCAAGTTTGGCCCGATGAGCTTTCTCTGCGTCCGCGGCGTATTTTCCGAATTCATCTGAATCGATAAATGGATTTGGCTCACGCCTGGCCCTTATCTTTTCTGCCTTTTCAAACAGGTCGAAAAATGATCCGTGTGACGCGAGGAAAACATCCGGCTTGAGCGTTTTCATCACGGCGAAGGTTTTTTCGTAATCGGCGACGATGTCCGGATAGTTTTTATTGCCGAAGAATTTATAGCCGGGGCTTGAGGCACTGCCCCAGAACAGAACCTTGTACTTACGGCCTTTTTCGGTCACGGTGTATTCCCACGCCGTGCAGCCTTTCGTGTGGCCGGGTGTGAAGATCGCGGTCAGCGTGGCTCCACCGAGCGAGATCTTTTCGCGGTTCTGAATGACGCGATCGACCTTAATCGGTTCATAAGAAAGTTCATCGCCCCAGGTGAAATCGTTTTTCCCGCCGTCCTCGATCATAACCTTGTCGAGCGGGCTCGCTATCATTTTTGCACCGCTCAGGCGCTTAAGCTCGGCAAATCCACCGGCGTGGTCAAAATGTGCCTGCGTGTTGACCATCAGCCTGATCTCCTCGGGTTTGAAACCGAGCGTGCGGATATTTTTGATGATCTGCGGAGCAGTTTGTGGAAAACCGGCGTCAACCAGAATGTGGCCCTTTGGCGTTACGATCAAAAACGAAGTGACCTCAGACGCTCCAACATAATATACGTTCCCAATGATCCGAAACGGCTCGACCGGCATATTAGACCGGCGGTCGTCTTCGGACTTTTGGGCGAAGATGCTCACAAATGAAAGAGCGAGGAAGAAAAGCGATACAAGGAATTTCATATCGAAAGAATATGCACAAGCCCACGCGTAAGCAAGGGCGGATCAGTCAGCGCAAGCTATTTGAATGAGTTTTATGCCCAACCCAAAATGTCCAATTGTGTGATCCGCCCTTGCTCACGCGCGGGCTTTCAGCATTTTTTCTGCAAGAAAACGAGCGAGACTGCGTTCCGAAAATATACAGCGACGCTCTCCACATTATGGAAAAGATCAAAAGGAGTTTGTAATTATGAAAAACCAGAGAATCACAGGGCTGATCGCCGTCGCTGTATTTACGTTGACCGCCGCCTTTTCGGCCCTTGCACAGACTGATGGATACCGCATATCGTCGCCCTACACGCACAAAAATCTCACTATCTTCCTGATTCACGGCAAAGACCAGAACACCAAGGGCAACGTCATGACACTGCAGGAAGCCATGGAGCGAAAGCTGTTGGTCGTGTACGAAACATCTGAGGTGAACGAGCTTGAGGTCGAAAATCTGTCGAAGACACAGGACGTTTTCATCCAGTCGGGCGATATTGTGAAGGGCGGAAAACAGGACCGTGTGCTGGCGGTGAGCATCATAATTCCCGCACGTTCGGGCCGGGTGAAGATAGACGCTTTTTGCGTCGAATCAGGCCGCTGGGAAAAACGCGGCGGTGAAGAATCAACGAAATTTACAAGTTCGAACGACCGTATTGTTTCAAAGGACCTGAAGATCGCGGCAAACGCCACGCGTTCGCAGCAGGAGGTCTGGAATCAGGTCAGTAAGGCTCAGGAAAAGCTCAGCAAAAACGTCGGCGGAGCGGTGACGGACGACGTGTCGCGTTCAAGCCTGCAGCTCAGCCTCGAGAATAAGAAGGTGGTCGCGAATATAGACGAATATATAAGAAATCTCAGCTCGATAGCCGACGGCAGATCGGATGTGATCGGCTACGCATTTGCCATCAATGGCCAGATCAACAGTGCGGACATTTACGTCTCAAACGCACTGTTCAAAAAGCTCTGGCTCAAGAACCTCAAGGCCACCGCGACCGAAGCTGTCTCAGAAGCCCGTGGCATCCGCCTCGCCGAGCCGGTCAAGGCCGACGCGATCAAGGGTTTTATGGACGATTCCGAAAAAGCCCGTTCAAAAGAACGCTCCGCCGGCCCAACTGGCCGCGTCATCACCCGCGAAGACAAATACAACGTCATGGTCGAAGCCGTCGACGAGAAGTCGAAGGTCGTCGTTCACAAGACATACGTTCGAAAAGGTAATTAGAATTTAGGTCATTCAGGCCTAAATATCAGGCCCGAAATTCCTGTCTGCAATTTACGTCGCTGTTTTGCAGACAGGAAATTCGGGCCTGATCTGTTGGGGTTCGATCCTACTGTTCGCGCGCGCCGAGGCTTCTTTGATTAGCGAAATGTTCGACGATCTCGCCTGCGGCTTTTTGACCGATAAACGGCCGAAGTTCCTCGATCGACGCTTTTGCAATTCGCTCGATCGATCCGAGATTCTTCAACAGTTTCAGTTTACGTTTCTCGCCGATGCCAGGAATTTCGGACAGTTCGGACGAGAAATCTCGTTTCTCACGCCGCTTGCGGTGGAATTCGATGGCCGTTTTATGCGTTTCTTCGCGGATCTGGAGGATCAGGCGGAAGGCGAGCGAGTGGCGGTCGAATGGGATCGGTTGGTCCTCGCGGCCGTAGATCAGCAGGTGCGAGATCTGGTTGTGCTGTTTTTGCGGCTTGACGAGGCCGACGAGCATTATTTGTTCGAGATCGAGAGCTTGCATCGCGGCAGCAGCGGCCGAAAGCTGGCCTTTGCCGCCGTCGATGAAGATCAGCTCGGGCAAAGGCTTTTCCTCGGCCAGCAGGCGTTTGTAGCGGCGAAAAACCGCTTCGTGCATCGACGCGAAATCGTTCGCACCCTCGACCGATTTGATGATGAATCGGCGATAATGTCCTTTCGCCGGTTTGCCGTTCTCAAAGACGACGATTCCTGCGACGTTCTCCGCTCCCGAGATATTCGAGATGTCGAACGACTCGATCCGTTCAGGAAAATATGAGAGTTCGAGCAGTTCCTGAAGTTCTTCGAGTACCTTTTGCGAATCGGGTTTGAGCACTCGGAAACGCTGTTCGAAGGCGATCTTGGCGTTGGTTTCGACGAGCTCGACGAGGCTCCGTTTGGTGCCGCGTTTGGGGTCGAGGATCTTCACACGGCGGCCGCGGCGTTCGGTCAGGGCTTTCTCCAGCACCTCGCGGTCGTCGAAATCCTGCGGAACGTGAATTTCTAAAGGCACGTAATCGGTCGAGTAATACTGAGCCAAAACCACGCTTAGAAATTCCGCCGGGTTGAACGTATCGTCCTCAACGAGATCTTCCCAAAAGAACTCACGCCGCCCGACGATGCGGCCTTCGCGCATGGTGAAGAGCTGCAGGGCGAGGCGTTGATTTTCGCGATAAAATCCTATGATATCGATGTCGAGATCGGCCGTCGTCGCCATCTTTTGCTGCTCGCTGAGGGCCAAGACCGTCTTGCTGAGGTCGCGGTATTTGGCGGCGAGTTCGTATTGGCCGTTCTCGGAATAGTGCCACATGCGGGCCTCGAGGGTTTTGGCGAGTTCCTTGTTTTTGCCCTCGAGCAGGATCTTTACATCGGCGGCGGCTTCCTCATATTCCTTTTTTGTACAAAGCCCTTTGACACACGGGCCGAGGCAGCGTTTTAGGTGGTATTCGAGACACGGGCGGGCGAGTTTGCCGTCGATCTCGATCTCGCAGGTTCGGAGCTGAAAGGCACGATTGACCAGGTTCAGCGTGTTGCGAGCCATCGTCGCAGGCAAAAAAGGGCCGTAATAGCTGGAGCCGTCACGCACGATCTTTCGCGTGACGACGACCTTTGGGAATGGTTCGTTCGTGAGCTTGAGATGTGGATATGATTTATCGTCCTTTAGAAAAACGTTGAATCGCGGCTTGTGCTTTTTGATCAGGTTCGATTCCAGGACCAATGCCTCGACCTCATTATCGACGACGATAAACTCAAAATCCGTGATGTTTTTTACGAGCTGGCGAGTTTTCGGGTCGTGATTGCGGCTCGATTGAAAGTAAGACCGCACGCGGTTCTTCAGATTCTTTGCCTTGCCGACGTAGATGATCTTTCCGGCCGCATTCTTATGAATGTAAATGCCGGCATCCGTTGGTAAGGTTTTGAGTTTTTCGGCGATCGTCACACTCATATTTTAGCTTGATGCAACGAGATTTCACCACTGGGAGAACCTGGGTTGGTGTTTGGAGAGAAGCAGTGTTATAAAACTCGCTATCGTTGCTTAACCAAAAGAGAGGTTTAATCACTATGACCATGCGTTGGATCGTCGTTAGCATCACTATTTTTGCGTTCCTTACTCAGCCATTTGTGCTTTTGGCCCAGGCTTCGAATGATTGGCGCAGCGTGAAGGCCCTCGCCGGGGGCACGGAAGTTCGTGTCGAGACCAAGGCGGGTAAGAAGATCGACGGCACTATCGAAGCCGTTTCGGATAGCACGATCGGTGTTTCCTCAAAAGGCAAAACTGAAGAAGTTGCTTTCACGGACGTCAAAAAGGTCCATCAGGTCAAAAACGGTTCGCGGGGGCCGGGAATTGCCATAGGAGCGGCCGCCGGGGCAGGAGTTGGTGCAGCGATCGGCGGCGGAGTGCTGGCCGCAACCGGCGGTAGCGACGACACGGGCGGCGTGATCGCTCCCTTCATCGCCGTTGGTGCCGGTTTAGGAGCTCTCGCCGGGGCATTGATCCCCAGAAAGAAACGCACCTTAATTTACGAAGCGAAATAGCGGCTTTGCGTTCTCACGGCCTTTCGCGTAAAACTTTCAGTACGTGAAGACCATCGTAACAAATTCCCCGCTCGAAGCCGCGGCATTCATCAAAAACGTCGGCACTGTCGCATTTCCGACGGAGACGGTCTATGGCCTCGGTGCGAACGTCTTTGACGCTGAAGCGGTCGCGAAGATTTTTGAAGCGAAACGCCGCCCGGCTGACAACCCGCTGATCGCGCACGTTGCGAACCTTGCTCAAATCCGTGAACTTGCGTCCGAAGTTAAGGAAAACGCCCGGAATTTTATCGATGCTCTGTTTCCCGGCCCACTTACGTTAGTTCTGCCAAAATCCGACCGAGTCCCGCTCATCGCGACCGCCGGGCTTGATACTATCGGCGTGCGGATGCCGCGTCACGAACTCGCGCAACGATTTCTCGAAGCCTGTGGCGTTCCGGTCGTTGCTCCTTCAGCAAACCTATCAGGACGACCAAGCCCGACAACGTGGCAGGCTGTTCTCGAAGATCTCGATGGCCGCATCAACTGCATTTTGCAGGGCGAGGCGACCGAGATCGGGCTGGAATCGACGGTTGTCGATTGCTCATTAGGAGTTCCGGTTTTGCTGCGGCAAGGTGCGGTTTCGCTCGCAGAATTACAAGCAGTCGTTGCTGAGACTGTTGAGAATAAGGTCGTCAATGGCCGCGCAGTTCGGAGCCCGGGGTTAATGCACAGGCATTATTCTCCGCGGGCAAAGGTCGTGCTTATCGATCATGGATCTGAGTCCCCAAATTTGAGATCTGAAAATTCTGCATACCTCGGACTCAGACGGCCCAAATGCGAATTCAAAAAGGCTTTGCTGTGCTCCTCAGTGGAGATCTACGCTCATGTTGTTTTCGAATTCTTTCGCGAATGCGATCGGGAATCGGTCGATACGATCTATTGTGAGATCGTCCCTGAGTCCGGCATCGGAGCGGCTCTGATGGATCGGTTGCGACGGGCGGCGGAGGGTGAGCGTCATGAGTCCAAAGACTAAAGTCTTAAGACAAAGATCAATTGACCGCGATCTCGACAATGGCGAGTTCGGTGTTGTCTTTTAGCACTCGAGTTGTGATGCGGCTGTCTTTTGTGAGAACCGCAAGGTGTTCGATGGGAACAAGAACTAACGCCGATTTACCGTTTTCCCGGGCGAGATATGGCAGCAGGTCGTCGACGTGGTAGAACGTTCGTTGTTTGCCGGTTTCGTCACGTAGAAGGCGGCCGGGTGCATAGAATTCGGCATTGTGCGAAAGCGTGTACACCATGAAAACCCGCTGCTCAGAGAATCCGCGAGTATTTGCATCCGCAATCAGTGACCTGACGGAATCGGCCTCAGCAAATTTCGGTACGACGAAGATCAATAATGCGACGATGCTGATAAGTGTGGTCATGGCGGTGGTCATCACTATCTTTTGCCATTTCACGCTTTTCTGGACCAACCCGAAAATAAACAGTGCTGTTAATATTATCGCCGCCGGAACCGCAGGCAGGATATAGCCCGGCAGTTTCGAACCTGACATTGAAAAGAAGACAACCGGAACCAGCAGCCAGGCGAAGGAGAAGCGAAGCAGCGACGAAGTGGGCTGAATCTGATCCGCCCGCCAATCAAAGACTGCTTTGACCGAATTCCAAAAACCACGGAAGAAAAACGGGACCCACGGGAAAGTCATCAACGGCAGCACCCAAAAGAAAAAGATGAAAGGCTGCGGGTGCTGATATTTATTCGAGCTGTAACGCTGAAAATGGTGCTGGATAATGAATTCATCGATGAATTCCCAGCCGTTTCGCTGATACATTGGCAGATACCAGATAGCGGCAACCGCCGTTGCCACTAGTGTTCCCCAGAGCAGGCTCGCTAGGAATGCACGGCTCGGTAGACGCCACTCGAGCACGTTATAAAACGCGACGATTGCAAACGGGAACAGAATGCCGATCAGCCCTTTGGCTATCAGCGAAACGCCGATAAAAACGTAAAAAAGAAAAAGAGGTAAATATTTTTTTCGCCAGGTATTGTCGGACGCCCGGTCGAAAATAAAAAAGCTGACCATCGCGGCGGTCATTGGAAATGTGACGATAATGTCGAAGCTCGCCCCGCGCGAAAAGACGAGAATCCCTAACGACGTAGCGGCGACCAGGGCGAGGTAATTTGGGAAATTTGCCACAGAGGACACAGAGGACACAGAGGTCGGGGTGACAGTTTTTTCACTCGTACGCGATTTTTGATTTTTCTCTGTGGCCTCTGTGGCCATCTTCCTGCCAAGAACCCAAAGAGCCGCGATCATGCCCAAACCGAACAACGCCGATCCAAAACGAGCAGCAAATTCACTAACGCCAAAAAAGTGGTAGAACGTGATCTGCAGCCAATAGAGCAACGCCGGTTTTTCGAACCAGTGAAAACCGCCAAGGGTTGGCGTGACCCAATCGCCGCGCTCGAACATCTCGTGGGCGACCTGGGCGTAACGCGGTTCGTCCGGGCCGAGCAGCGGAAGGTTGAGGCCGAACATGTAAACAAAGACGATCAAAACGGCCAGCAGCACCCACATATATGTCGGCACGGCGGTAGACTCGGTCTTTGTAATTTCCGGTGTCATAATCGAGAATGTAAAGTATTGCTGAAAAGCGGTTTGTTATCAAATTATGGGCGAAAATCGTAAATTACGCGTTGCCGCGATCGGTGTCGGCAGCCTCGGGCGGCATCATGGGCGAAACTATGCCGAATTGGCCGCCGAAGGCCGCGTCGAGATGTTCGGCGTTTGTGATGTTAACGCCGAAACCGCTGCGACGATAGCTGCGGATAATAAATGTGACAGCTTTACGAATTGGCGCGATCTGCTCGGCAAAGTCGATGTAGTTTCGGTCGCGACGCCGACGGAAACGCATTGTGAGATCGCATGTGCGTTTCTCGAATCTGGTGTTCACGTCCTTGTCGAAAAGCCGATCGCTCTGACGCTCGACGAGGCCGATAAAATGATCGCGGCGGCTGAAAAGTCGGGTGCGAAGCTGATGGTCGGGCAACTCGAGCGGTTCAACCCCGCGATGGTCGCTCTGCGGCCCCATATCACGAAACCGCTGTATTTTGAGATCCACCGCGTGTCGCCGTTCCCTAACCGCTCGCTAGACGTCGATGTGGTGCTCGACGTGATGATCCACGACCTCGATGCCATCCAATGGCTCGTTGGCGAGAATGTGAAAGTTTCGGAGATCCGCGCGGTTGGGATTCCGGTCATTTCCGACAAGGTTGATGCCGCGAATGCCCGCATCGAATTTGAAAACGGAGCCGTTGCTAACATCACCGCTTCGCGGATCGGTACTGACAAGATCCGAAAGACACGGTTTTATCAGACAGGGTCGTATGTGGTTCTTGATTACGGTACAAAGTTTGCATCGGTCACCTCGCTCAACCCCGAGGCCGCACATCCGCTGCTTGGTATCTCGATCAATAGGCTTGAGATCAATGATGTCGAACCTTTACGGGCTGAGATCACGGCGTTTTTGGATTCGGTCGAGCATGATGCCCAACCTCCGGTCACCGGGGAGGACGGGCGTCGGGCGTTGGCTTTGGCGGTCGGGGTTTTAGAGAAGATCGAGGAGCATATCAATCGGTTAAGGCAGCAAAATTAGAGCCCCAATGTACTTTTCTTATGTATTGCCTCCAGCTTTAGCTGGAGGTGGGCGGCCAAAATGAAGAGGCTTTAGCCGAATAAATCTTTCGGCTAAAGCCCTTTTATTAAAGAGAATCACACCTCCAGCTGAAGCTGGAGGCAATTCATGCGGACCAAATGACCTATGCTGCTGCTCCACCGGCTCTTTCGGCCATTGATATGAGCCATTCCTGAGTTTTTGCGAGTCTCTCGGCACCTTCGGGCGTCCCGGTCACGACCTTTTCGAGGTGCTGCAATGCGGTCGGGTTTTGCCACATTTCTCTCAGTTCCGCGAGGAGCGGTTGGACCTTGGCGAAGACGATCACGTGCTCGCCAGCGGTTTCGTTGAACATATCGGCGTCGATCGCACCGTGATTGACGAGGGCCGCCGCCATGTCCCAATACGATACAACCATTCTCAGGTAGCCGCCGACTTCCGGGTCCATCATGGTTTTAATGTAGTCTTCGGCGCTCGTCGGGTTAAAAGTGAAAAACCAGTTTCTCGCCTTTCTCATCATCTCTTCGCGTCTCAGATCATAAAGTTTTAGAATTAGGTCAGCAGATTCTACTTTGCTCATGTATTTGTTTACCTCGTTGTAAAATTTAGAGCTTAAGTCTATTTTTTAGGCGTAGCGGTTGTCAATCGCGTCGAAAGCAGAGTTCATACTTACATAATGCCAGATCAGATCTCACGATTTCTATCGACACGCATCGACGCTGGTGATTTTCCGTCGGCGGTCTATCTCGTCGCCGAAGGCGGTCAGATCGTGATGCACGAGGCTCTCGGGAACGCTGTGGTCGAACCTGAACTGATCCCCGCGACAAAGGAAACGATATACGATCTGGCAAGCCTGACCGGCGGGTTCAGGCGAACTGGATATCGAGCAGCCGATTAAGAAATACCTGCCGGAATTCGACGGAGCGGGTAAAGATGGCGTCACGGTGAAGCATTTGCTGTCACACACTTCGGGTTTAGCGGCGTGGAAGCCGTTCTATTTGCTTGTAGATCAGCCAAACGAGATCGTGGCGAACATTGCGGCGACGCCGCTCGATTACCGGACCGGCAGCCGCGTGGTTTACAGCGATGCGAACTTCATCCTGCTTGGCCGGATCATCGAGAAATTGTATTCGCTGCCGCTCGATCGCGTCGTGGAAGACGAGATCGCCGACCAACTCGGTTTATGGGATACGGGCTTTCACCCCGCGGCGGAACTGCGGCCTCGGATCGCGGCTTGCGAACATGGGAACGGATTTGAGCGACAGACTTGCGAAGACCTTGGATTTGCGGTCGAACTTCGGAAAATCGTTTTCGAACAGAGACGATCTGGGGCGAGGTCCACGATGGAAATGCTCATTTTATGGGCGGAGTTGCGGGCCACGCCGGACTGTTTTCGACTGCGACTGAGGTGCTTGCGATCGCACTTCAGTTCTTAGAAAACCACACGTCGCTTTTATACCGAGAGGATTGCGGTAGATTTTCTCATAATTTTACGTCGGGAATGAACGAACATCGCTCGTTCGCGTTCCAGCTTGCAACGACGCCGGAATCGACTGCGGGAACGAAAATGTCTAGGACGAGCTTTGGGCATCTTGGGTTTACGGGGACGAGTTTATGGATCGATCCGGTCAAGGATCGGGTTTTTATTTTGCTGACGAACCGCACGCACAACCGGGAGTTGCCATTCGAAAATATAAATGCGGTCCGGCGTCGATTTCATGATCTGGGAAACGAATATCTTGATAAAATTTCATAGCAACGAAAAGGTGCCAAACCTAATCAAAACGTCGCTTTCCCCAAAGTAACTGATCGGTGCGGAGTATATGATTCGATGAAAAAGCTAGCAGTTCTTTTGATCACGATGGGGACGCTTGTGTTTGGAGCGTTTGGGCAGGGGAATACCTCGACGCGTCCGCGTGTCGCTCCGACAGCGGCCCCGCCGCGTATCCTTAATGCGCCACCGGTTACGACTGAGGATGCGGGCCCGCCGGTTCTTATCAACGGCAACAAACCAACTGCCAACCCCACCGCGACGCCGCCTGAGGATGATGAGGTAATTCGGGTCGAAACAAATTTGGTAACGATGCCGGTTTCGGTGCTCGATCGTGACGGACGATTCATATCGGGCCTGCAGCAAAAGGATTTTAAGATATTTGAGGACGGCGTCGAGCAAAAGCTGGATTATTTTCAATCGGTCGAGCAGCCATTCACGGTTATTCTGCTCATCGACGTCAGCCCTTCGACACAATTCCGGATCGATGAGATCCAGAATGCGGCGATCACATTTGTCGACCAGCTCCGTCCGGCTGACAAAGTCATGGTCGTAGCATTCGATCAGCACGTTCAGGTGATGTGTCCGGCAACCAATGACCGGCGCGTTCTTCGCGGAGCTATTCAGCAGGCACAGTTCGGTGACGGCACGAGTCTTTATGAGGCAGTGGATTACGTCATTCAGCAGCAGCTGCGTACGATCCAGGGGAGAAAAGCGGTTGTGCTTTTCTCGGACGGGGTCGATACGACCTCGCGCCGGGCAAGCTATGACAGCACATTAAAGGATACCGAGGAAGTTGACGCCCTGTTTTATACCATTCGGTACGATACCTCGACAGATATGTATGGCGGAAACAATAATCCAACGCCGCGTACAGGCCGGGGCGGACGCGTTACTATGGCTGACATTCTCGGTGCGATCTTGACCGGCGGAAACGTCAGCGTTGGCTCGGGCGGCCGCGGCCGCGGCGGCGCCAATTCTGCCGAATACGAAAAAGGACGCAAGTATCTGGAAACGCTCGCGCTCAACAGCGGCGGCCGGCAGTTCGAGGCACAGTCAATTTACAATGTCGATGCAGCTTTTGCCGGGATCGCAGAAGAGCTTCGCCGTCAGTATTCTCTCGGCTACTATCCCGAAGCTGTAGGTAAAGTCGGCGACCGGAAGCAGATCAAGATACGTGTCATGCGGCCGAATGTTGTCGTCAGGGCAAAAAATAGTTATGTCGTTGGCAAGTCCGACCGGAATGTCGCCGGCCGCTAAGACCGTCGTCAAGGATATAAATAAAATAAAGGAGGTCAGAAATAATGACTTCCTTTTTTTCTGTTTTGCATCTTTAATAGAGCTAACAAGCATCGTAGATGCTGGAACTTGGTGACCGAATGAAACTCAGATACTCAGCGATCCTGTTAGTGTGCTTTGCGGCGTTTGCCTCGATGGCCTTCGCTCAATCGGGACGGACTGATACGAAGACTGATGGAAAGAAGAATCAACGTTCCACGGAACCAACACCGAGTCCGACACCACTAGCGACGCCCAAAACGCTTGTGCCCGCAAGCGACCTGACGGCGGATGATGGCGAGATCATCAAGGTGAACACGCAACTAGTTTCGATCCCTGTTCGGGTGATGGACCGCAAGGGGCGATTTATAGGTGGGCTCGGGAAGGAAGACTTCAAGGTTTTTGAGAACGGCAAGGAGCAGGAGATCGCCCTTTTTTCAAACGAGAATGAGCCGTTCACGGTCGCTTTGGTGCTTGATATGAGTTACTCGACCAAGTTCAAGTTGGCGGAGATCCAATCTGCCGCGATCGCATTCATCGATCAGCTCAGGCCAAATGATAGGGTGATGGTCGTTTCATTTGACGGTGAAGTTCATATGCTCTGTGAAGCCACCAATGAACGAAAGGAGATCTATCGGGCGATCAAATCGACGGCCATCGCTACGGGAACCAGCTTGTACGAGGCTGTTGACCTGGTCATGAACAACAGGCTTCGGCAGATAGACGGCCGCAAGGCAATAATTCTGTTCACGGATGGCGTGGATACGACGAGCCGGCGTTCCAATGACCTCAATAACCTTCATGATGCGATGGAGCTTGATTCGCTGATCTATACCATCAGATACGATACGTTCGCTGATGTTCAGAACATGAAGAACGGGCCGATCGTTCAGCAGCCGAAGATATCGATCCCAACCCAGGGCGGCAACCCGCTGCCGAATATGCTTCCAACGATAATGACACCGAGTTCGCAGGGAACCACCGCAGCAGAATATGAAAAGGCCGCCGAGTACCTGGATCAGTTGGCCATTCGCACGGGCGGCCGCCGATATGATGCGACATCACTCGGCAATCTCGCGGATGCCTATTCGAAGATCGCCAGCGAGCTGCGTGAATTCTATAGTGTTGCCTATTATCCGAGCGAGGATCGCATGCCCGGGAAATCGAGCAGCGTCAAGGTCAAGGTCGATAAGGATGGCGTCGTCGTCCGAGCCCGCGAAACCTACACCAGCAGAAAAAAACCACAAATTCACTGACGAAAGACAAAACGCCCAGCCTCCAGCTATAACTCCGTTCCATCAGGGATCGTCGCATTCTTGGGAACGATGATAATACCCTCGCGGATATATACAGACTTGTCCGGAGCATCGTAGAACTCAATATTATTTAGATTCAACAGTTTTACGTTGTTTCCGATACGGACATTCTTATCGACGATGCAGCGGCGAATAACCGTGTTTTCGCCGATGCCGATGTGCGGCTTATTGCTGTCAATGTTGGAACGGATCTCACTGATAGATTCAAAAATGTCCGAGCCCATGATGATCGATTCTTCGATGTTCGCACCGCTGTCGATACGGCTTCGAAGGCCTATGATCGATTTTCGAATGCGGACGCCGTTTAGGATGCAGCCCTCGGAGACCATTGAATTATCGATATCACAGCCGATCAGCTTTGACGGCGGCAGATACCGGCTGCGGGTGTAGATGGGTGCTGAAGCATCGAAGAAGTTAAATTTCGGCAGCGGAGCCGCGAGGTCCAGATTCGCTTCATAGAATGCTCGAATCGTTCCGATATCCTCCCAATAATCCTTGAATAGATGAGCCTGGACGGTATATTTCTCGATCGCGGCAGGGATGATCTCGCGGCCGAAATCGACCCAGGAGTTGTCTGTTTTTAAGAGCTCAACGAGCTTGTTGTAATTAAAAACGTAAATACCCATCGATGCCAGAAAGGGCCGGCCCGCTGACTCATCCGCCGTCAGCCCAAAACTCGTCGTGTCAACACGCATCGATTCGAGATCTGCACCCTTCGGTTTTTCCTTGAATTCAACGATACGGCCATCCGGATCTGCTTTAAGCAGGCCAAATTCCGGAGCTTCGTCAGGGCGGCAGGGAACAACGGAAACGGTCAGATCCGCGCCCGTTGAGAAATGGCGGTCGAGGAACTTGCGGTAATCCATCCGGTAGAGATGGTCACCCGACAGGATCAAAAGCGTATCGACACGCCAATCGCGAAGGTGCGGCAGCATTTGGCGGACCGCGTCGGCCGTTCCCTGGAACCATTGAGGGTTATCTTTCGTCTGTTCCGCGGCCAAAACTTCGACAAAGCCCGATGAGAAATTAGAGAATCGGTATGTCCGTGAGATGTGCCGATTGAGTGAAGCCGAGTTGTACTGCGTTAGAACAAAGATCTGTGTGATCTCGGAATTGATGCAATTCGAGACTGGAACGTCGATGAGACGATAGGTTCCGCCAAGTGGAACCGCAGGTTTTGAACGTTCGCCGGTCAGCGGAAAGAGCCGCGAACCTGCACCGCCACCGAGTATTACCGCCACAACGTTATCGTGCTGTCCCATCATGTTCCCTCGCAATATTAGTCAGGTTTATACTTAGATAACAGGATAGCCGTAACTGTGACGACATTTCAAGCATTGGAAGCTTTCTCTGCGATTCCGTAAACCAAACAAATACCGAACAGTTCCGATTTACAAAACGTTATTCCTATTTGATAATTCCTAGGTAACAAATGTGGTACTGGATCAAAGTTCTAACCTTAATTTTTATCGGAGCTATAGCTGTATGGCTGGCATACGAACTTATCACATTTCCGGCTATTTCACGGCTGCGGACTGAGAATCCCACGACATCTTCTATGATCGAATTTCGTCTTTCTGAGGCAAGGGCAGAAGGCCGGGAACCGAAGAAATTCATGATCTGGATGCCGATGGAGCAGATCTCTCCACACCTGCAGCGGGCTGTGTTGGCGGGAGAGGATTCGCGCTTTTTTCAACACAACGGCTTCGACTGGGACGCGATCCAGGCTGCTTGGGATGAAGCGGTCAAGGAAGGCGAAAAGGAAGCCCGCGAAGAGTGTGAGGAAGAAGCGAAAGCGGCCGGGAACCCCAAGAAAGACTGCAAGCCGAGTGATGACGACTGGATACCGCCGATGCCTAGTTTCAAACGTGGTGCGTCCACTGTCACCCAGCAGTTATCAAAAAATCTGTTTCTTTCCGAGGATCGTAATTTCCTCAGGAAGGGCCGCGAGGCCGTTTACACCTATTTCCTCGAACGCGAATTGACCAAAAAACGCATTCTCGAGATCTATCTCAATGTGATCGAATGGGGCGACGGCGTTTACGGCGCCGAAGCCGCCGCCCGCACCTATTTCAAAAAATCCGCCTCGGACCTGACGCGAGAAGAAGCCGCGTTCCTTTCCGCGATGATCCCGTCACCGCTAAATGTCTTTAACCCGGCAAAGAATCGGAAGCGTGTGGTGCGCCGGCAAAAGGTCATCCTGCGTGGGATGAACTCGATCAAACTCGATTACTCCGACAAATAACGCGACAGATGACAATGTGCGGCCCGGCGGAGAGCAAGATCTGCCGGGCTTTCTTTGTGCGTTGCATCACATCCTTTCCTCCCGAACAGTGTTAAGATGATTTTTTAGTGTCAACAACATAACAGAGGAGGAATCTATCGATGAAAAAGAAAATTCTATTCGGTATAGCGGCGCTTGTGGTCTTTGGTGCAGTAGCGTTTATGGTCACTTTTTCCACGAATCATGGACTCGCTCAGGTTAAACCACCCGATGACGTCAAGATGCCCGAGGTGATAGTTCTTGGCAAGGATTCAAAGCTTGGCCAGGTCACTTTCAATCATGTTAAGCATAACGGCGGAGCTTACAGCATTGACGGAACCGGGCCGATCGGCTGCGTGGAATGTCACCACACCGCCCAACCAGCGGCGGAACTTCTTAAGCATCCACCGCTGAAAACAGCTTGGCCGACCGACCGGACGACAACACTTACTGCCGATCTGTTTGCAAAAGGTGCTGCCCTTACGGGCGTTGCGGCCTGCCGCGACTGTCATGCACGTGCCGGCGAGAAGCCAAAACTCCTCGCCACCATCCCTGAAATAAAGCACGAGTCAAGCACGGCGATCATCTCGCTGACGAATCAGCAGGCACTTCACAGGAATTGCGCCGGCTGCCACACCGAGATCGCGAAAACAAACAAACTGACCAAGGGCCCAACGAATATGCAGTGCACGACGTGTCATAAAAAAACTGCGTAGCTTCTAGATAGACGAAACAAAAGGCTTTGCTGGGCGGCAAAGCCTTTTTTATTTTAGGATGTAGTTTAATTTACAAACTTGATGCAGCCGTCTTTGATCTCGATCTTGGAATCGTTGGCGACTTCGACATTCCCGCATTTGGTTTCGACGATGGCTTTTATGCCGCTGCCCTGTATGGTTGTTGCGCTCGTGGTTGAGCCGTTAAACGTGACTTCTTTGTTCTGTCCGTCCATTCTTACCTTGAACGTCCAAACCTGCGAGTCTTTGTTGTAATACTTGATATAGACCGACGCGAGGCCGTTAATGCCAAAAAGCGAGACAAGCCCAAGGGCAAAGATTATTTTCCTCATAGTTTTCTCCGTGTATTGTTTAATTTGCAAGAACGGCCGTGCTTGTAGTTATTGAACGAGGTTAATGTCCGTTTCTTGCGAGTCGTAGTATTGACCTTTTTGAACCAGAACAAGGCCTCGCTGGGTGCGAGGCCTTTGGTGGGTGGTTGTGTGCATTGCGGAAAGTTGGCGGGGTGTTAATTTCGTCTAAAATCTCGTCGCCAGGGGGCGCGGCCGCGAATAATATTCGCAAAGCTCGTTGTCGGCGTAAGAACGCTTCGAAAGATCTTCATCAGCAGACGATTCTCGACTTTCTTCTCGATCCATTTTGTCAGGATGTATTTGTCGATAACATCTTCGCCGACGCTCCACATGACGCCGACAACTGGGGTGACGACGAGATCACCGTATGTCATCTTGCTGTGATGACCCTTGTATAGTTTCTGCCCGACATTGCCGAGAGATGCCTCGCTGAGTGGGCCTATCTCAAATTGGGTGCTCCAGACAGCCGCCCAGACAACCGCTTTCGCACGGCTCTGCCAGTACTCCTTTGTCAACCCAAATTCCGCTCGTTTTGCGCGGCCGCTGTTGTTAACGAAAATGCGAGCCGTCAACGCTCCCTGCATCGGGTGGGCAACGTAGCTGGTAAACGTTTTACCGCCGTCATCCCAGCCGTGAAGGTTCTGGACAGACTCTTTCCAATCTCGAAAGAAAGGTCCGTCGAGTTCGTCGCGGGTCTTTTTTTCGGTCATGCGAAACGCATGCTGCATACCGAGGAACAATCCGGATTGGATCATCGCGGACCGCCAGTGGAACTCGAAATCGACATTTTCCTGAACGGCTATTGGATCTTTTGCAGTGTTCTCAAGCGCTTTGTCGAAGTCGGAGGTCTTTGCGTTTCGCTGAGCAGGTTGGTTTGCAACGAAGGTGGATCGGAGATCCACTGGGCGAAACGTAGCGGCTTTTTCTGTATCGATCCGCCGTTTGGGAACGAATGCAACGGATGTAAGCTTTTCAGCCTGGTTAGTATTCAGATTCTGGTTGATCGGGTCGCGGACGGGAAGATTGATCTTAAATTCTCTTTCCTGCGTCAGTGCCAAATTGCAATTTAATAAGACGGCCAATGTGAATATTACTACTCTCATGATGGACCTCCCGGGTTTTCAAATATCGCTTCCCGCTTAATCTATACGCGAGTGTCGTGCCAAGACCGGACCCGTAAAAGGGCCTAATATGGGTTCGATTACACGAGGGAATCCAAAGACGGCCGCGAGTAATGTGAATTTACTCGCGGCCGGCCGTGAAAACTCACAGCATTAATGCGTTATAGCGATCATCAGCTTCTCGATCTCACGTTTGACGTTTATCTTCGGCGGATTCTTAACGAAACGCCCACGATTCTTATCGATTCCTGCGAAAACAGGCGTCTGCTCGCCCATTATTTGATTCATTAACTGCCAATCAAACCAGAAATCAGGGTACAATCGTCGATTCTTTTCACTGGCGTTCAGGTCGACGTTTATTTTCGCCATTACCAATTTCAGGGCAAGTTCGCGGTCCGAATTCGGATCGAGCAGATTCTCCCTCGTCAGGCCGACCTGGCGCATCTGGCCGTAGTAATTTACCTTGAGAATGAGATGGCCATTCGGGTCGAGTGCTGGTTCGCCCATAAATTCGAGATCCCTGAAAAACGAATTGACTTCGCCGATGTCCTGAAAAACCTTTTGCTGGATCGCCTTGTTCAGCATTGCTACAAATTCGGTCTTGTGAGCCTTCCAGGATTCTTTACTGCCAAAGACCGTAAATCGTTCGCGTTCTAGCGCCTTCGCAACATCTTCAGTTCGGGTGCTGGCGTTGAAATACATGATGCGAGGATCGTTCAAGACCTTTTTGGAGCGGTTGAGCTTGGCGATCGCGGGACTTGGGGATTCAAGATATGCCTTATGCAGATCGAATCTGCCCGTCACATAGTAGACGATCGAAAAGATCGGCACCAGCGAGGGTTCAAAGATCAGCGACGGGATCAGGTATTTCTTTGACTTAAAGGCCATTTCCGTGAAGTTGCGGTTATCGAAACTTCTCCAGATCGTGCCTTGGGTCTGCGGGTATCGGGTAATGTAGAAAAGCCGCTCTGGCCGTTTTTTTGCGTACCGGGTGAACGATCTCGCTACG